>JAWABL010000009.1:0-55141 GCA_038884615.1 Candidatus Woesearchaeota archaeon | reverse complement strand
ACCGACCGAAAACGAGATTTTGAACGCAGCCGTAATCTTTCCATAATATTTAAAAACAAATACCTAATTCTCTGAATAATGGCAAGGCGACTTAGAGAGATTAGGTACAGACAGCAGGAATCTGTTGAAAGAGAATCAAAAGACGATTCCAAAAAAACTACCATAGAAGAATTTAAAGCCACGAAAGAAGAGGCGCAAAACTGGAAAGAAAAAGCAAAGAAGATATATTTTACTGAGTATAAAAAGCTGATTATAATACCAATAGTAATTCTTATTCTATCACTAATCCAAATAGGCTATCAGATTGCAACTACAGGGGATTTCATAAACAAAGGAGTAAGCCTCCGAGGTGGAGCAACTATATCTTTTACTGCTGCAGAAAGCAATATTAACCTTTTGTCATTGCAAGAAGAACTTAAAGCAGAAACAAGCAATGGGGATATTATTGTAAGAAAAATAGGCTCACGAGGGGTTATTATTGAAGCAGGGGTCTACGAAAACGAAGAACTTCAAAAACTAATAGACCTAATTCAAGCAAAAACAGGCATTGAAAAAAGCCAATACAGCATTGAAATAATGGGAAGCACGCTTGGAAAAAGCTTCTTTCGCCAAGCATTTCTTGCTATGATTATTGCTTTTGCCCTTATGGCAATAGTTGTTTTTGTTATTTTTAGGACATTTGTCCCAAGTATTGCTGTTATTCTTGCCGCTTTTTCAGATATAGTAATTACTATCGCATTTGTAAACCTTATGGGAATTAAGGTGTCAACAGCCGGCATTGCCGCTTTTCTTATGCTTATAGGTTATAGCGTTGACACAGACATACTTTTAACAATAAGAGTTCTTAAGAGAAAAGAAGGGAGCGTTGAAGACAGGATTATAATCTCAATGAAGACTGGACTTACAATGACCGTGACAGCAATGGCCTCGGCGATTGTAGTGCTCATATTCTCAAAATCAGAAGTGCTTACGCAGATAATGACAATACTCCTTATAGGGCTTATAGCAGACATAATTAATACATGGATACAGAATGTAGGCATACTCAAATGGTACCTAGAAAAGAAACAGAGAGGAGTTGAAGTCTACAATGAGGCGGGTTAAAAAAATATTTACCAGCTGGAGAATTATACTTCTTATAGTTCTTCTTATATTTGCCGCAATAACTATACATCCAAGCCTTGGAAAAGATGGTGTAGCAATAAGAAGCATTGCAAAGAACAGCTCGGCTGCTGCGGCGGGAATACAAAATCCCCTGCCTAGCGACAGACCGATGTCAAGAGAAGTGATAAAAGAGATAAACGGGAAGAAAATATCTAATGAAGAAGATTATTACAATGTAATTGAAAACCTTAAAGTTGGTGATATCGTAAAGATAAAGACAGAAGCAAAATATGAGGGTACCGGAGAAAAGAGAAAGCCTAGCCTAATAAAGAAAAACAAAGAGTACACGCTAACTGTAAAGCCGGCGTACCACATAACATATCTAAATGAAACTGAAGAGGTACTAGTTGAAAAGTTAGAGTTCTATAATGAGACTTTAGAAAATGGAACTGTCGTTACACTCAACAGAACAATAAACACTACCGAAACAAGACAGAAAATAGAAAAAACCATCATTGGCGCGGAAGATATCGGAATTAGAGTGTACGACGCGCCGACCACCAACCTAAAAAAGGGATTGGATCTCCAAGGCGGAACAAGGGTGCTTCTTGAGCCTGAAACACAAGTGAGTCCGGAGGACATGGACTTATTAATTGACAACCTAAAGCAACGCCTTAATGTATATGGTTTATCAGATATAGTTGTAACTACTGTAAACGACCTGGCAGGCAACCAGTATGTGCTTGTTGAAGTTGCTGGAGCAAACGAAGATGAAGTAAAAGATCTTATAGGCAGACAAGGCAAGTTTGAAGCTAAGATAGGCAATGACACAGTATTTCGTGGAGGACAAGACATAAAATTTGTGTGTAGAAGTGCAGACTGCAGCTATGCGGTTGACCCAAGAAAACCGTGCGGAAGCATCGGCTCTGGCGTATATCAGTGCAGTTTTGAGTTCAGCATAACACTTAGTCCGGAAGCAGCCGCAAGGCAAGCTGAGCTTACAAAAGACCTGGAAGTAATAAAGGAAGGGAGCTTTGATTATCTAAGCGAAAACCTTGATCTTTATCTAGACAACGAGCTTGTTGACACACTAAGGATAGGTGCGGACCTAAAAGGAAAGCCTGTAACAAACATTGCAATATCTGGTCCTGGAACAGGAGAAACGCTTCAAGAGGCCATGCAGGATAGCGCGAGAAATATGAAAAAACTGCAGACAATTCTCGCAACTGGCAGCCTGCCAATAAAACTAAACATTGTTAAGGTTGACACAGTATCACCTCTGCTTGGAAAAGAGTTTGTTGAAAACGCAATTTTAGTTGTCATCCTCAGCGTTATTGCGGTCTCAATCATAGTTTCAATAAGATATAAGTCATACAAAATATCAATACCTATAATGATAACAATGCTCTCTGAGATAGTGCTTATACTCGGAATGGCTGCTTTAATCGGCTGGAACATTGACCTCGCTGCGATTGCCGCAATACTAGTAGCTGTCGGAACCGGAGTTGACGACCAGATTGTAATTGCAGATGAGACTTTATCAGGAAGGAGTGCCGTAGTCAACTGGAGAGAAAAACTTAAAAACGCCTTTTACATAATTATGTCCGCATATGCCGTAGCTGTTGCGGCTATGATTCCGCTGTGGAGCGCTGGCGCTGGACTTCTTAAAGGATTCGCACTTACTACAATCCTCGGAGTATCATTCGGCGTTTTTGTGACCCGTCCCGCGTTTGCAGCAATGGTCGAGATTCTAACAAAGGACTAAAATGAAAACAAAACCAATTGCATTTATCCTTGTGATTAACGCGACGCTGCTAACTAGCTTCTCACAAATCCTTCTTAAATTAGGAGTCCAAAAATTCACTTTCAGCCTAAGCATGCTTTCAAATCTTTTTCTCATTACAGGCATAGCGCTTTACGGCGTAGCTGCGGTAATGATTATCTATGCACTAAAGAATGGGGAGCTTTCTGTCCTGTATCCCGTTGTTTCTACCTCTTATATCTGGGTAAGCATTCTTGCGTTATTTATTTTCAAAGAAACAATCACTATATGGAAAGCCTTAGGTGTGTTATCAATCATCGGAGGTGTCTCTTTAATTGGGCTTGGTAGCAGAGAGGGAAAAAAATGATTAGTTTTATTGCAATAATTGGCGTCATTGCATGCACAATCACAGGAGCAATCGGCTCTTTGTTTTTCAAACTTTCAAGCGAGAAGTTTTCATTGTCTTACAGTGGGATATTAAAGAATAGATTCTTTTTTTATGGGAGTCTTATATATTTAGTTTCAACTATTATTTATCTCTCTGTCTTAAGCGCAGTTGAGCTGTCTATACTGTATCCGCTTGTGTCGCTTCAATACATCTGGATAAGCATATTATCAGTAAAGTATCTAAAAGAAAAAATGAATTTGATGAAATGGTCAGGGATTACATTGATTATACTGGGCGCTACGCTGATAAGCGTGGGATAAAATAAGAAGAGATAAAGGTGCATATCTTTAGAACAACTAAAGATACAAATAAATATTAACTACAAAAAAAGATTAAAACATAAGAATAAGATTAAATAAGTAATGTATAAAATATCTTATAATTTAATAACTTAAAAGTAAATGGCCTGAGGAAATAATGACTGTTGTAATATCCCTTGGTGGCTCGATAATCGTACCTGAAAAAGTTGACAAGGTCTTTCTTAGAAAATTCAGAAGGATTATATTAGATGTAACAAAGACCGAAAAAGTAGTCATAGTGTGTGGTGGCGGAAAAATTTGCAGAGAATACCAAAATGCTGCAAAAGACATAGCAGTGGTCAAAGACAGCGACCTAGACTGGCTTGGAATCGCTGCAACAAGGCTAAACGCAGAGCTTGTAAGGAGTATATTTTCTGATGTGGCATATGAAAAGGTGTATGGCGACCCGAAAAAAATGGCTGGAACAAATAAAAGAGTTATTGTTGGAGCAGGGTACCTACCTGGACATAGCTCAGACATGGACGCGGTCCAGCTTGCGGTCACCTTTAGAGCGAAGAGAGTAATAAACATGAGCAACATTGATTATGTTTATGAGAAAGATCCAAGGATATTTAAGGATGCAAAAAAAATAGAGAGAATTAGTTGGAAAGGTTTTCTCCGTCTTATTGGCAAAAAATGGGTGCCTGGAAAAAATGTGCCTTTTGACCCTGAAGCAAGCAAAGAAGCTATGAATGCAGGGTTGCAGGTTATAATATTAAATGGAAGAAATCTAAAAAATTTGAGAAAATGTATTATAGGGAAGAATTTTGTTGGAACTGTAATAGGGTAGTGTGCCTCGCTACAATGGCAAACATTTATAAGTGTAAATTATAACCATAAAATAGGGGGTACAGGTATTATGAAACTAGTTTTATTGATTGCTATAAGCATATTTCTTATATATCCAATTTATGCGTGCAGTGATAATGTCTGTAGTTATGGGACATGCGACAAAAAAAGGTATTATAAAAAGCATCATTTCGTGGTTTAGAGTAATATTATAAAATTAAGATATAATATTAAGCTTATAAATATTATAAGATCAATAAAAATAGAAAAGGTTAAATAAATATTAATATTGAAAAACAGCTATGGCTGATTATACCACTGCTCTGTTCTTAACTTTTCTCGCTGGACTCGCTACTATGGTAGGGGCGATTATCGCGCTTTCGCTCAAAAAGATTAGTACAAAACACCTGTGCCTTGGCATGGGTTTTTCTGCAGGTGTTATGCTTTATGTTGCATTTGTAGAGCTCTTTGGCACAGGAATTAAGGAGATAGGATACCTGCCTGCAACGATTGGTTTTTTTACAGGTATGATTTTAATAGCTATTATAGATATTTTTATTCCACACGAGTATCAGGGAGAAAAAGGAACAAATACCCAGAAAAGACTTATGCGGCTAGGCATACTCATCACACTGGGGATAATAATACACAATCTTCCTGAAGGAACTGCTGTCTTTTTTTCATATGTTTCAAGCATCAAGTTTGGGATAAGCGTTGCATTTGCAATTGCAATGCACAACATCCCAGAAGGAATTGCAATTGCACTACCTATATTTTACGCCACAAAAAAAAAGGCAACGGCATACATTTATTCCCTTGCGGCTGCAATCTCAGAACCAGTCGGTGCACTCCTTGCACTTATTGTGCTCTTCAAGTTTCTTAATGGATTTATTATTTATTTTGTGCTTTCGCTTGTCTCTGGAGTGATGGTATTTATTGTTTTTGATGAGCTTCTTCCACAAGCTTATGAGTACAAGGATAGGCATACAATTCTTGCCGGTGTGGTCGGTGGGATGCTCGTAATGGCACTAAGCCTTTATTTTATGTAATAGTATAAAGGGTATAATTTAAGAGCATAGAAAGAGAGTAGGTATAAAATATAACTATATAATTAAGATGGGTATATTAAGATGTTATAATAAGGAATATATAATTAAGACTATATAATTATATCCTTACTTTGCTTGACTCAAGCTGCAGAAGCCTGTTCCACTCCTCATGAACCATGCGCTGATATTCTTCAATCTCCTGTGGTGTCATGTGAGAGAATCTGCCCTGCATTTTTAGGTATTCTGTCACGGGCTTTGGCTCAGAAGGCTTCTTTGAAAATGCAAGAACTCCGTTCTCTATTTCATACAGCGGAGCAACTTTTGTTTCAAACGCAATTTTTGCAATTTCTATCGTGAGGTTTGAAGGGTATCTCCAGCCTGTGGCACATGGAGTGAAAACTTGGATGTAACTCGGCCCATCTATTCCAAGTGCCTTCTCAACTTTCTTAAAATAGTCCTGAGGATAGGCAACATTTGCTGTTGCCACATAGACGCCGTGTGCCGCAAAGATGGTCGGCAGCGGTTTTTTGTACTCCTGCTTGCCATGGACCTTTTTGCCTGCAGGGCTTGTAGTCGTTGACGCAAACTTGTCTGTTGAGCCTGAACGCTGTATCCCTGTGTTCATATATGCTTCATTATCGAGGCAGATATAAAGAAACCGTTCTTTGCGTTCAAATGCTCCAGATATCCATTGAAACCCAATATCAAATGTTGCGCCGTCTCCGCCAAAAACAATGATATTAATTTTGTCCCTCTTCCCCTGCATCTTTAATGCTCTGTTTATCCCAGATGCAATGCTTGCTGCGTTTTCAAAAGCACCATGAACCCATGGAACTTTCCAGCTTGTCTGCGGATATGGTGTAGAAAATACCTCAGAGCAACCTGTGGCGTTTACAACAATCGTATTTTTTCCTGATGCTTTAAGGGCATATCTAATTGCAAGAGGCTCTGCACAGCCTGCACACGCCCTATGGCCTGACACAAAAAATTCCTCTCTTGGAAGACCGTTTATCTTTTCTTTCATTTTGAGCGTATAGCCAAATCTTTGTTTTTAACCTTTCTCCTTGTTTATCATAACAATTCTTAATAAATAATTTTTTAATCGGTATAAAACTTTAATATATGAATAATAATTGTATAGTATATAGGGTTTTTTGTATATAGGGTTTATTATTTTTAATATGAATAAATTATATATTAGGTATATTGAAGTCTTCTTATACGCTCAGCGCCTTAACCTGCACCTCCAGCGGTGCTTTTGGCGGTTCTACACTTGGCTTGCTCCATGTATCATGTCCGCTCCCTACAAATCCAACTGTAACTTTTGTCGTTTTTCCACAATCACATTTGACAATTTTGTAGTGCTTTTCAATATTAAAAACACTTTTAAAATTATCCATGTCAAGCTCCCTTGAGCAATAAAGGCACCGTTCTTTTAAGTCTCTTTCTTTAAAAATATGATGCGATGTCATAGCAACCACTCCTTGTCTCTTTTTCCTATCATTTCTATCGCGTGCCTAATGTGAGACAGTTTTATATCCCTACCACCCAATCCTGCGATAAACCCACTCACCTTAATAGATGGATTGTTTACCGCAGATTTTACTTCAGTGCACAGCACGCCTTCATAACCATAGCTAATATCTCTATCTATAACTGCAATGCCTTTCAAGCCCGTTGCTACTTTTTTTAATTCCTCAGCAGGAAACGGTCTAAAGCATTTTAGTTTTATAAGTCCCACTTTTTTGCCTGATTTGCGAAGTTCGTCGACCACCTCCCGAGCAGTACCGCATAAAGTTCCCATACCAAGAATCGCATACTGCGCATCCTGCATCCTATACAGCTCAAGTACACCGTCGCCATAAGAGCGTCTAAATCCTGAGTTGAACTCCTTGTTTGTTTTCTGAACAAGTTTCATGCAAGATAATACCGCCTCATGCTCTGCTTTTTTGAATTCCATGTAAGTATCAGGAAATGCAACAGGACCAAAAGTCATCGGCTTTTTAGGGTCAAGTGTTGGATAAACAGGCTTAAATCTAGGCAGAAATCTCCGTGTCTGCTGCAACGAAGGAATGCTCACAGGTTCATATACATGGCTAAGCGTAAATCCGTCAAGACAAACCATTACTGGAAGAAGGCCTTTCTCTGAAATTTTAAAAGCCATTAAAATTGTATCCAATGCTTCCTGCGCAGACTCAACATATAGCTGAATCCAACCAGAATCCCTACATGCAATTGTGTCTGAATGATCGTTCCAGATGTTTATAGGAGAGGAGAGTGCGCGGTTTGCAACAGCCATGACCATTGGAAGACGCATCCCTGATATTATAGGCAGCACCTCAAACATCAGAGCAAGCCCCTGAGAAGATGTGGCTGTAAATGTTCTTGCGCCTGCAACACTTGCACCAAGACATGCTGATATGGCTGCATGCTCAGACTCGGCGTGAATCATCTCGCAAGCCATCTCTCCGTTGTTTATGTACTCTGCAAGCTTCTCTACTATATGAGTTTGTGGAGTAATAGGGTACATAGGTATGACAGAAGGCTCTGAAAGTCTCGCCCCTAAAGCCACCGCCGTAGAGGCCTCTATTACTTTAGTGTCTCCTTTTTTAGCCATTGCAAATACTCCTTGTTTACTTCGATATTAAATTTTGCAATAAGCGGAACATCGTATGGATGATGTTTTTTTGCCTCGCTTATTATCTTTTTATAGTTTGTATCTATACTTTTTGCAAGTATGACAAACTCCTGGTCTTTCAAAACACGGCTTTCCCACCAATACATGCTTCTCACAGGAAATATGTTTGAACAAGCAATAAGCCTTTCGTGTAAAAGATGCTTAGATATTCTTATTGCAACCTCTGGATTTGGGCATGGAATATAAATGGAAATGGGTTTACTTGACTTGGACCTCGTTTGTCTTGTTTTTGCATAAAACTTAGTTTTTGCTTTTTTCCGCAATTCTTTTATTTTCCCACTCTTCATTTTGATTTTGTCTGTTACAAGTATTATACAAATATTATAAAAATATCTTCACAAACTTATATATATACACATTTACAATGCCTTTTATCCTTTCATTCATCTCTTTATTTTTCTTCCTTTACCATAGCAAGCGCACCGAATGGACAGGCTTTGACGCAAATTCCACAACCTTTACAGTAGTCATATTTTATTTCAAAATCTTCTGTGATTGCCGTATCAGGACAGAACATCCAACAAAAACCACAGCTTGTGCACTTTTTAGGGTCTTTTATAGGTCTCATTACACGCCAACTACCAGTCTTGTTGTCAAGCGAGTTTCCGGGATATGGTATATGGGCACCTAGCGTTATATGTTTAGTTATATGTTTTTGCGGAATTTTTTCGTTTTGCATATCCTTTTTTCTATGTATTGGCTTATGTAAGAGATTATACCTCTTATATCTTAGACTTGGGCGCTTCATACGGCTCATCACTTTGTTGCGTTAAATACCTCTTCAATGGCTCTTTTGTTTAATTCTGCAATGTCCGCTCCTTTTGAGCTGAAAACCTCATCAACCGCCAATTTCAAACTTTTTATACTTACTATACCTGATATCTTTGAAAAAGCACCAAGCATGGGTGTGTTAACAATAGGTCTTTTGAATATTTCAAGTGCAATGCTAGTAGCATCAACAACATGCACATCATACCGCCCAGTATATTCATGATTATATTCAAGATATTTTATCACTTCCTCCCTAGACTTGTTTGTATTTACTATCAAAACGCCATTTTCCTTAAGCCCTGATGTAACATCTACCGCCTCAAGCAAACTTGAATCAAGAACAAGGACAATATCAGGATGATAGACCTGCGACCGTATGTTTATTTTTTTGTTTGATATTCTACAATACGCTTGCACAGGAGCGCCCGCACGCTCAACTCCAAACATCGGAAAGGTCTGGCTTTGCTTACCATCATAGAACGCAGCTATGGCCATAATCTGTCCTGTAGTCACAGCTCCCTGACCGCCCCTGCCGTGAATCCTTACTTCAAGCATTAACCCTCCCTAAATTGTGAAGAGAGAGGGGCTTTTTATAGTTTATGTTTAGGTGTGATAACTTATAAGTAATAGTATTATATAATATATTAATTATGATTAGTATATATTAATTATTAGTATATTAAATTAGTAGTATTTTAAGTTAGGGCACCGTTCAAAAAGTGTGTTAGCATCCACCGCGTATGCACATTCAGGAATAATATAGGGGTTTTAGGTGAGTTGTTCCATACGGAGAACCAGATATTTTGATTTGAATGGAAAAGTGCCAACATGATGTTAAACCGACCGAAAACGAGATTTTGAACGGTGCCTTTAAGTTAGTAGAATTATTTATATTATTATTAAAAACTATAAAATATAAGTGATAAAACCACATAAACGCAATAAAGCCAAGTAATAAGCTTGATAGTGCCAAATCTTTTTAAACATGCTATAGTTACTCACCATATATGCAACAAGACACGCAACAAAACAATCTACATCAAAGTATAGAGAAGGAAAAGGAAGAAAAAGCAAAAAATCTGAAAACAACGAAACAAAAGATAAGAGAAGACTGTATTTCTATAACAAAACAGCGCATACGCGAGTCTGTCAAAAAGGATACAATGATTATTCAGGCAGTAAGTGCTGTTGATGAAATTGACAAGGTTGCAAACATCCTTGCAAAAAGGCTTAGGGAATGGTATGAATACTACAACCCAGAGTTCTCAAAAAGCATCGAGAGCCATCAAAAGTTCTCAGAACTTATTATTTCAAAAAACAAAGAGGAGCTTCTAAAAGAAGTTGGTATTAGAGAAGAGGAATCAATGGGGGCCGATTTGCCTCAGGAAGATGTTGACGCAATCGTAGGGCTTGCAAAAGAGATATTTTCACTTTATAGACAACGCGAGCAACTTGAGAGGTACATAGAAAAAGAGATGAAAAAACTCTGTCCAAACCTCTCGGCAGTCGCAGGAGAGATAGTAGGAGCAAAACTATTGTCGCACGCCGGCAGCCTACAAAGGCTTGCATCAATGACCTCAACAACAATACAGGTTTTGGGCGCAGAAAGAGCCCTTTTTAGACATATGAAGTTCAAAACAAAGGCGCCAAAACATGGTATTATTCTTATTCATCCCTTATTGCAAAAGGCAAAGAATAAGGGTAAAGCAGCAAGGGCAATTTCAGATAAAATAAGCATCGCTGTGAAAGTGGACTTTTTCAAAGGACAATTCATCGGAGACAAGCTTAGACAAGAACTGGAGATGAAGATAGAATGAAACCTTCAAAGGTGTTTGAGGTATTTGAAGATGGGAAAAAAATATACACAAAGAACCTTGTTCCGGGGAGAAGGGTATATGGAGAGAACATTCTCAAAGAGGGAAATGTAGAATACAGGGAATGGGACCCAAAGAGAAGCAAGCTCGCAGCAACTATTATCAAGGGTAGCCCAAACATAGGACTAAGGAAGGGCAAGATTGTACTTTATCTTGGGGCATCTACTGGCACAACAGTAAGCCATGTCTCTGACATTGTAGGCAGAGAAGGATTTGTATTTGCGATTGATTTTGCTCCGCGAGTTGTAAGGGAGCTTGTTTACCTCGCTGAAAACAGACCAAATATCGCACCATTGCTTGCTGACGCCAACCATCCGGAATCGTACGCTGATTTAGTCGGAGAAGTGGATGTTGTCTTTCAGGATATTGCACAAAAAAATCAGGTGGAGATATTTCTTAGAAACTGCAGGATTTTTCTAAAAAACGAAGGGTACGGTCTTCTTGCTGTGAAGGCTAGAAGCATAGATGTTGTAAAAAGACCAAGGGACATATTCAAAGAAGTCCAAAAACAGCTTGAAAAAGAAATGACTGTCTTTGATTATAAAGAACTTGCACCATATGAAAAGGACCACTGCATCTTTATCTGCAAGAAAAGATTTAAATAAAAGATGCTATATAAATTAATCAAGAGTGTATTTTTACTTATAATATAATAAGGATAATATAGTAAGATATAGCAGGTGCAAATGTAAAACCTATGAAAAAGAGATGTTTACTATATGTGGTTGTGCTCAGCGTTCTTTCTGATAGGTGCTTTGCGCTTTCATTTATACAGGACGGACCAAAGTTTGCAGCCATAATGTCAGTGACCGCAATACTTGTTTCACTTCCAGCATTCTTCAGCATTTACATAAATATTAGAAAAACCCATCTAGGAAATGTTTTATTTCAACCACTTCTTGCGATGTTCGTTGGATTCTTTGGCATAATGCTTAATTCCTTAATTGAGGTATGGAAAGTCTTTAACGGATATAATATAAGCAATGAAAGCTTTATAATGGGATTAAACAGTGCGATAAGTTCTGTTCTTATTGCGTGGGGCGCAGTTATAATGTTTTTCAATGTAAAGAATAAAGGGCTATTTCATATCAACTATTACCAGAGAAAAGAACAGATGCAAAATGAAAAAACACAGTCATCAAAGAGCCCAGATTCTAATCGATTTGACTCTGCTGCTGAAAATTTGGACAACATGAAGAATAGTAAGACAAGACCTCAAAAAGCTCGCTTAGTCTGAACGGCTTTAAAAGACAGTAAACTGTTTTTTTGTCTTTAGCAATAGTATTCCATGGTTTTATATCAAGACCCATACATTCTTTTCTTTCAGGAGGTGTTGCAGTCATAAGAACGACTGGTGGCCTGTCTTCACCAAGCTCAACTATCGCCTCAATCCCTGTTTTTCTAGGCATCCTATAATCTGTTATTATAAGGTCGTATTTTTTCCCTTCATAGGCTGCGTCTCTGAAAACATGGACAAGCTTTTCTCCATTCTCAACAGCGCAAACAGTTGGCTTTGATGGATGCTCATTTAAGATGCTTATCAAAAGAGATCTAAGACCTTCCTCGTCTTCTGCGATAATTACATTCAAGCCCATTTTTATAAAACCCCATCAACTTAATTTAATGACTTGGAAGTAATAATTATTTATAAATATTTTCAAAAAAATGTTGAAAATATATTTAAGTCTGCCAATAAACTAGAAGTGTATGTTTGATATTGTAATCATCACAGGAGACGCCTACATGGATCATCCAATGAGTGGCGTTGCTGTAATAAAGAAGCTTCTTGAACACAAAGGATATTCTGTAGCGGTAATTGATCAACCTGATTGGAGAAAGAATCATGATTTTATGAAATATGGAAAACCAAGGCTTTTTTTTGCAGTGACAAGCGGTTGTATGGACTCCATGCTTGCTAACTATACACCGATGAAAAGAAAGCGCAAGGACAAGGCAAGCTTTGGTGTTGGAAGACCTGACAGAGCAGTTATTGTCTACTGCAACAAGCTGAAAGAGCTTTTTAAGGGCGTGCCGATTGTTATTGCGGGTGTTGAGGCCTCAACAAGAAGACTTGCACACTATGATTATTGGGACAATGCAGTCAGAAAATCAATAATTCTTGACTCTCGCGCAGACATCCTTGTGTATGGCATGGGAGAACGCCAGATTCTTGAAATCTCAGCCCGCTTAAAGGACAAAAAGGATATTGATGGAATAAGAGGCACATGCATAAGGAATAAAAATGCGCCAAAAGAAGCATTAATTCTTCCAAGCTATGAAGAAGTTAGAAAAAGCAAGGAAAAATTCGCTGAGTCGTTTGTCATCCAGTATAAAAACAGATGCATGTCTGGAAAAACGCTTGCAGAGCCTTACAACGATTGCTATATTCTGCAGTACCCTCCAGCAGTTCCTCTTTCAACAGAAGAGATGGACTATATTTACGAATTACCATATTCAAGAAGAATTCCAAAATCTTATGAGGGAATTGTAAAAATGATGGAACCGGTGCAGTTCTCTATTGTAAGCCATAGAGGCTGCTTTGGCGGATGCAACTTCTGTTCAATCAGTTTTTTACAAGGTAAATATATACAAAGCAGAAGCAAAGAATCTATATTAAGGGAAATTAAAAAACTGGTGATACACCCTGACTTTAAGGGGGTTATTTATGATCTTGGCGGTGCATCTGCAAATATGTATGGAATGCAATGCAAAAAAAAAGAAAGGGCGATAATCTATAAATCTATAATTGATGATAAAGAGAAAAAATTTTGGTATGCAAACTGCATAAAAGACTGTCTACCTGGACCATGCAAAAACCTAAACAACAGCCACAAGAGTATAACAGAAATTTTGAAAAAGGCAAGAAACATCTCGGGTGTAAAAAATGTTTTTGTAAGAAGCGGCGTGAGATACGACCTTATCCCAAGAAAAGATGATGGATATCTAAAAGAGCTTGTTAGATACCATGTCTCCGGCCAGCTTAAGGTTGCACCGGAGCATTGCAATGAGAAAGTACTGGGTCTCATGAATAAAGGCAGCATACGCGAGTTTGAAAAATTCAGAGAAAGTTATGAAAAACTTAACAAACTCTTCGGAAAAAAGCAGTATCTCGTGCCGTATCTGATTGTAGCACATCCGGCCTGTGGTATCAACGAGGCAAAAGAGCTTGCTAATTATATCAAAAAAAACAGAATTTCAGTAGAGCATGTCCAGGTATTTACACCAACCCCCATGACACTATCAACATGTATGTACTACTGCGGATTTGAGCCTTTTTCAGGAAAAAGGATTTATGTGCCCTACTCTTACAGAGAAAAAAAGATACAGAAAAGGCTTCTTATGGCCTAACCCATCTAGCTTCCCAGTAGCTTACATCAGCTTCGTCGTCAACAACAGCAAGAAGCAGCCTTTTTTTTGTTGAGTGCGCAACCCTGTTTTTCGCAGCAAACTCATGCCATGTCAGCGTCGACGCCTCATGCACTGGAAAAACTACCCATTTTGCATGATCTTCTCCGGGTTTGACGCCGCGATCGTAGATTCTAAAATCTGCTCCGAACTTAAGGGCCGTCTTGATTATATATCCTCTATTCCTAATATCTTTGTAAACGCAATATCTTATCCAAAAATTTGGTTCTAGCCGTTTTGATCTCCTCATAAAGAGTTCTGTGTTAAGAGACTTGTTTTTTGAATCGTAAACCACAATTTTGCCTTTCTCAAGAAGCCACAACGCCTCATGCAAAGACAGCTGAACCCTCCCATCCTCAATTATGGTGCCATATCTTGACTGATTGTAAAGCTCTCTCGCATTGTCAGAATTCTCTGTAATCACCCTTGTTTTGATAAAGAATGCCTTTATAGGCGTTTTATCCTTTCTTTTCTCACCAGGCTCTGTTTGCCCCTCATCATCTCTGCGTTCCCGCCTGTCTCTGACTTCTTTTTTGGGGTTTTTTTCATCCGATTCATCATCATGCTTCACGATATTTTCAGAATCGATAGACTCTTTTACCTCGCCTTCAAAGAGCTTGTCTGCTGCGCTTTTCGCCTTTTTTGTCATTAAATCCTAGTTTTTTGGCTATGCTTAAAAAGGTTGCGATTGGATAAATTTTGATTGGATAAATTTTATATAATAACAATTAAATCTTAAAGGCATGCAACTCACATTTCTGGGCACATCTGCGATGGTGCCGACAAAGGAGAGGAACCATTCTGCGATTTTTCTTAAATATAACGCACACGGTTTTCTTTTTGATTGCGGAGAAGGCACCCAAAGGCAAATGAAAATAGCTGAAATTAAGCCAAGCTCTATTACAAAAATTTTTATTTCACACTGGCATGGCGACCATGTTCTCGGCATTCCTGGACTACTTCAGACTCTTGCTGCTTCAGAATATGCGGAGATACTTGAGATTTATGGTCCAAAAGGAACTCGCGAGGCTATCTATGGGCTCCTTAAAATACTCCCTGTAAACAGCAACCTTAGAATATCTGTGCATGACATATCAAAAACAAAATTTCTAGACACAAATGAGTTTTATATTGAAGCATATGAGCTTGAGCATAATGTCACTTGTCTTGGCTATAGACTTGCTGAGAAAGACAGACTAAGAATCAATATCCATAAAGCAAAAGAGATTGGTATTCCTGAAGGACCACTCTTAGGAAGGCTTCAGCGTGGACAATCTATAAGCTTCAAAGGAAAACACATAACTCCTGAGGAGGTCACTTATGTTGTAAAAGGCAGAATTTTTGGCTACATTGCAGACACCAGACTATGCAAAAATTGCATAAATATAGCTGAAAACGCTGACCTCCTTGTCTGTGAAGCAACATACTCAGACAAACAAGAAGAAAAAGCCAGTGAGTACAGACATATGACAACTAAACAGGCGGCGTTTGTCGCACATCAGGCAAATGTAAAGAAGCTAGTACTAACTCATTTTTCACAGAGATACAAAGATGTAAATGAAGTAAAAGAAGAAACAAGAGATATATTTCCAAACACCTTTGCCGCACATGATTTCATGAAGATTAAGATTTAAATTAAGATTTAATCATATCCGCTTGGCTGCTAACTTTATATCTGGCCCTTTTACTGTTTTTCTTCCAGTGTGCAACGCAAGCTTCACTGCCCTCCTTGCAATCTCCTCGGCCCGTTCCTCAATCGCAGATTTTAACGCAGCTTTTGCGCCATCTGAAACACGCTCTGCGCCACATTTTTTAAGAATTTTCTCCATTGAAGCAAGCGGAATAGTTCGTCTGACCATTTACACCACCCCAAACATCATAGCTGGTGATATAATTATTTAAATCTTTTTATTTCAAAAAGAATTTATAGAAGAGTTCTTATTCATTTCAATATGAGCAGAAAATCAAAAGGTATTGATGCCGAAAGAGAGCTTATACATATGTTCTGGGAACGTGGGTGGGCTGCAATAAGAGTTGCCGGAAGCGGCTCAGGAAGTTATCCTAGTCCGGATATTCTCGCTGGGAATCCGCTTCGCAAACTTGCAATTGAGTGCAAAACCACAAAAGGCAAGAGCATATATATCGCAAAAAATGAAATTGAAGCGCTAAATAGTTTTGCAGGCATTTATGGTTCAGAACCATGGCTTGCTGCAAGGTTTGACAAAAAAGGATGGTTTTTCATGAGTCTTGACGACCTTGTGCAGACCAGTGCCAATTTCTGTGTAACGAAAAGCCTTGCATCAAAGAAAGGCTTTAGCATAAGCGAACTCACACAAAGCTAACATAAAAGAATATTTGCAAAGAAAAGGATAAAATAGCGATAAAAAGTTTTAATTAAGCCACGGATATGCACGCTTTACCTCTTCCACGAAAGCGCTCGGTCTATATACACCAAGTTCTGAAATAATGCCTGTCACAAGTGAAGCATGAACACGCTCAAATGCAGGATTAAGTATTTTTACATTTTTAGGAGGGTGCTCCCATACCTCGCCGGCCGCACGCTTTTCAATCCGTTCGTCAATGCCATAGAGGCTTTTTGGGTCAAACTTCCAGCTATCTGTACAGAAAAATGTGGGGATGTCGTATCCTTTTGCAATTTCTGCATAAAGCTCTGTCCCAATTTTGTTTATAACAAATCCGTCGCTTTGAATAGCATCCGCACCGAAAAGGCACAAATCTGCTTTTTTAAGGGCTTGGCGCGCTGCAGAATCTATATAGTGTGTAACTTTAATCCCAGCATCGCTGAGCTCTTTTGCAGTGATTCTTCCCTGATAAAGTGGGCGTGTTTCAGTATTATGGACCTCGAACTTCTTTCCTTCACGCTTTGCTCTAATAAGAATTGCAACAACAGTGGAGGAATGGCAGTGTGTAAAAATCACCTGCTCATTGGATATTTTTCTCGCGCCGTAATCAACAATCCTTTCATGAGCATAGTCAAAATGCGACTTTACCTGCTTTATATTTACAATAAGCTTTCTTGTCGCAAGAACGAGGTCATCTTGTGGGATGTCTTTTAAGATATAAGAGAGGGCGTTCCTCATGCAGGGCTCAGTTGGCCTCGTCTCAAGAAGCAGCGCCTCTGCTTGCCTCAGCTCTTTTAGAAGTTCCTTTGCCGTATGCGCCTTTGATGAATGAAGCAATTTATACATGGCATCCACTGCTGTTTTTGCAACATTTTCAGCCCCCTGAACCTTTAAACTTTTTAGGCCCGAAAGAACGCTCTCAAAAGTCATGCATTCACCACGAAATTTACTCCACCGATTTAATTAATAAAATAATATAAGGAATAAAGGTTTAATTAAACACGTTTTGCCATTTTTTTGCCTATTCCAAGCTTGCGCTCTATTTTCTTCTCTTCGGCAAGAATTTTGTCCTCTTCCCTTTTTACCTTTAGCTCTGTCTGCTCTATTTTCGCTTCTTCCTTTGCCACGCGGAGCGTTATCTTCTCAATGTTCTCGTCCATTCTAGCTATTCTCCTATCCAAAAGAACAAGTATCCTTAAACTATATACAATCGCTGCAAGAGTGCCTATAATTATTGAAAGGATTACCACCGCAAAAGTGTCTTCCATTGTGCCACCCTCCTTTTTTATCTGTTCTTATCAACACTACTATAAAAAACTTTCGACAGCAAAGATACCATCAGCAAACCTCCTCGTTAAAATATTTCAGGCACTTACTACCATCATCTAGGATTATGGCTTCACACTGCTTTCTGTCAAGATCAGGCAAAGAGCTGCATAGGCCTACATCTTTTTTTGAGTAATAATATTTGAATGGGGCAAAAAATAAACACTTACTTTTGATATACTGGTCTGTGATGCTGCTACACAACGACTTGTCTGATGCGAAAACTGCACGGCAGACTATTTTCTCAGATCCTTCAAGCGCATTGCAAAGACCTTCATCTTTCGAAATTATCGCCTGCTTGGTTAGCGCAAATGTCACGCACTCCCTAAGCAGTTCATCATTTAGCAACTCATTGCAGTAAGATATATTGTCTGTTGCTGCGGCTAGGCAGGTATATTTCCGCGCTATAATAGAATAGACGCAATCAGGGTCACGGTTTCTTTCAGATTGTTCAATCAGTAATTCAGGAGCAGTGTATTCATCAATAGTTTTAGAGGTGTTCTCTCCAGTCGCTTTTTCTTGCGCTGTTTTCAGCTCACTAGCACTATCATCGCTAAACATTATAAGAGCTGCACCTAAAACCACTACAATAATTGCAGCGACTGTGAAGAAAATGTATGACCTGCTGGATGGCATAGTTAACTGTGGCTGTCTGAACGGAATTGCTTCTTCTTTAAATGGTAAAGGAGAGGAATTTTGCACCCCATTTTGCTTTACAGCCATGAACGCTTCGTTTATTTCTTGCTCAGAATATTTTGCGTTTAAAAGCGCCTTCCTGATACTCTCCTCAGAAAACCCTCTATCCATTTCCTTAGCTATATAGTTAGAAAGCTGTACAGAGACCATGTTACTTGAATGGCAAAGAGCATATAAATAGTTTATTGCCCATTGTGTAATGGTGTCTATATATTTGGATTTATATTAGGCTTAGATAGAATATAACAGTTTAAATAAGAATAAGATAGTTATATAAATTTGTTATATAACTTTATCAATTGGTGCTGAAAGCCATGAACTAAAAACCTGCCGTGCTTTCTCGTCTGAAAGCTTTTCAAAGATATAAGTAAACATCGCCTTGTATATCTGGCAGTGCCTTGTATGTGGTACCGGTGTAATAACCGAGCCGTGCTCTGCATAATTACAGACAGGGCACACACCACAGTAAGGCTTGTAAGCGCAAAAGTCGCAAAACTGTGTATCGTTTATAGATGAAGATATGATTGAACAGCTTTTTTGAGAGGATACTATCTTAAAGTATGAAGCACTTTCTTGGGTATTTATATCATGTATATTTCCAAGCTTGAAAGTATCATCTGATAGCATTCTCGCTTCGTCACAACTGTAGATGTCGCCATTATAGTTGTACGCAAGCTGTCCAATCACAGCTCCGCAGGGACTTCTTAAATCAAGGTAGTTGGGGTCTTCCTGCGCGAATATTTTTAAAAGCATTATGTAAGCCATGCGCTCCTTAAAATGTATGCCCTTGTAGTTAAGATCAATTATGTAGTCTAATGCTGTTTTCCAGAATTTTATAAATTCGCTACTTTTGTACCCTATAGCGCTATCCTGCTCAAGCGCATAGCCAAGCTTGTTAAGAAACCTTATATGTATACCGTCAAGCCCAAGCTGTAGATAGCTGTCTACTATTTCTCTAGGGTAAGGAAGGGTTTTTTTTGTTACTGTAAGCAGAGCGTTTATTCTCCGGTCGTCTATTTTTTGCTTTACATATTCCTCTCTAGCGGCATTTATCCAATATGCGACTTTTTCATAATCTGAACACGGCCGGTTAAGCTGGTGTATTTCCATAGTCCCATCAAGCGATGTGCAGATGCCTATCCTTTTCCTTACAAGATATCTAAGCCTCTCGCGAGTCATAAGGCTCATGTTAGTAACAAGAGTCATAAGCAGATTTTTCTTCTTTTTTTTGTTTATACTGTTTGCATAAGTTGCGATGTATTTTATAACATTAAAGTTCAGCAGCGGTTCTCCCCCTTGAAACTCAATCGATATGTTTTTTGAAGGAGTCTGAAATATAAAATCAACAACCTTTTTTGCCGTCTTTATGTCCATATCAAAGCCTTTTTCAGCTATACCCCTAGACGAAGCATGACAATAAATGCACTTCTCATTGCAACGAAGAGTCACGACTATTATATGCAGCGATGTACCCTGTGAAAGAAACTTTTTTTTGCTTTTAAGCAACGATTTTATTCTTTCTCTGTTGGAATTAGTTATAAAAAATCCTTTTTCTATAAGCGGTTTGTTCTTTAGTCTTCCATCACAGAACTTCTTAAATTCTTTCTCCATAAAGAAATGAAATGCGCCGTGCTCTGCTGTTGCAAGAAACCTTTCACCTATACGCCTATACCTAAACTGGTTCTGGATTATCTGTTTGCGCATTCTATACCATCGAATTGTTTTTCATTACAGCAAGCACGTAATTAGCAAACTCATACGGAAGTCTGAGAGATTTTCCCTTAGATTTAATGTTTATAATAAAGTCTTTTTTCCCCTCGGTAATTGAAAAAGAGGCAATCCTTCTAAAGTCCTTGACTGCAATATCAATGGCTTCTCTACGATAAAGCGACTTATTTAGCCTTACGACTGCCATACTTTACCTCCCATGGAATCATTATTCCCTCTGGATCAGAAGGGTTACTAGGCTCTGCGTCCAATGCATGCGAAAACGCCTCGTTCAACATAATGCGCTTTATATCTGCGTTTTTTTCAAGTTGTCTCTTATAAAAGCCGTAATTTATCAGCTCCTGCGAAAATGCATCTGCAATCTGCTTGAGCATTGAGGGCTCTTTTGGTCTTATTTTTACTTTGATTCGTCCACGCTCCTCATCCAAAAGAAAGTACGCACGATCAAGCATCACATAAGCAGCGCTGTAGATAACATCAAGTGGATAAATCTTTTTATTCAGAGAAAATACCGCGACCCCACCCCTTATTTTCATTGTTCGTGGAAAGCACGGCGGTTATATAAAGATTTTCATACATGTGGTTTACATGGATGAGATAAAACAATAAAAAACAATAATCAGGGCCCTATCTTCGTATCATTTTTGCTTTTTTGCCTGTTAGGTCAATTATTCGTGATGCTTTTCCACTAAGAGTTCCGCCGTCTATAAAAAAATCAACCGTTATATTCGTCTCTTCTGGCTTTTTAATAGGTTTTTGTCCTGAGAGGTTAGCAGATGTGCTTATTATAGGCCTGCCAAGTCTCCTTGCTATATTTTTTGTCCAGCAGGAAGGAATTCTCACGCCAAGTGTATCCGCGAATGAAACATTCTTTGCAACACAGTTTTTGTTCTTCATATTAAGCAGCAAGGTGTATTTTCCAGGTAGTTTTGAAATCCACTTTTCATGTGCTTTTAGAACAACACAGTTTTCTCT
Source organism: Candidatus Woesearchaeota archaeon (assembly GCA_038884615.1). Lineage (GTDB taxonomy): Archaea > Nanobdellota > Nanobdellia > Woesearchaeales > DSVV01 > JAWABL01. Next base: position 33,854 of record JAWABL010000009.1, on the reverse strand, counting down.
TATCCATTTTTTGCTAGGAGCAACTACAGAAAATGGGTGATTTGTGCCTTTTACCTTTCTTGCCTTTTTGACTGCTGAGAAAAGTGTAGCATCGCAGCCAAGACCATATATAGTGTCTGTCGGATAGATAAACAGGGCCCCCTTTTTTATGCGGTCTAGATATCCGTTGCTCCAAAAGTTATTTTTTTTAATTACTTGCATTTTCAGAAATCTGTAAGTTTAGGCGTTTTTTCATAGCTTATTATGGAGGTTGAGCCTTCTGCGCCACCGTTTATCTTCTTAACTGCAATAAACCCATTGTCCTCAAGTTTTTTTACTTTGCGCTGGAAAGTCTTGTACGAAGAAACTCCACCTCTCTCCTGGTAAATTCTAAAAAGCTCGCCGATTTTCTTATTTGTATTATCTTTTATTACTTCAAGCATAAACCTTGTATCGTCTTCAAGGTCTTCAGAACTTTTAACGGTCATTGTGTCAAGTTTTTTTATGGCTAACTCAACATGCTCAATTGATATCTTTTTTGAACTTTGGCTTTCTGCAATCATCGCCGACTCACGCATGATGTGAAGACCTGACCTTATATCCTGCAGCTCAACTGCTTTTTTAACAATCGTTTCAAACGATTGCCTGTCAAAAACCCCAGGAACAAACGCTATTTCCATTCTTTGTTCAAGAATGCCCCGAGTTTCTTCAGCGTTGTACGCACGAAATTCAAGAACATCCATAAGCAACCTTGATTTAATCCTCTCTTCAAGATCAAGCAGCCAGTCCTTGGGGTTTGTTATAAGAATGATGGTCTTTCGGTATATCCTCTCAAGCAGAGTGTACAAAAAAGCAAGCTCTTCTGCTTTATCTATCTCGTCAAACACAAACACAGCACTCTTCTTATTTACAATGTTCTCAATAATTTTGAAAAGCTCCTCTGTTTTCTTGTTTTGTGTGAATTTGTAGCCCAGAATCTCACAGATGTCAACTGCAATCTTGTAGCTTGTGTTTTTCTGCCAGCAATTAACATAAACTGCAAGCGGCTCGTCATAGTTCTCTTCAATCTCTCTAAGAACATGCTGGACTGCAAGAGTCTTGCCGATCCCAGGCTTTCCATAAATGAAAAGGTTTTTTCCGTTTCGCTTCTCAAAAAGAGGTTTTATGCACATCGCAATATGGCGCTGTTCCCTATCACGATACTTCAAAATCTTTGGTTGATATGTAAAATCAAGAGCGAGTTCATTCCTGAAAAGTGTTTCGCTGTCTTTAAGCATGTCCTTGAAAATCATATGCCACAGTAAAGGGGAACGATTTATATATTTTATGGGCAACATCCCGGATAAATTTAACAAAATAAGCTTGGGTATTAAATAAGTTAAACATAGAGGTAAGCCTATAGACCCTTCTTGAGACACGCTACATATTTTTTATTCACATCGCCGAGCATCTGCAGACTTAAGTTTTGAAGCATGATACGCCGGAGCAGCCACTGCTATTATCCCTACTGAACCGACAACACGCAACACCGCTGCTATGGCTCCGAGAAAAAAAGATTAATGATACTTGTAGCCTCGCTCAGCCTTGCTTGTGTTGCAGCTATCATCTCTTTTAAAAGTATTATCAAGAACAACAATAATTCAATAAGGCCCACGCCAATTCTAAGAAAATCTAACCTTTTTTCAAGCAGCTCTGGTGAATACCACAAAGAGCTCATAGAGAAAGAATTTATACATGAGTTTACCGACAAGAGGGGAAATATATATAACCCTAACTGACAAAGGATTTAAGTACTTGGAGAGATATAAGCTGATTGTAAGGTTCATTGAGGAATTTGAGTTGTAGATAAAAAAGGCAGGTAAGGAAAAAGATCAGAGAAGGAAAAAGCGTAAAGTTTATATTCTAATTTTATCAGTTTTTAAAAAATGCCGAGCAAAGAACTAATTGAGTACATAAAACTACATCATGCCAAGGGGTATAGCCTTGACGATATTAAGGAGCATTTGCTTAATCATGGATTTTCCGAGGAGCAGGTAGACGCTGCAATTAGCACAATTAATACTGAAAATATCGAAGGAAGAAAAAAAAGAGATTTTGAAGGAGAAACTGCATATGCCAAGAAAATTGAGGATGCTGTTAACACAGACAAACGCCAGGGACAACATAAACACTTTGCCCAGCTTCTATGGAGTTATGCAGTTATAATTTTCTGTGCACTTTCCATTATAGGCGCAGGTATCGCGTATTACTTAAGTTATAATTCATAATTTTTTTAATGAAAAATTGGTTCTATTGCGAATAATACTAAGGACTACTTAAATTACTTCGTATAGAAACCACTCTCAATATCAGGCTCTAGTGTGCCGTTTCTATACTTCAGTGTCGCAGAAACATTGCCTGCTTTGATAACTATAACCGCATCATTGAGGTCAATGTTGTCAATTGCTTCTGCCCGAATAATTATACTTTCAAGGTCTCCATCACGCCCGTCCTTAGCAATAATCTGAGTTATTGAAAGCGGACTTCCCTGCTCAAGCGCTAACGAACCATCATCTGTAACTCGTCCTGTAAATCCGGTTGTTTTTCCAATAAGAAGACTTACGAAGACTGCTGCAGATAGAATTATTGCTATCTCAACCATCAAAAAGATAATGCTTGTCTCTGCCTTACGAGTAAATGACTTCATATTCGCTCCTCATTACTTTAGGCGTATAGATTTTTTTTGTAACTGGATATCCTTTTGAAGGGATGATAGTGACTGTAATATACTCGTCCTCTGCAACTTTTTTCGGAAGCTGACAGTAAAGGTTTATTACTTCCCCCCTTCCTAAATAGCCCTGCCTATGCGTGCTTGAAGTCTGTATATATTCTCCTGTACAGAAGCCATGCTTTTCGTAACCCTCTCCTGTATATATTGTGGTTTCGTCAGTTAAAGTTAGTGGTTCAAATCCGTCTGCAACGCATTCAACCGACCAGTTGTAACTACCAGGTTCAGTTATGACTCGCATGTAAGTGTAAAGAGAGACACTGCTGTTGTAGTACATAGAGTCAACAAAAGACATATCGCCGGTGTAGTCCTCAAAGGAGATGTTGCACATAGCATTCTCTATTTCCTCTCCGCTTGTTCTGTTTGTGTAGTTTGCAAAAAACAAGACTGATTCATAAATTGACCTTTCCATTCCAAGGTCGTTTTCGTCGTATATCTGCAAACGCGAATTTGCAGATGCAGAGTAGTTTGTAAATCCAAGAACGCTGAACTTTAATGTTCCAGCATCATAGCTTACTATGCTACATAAAGGCTCTATGCATATCTCATTGTCCCTCATAACTACAGGCGTATTCATAAAACTAAGCCCTTCGATTGTTATCAAGGCAGATTTATTGAGCATAGGTAAAGCGAGCGAATCAAGCGAAACAAAGCCGTCTCCAAAGAGTAGGTAGTTGTCAAGGTCGGCTCCTGAACTAAGATTGACCGTCTCTGAAAAATTAAGCATGCCAAAACCCGGCTTCTCAATTATAAGATTACCTATGTTTGATAGATTGACCTGCGAAAAATCAGTTGTGCGCCCACTATAGTTTGTCGCAAATATAACAGAAAAATATCGGGTTTCACTCTCATTGCTCCAACCAAGCAAATCTGTACAGTTTATGCTCCAATAGTATCTTTGTGCTGAGAAACTTGAGGCCATGAAATGCTGCTCAAGAGTTTTATCAACTGAAGTGTTTAGCATTTTAACTGAGCCGTTTATAATCAGCCTACACTCGGTGATATTGTAGGTGCTTGTTATATTGAATACAAAATCAATAAATCCGTCACTGTCTCCTGAGTCGGCGTTCGGAGCTGAAAGGTTAATGATAATCTCAGAGGGAGGGCTTATGTTGAACCATGTCCACTCTGTGTTATTTAGGTTTCCCGTAGTATCATTTGCAAAAAAACTTATATTGTACCTTCCTGATTGCGAGGTATCTGAAAAAGAGTAATTGTAGATACCATCGCCATCACCATCTTCCATGATGCCAAGAATGCTTCCCGAGTCCCAGCTTACATTAACCCAGACTAGAGAAATGCTAGTGTTGTCAGTCACATTGGCGGTTATATTTACAACTGAATTTCTGAAAAATAATGCTCCTCCTACTGGAGAAAGATTGATTATCTTTGGTGCGTGAGTGTCTACGGTTATGTAAATAATTTCAGACTTGCCTTCATTGTCTTCTGCATCTGTGCAGTTTATACTCACCGAATGGTTCCCGTCTATAATCGGAGTTGCGGGCACAAGATACGCAAGAGTCCAGTTGTGAATGCCACTCGTAGTGTTATAAGGTAGTGAATCTATATAGAGTGTGCATGTCGCCTCTGAAAAATAGTTTTCACTGAAGTTGAAGCCTATGGATGGCCGCGAGCTGTTTGTTACGCTGTTGTTCAGACTTATGTTGATAAAGACAAGAGGCGAGATATTGTCTGCAATTGTAAACTGCCATGTGTCGCTAGATGAATACTGATAAGGATCATAAGCATTACCATACCAATAGTATGTCTGCCCATATTTAAACTTTGCAGCAGTCATAACATTCTCTGGAGATGGCGCATAATTCAAGATTCTAACTTCATCAATGAGCCCTGCATAATAATTGCCGGCAGTCCCGCCAAACGAATTTGTGCCATTGGTCGCACCTATCGCGCCTTCATCTGAATGCGCGCTTATACTGCCATATGAAGCCATTGTGGTGTTCTCCAAAACACCATCAATATACATGCTTAGATTTCCATTGTCAAACGAGACTGAAATAAAATGCCAGTTTGAAGTGTCTGTATAAGGTCTTGAGATGGTTACTTGAGAGGCTGCGCCTGTGTTGCGCGTAGCAAACTCAAGCATGCCTGAGTTTATTCTAAGCGCCATTCCAGATGTAGAGCTTCCTTCCTCATAAATAGTACGCGAGCCGGCTGTGGTTGAGGGTTTTATCCAAAGCTGAACAGTTCTTGCAAAAAACAAGTTGTTGAAATACGACTCGTTCAAAAGCCAAAACTGCCCATTGCCTGAGTAATTGAACGCTCCAGCAAACTTCCCCTGACCTTCAAGAAATAATGGGCAATTAAGTGAACAAAACCTACTATGGTTCTCAATTGAAGAAGCAAAATTATGGACATATGCGTTGTTTTCCCCGTACTCTGACCGATTGTCAAAGTGCCAAACAACTTCAGTATTACCATCAGGCAAAAGCAAAGGAGCATTCCACAGATAAGGTATGTATGAGTTGTTGACAAAAGTACAGTTCTTGTAAAGAAGCTCGCTAAAGCTAGGAGATGCGCTTGTGCTTCCGAATAGCATCACGCACAAGTTCTCTGGCTCTGTGTTGCTTACAGTCGCATTTAGAATCCTGAATAACTCAAGACCCCTGCTATAATTCAAAGGCGAGATTAGTGATATGTTTGGCTTAGCATTAAATTCTGTGACCGCTGTATCATTCACCCAGGTAAGATTGATGTTGCCAGCAGTATCCACAGTCCTTGTTTCTATTTCATAATCTTTTCCGGGATAAAGCCCTGTTGCATTGTAGTGTTGCGTGGTGATGTTTGCATAAAATGTTCCGTTAATCCATACTTCTGTATGACTGAAATCTGCGTCAGGTGGGTTTGTCCAATTCCACAAAATCCAATCGTAGCCCTTGCTCGTCTCGCCAAGCCCTATCACCGACCCAGGAGGTGGGTCTATCACAAAACAAGCTACGGTTATGCTGTTCGGCGTTGTATCATTGTTTGACACCACACTAAACACTGCAGACATGCTGCCTGCCAAAGAGTCGCTACAGACAAACTGAACCTGCTTTGCTTCCTGGTCTGCAATATCCGTTCCATTTGTCCAGTTTTGGCTTATTATGCTGCAGTTGCCTGAAACACATGATACATTGGTATAGTTGTTTACGCCTGTGGAGATGATATCCGCATACCCTGTAATACTCCCCTGAAACTGCGTTGTTGTGCCAATATCCAACACTGACTGGTTCCAGACAACATTTATGTCTGTAAGAAACTCGCATGAAACTATTATTTGCTCTGGTTCCCTGTCCTGAAGGGAAGTTAGGTTGTATATCGCAGAAAATGAGCCCTTGCTACTGTTTATACATGTGAAGTTCACTTGCCTCGTCTCCAAATCACTCATATTAGTGGCATTGTTCCAGCTTGCAACAATTATACCACAACTGCCTGATTCGCAAGAGATGGAAACATTGTTATTCGGCCCAATAGAGATTATTGTTGCATTTGCGCTCATGTTTCCATTCTTTATGTCGTTTATTCCGAGGAAAAGCGCAGACTGATTCCAGTGAACCGAACCGTTGCTTATATTAAAGTGCCATGTGCTACTTGAGGCCATTGTGTTTGCATCACTGGCATTTACAAACCAGTAGTAGGTTTTGTTGTATTTTAGCTTTGTAGCATAGTACACTTGCTCTGGAGAAGGGGCATAATTTAATATCCTTACCTCGTCAATGAGCCCTGCATAATAGTTGCCTGTTGCAGTAGTGCCGAACGCATCTGTGCTGTATGTTGCGCCAAGACCTCCGCTGTTTGCATGCGCTGCTATGCTTGAATAGCTCGCTGTGGTGGTGTTTACAAGTACACCATCGATATACATACTAAGATTGCTGTTGTTAAAAGAGACTGAAATAAAGTGCCAGTTTGAGGTGTCTGTATAAGGTCTTGCGATGGTTACTTGTGATGCAGCGCCGCTATTGCGCGTAGCAAACTGCAGCACGCCAGCGTTTATTCTAAGCGCCATGCCTGCTGTGGAGCTGCCTTCTTCATAAATAGTCCGTACTCCAGCTGTGGTTGAGGGTTTTATCCAAAGCTGAAGGGTCTTCGCTGAAAAAGCGTTTGTGAAATAAGACTCGTCAAGAAGCCAGTACTGGGATGTGCCTGAATAATTGAACGCACCTGCAAACTTGCCAAGATTCTCAAGGAAAACAGGGCATGTTGTAGTACAACTTCTGCTGTGATTCTGGATAGAGCTGGCAAAGTTATAGACAAATGTCGCATTTTCACCATATTCCCAGCGATTGTCAAAATGCCAAACAACCTCTGTGCTAGTATCCGGCGAAAGCAAAGGAGAGGTCCAGTTATAATTCATAAAGGTGTTGTTGCTAAAACTGCAGTTTCTATAAAGTAGATCTTGTGAGCTAGGAGATACATTGCTGCCGAATACACTAAAACATACACTGAAGGTATCTGAATCATATACGGTTGCGTTAAGCACCCTGAACTGCTCAGGCGCTCTAGAGCTGTTCAGTGGCGCAATGAGGACAACAGATGGCACAGAGTCTGTTAAGGTCACTGCAGAATCCTTCTGGCCTGTTGCGTTGACATTTCCATACAAATCTACCGTCCTAGCTTCTACTTGATAGAGTGTTGCATGAGCAAGGCCGGTTACATTTATGTAAGAAAGCGAAGTGTTGGCATAAAAAGTGCCGTTTAGCCAGACCTCTACATGGCTGAAATCTTCATCGCTAGGATTTGTCCAGTTCCATAAAATCCAGTTATAACTTACACGCGTTTCTCCAAGCCCATTTACAGATGACGGAGGAGTAATGTCTTCAATTTGACAGGAAACCTCAATCTGTGCAGGCGTTGTGTCCTCATTAGAGGTAATGTTAAACACCGCGTTTAAAACGCCGCGATACAGGTCGCTACACTCAAACTCTACAATTATCTCCTCTCCGTCGCCCATGCCTATCCCATTTGTCCAGTTGTGGCCGATTAGGCTGCAATTGCCTTCTGAGCATGTCAGAGTTACTCCCGTGTTTACTCCGTTTGATAGTACTACAGCGCTTCCAGTTATGTTACCGAGACTTTGGTTCCCTACGCCTATATCAAGATACGACTGGTTCCATGCAACGAATACTTGAGGAAGCATCTCGCATGTGACAGAAAGATTGCTGTCTGTTGTGTCGTTGTTTGACCTAAGCGAGAAAACCGCGTTGAACACACCTACGCTCGTGTTTAGACAAGTGAAATTTACAACCGCAATCCCCCCGCCGGTCGTGTTTGTGCCGTTTGTCCAGTTATGTATTATGTTTAAGCAATTGCCTGAACAGGCTATAGTAACATTAAAATTGTCGCCATAAGATGTAAAAGACTCTGAACTGCTAAGGTTGCCTGCACTTGGTAGCCCGCTTCCAAGGTCAAGTGACGCGTTGTTCCAGAAAATAGAAAGCATCGGTGCGTTAAGCTGGACAACCTGCCAACTTATGTTGTGTGTCTGTCCCGCAAGGTTTTTCTCAAATCTAAGGTTTGTTGAGTTTGTAAGTCTGGCTGTCCAGTAATACATGCCGTAGGTAGTAACTGCACCAGAGCTGTCCCATGTAATAAAAGGAAAACTCCTTGTAAGATTCACATTGCTAATTGTTACATTTTGAATGAGTGTAGTCGTTGACGAGACATAATGATAATTGTGTTGAACATATGCGCCCGAGATGTTTACCACAAACCATTTTAAAGACATCACGCCGGTGGCTGACCTACGCTTGAATGTTAGTTTGGTGTTGTTTGTAATCTCGCCATAAACTGCAGTATGGGTCATCTGAATTGCATTATCGTCTGCCCTTTTAGTGAAATAAAGCCACGAGGAGGACTTGTTCACCATGCCAATGGTAATGGTTGTTGAAGTGTCTGTCGCACCGAGAGTTGCGTTCCCTGTCTGAAGGCCGCTTCCATCATTAAACTCCACTACAAAGTAGCCTATTTGACCATCGCAGTTGGTATTGGTCCCCCTCTCAAGCCTTAAAACAGTGTCGCTTATCATTTCGCCTGTCCAGAAGGTCTCATGAAAATCTGCATCTGTCGCCGAGTCACAACTGGCAGAGGTGATTACTATAGAATTACTTTTATTGATTGGACTCAGCACAACATCCCTCTGCCTATGACTATTTGCATAGCTTATGTTACCACTCTGAACATAGATATCGCTGCCTTCTATGACATACCAATGAATAGTAACAGTGCCGAGATTTGCATACCTAAAAAATGACACGTGCGTCGAATTCAATTTTGCGTAAACAGCCGCGCGGTTTGGCAAATCATCTGCAGAGTTCATCCTTTGTCCGAAAAGAACAAATGCCCTGCTCGAATTTACCTGGGAAATTGATACAGAAATGTTGGTTGAACCATCTGGAATTATTGAAGTACCATTTTGCACATTCCATATTCTTCCCTTTTCACCGAACGCCGGGTCATCTCGCGTGATTTCAAGAGTGTAGAACTCACCCGGAACAAGGTCGCTTCTTAAAAGAACCCATTCACCTGTGCAACGCTCTTCTTCAAACAGCCAGTCTTTGCATTTGTAAAGGGATGTGCCGTGTGCTTTTATAGTTATTGAGGCAGAATCAAACTCAAGTCCGCTTGGGTCAATCGCATAGCTTTGGACAAAATCACTCCTAATTACATCCGCTATACGAAGCTCTTTTTTTGCATTACTACCTGGCCTTAAACCGTTGATGTTTAATTCCTTTATAATCTTATTTTTTGGGGTTATTTTTAGCCTTAGTGAAGATATAGAAGTTACTGAATTCTTATTTTGGCTCGAAGGAAACATCATTACTTCTGCATCAACTGTTTTCTGCTTTTGGTCCACCAAGCTTATTAGAGGAAGGTTTTTTTCCACAACAAAGTATTCCTTCGTAATGATTGTGTTATCTTTGACAAGCATAAGATGATACTTTCCTGGTGTAATGGGTGTGAAAGTGGCTTTGCCAGGAGACTGAAGGATTTGTATTACCCCTGAAGGTGTCTCAAGCATAAGGCGCGCGTTAATACCAGAATCATAATCAGAGGTTATCAGCACATTCTCGCCTAATAGGTAAGTGCGCTTGTCTGTTGTAACAACTGGTAGAGTTACTGTAAACTCCACCCTGTCAACAATATTTCCCTCCTTGTCAACAATTCTTACAATGTATCTTCCAGGCGCAGGAGGATTAAAATAAAGAGTTCGGTCTGTAAGATTTACAAGAGTATAGTACTTGTTGTTTGCTTCAATTACAAGACTCTTTTCATCAAAATTATCTATTATTATAATTACATTTTCCCCCACAACATACGCCTGGCTTCCGATTTTTATTCCAGAACCTGAATAGATAAGACTTGTGCATAAAATAAGCTCGAATACTATAAATACAAGTAATAATAAATGTAATAATAAAAAAGGCATTTCAAGTTTACTTTTCATTGTGCCTCTTCCTCTTAATCCGCCAATATGCGGTTCTTATAGTACTCTCGCTTCTGCATAGCAATGCTGCAATATCCTTAATTGACAACTGTGAAGTCTCATGAAGGAATTCAACGACAAGCTCAAGTATGCTTGGCCCACGCTCGTTTAGAATCATCACTGGGATAAAATACGCGTTACCTGAATATTCATTAGATATAGAATAAGAAACACCTGTTTCAGAGACGCGTGTTTTTTTGTTTAGTGAATTTTTATATGTAGCCCATATTGTGCGGTCATTTCTGCCAAGAAGAACCGCAATCTCATGAAAGCTCAAATTGTAGGCTTCCCTTAAAAAACTGACAACCGCTTCAAGTGGACAAAGCTCACCAGAGAAGATTTTAATTGGAATTTTAAGATGATAATCATTGTTATAGGCCAGGTCAAGTATCTCTTCTTTTGAAAGCCCATGCTTTTGTTCAAGATAGTCAAAAGTTGCTTTTAATGTTTCAAATATTTCATGCTCATGATGATATAATCTCCAACGCTCTTTTTTAGGCATTTTTGCTTTTTTAAGTTATCTGAAATTGCTTTTTTTCTTCACTCAAGTTGCTATTTTTCATTATACCATATCTTGATATATTGATTATTTTTACTTAAATTGTAATATATTTATATATAATTTTTTTTATTTTTTTACTTAATTTGTAATTAATTATTTAAAAAATTGGATGTATTTATTATGGATGTATTTTATTATAAGAGCTGAACCCCCACTCATCTTTAATACTGTATTAAAAATATTGTATTAAATACTAGTAAAATACTAACATATTTAAATACTTATTTTGTAAATATTTATATTTATTAGTTTATATTTTTTTTACTTAATTTGTAGAAAGCTGTTGTTATTTAATTTTTATTTACTTGTTATTTTTTATTACTATTATTTCTTTATTAATTATTGATAAAAAATAATTTTAGTTTTGATAAAACTAATTTTAGAATCTACTTTATCTTCATTGTCTTCCTATCTCTTTATCCTATTCTGTTTTGTTTGAAGAGCCGGAAAAATGAGAATATATTGCCCTTGCTCCTTTTCTTACGCCAATTGTAAGCCAAGTCATTGCTTGCGAACCCGCTATATAACCGGCTGAAGCACTTGCAAAATCTGTGGCCCCTTCAAATAGATAATTGCCAATTGGATTGGCCGATTCTATTGCTGCCTCAAGCCCAATTCCAGTTGGAAGAAGATACGAAGCCCTTGTTAACCATAAATCCTGCTTTTGTATCCGCTTATTTTGTTCTAAATAAGTACTGTCATACAACATTTTGAGTCTAACAACAGGCTCTTCCATTCTTACATTATGATAAGTGTTCCATATCCTTTTTGCTCCACCAAATAAAGCAGAAAGACCAAAAACTGCAAGCTGCCTTTTCCCTGGCTCTGCTAAAACCTGCATTAAATCATATTCCATGCAGAAAAGGAAATAAGAATCACTATTAAAAATTTTTTACACATCTTTAAGTTTTATAAGATTTTAAATAAGAGTTTAAAGATTATTAAGAACTTATTAAGACCAGAAGAATTAAGACAAGAAAACGGAATAAATATTAATGAATATTTGTAGATAAATATAAGGTAATATAAAAGTATTATCTAAGATTATTATCTAAGCCGATGACCACAGTTATGACAAAAATTGCTGTTTAAAGAATTATGACTTCTACATCTCCTGCAAACAACATAGCTATGGTGCGTATGTGTTCTATTAGACTCTCCACCCAGATAACGCACATAAGGATGCTGTGAGTGACGATGACCAGAGAGATTATGACTAGAGTGTGTATTATGAGAATGATGCGGAGAAGAAGTATAACTATGAGAACTAGAAGGGTAAGCAGGATTATGTGTACCAGGATAAGCATGACCACCGGAATGAACAGAAGGCGTATTTAAAACAGAATTTGAAGTGGTATGAAGATTAGCAGTACGAAGATTAGGGTGGTCTATTCTTCTGTTCCTATAATATTGTTGATATTGCGGATTTAGAGTTTTTAGTGAATATACATTTTGCTGATTAATTTTTTCATTCATTTGCTGAGCCATCAGTACTATTTTATTTTGCTGGCTATAGAAAGGATTTTGATCTCCAACAAAATAGTCCATCATATTCTTTTCTAATTTTTCCCTCTCACGCTTAATTTTCAATAGTATCATTCGCACAATTCCATAAAGAAGCATCGCAAGGCCTATGTAAATGAAAAGTGCCATCGTACCCTCTTTTAGATAAATAAGATAGCTTATGAGAGAAACCATAATCCCAACGATAATAAAAACAATAGGAGGTATCTGCATAATAGAATATTTCTTTCATGTACCTAATAAATATTTTTCTATGAATAGTTTTCTATGAACAAGTTTTATCTAAGATGTTTGTTCTATTTTGACTCCATGTATTAAGATTTTACAGATTAAGTATCAAATTAAAATTTCATAAGTGAAGCATTCACAAATGAAGAATTTAAAGATTAAACTATGCTTTATTACTTTCTTGTTCCATTGTTTGCTCTCTTCTTGTTCGCTCTTTGGTTGGTTTTGCACCTATAACTTTAACGCCGTGCATATAAGGCCATAGCACCTTAGGCACATTAACGCTTTCATCTTTGTTCTGGAAGTTTTCTATTATCGCCCGCAAAACCCGCGAAGTAGCGATTGCAGTGCTATTGAGCGTATGGACATATTCCTTGCCTTTGCCAGTATTGTACTTAATATTAAGCCTTGTTGCTTGGTAAGCTGTGCAGTTTGAGCATGAAACCGCCTCTTTATATGCGTTTTCTCTAGGCATCCATACCTCCAAGTCGTATTTTTTCGCCGCAACAATACCAATGTCGCCTGTACATATGTTGACAATTCTATAAGGCAGCTCAAGCCTTTGAAAAATCTCTTCTGCGTTTGCAATGAGCTCTTCATGGAAAGCCCAGCTTTGTTCCGGCTTGCAAAACACAAACTGCTCTATTTTATTGAAGTGATGCACTCTAAACACACCCCGTGTATCAACACCATGGCTCCCTATTTCTTTTCTAAAACAAGGGCTAACCCCTACAAACTTAAGAGGCAAGTCTTTTTCATCAATCGTCTCGTCCATCATAAGCGCCGCGATAGGATGCTCGGAGGTGGCTATAAGGTATAAATCTTCACCCTCAATCTTGTACATCACATTCTCAAAATCAGAAAGGTCTGTTACACCTTCATATGGTTTTTTTCGAAGCATCAATGGCGGCTGCACAAGCTTAAAGCCTTTTTTAACAAGAATTTCAATAGCAAACTGCTGCAACGCCTGCTCAAGCAGTGCAAGATCCCCAATAAGGTAGTAAAATCCTGCTCCTGAAACAACAGAAGCCTTCTCAAAGTCGCCTACTTTTAAAAGTTCTATAACCTCTCCATGGCTTTTTTGCTCAAAATCAGGCTTTTTAGGTGTGCCCCAGACACGCAACGTCACATTCTCACAGTCATCCGCGCCATAAGGAACGGATTCATGAAGAATATTTGGAATCCTCATCTGAAGATACTTAATCTCCTCGGCAATTGCAGACGCCTCTGACTCAATCTCCTTTATCTGTTTTGGTATCTCCTTTGCTTCTGACAGAAGGTCAAAGACATTAGAGCCTTGTTTCTTCAATATGTTTATCTGCATTGAAAGCTCGTTTCTTCTTTGCCTAAGTTCCTGTGCCTTTGAAACAAGAGTTCTATAATTTTTGTCAAGCTCAATTACTTTATCAACCCACGCAAGCTTCTCAAACTCCCTTCTTTTCTCAATACTCCTCTTTATAAGAGCAGGGTTTTCACGGAACAACTTTATATCAAGCATCTCAAGGGAGATTATACAGAATTATATAAAGTTTTCATATAAATCTTTATTAAAAAAGATTAATAGAGATTGACAAAATTGTAAATGAAACCAAAAAACAAAGACCAACCTAGCCAAAATACTAAAAGTGTCCTTTAAGAAAGAGTTCATAGAAAAATTTAAATATATCATACAACATAATACCATATATTACATATTAGTATACAAAAGAGTAATATAAATTAGCATAAATTAATATAAATTAACACAAATAAACCAATATTAATAAAAACAAATATTTTAGCAGGGTTTGTTTGGTGTCTAAATGACCTTTGCGGCAGAATATTTTAGAGAAATCAAAGAAAGAACAACAGATTCAGGAAATTTAGAGTACAATCCTAAGAAAGTTCTTGTTGTAAATGGAGACCTCGCACAACAACCACATTATGAAAATCTTCAAGAGAGAAGTGGGTCTTTTTTTATCCTTACATACGCATCCACGCTTGAACTCGCTAGAAAATACATGAAGGATATGCATCCAGACATCGTTATTGTTTATTCTATAAGTGATATGGGCCCACGCGAGATACTTGAGGAGCTTGCACCACTAAACGGAAAAGCAACATATCTTATACAAAGCAGTTACGGCCATGTAAATGTTGCCGACCTTGAAGGTATATCCGTAAAGGAAACATTCAAAGCTGAGGAGGGTCCGTTTCCTGTCATAAGCAGGCTTGAATCTATGCTTCAATAGCATTTTAATAAGGCTTAACTAAATTATAAACTCACAACTATGCTGCACCGCAAGTTTTATATTTTTCTTTCTGTCTCTACTTAGCGGGTATAATAAGAGCATAAAAGCAGAACAAACGAAAATAAAAACTAAAATAAGAATATAATAAATTAAAAGAATATAATAAATTAAAAAATGGAAAATCTTGAATCTCTTGAGGCCGCAATAACAAACTACCTTTATAGTGGAAGAAGCATAAAAGAGTTTGTCAACCAAGAGCTGAAAAACACCTCAATACAAGCAAGGCTAAACAAGCTAGTTGACTATGTAGAAACATCGCATAAATTTCTAAAGAAAATTCTAGACAAGCCAAACGACCACGATTATATCGTCATGGCCACGCTCGTGGGACATTCTTATTTGTGCGGATATGAAAACGGCTTCAACCAGGTTTTTTTTATTGCTGTTGACCAGTCTGAAAATAGATGGTATGTTGAGAGAGCCATTGGAAGCATCACAAGGGAAAAACACCAAGAAACTATATGCAGACTTCCTGAGCTCAATCTTATAGAAAGAATAGAGAGAACAAATGCCAAGACAGACAGCGAACTTAATGAATGGGCAAAGGGTTTCAGCGGCCAGGTATGGAGAGACGGACAAATTACAAATTCGCTGATAGGATGTGCAATAAAATCGATGGGCAGGAGGATTGTATTTGCCGAAGATTATCTTAAGGAGGGAATTGAGGATAATATTAAAGAGAGTAATTATGAAAAGGTCATACAAGAAGAACATAGAACCAATGTAGGCGACGAAAACGAAAAACTAGTTAAGCTTTTTAGGACAAGACATTTTGTTCTTATCCCAATCGCAACAAGCAAGGGTGAGGTTTTTGCAATTGTCGGTGGCAATAGGCTTTATGAGCATGACCAGAGAATTCCAAGAAATATTCATCCTTACGATTCACCTATAATCATAGCAACCCATGTTGCATTAAGATATGAAAGAATTCTAAAAAAGAAAAATGAAAATGCACGCCTTTTTGAGACAACACAGCAGGAGATGATAATGGAGAAAGCTGCACTTGAGGCTGAAATAAGCATGCTTAAAGAGAACGCTGCAAAGCAAACTTCGCTAAGCCTTGAGGTTATATACAGAACAATAATTGACGAAATCCACCACACCATCAGAAACCCTATAATAGTAGTGGGTGCCTATGCAAGAAGGATACAAAAAGTGCTGGGCAACAGCAAACTCAGCCTTGAAGAAAAAGAAAAGTCATTTAGAGATGTGATACCTCATATAGTTGAAGAAACAAGCAGGCTTGAGCAACAGCTTGACGAGCTCAGCGGCAGATACCTTACAAAAGTCTCTCATCCAGACTATATTGACCCTTCAATACTACTAAAGGAGATACTGAGTGCACACAAAAGAGAATTTGAAGAAAGGGGCATCCAGCTTTCAACATATTTTACAAAAGCAAAGTGCACTATATACGCCGACCTGCTGCAGATGAAGATGATACTAAATGAGTTACTACATGCATGTACAACCCAGCTTGACAGCAGAGAAGAAAGAAAGCTTAGGATAACAACTTCAATTGTGGAAAGAGCCGAAGATAACTACGAGGATAAAGATGAGATTTCCCATGTGAAAAAAGCCTACCAGATAGTTATTTACCAAAATATGAAAAGGACGCCACTTGTTCCAAGCACATTTGTTGACCATCTAGTTAGACTTAACAGTGGCTCTGTATTCTACATGCACAATGTATTATCGCGCAAAACAGAAGGCGGAAGGTTCGTTCTTCAAATTCCGACATGTGAAAAATACCTAGCTGAAGGGCACCGACTAACGATAAATTAAAGACACTGCAAAGAATCATAAAGTAATTCTAGTGCCAGTAATGATTAGCCAAAAAGCTCGATTGTTTCGCCTGTATTAATCGCATCAATAATTATTCTTGCTATCTTGTTGTTTTTTTTAATTTTTATCTGCGCCTTTTTGCTAACCTTTGCAGTAAGAAGATAATCACCGTTCACTACTACTGAAACATTTTTGTCTGTATATGCAGAGTCAACAATAAAGGTTACATTTTTTCCAATTTTTACACTGTAAGGGATGCCTTTCCCTGTGCCCTGGCTTGCTGCTGCAATTGGCGCAAGCTCCTCCACATCAATACCAATTCCAAGACGCTTTTCAATCTCACTTATTGTCTGTCCCTGCCTTCCTATAATGGAAGCAATCCTGTGCTCAGGGACATAAACCCTGCACCTATTATCTCCTGTCATCTCAACTCTAAGACTATCGCAGTATTTTTTCATTTCTTGCTCTATCTGCCTTTTCGCAAGCTCAGAGACGGGACTATTTTTTTGTGTGCCTGTGACAGGCACAACTACTGTCTCTTCGCCATACGAGTAAAGCTCGTACTCGGGCTTCCTAGACTCAAAATCTGACACGACAACAACGGGCCTAGCAAGGTCTGCTTCGGTCATGCCTTCTGGCACTTTCACAACCATCTGAAGACTTAACACCTTTCCAACCTGTCCGTTTTTTATGAATATAACTGTATCAACTATTTGAGGGATAACGCCAAGTTCAATTCTGCCGACAAACCGCTGGATTGCGTCAACTGCTTTTGTGGCATGAACTACACCAACAAAGCCAATCCCTGCAAGTCTTAGGTCTGCGAAAAGCTTAAAATCTTCTGTGTTCCGCATTTCATCAAAAAAGGTATAGTCAGGCCTTGATAAAAGTAGTATGTCGTGTATCTCCTGTGCGTCGCCATGCGAAATCGCATACTGAGTTATTCCTTCAGAAAGCACAAGATCTCTCGGTGCTTCAACTGTCTTTACTATCTTGTTTTTTGATGAATAGTATTCTGCGAGCGCAGCCGCAAAAGTTGATTTTCCCATACCTGGACTTCCTGCAATAAGCACACCCTCTGCCTGCTCTTCAATCCTTTTTTTCAGTTTCTCGCTTAGATTGTAGTCCTCCAGAGACATCTTTCTTACCGGCCGCACAGCGGTTATCTCCCAGCCGTCTGAGAATGGTGGCCTTGTTATAACAATTCTATATGTTCCAAGCTGAATTATGGCCGAGCCTGGGCGCTCAATCTCTACAAAACCGTCATGCCTTGCTTTTGCAGATTCCATTATTTCTGTGGCTATGCCCTCAATGTCCTCCCTTGACAGCGCGTAACTACCTATTCTAGCAAATCTCCAGTTGCCTGGCTGCCCCCGTTTTGCCTGAGGCTCAACACCTTCTCTTAGATGAACGGACATAGTCTCATCATCAAAAAATCCTTCAAGCCTAAGCGGTTTTTTCTCTGGCTCAATCCTAATGACAGAAACTCCTTTTGCTTTTGCAAGCTTCTCCTGAAGCACATCCTGCGTTAGAAGAACCGCGCCTTCGTCAAACGCAAGTTGCCTTATAAGATAGTTTATTTCCAAATAACTCGCATCACGCGGCCGACTTCCGCAAAATCTAAGCCTAAAATGATGCTGTTTTTCAAGTTCTTTTAGTCTTTCAAGCTCATGGATTCCAAGTACACAGCTTACCTTGTTCTCTTCTGCGCCCTCTTCAAGGAACGCAACGATAGCCTCATGGATAATAATCTCTTCAGCAGAAAGCGCCTCTTGCAATTTCTTGCTAAGTACACCCTCAATTAATACGCCTATATCAGGAACTATTTTTTCGTACATTTATAGCAGAACCCTCGTTGGCTATTTAAATGTTTTTTTGCGTTCAATAAATATTATCCCAACGACCACACCCGCAACAAAGGTTGCCACTAGGAGCACTACTGCATCGTGCTTTATGCCGACGTTTAGTCGGTTAAGAAACAAAGAAGACTTCTGAGCGATTGATAGTTTTTCAACATTTATTGTAAAGTCAGACCTGGTTCCATATTTTCTTCCTTCAAGGTCCTGGTAGGTAACAATAATTGAAAACTTCTCGGCCTGTGAAGTTAGGCTGTATGGCTGGACAGACAGAATAAATTTCCTATCTTCGCTCATGTTATCTATAAACCACTCCTTTTCTATCCCACCGGATTGAAGCCTTATTCTAACATTTTTCGGAACCGACGCCGTGCTTTTGAGCACGAATTCAATGTTGAAATCTGAATCAAGCTGCACATAATTAGGATAAGATAGCTCGGCTATCTCAACAACTGGCTTTTGAAAAACATTTAGCCCAACGGTTGAAATTTTTGAAACCTGCGAATTCTCTGCGCGTATCTGAAGCTCTTCATCTTCCACTGCAGAAAATGAAAAAACAACGCTCGTTTTCTCAGCTATACCAAGGTTTATAACCCTGCAATCTTCCTTTAGGCAGACATTAAGCTCAGAGAGAGGGACATTACCTGCATTGGCAAATGTACAGTTGACAACCACAACATCACCTCTATAGTATACATCTCTATCTGGCTGGCAGATTATGCCCACTTCATTTGAATAGGTCTTGGATTCTGACCTCTTCTGAAAGGATATGTAGTCTCTCACCTCGCTAAGCGAATAAACCTTCTCTTTTTTGCTTGATGTGAAATTAGTAAGCGCGCTTTCATTGTGAGTTGTGTAGACACTTACAACAAAAGTATATAGATAATTAGGATCCAACGATATTGATGTTCTCAGTATCCAAAACACCTTTTTTGTTTCACGAGGAGCTAGAAGGACAAACTGCCTGCGTTCACCTACAACATCAAGCTCTTCTGTCTGTGAAATCATTAGCTCCTTGTCTACATAATAGTCCCGAAGGTTATGCACTTCTGCTTCAATAATGTTGTAGCTTCCGAAACCGACATTTTTTTTCCATGGTGAGACAATTAATTCAATATCCGGTGAAAGAAGCACGCCATATTCAACCACTCTTGTTTTTATATCAAGACTGTTTATATCAAGCTTAACCTTGTATCCCTCCCATTCATACTTTGTTGTTGTTCTGTTGGAATCAAGGCTGTCCTTCAGTTTCAAGTGTGTTGCATCTGTATACATAAACTCTCCATAAGTCACATCGTAAGGAACCCAACCATACCCTGGAAAATATACCTCTGCCCAACCATGCGAATTCCAAGGCTCAGCAAAGTTCTCGCTCGTTGTATAGCTTACACCTGAAACAAATCGTGCAGGTATTCCAAGACTTCTGCAGGTTGCAATAAATAAATTTGTAATTTCATCGCAAACTCCCTCGCGAGTGTCAAGAACCCAGCTTGCCTTCTGCGTTGCTTCTGCTGTGAGTGTGTTAAGGTTGTATTTAATGTTCAGATTAACCCACTCTGCTATTTTGTGGACAACAACCGCAAGGTCACTCTCGCCGTAAGCAAGCTCTGTTGCAAGGCTTTTTATTTTGGGATTATTAGAGTCTATTGTTTCGCTCTCCTTCGTATACTCCATTATATCCAAAGGAAGTTCCCATAATGGAAAATCAACTTTTTTTGTAACCATACTATAGCCCCCATTAATCATAACTCTTGAATCCACACCAAAAGAAAGCTCCTTTCCTTGCGGTTTTTTCCATGAAAAGACTATTGAATCCTCTACTTCAGCATTTGGGTAAACATACTGGGATAGAATATTTTGCCGCTCGGTGTTGCGCGGAAAAAAAGAAAGACTAACTTTTACATTTTGGAGTCTATAGTTAGAAATTTCGGGAGTTACCATAATAGTAGAGCTCACATTGTTCTCCAGAATAAGGTACTCTGTATTGTATATGCTTTGTTCCTCTCCAAATACAAGAGAAACGAAAAGCACGATGAACAACTGCAAAAGTATGAAGGGTGTAGTAATCTTCATAAAGCATTTCTTAAGAAAGTAAGTTTATAACACTTTCGCTTAAAAAGAAGACATTCTTGTTACTTCTTGTCACCCTTTGTTTTTATTTTTATTGTTTGTTATTATTTGTTATTCCTTATTGCTCCTTATTATTTTTTATTATTTTTTATTATTTCTTATTATTCTTTATTTTTGAGAGTTGTTCTGCTCTATAATTGCATCGCCAATACTGTAAAATCAAGAGGGTCGTTACAACGCAACTATGCTAGAATGCCTCCGACTCTTTCTGCTTTTTCCTGAACTTCCTCCGCATCTCCTTCTGCTCTTCTGTAAGCTTCTCTCTTTTTGGTTTTTCAGTTTGCTGCACCATTTTCGCCTTCAAGAGCGCATAGTTCACCGGATTCTTTATTTTGCGGCAAAACGCATCCGGAACACATACACCAATATCCCTATAGTACGCTGAGTTGTCGCAGTTCGGAGGAAGAACTTTTCTAGAATTTTTTCTGTATCTAAGCTGCCCTTTTATAAGCACCTCTCGCAATGGCTCTCTGTTTTTTTTGTTCCACTCATAGAGAATGCCCTCTATTTCATGGTCTCCGTAACCAACACACTGTAGAAAATTTATGAGAAAAAAAAGGCTCCGCTTTCGGCCGTCATCTACCCCGCCAAGCGCTTTTTTTATGCACGGCGGAAAAAAATCTTTATTGACCGCCTCAGCTACAGATTCAAACTCCCTGCTGGCCTCTTTGTATTCAACTTTTGCTGTAAAATCAAACGCCTGTAAAACAAGCGCTGCAGCCTCCCCCTCTTTTGTATTGGTTGCGTCAAGAAACTTGCGGATTGTGTCAACCCTTTCAGGAAGCGCTTGCTCTTTTTCAAAATCCATTATTTTCCCAGGCTCAATCACAACGCTACACAACCCCGACTTCTCATGCAACGAATAAGGCATCCGATAAAGGTGCCGAGAAGATATAAGAATTGTATCAATTTCTATCAGCGCTGATACATTAAATCTGTTTTCAAACTTTTTGCTTCCACAGTCACATCCCTGCAAAACCTCAAATTTCTCCATTATAGAACTGCAGGAGGGACACAATAGATACTCTTCAATGCCAGTCTTCCGCGTCTCGCACCTTGGGCAGATAAATTCATACCCCCTGTGTGGATGTATCTCTCTCTTGCATTCTGCACATAAGGTGATATAAAACTCTTCAAGAGGTTTCTCTGTTTTTTTGGCTATCTCGGAAATCGCCATTTTATAATTGTCACCAAAAATAACCGTATCTCCTTTTAAAGAGATGTGCTTTCTGAAGATATAATCAATAAGATATGCTGCGATTCTGCGCGGACCCTCTGGGAACCATAATCTTATCTCCCTATCATGTATTGTCTTAGGGAACGCTTGAAAAGGAACACCGATATGAAACCCTTTGTTCCCGCTGAACTTTACTGATATGCTACTTAAGCTATGCTCCTTTAATGATTCTACCACTAGGCTGGAGATTATTTTTGAAAGCAAAAAATCCTTGCAATCAACATCTATCACAAGGTCCCAGCCTGTTCGAAGTGCGTCAAGCTCGTCTTTGCGGAGATCAGTTCTTAGCTGATACACATTGCTCCAGTGTTCCTCAGAAACATGAAAGCTCGTTGCACCTTGTTTTGCAAATTCAAGAATGTCTCTTGGATAATGCAGTGTATTCGGCCTCTTGCCAAAACCTGAATCACCGTATCTAACTGCTACTTCCCTATCTTTTGATAGCTCAAGCATCTCATCCTGTATACCCTTACGCTTGTAGTGTTTGAGAATTGTGCTGATTGTTAGCATATAGGAAAGGAATATGGATTTATTTTTATTATTTTTTTTAATTTTGATTTTTAGTTTTTAATTATTCCTTTATTATTTTACATAGTTAGATGATAAAGATGTGAGAAATATGAGGGATATCTTGATAAATAATAAACTTTAAAAACATTATCTTTTATTTATTGACTATGCGAAAACAGGTAGTCACAGTTGACATAATAATCCGCTACAAAGGCGGAATAGTTATTGTTAAACGAAAAAATCCGCCGTTTGGCTGGGCGCTGCCTGGAGGAGTTGTTGAGGTTGATGAGACGCTTGAACATGCCGCTGTAAGAGAAGCAAAAGAGGAGACCGGCCTTGATATAAGACTTGAAAAGCAATTATACACATACAGCGACCCTTCTAGAGATGAGAGATGGCATGCAATAACCACGGTTTTTATAGCGGATGTAGTTGGTGGAGAAATTAAAGCTGGAGACGACGCAGAAGATGTTAAAGTTGTACCTCTAGAGAAAGTACCAAAACTTGAGTTTGATCATAATAAGATATTGATTGACTATGAAAACGATTTCTGACCTATCAGAATGGATTGAAAGACTGAAAGAGTCCAACAAGCTCATAATAGTAGAAGGCAAGAAAGACAGGCGCGCTCTTGAAAAAATTGGTATAAAGGGAATCATGACGCTTTCCGGAAGACCAATTTTTCAAGTGATTGAAGACGCCTCAACAATTACAAGAAGCGCGGTAATTCTTACGGACCTTGACAAAGAAGGGAGGGCTATTTATGGAAGGCTTTATTCAGGACTTCAGATGCATGGCGTAGAAATTGACAATGTTTTCAGGGAGTGGCTTTATAGAAACACCACACTCTGCCATATAGAAGGCATTAATACATATTTTGAGTCTTGTAGAAACAAAAACATAAAAAATATAAACAACAAAAAACGGCAGAATGGTCTTGTGGCAGAAGAAGAGATAGAGCTTGTTGATTTGAACAGTATTGATGAAGACTATGATTTTTTGGGGAATGCAAAAAAACAAAAACAAAAGGCTGTCTATAAGGCTGGTGGGCCAAGACGAAGCCAGAAAAAAGGGTGAGAATATGCCTGGATGCTGTGGCGGAAGCAAGAAAAAGAAGTAAGATTCCTAAAGCTTAAATATAAGATTTTTATACTACTTCTTTTTTCCTATTTAAGACTTATTTTAGGTTTAACAGGTGGTTTAAAAGGGTGAAAACATGGCCATAGATAACAGAATAAAAACTGTGCTTTTGCTTGGCGTCCTTACAGGAGTACTTCTTTTTGTTGGAAATCTTTTCGGACCTGGCGGGCTTGTTATAGCATTTATAATAGTATTATTAATGAATGGCATTTCATACTTTTTCAGCCACAAAATTGTACTTTGGATGTACAAGGCAAAGCCAGCATCTGAACAAGAACATAAAAAACTGCATAAAATGGTTGAGGAAGTAGCTCATCTTGCAAAAATCCCAAAACCTCAGGTGTATATTATTCCAAGTCCACAGCCCAATGCGTTTGCAACCGGCAGAAACCCTAAAAATGGTATTGTAGCATGCACAGAAGGGATATTAAGCCTCCTTAGTGAGGATGAGCTTAAGGGGGTTATTGCCCACGAAATCAGCCATATAAAAAACCGCGATATACTTATCCAGACAATAGCCGCTATGATTGCTGGAATAATAGGCTTTGCTGCATCTATGGCAAGATGGGGTGCAATATTCGGAGGGTTTGGAGATGATGACGGTCCGGGACTTCTAGAAATTCTGGTGCTTGCAATACTCATGCCTATAATTGCAACACTACTCCAGCTTGCAATATCAAGGTCAAGGGAGTATCTTGCAGACGAAACAGGGGCGAGAATAATAAAAAACCCAGAAGCCCTAGCCCTGGCACTTGAAAAGCTTGAGAGGGGTGTTGAAAATACCCCTATGCATCTTGGAAGCCCAACGACAAGTAGCCTGTTTGTTGCAAACCCTTTCAGCGCAAGTGGACTTCTTTCATTTCTGAGCACACACCCACCAATGGAGAAAAGGATTAAAAAGTTAAGGAATATGCATATTTGAATTATATCTTTAAATTATATCTTTAAATTATATCTTTAAATTATGTCCGATTAAAGCGCGTTATTTTTTGTTGTTTTTGATTTTCTTCTTTTTCTATTTTAAGTATAATTTAAGAACAAATTTTTTAAATAGAAAACTCCTATGTATTTAAAAGTGGTGAAACGCGGGGCAAGTACTGGAATTGGTTTTTTGATAATACTTATATCAGTTTTGACAGTAGCGTCTATAGCAGCATATGTGTTGTTTTTTTCAACAACTCCGCTTCAAGAAGAATCGCTGAACACTGCAGAAGGAGCAAAAAGCCAGGTGACAACTCTTGTTGAGCTAGTGGATCTGTCTGCAGAAGACGGACGCGACGGCTCTGTTGACGATTTCAGATACATTGTAAAGCTAAAGCCAGGCGCCCAACCTATAAAACTAAGCGATGTTGTTATTTATATGAATACTTACAATGACACTCTTAGACTTATTTACAGGCCAGGAAGGTGCGTAAAAAACCAGACAATGGGCTATTATACCATAAAATAATACCATACTAAAATAACACTATAAAACAGAAATAAATAGGGTAAAGTGCAAGAAAGATAGGAGCATATAAAAGATAAAGATGGGAGAAAAATACAAGGAAAAAAGAGAAATGAAGTTTAAGATTAATCATTTAATAAAAATTAGCACTCTAAAAATTAAGATTAGTATTAGACCAATGAGTGTTTTAATTCTGATTTTATTTTCAACTTTATTTTCAGCTCTCGTCTATGCGGCACATGATAAAGACAACGACGGTGTCCCGGATGATGTTGATAAAGTTATAGGTGATGAGAGGCATGTCAAACTAAGAGGACTAGAAAATATAAAGATTAAGGTGGGCCACTACAATAGCACAGATCCTGAGGTTTCGAACATTAACGGAACCTACAATGTAACATTTAATGCAAGCGATACGGTTATTACCCTATTCATACAAAACTTCAGTGCTTCGCAGCTGGATCTTACAGAAGTTGAAATAATAAAGCAAGACGCGCCGGGCCAACAAGGAATTGCAATAAAAGGGCTTGTGCTTCCACCCTACTCAAACAAGACGATTTACCTTGACAAAACGCTTGAAAAAGGAAGCGTGTGCGTGAAAGACGCAGAAATTAATGAAGTATCAGACATATCAAACGACTGCATGGGCGATGACGAACTCTTTTTCGGAAGATGCGACATTGGTGAGACAATAGGAGTAGTAAGCTGTATTGTTGAAGGCAAACATTATAAGATTTCAGGACTGAGGCATTCCGGTGCAAAAGAGCTTAATATTTCAGGAATTTATTCGGGCTATTTCACTGTTGAGTACCTCTCAACAATGGACTACCATCGAGATGGATACCTCATGCCAGGCGAAGGTGCAAGGATTTGTTTTGAGTCTGCTAGGCCGATAACAGATGATGAACACTTGAGGTTTGTTTTCGTGCCTCAGTTTGGCGGGCTTACTATAAATGAGATGTGGATGCCTGCAGCAATAAGCTCCATGAATGTACATATCTATCCGTGATACTATTATATTCTTGATATCCTTAATGTTCTTAAAAGATGCATAAATAAAATAGAATGGCTAATAAAATAGGACTATAAGGGAAATGCATAAGGCGCCTGGAAAAATGCAAAAAGCAAGTATACAATTAGCCTAAATCAGTGTACTCTGTGTCAAGAACTTTTCTTATCATCTCTGCCTTTTTTTGCCCAATCATCTCAACTTCTTTAAGCTGAGATTCATCTGCATTAACAATTTTTTTTATTGTGCCGAATTTTCTAAGAAGTGGTTTTGCAAGCGATGACCCCACGCCCGGAAGAGACGAAACAACATACTCCTGCTGCTCTGAAAGTGTTGAAGGCTTTTTGTCTGCATGCATTGAATATGTTCTCTCTCCGTCCTCTTGCTCCCTTCTTGCAATAATGGCTATAAAAGATGCGGTGTCAACGGGATTTTTTGTGTAAATTATAGGAACTCCATAGCTTACAGAGATTGTGGCTAAAAGGCCGCGGATTGCATTCGGATGAACATTGCGAACCGAATATATGTCTCCAATGCCCTCAACAATAAGAAGAGGCTTCTCGAAATTCTGCTTCAATTCCTTGATTTGCTGAAGCAACCTACCGTCTATAAGGCTATCAACAAAATCTTCGGTCGTTTTGAATTCTATACCGCACCTTGCACTGCAAATGTAGTCTGCTGAAGGCAGGCTCTCTAACTGGACAGTTATGCCAAGCTCTATTAGTTCCCTTATAACACCGCTGCCTTTTTCTCTATAGTCCGCAAAAACCTTTGTTTCACCAAAAAACTTCTCAAGCCTGTCCTGCTGTTTTTCAATTTTTTTGAACTGTATCTTTTTTTTCAGCTCTTCAAGGTTACGGTACATTCTTTTTTCTTTGTGGTGTGCTGTCCATCTGTAAGCTTCATCGCGCGTGTCCTTAGTTGTGAGAATTATAACCTCGCCTTTTTCAAGCCTGCCCGTCCTTCCTCTCCGCTGGATGTGCCTTATTGCGCTCGGAATAGGCTCATAGAAAATAACCGTATCAACCTGCGGAATGTCAAGCCCCTCTTCTCCAACTGATGTCGCAACAAGCACATTGAATTCGTCTCTCCTGAACTCATCTAGTATTTCTATCTGCATTTTCTGTGTAAGCCCGGTATCACCTTTCTTTGCTTGCCCCACAAAAAGCTTCGCGCTTATTTGGTTTTCTAAAAGCTTGCTTACAATCCTCTGTCCAGAATCCCTGTACTGCGTGAAAATTATCATCTTCTTGTCGCGATTTTTTGTAACAATTTCAACAAGCTTAAGCAACTTTGGATGCTCAATCTGAGACATCGCAAGCTCTTTTCCCTTTACAAGTGCCATGCGAAAATTGATGTCCCTCACAAGATTTTGCACTGCTCTTGTTTTTGTCGTCCGGCTCTGACGCTCTATTTCTTCAAGATACTTCGCAAGCTGGCCCGCACCCTGTGTTTCTATAAGCTCGAGCGCATGCTGCACTTTCAACGCTTCTGCCGCATAAGACATAGACTTAAGGACTGCATAATCTTTATTACCTTGCGCGACCTCTCCCTGAAGGCTTGCTTGAAGGCCTAAAATCTCTTTTTTGCTTTGGATTCCGGAGCTGCTTAAGTAGCCGAGTTTTTTTATCTCCTCAAGCTTTGAGCGGAAGCAATTTTCAAGATACTTGTGCACTTCCTTGAACTCCTGCGGAAATTCAACCTTCACCCATTTAATGCTTACATCTTGTATATAAGGGCGAACATCTGGGCTGTCCTCAGTTCTTATCTCAATAGCTTCAATATAAAGGTTTGCAACAACCTCGTTTATACGCTCAATGTCGCTCCCAGGCGACGCAGTCATTGCAATTATCCTCGGATAGCTTGCAAGCTTCATATACTGGCTCGCTATAAAAACATATGCATAGTCTCCGACCGCTCTATGTGCCTCGTCAACGCCAAGGAGGCTTACTTCTTCTAGGTTTATCCTCTTGCTGATAATATCGTTTTCAAGCCCCTGTGGTGTTGAAAAGAATATCTTGCCGCTTTTCCACAATTCAGCCCTTTTTTCAGGCGCAACAAACCCTGTAAAAGTAACAAGTTTCTCCTTATCAATATCAAAATTCTCCTCAAAGACCTTAAGATACTGGTCAATAAGAGGTCTTGTCGGACCGATGAGAAGTATTTTTGAATTTGGATAGAGACTTAATCTGTGCGCGGCAAGCATCAAAAAAATATTCGTCTTTCCCATACCAGTAGGCAGAACAACGAGGGTGTTTGCTCTGCTCGCAGTGGCAAAAATAGTTTCCTGATAAAGCCTAGGAGTAAAGTTTATCATAAATAAAAAGAAGTCTGGCTGTTTTTATAAGCCTTGTGCTGAACCTGCGTTATTCCTGTGACAATGAGAAAGGCTGCAATTAGACACAAGTTCTAATAGTCATGCCCTGGACAAAGTATTTTGTATCTTAGCCGTCTTAACCGCGCAAGCGTCTTTCCCATTTTATCCGGCTCTGATGTAGGTAGATCCGTCCTTCCAACACCATTATAAAACAGCGTGTCGCCAGAAAAGAGTACTTGTTTTTTTGGATAATACACTGAAATAGAACCGTATGTGTGCCCAGGACATTCTATTATCTTTAGCCCATTAATATCTTTTGCTGGCTTTAGCCGTTCTAGCATCCCTTCAATGGCCTTCACGCGCTCAAAATCCAGGACCGTTTCAAAAGGCATATCTTTCAAGGATTTTATCGCATTTTTTCCTGCATAAAAATCAGCTTTTTTGAACACCTCAATGTTCCCAATATGGTCGTAGTGAAGGTGTGTAAGAATCACTTTCCGGATATTGTTGATGTTTACAAGCTTCTCAAGCTCTTTGCGTATTTTTCTTCTTTCTTTCTTTATGCCGGTGTCTATAATAACATTCTCATTTTTTAGATAATAAACATTTGACACTCCGGCTATCTTGTAAACTCCATTTGCGACAATCATTTAAGAAGACCTCTTTTGTAAACACTGTAGCCGATGTATATACCGATTATAAAGGTAACCACGACTATTCCAGGCTCACCTCTTCTGTTCAGCTGCGTACCAACTATAAAGCCAACAAGAAAAAAGAAAGTTATCATGTAAAAAGGAAATCCAATTCTTGACCTTCTTACATAAGCAGTACGCCCTACCACAAAACCGCAAAGAACCATTATTGTATAGGTTATAACTGCGCTGTCTGAAAGCAGCGCAAAAATAAGCCCTAAAATCATAATGGCTATTGAGAGTACTTCAGCCCATTGGTCAATCCATCTTATTGCGCCTTTTTTGTCCATTTTCTATATATTTTTTCCTGACTTTCCATTTGTTATTGTATTCATAAACTGCCTGTTGCGCTATGCTGCCTTCTGCTCAAAAAATATGTAAAAAAGGAACCATGCTGCAGCGCCAACAAGCACTGACAATATCCATGAATACACCTCAATCTTTGTAAGCAGGATATAGCTCAGCAGCGTGCAGAAGATAAAAACATATGCAAGCCGCGAAGCAAAAAAAAGGTAGAGACCCGGAAGGTTAGGCAGAGGAAGCAGCATAAAAATCAAAAACCAAAAATTAATAGTGGTGACAAGCGTGAAGAGAGGGTCAAGCGCAGGAATTATGTGGAACTGCTTTGTCAACGCAAGGCAGAATGTTGCAACAACCAAGTTTGCGACCGGCCCAGCTGCTGCGATTGCACCTTGAGACGCAATATTCAACCCATACCTGAACTTTCCAAGCCTCTGAATAGCCATGTGCTGTATGAAAATGCCGCCTGGAAGAAGGACATACCATTTTCCACCTGAAAGAAGCATTACAACAAGTCCTATAACAAGCCCCATCGTCCACATCCTATATTCTACAATATAGCCTACTTTGAGCGCCGCGACCTTCTGGGCTGAAACATGAACGAGAAAAGTAAAAGTGACTATTATAGTTATAAGTACAAAGTTTGAAAGCCAAAACGCAAGGTTAAAGGTCTCTCTTTTATCGTCAAATGCGAATATAAGAGCAACTGCAAGAATGCTTATGAAAAGATGCTTCGTCTCCTCTTTTGTGAACCTGAAGAACTGCTTCACCCGCAGAGATACAGGCTCTGGCCCCTCCATAACCACCATAGATTTTTTGTTTGCTTGGCTCTATTTAAATATTTTGCTTGTGTTCTCCCAGGAAGAAAAACTATCTTGCTCATCTGCTTCGCACGCTAAAACCGCCAAGCTTAAAACTTGGCAGCAAACTAACAGGAAATAAGTTGCTTCAGCTCATCTTCATGCCCCGCACCTACTATAGCAAGAATTGTCTTTTCTGGGTTTGCTTCAAGCAACATTTTCAGGTTTTTTGCCATAACCTCGTTTCTCTCTGCTACAAGAACTTTGTAAACATTAGGGTATCTCTCCCTCATCCGAAAAAGCAGCTTTGCAATAATCTCTTTTGATGGTACCTTGCTTAAGTCAATGTCTGAAATCCCAAGCCGCTTCATCTCCCGCTTTCTAAAAAACATTCCTAAAAAAATGTCGGATAGGAAGTTCAATTTCTCTCTCCAGGTAAGGCTTTTTGAAAACCTTTGAAGAGTGATTCTAATATCCTGGTCAATAAGGGCAATAGCTACATTGTTTTGTTTTGCAAGACGGATCGCCTGGCGCATCTCATCGCCCGGCTCTACACCAACCATCTTCCCAAGCTGTCTTGAGCCCCATGAAGCAATCACTGCAAACAAAAAACCTTTAAAGCCTATCCGCTTAATATCTCTTAGTGAGACTTTTCCGGCATTTTTATTCATAATGCTGAAAAACCGCGCCCTGTCAAGCTCAAGCGCTACAATATCCGGCTTGTTTTCAAACGCCGCCCTGACCTGCTCAACGCTCTCCTTCGCTATATGACTTGTTCCAAGTATCAAAAGCCTCGACATAAAACAAGAGAAAGATTTATATAGTTAAAAAGGATTTTCTTTTTTTCAAAACGGAGGGAGATTAATGCTGAACATGAAGAAAATCACCGAAAGCTATGATATGAAGGTTTTTACCGACACTGGAGAATATTTTGGCGATGTTGAAGAGGCTATAATTACACAGAATAAGATATTCGGCTGGAGAATAAAGTCAACGAAAAACTCCTATCTAAACAAAATAATAGGAAGCGCAAAGGGAGTAATAGTTCCGCATCAACTTGTTAAGTCTATAGGAGACATCATGATTATAAGCAAGGCGGCTGTCCCTCAGTATAGCGGCGACGAAGAATAAAACACCTTTTTTCCCTTAACTCTTCTGAATTTTTTTATCACAATTTTTATCATAACTTCTGGGCTAAAGGTCTATGGATTTTGTTTCTGCTGAAATTTTTAAGCTTATTCTAATTTTTTTATTGAATAATTTACCGAGTTTTAGTTTGTTTGAGCTTATTGTTGAAATGCTTACTATGTTTTCTCTCATTTTTTTAACCCAAAATTTCCTAAACAAAAATCTACTAATAATCTTACCTTGCCTTAAGATTACTTGCTTCATTCTTTGTTAATCAAAATTATTTTTATTTATACTTACATAATAGGACATATTTTAAGAGTATATATATAAAATAAGTATTAAACAACAATTTTACTTACATAAGCAGTAATATTTATATATTTAATAAGTAAAAGACTATACAAAAAGGGACATTTTATTTTTTCAGGCACATGGCCATAGTTCCGGTTGACAAAAAAGGGTCTTCTAGTAGCATTGCTCTACTTGGAAGACTAAGAAGTATTCTTGACGATATTTCAAGAGAAGAAGGGCTAAAGCCAGAAGAGATTATTGAGCTTTTAAAATACGAAGAAGAAGACTATCTCCCTGTTAATATTTTTCTAAACAGAGAACTTGGCGTTCTTGAGGCCGCGGTAAAATATCTGCACGAGGAGCGAAACAGAAGCCTTGCTGAAATTTCAAGAATTCTCAACAGAGACAGACGAACAGTCTGGAGCACATATCATCTTGCTGCAAAAAAACATCCAGAGCGATTTTTGGAGAAAGAATCAAAGTACACCATCCCTGCAAAAGTGCTGGCAAACAGAGAGCTCGGCGTTCTTGAGAGCCTTACAGTGTATCTGAAGGAGACTTACTCGCTGAAATTTTCCGAAATAGGCGCCATACTGCAAAGAGACCAGCGAACAGTCTGGACAGCTTACCATAGGGCGAAGTCAAAATGAACGAAAAAGAGAAGCTCAAGCAGTGGATAAGAGACTATAATAGGCAGAAAGCTGAGCTTCTCTCACTCCAAACTCCGGAAAATAAGATAGAAATTGAAAATACGATTAAGTATTACGACAGATACCTTGAGCTCGCCGAGAGAAGAATTATTGCTCTAAACAGAGAAAAAAATAAGAGAATAAGATTGGCATTGCAGTCGTTCTTGATGCTGATGGTGCTGGTGTTTTTTGGAGGCACACTCTACTTCTTGCAACCGGAACTATATGGCCGTGCCACCTACACCAGCACTCTCACACTTGACAACAGCACCAGCTACTTTCTGCAGATAAAAGGAGAGGTGTTCACATTAAGCTTCAGGGGAAATGCCACTGGCAATGTTTCTGTTTATGTTGAGTACGGCAACAAGACATATCTCGCGTTCTCCGCGCTCAATACGACATTTGAGAACGAATGTGGTGAGATGTGCGGCATTGAGTTCAATGATAATGCCACGCTTAACGCGATGCTTGAGCCCGGCTCTGTTATCAACCTTGAAATAAACTACAGATTGGTTAAGAAAGACGAAGGCAAAAAAACAGAAAAATCGGAAACCGCGAGCGGAGAGGAAAACGCCACTACACAGATAAACGGCACAGATATGACTGAAGCAAATGTAACCTATCAAAACGGCTCAATACAAGAGCAACAACCGCAGAACCTTACTGCTGAAAACATCACAGAAACACCTGCTGTTGCAGAGGAGGAAGAAAAAGAAGAAAAGACAAAGCAAAAAGAGCAGGCCGGCGAGCTTGCCAAGGAAGAAAATGAAACGATGTACCATCAAGATTACGGAAACGCAACAACAGGCTTGCTGCCATACGAAAATGAAACTTCGTATGAAACTGAAAACCTCCCGCCTGTTGGCGCTGTGCCCGACCAGCTCATGGAAGAAAACATGCTGCTTTCACTAAACCTCAACGACTATTTTACAGACTATGAAAACGACACGCTGAGCTACTCGTTTGACGCCACAACCAACTTTGAGATTGATATTGAAAACAGCACCCTGTACATAAAAACCGCAAACAAAACAGGAAAAATGCCAATCGTCATTTTTGTTACTGACGGAATAAGCAATACTAGCGCAATGTTCTATGTGGAAGTTTTAAAAGCTTATGAACCAACCTATGAAGGAAATGCCAGCCAAACGCTAAACATCACCGAAGACAACGCCACGAAAACCATAAACGAAACCACGCAAATAGCCTATGAAATAAACGCATCGGTGCTTGAACAACGACTAAAAATAAAGATTAAAAAAGCACAAAAAATCAATGAACTCTATACAATAGAGGCAGAAGAAGAAAACTCTAAAATAGAACTTACCATCGCAAACGAATCTCTGCTAACGCACCTTAAAATTAACAAAAACATAAAAGAAGCACAAATCAACGGAAAAAAAGCAAGAATCAATACGCCTATAGTCGCCGCAAACCAGCTCCAAGCAAATGCCACAATCACCCTTGAAAAAACAGGGCATGTTAACGCAATAGTCAGATGTAACCAGTATGACTTTGAAAATGACACCTGCAACCAATGGGAAACAACAGGCATACAACCTATAGACAACGGCACCCATATCATGTTCAATGTTGAGTCGTTCTCAGGATACGCAGGAGCTTATATTACAATCATTGACCTACAAAGCTATCCAACCGTAGGAGGTAACTGGACCGTCCGCT
>JAWABL010000008.1:17684-55996 GCA_038884615.1 Candidatus Woesearchaeota archaeon | reverse complement strand
GCAAGTTCTGCGCTAGCGTAAGCTCAGTAAAGCTCAAAGCACAAAAAGCCGAAATGTATTGTCGGGCTATCGCACACAACATTTCAGCCAGCCTTTACGACTTTTTGAACGGTGCCTGACTTAATAACAAGATCTAAGAAAGGGTTTTATTGCTACTTTTTAGTAACGAAATATTTATATATAAGTTAATTTATTAGAAAGAAATAGAGGTGCTACCAATGGCAGAAACAAGTAGGGATGAACAAATAGGGTTCCATAAAGGCGCGCTCTCAACTCTTTCAAAAGAGCGCGAGGAAATGCTCAAAATACTTAGTATAGTTGAGCAGCTTATGCAAATGCATCTTCGGGCTTTAAAAGAGCTTGGAGTTGACCTTGTGGCTCAAGCAAAGCAGAAAGAAAAGCTTGATGATATTATGAAAACCCAAAACCATAAGTAGAAATATCTAAAAAGCGATTTTAGAAATTTTTTGCAAGTGTAAGCTTTAAGGGGTGAAGCAATTTATGGGATACAATTTTAGCGTTGATGGTTTGTGCATTGAATGCGGCTATTTTTCCCAGGTTAGCTGCGATGCGTGCGGTAGGTTTATCTGTGTAGACCACATGCATTTTGAAGAGATTAAAGGCAGCAAGATGGAGAAGCATGTCGTATGCCATGAATGTGTTGGAAAAAATAAGCCAAAGTGGTTTATATTCAGGACAATGCAAAATGCAAAGTTTTGGCATATGGATCATGATAACTTCATAACATTACCGAGGTCTTAAAAATGCAATCTATTTTGTGTTCCGCATATATATCGCAAAAACCTAGTTATGAATCCAAGAAAAAAGATGTCACTTTTCTTTGCTTAACAAGGGAGAATGTTTCAGCATCACTTAAAGCTTATATAAGGCTAAGAAAGATGGAGTTCTTTGGGAACAACCACAATGCATACTATGGCGCCGCAGCTGAAAGAATAAAACAAAACCTCACAAAAAGGCTTAAGATGCTTGGCAAAGGCACTTGGGCTGAGAAAACATTTGGAAGGATAGATGCGAAGCTTATGTCATTTGCTGGGGAGGAATATGCTGCCACCATTGGAAGGAAAAATGTTGAAAATGCGATTGCAACGCAACATAGTCTTGTAGAGAAGCTTTATGATGGAGCACTACTTAATGCTGAAATGATTGAAAGTGCAAACCATTTCTACAATGGCAAAGATGAGAAGAATGTATTTAAGAATGAAACAATATATTTTGTGATTCAAGTGCAGGGACTTGAAAAAAAAATTGAAGATTATAACAAAGAGCTTGAGATCCTAACAGCAATACTGCCTTTTCAAAGAAGGCTCATTGTTAAGGATACATGCAAAGAGCATAACAAAGATGATAAAAGGATGGAACAGCAAAGAAAGAGTCTACGCTACGCATTCAGCGTTCTTGAGGGGTATTTTCAAAGAAATGAACTAGTAAACCGTCTTAACAGATTCAGAGTATCCCTAGCTCAGCAGCTGCTATAATAAACATAGCATGGCTCCATGCAAGTGGTTTAATTGATACAAGCTCTTTATTCTCAAAAATTTGCTCAGGGATATTAAGGTTTTCATCAAGCCGCTCAATTACCCAGTCAAAATACTCAACTGCCTTTTTTTTATTGCCGAGCTTTGAGTAGCAGATACTCATCCAAAAGTTCAGGATAGGCCACGCACCAGCACCGCGATATGCATCTATGCCCTGAAAACGAAAGCCATCATAGTCATCAAACTGGAACCTGTAGACGCCTCCGTTTCTCTCGCACGCGGCAAGATGTTTTAGGGTATTGCGTATCCTCTTGTCTTCAGGTCCAAAGATTTCAAATGGCCAGAAAATGCCAAGAATTGAAGAATCTAGACGGAAGTCCTTTTCTGCTCCGCACCTCCTCAAAAAAAAGCCATTGTGTGTGCTTGCCTCTATCTTCTTTTTCATTTGCTGTGCAGTTATTCGCCACTCTTGGTTTTCATGAAGCTCGTTTGCGCAAAGAAGTCCCCTGCAACATGCTGCAATACTGTAAGTGAATGTAGTCTTCAACTCAGGGTATGTATAGAAGGTCTCCCACAAGTCCTGGGTTACGATACTAAAATGGTCTTTGTTCCATACCCTACAGAGTCCGTCTGCGAGAAGCCTCACAAGAGGAAGAAACTCTTGCTTATAGGAAGGGTATTTAATTAGAAAATTATGAATTGCCCAGAGGGTAGAACCGTTCTGGTCAGGTTGAAACGAAAGCCATCTTTTCCTTCCATGAGTGTAATAGTTCTGAAACAGAAGTCCGGTTTCATTAAGGTCTTCTGCTCTTTTTAGCCACCTGAAGTAGTTTGCTTGCTCCTCCAAACAACCAAGTAGCCCAAGCGCATAGCATATATACGCAGCGTCTCTAGGCCAGACATACCTATAGCTCTGGACATTATGAGGATAATCAGGCCTGTCTGTATTCGCAGCGACAATTGCGCCGTTTCTTAGACAGCAATCAAGAAGAATTTCCTTGCTCTTTTCAACAATTATTTTGTGGCTCATTACGCTTGACAAACCCGCTGAGCTTTTCTAGCTTTGATAATCTGCAACATTAAGCAGCATGTTACACGGTATTAATCAAGCAATATTTTTTGCTTTTTAAGATCTCTTATAAGCTTAAGATTGTTGTTGAAATGGATAGTTTTAAGTCCTGCCTTTCTCGCGACTTTAAGATGCTCGCTCTCATCGTCAATATAAAGGATTTCGTTTGGCTTGATATTTAATTTTTTTATTAGTATCTTATAGGTATTCAGGTCAGATTTTGTGCATTTGGAAACATAAGAAAATTGTTTGTATGAAAAATCCTTAAAAAAATTATACCTTTCATTCAAATAGTATAGCTTATGTTTGCTTATGCTTGAGAGTATCCCAACAATATATTTTTTTCTAAGCTTTGCGACAATCCCTCTGAGTTCTGAATTGATATAATACGAAGAGTTCCACATCGTATCAAGCTTTTCATAATCATATTTGACATCGAACTTCTTCATAAACTCCTGCCAGAACTTCTTTCGGGAAATCTTTCCTGTGCAATACTCCTTGCCTATACCATGAACCAGTTCTGTTCTGAGCTTTTTTGGTGGAATACCAAGCTTTCTGCTAAATTTGGAAATTGCAGACTTAAATCCGTCAGTGAAGTAAACTCCACCCAAATCAAAAACAATTGCTCTAATCATTCCCTTTACCTTTGCGTATCAGCCGCTTTAGTCGCGATGCAAGCCTGCCTGCGTTAGTTTTCGCATCGGCTTTTTCTGCATCGTTTTTTTCATTTTCTATTAACTTACTTATTTTTAAATTTTGCTCTTTTTGTTCTTTTTCCGTGACCTGCCTCAGGTTCTCCTGCTGAATTAATTTATGAAGGGGAAGCATCTCTCT
This sequence comes from Candidatus Woesearchaeota archaeon, assembly GCA_038884615.1. GTDB lineage: Archaea > Nanobdellota > Nanobdellia > Woesearchaeales > DSVV01 > JAWABL01. The sequence continues at coordinate 52,597 of JAWABL010000008.1, read as the reverse complement.
CTCCTCCTGCCTAGCTAGGTTAGGTGGACCCATCTGATGCATTATAGCTTGATTAGTATCAGATTCATCATTTATATGACCAGTTGCTCCACGATTGCGCACATGGCTTCTGCTTGTTCTTACTCTCTGCATCCTCTGCCTTATCAAGAATTTTCCAGGGTCTGCACATAGGTCAATAAAGTCGTCTGCTTCCTCTTTTAGAAACTTTGATGCGGTTTTTGAGAAAGCGATAACTTCAACTCTGCATCCATGGCTCTTTAGGTATGAAAGAAGATCTTTAAAATCGCCGTCACCGCTAACAAGAACGACTGTATCTATTTTGGGCGCTAGCCTTACTGCATCCATCGCGATTCCTATGTCCCAGTCCCCCTTTTTATCGCCGGTATAGAAAATCTGAAGATCTTTCACCTTCACTTCAATGCCTATTTTTTCAAGGGCTTCATGAAACGCGTTTTCCTCCTTAATCTGTGCCCTGATTGCATATGCTATTGCGCGCACCAGCTTTCTGCCGGCTATCGCAACATCTAGTATTTGTTTAAAATCTACTTTTGTATTATACAAATGTTTTGCGCTATAGTAGAGATTCTGAACGTCAAAAAGGACAAGAACTCTCTGCTCTGGATGCTTCAGGCTGTCTTTTAGACTGCTCAACTTGCTCACCTTTGTTTTAAAAAAATAAACTATTGTTTAATCAACCTTGCGATTATTTAATCAATTTTATTTTTTACTATGCAGACCATCGTTAGGCGCTTCTCTTAGCATTCTCCTGTATATTGCCTGCGCAGCGATTGCGCCTTCTGCCTGGGCTGCAACAATCTGTCTCATGTAGTTAGAGCCACTTGTAACATCTCCGGCAGCATATAGCCCGTCCACGCTTGTATGCTGGCTTCTATCTACAACAATATGGCCCCATTTATCCGTCTCTGCCCCAATCGCCCTAGCCATTTCAGAGTTTGGGTCTGAGCCGACCTCTATAAAAACGCCGTCAACATTAATCATTCTTCCAGATTTAAGAAGTATCCTTTCAACTTTTTTGTCTCCTTCAATTCGTGAAACAGAGTCTCCGCATACAACTTCAATTTTTCCGCTGGCAAACATTTTCTCCCGCCATATCGGTTCACACGGAAGCGAATCCATAATTTCAAAAAGCATCACTTTTTCTGCATATTCTGCAACAAGCAGAGCAGATGTTGCACCGGAGTCATTTCCTCCTATAACTGCAACTCTTTTGTTTTTGAAGAAAGGGGCGTCGCAAGTTGCACAAAGGCAGACGCCTTTTCCAAGGAACTTGTCCTCACCCGGAACATTAAGTTTTCTTTTTCTGGTCCCGGCTGCATATATCAAAAATCTTGCATTATGCAGTCCGGAGGTGCTTTTTACAACAAAGCCCGCGTCAGATTTCTCTATGCCCATAACAGTCTCTTTCTTATAGGTGATATCATTTGCTTTTATATGCTCCTCATATCTTAAAGATAGCTCCTTACCGAGAATAGAAGCATAAGAAGTAAGGTTTTCTATTTTATACGCTTTTTTAGCCCACCCGCCAATCTCGGGGGACAAGAGAAGTGTGCTAAGCTTATACCTCGCTGCGTATATCGCTGCAGTTACACCAGCAGGACCCCCTCCGACAATTATAACATCATACATCATTTTGTATAGCTTTCAAAAGAACAAGGGTGGGTATAAAAAAGTTTCGTTGGTCCTATAATCAGTTATTAATCATTTTCTGCAAACCATAACTAAGAAGATTTATATAGAAAAAAACATAACCCTTAACCGTGATAATAGAATTTTTTCCTATGGATATTACAGCAAAGAGCTCTGAGACTTCTACTGAGATACTAATATTCGGCAGGACAAATAGCAACGAAAAGATTTGTGTAGTTGATAAAGACTATATGCCTGATTTTTTTGTTGTACCAAGGAAGGCAAGAGCCTCGTTACAGACAAAATTAACCATAGAAGGCATGAAAGGAGCAAAGAAGGTAGAGGCTGTAAAGAGAAAAATTAATGGAATTGAATTTGACGCATTTAGGATTTTTTCAGCAAGCCAGAAAGCAGCGGTAGAGCTAGCGCAGTCGCTTTCGCAAGATGAGTATTATGTATTTGAGCATGATATAGATATAGTGGAGAAATATTGCAGAGAAAGAGGCATAACTCCGTTTACTTGCTATGAAGCAGATGTTTCGCATGCGGACACGAAACTGAGTCCTACAGATACAAGGCAGAATATTGAAACATACATCTTGGATAGCATAAGACAGGTTTCAACTGAGGCTAGCAAATTTATGAGGGTGCTTGCGATAGATGTAGTAAGCACATTTGATAGCAGGGGCAACGAAAAAAGTTATGAGACTAATCCTGTGATGCTTGTTAGCCTCAAAGGAGGGGGCTATGCAAAATCAATCACATGGAAGCATTTGAAGGCAAAAGACCAGGAAAAAAGGGAAGTAGAGTATGTTGGAAGCGAGCTGGGGCTTCTTGAGGCTCTTGAAAAAAGCATAAATGAATATGCTCCAGACATAATAGTGGGGTTTAACTCTGACGAAGACCTTAAACTATTGCATGCAAGGGCGCAAAAATACAATATTAAGCTCCGCGTAGGGCTTGATGGAAGCGGAATAAGGGTTTCAAAGGGGAGATATCAAGCAAACATTGTAGGGGTGGTTCATGCCGATCTCTTGAGGTATGCAACAATGGTCGCTGCCGAAGATGAGGCTGGAGACTTTATCTCTACAGCAAAGAGCATTCTTAACACCACTGCACCTTTAATAGAATCAGTCCGAGACAAAGAAGATATAGACAGCTACATTAAATATTCTTCCCAAAACGCTCAGCTTAAGCTTTCCATTTTTGAGAACCTTTTTCCAGAGCTAATTGAGCTCGCAAAGATAACAGGAAGCAACATTGATTCAGTGTGCAGGTCAAACATGAGCCAGATAGTAGAAGCTTACCTAATCAACCAGTCTGCCTTGTTTGGGGAACTTGTGCCAAACAAGCCAACTAACGAGCAGTTTGCATCACGGAAGGAGAGAAGAAAAAGAAGAACTGAGATTGAAAACACCTCCGGCTTTTCAGAGGACATTGTTGTGATAAGCCTAAAGAACATTTATCCGTATACAGTTGTTGAAAATAACATATCGCCCTCCTCTATAAAATGTGCGTGCTGCGCAGGAATCGCAGAGAAGATACATATTGAAAGAAACGATATTCGGAGTGATATAGGAAAGGATGCGAATGATGAGATATGGTTCTGCACTGTAAAAAAAGGGTTTATTGTTGAATCTCTTCAAGGTATTCTCGAGCGAACGGCAAGAATAAAGGAGATTTTGAAGAAAAGCCGCGAAGACATTCTTGTAAAACGGATGAACCTGCTATCAAAGATCGCCTTTTCTTTCTATAATTATTTTACTTACCCTGCCGCAAGATGGTACTCAAGGGAGTGTTTTCTTGCAACGAGTGTGCTTGGGCAAGGCTATATTTCACAGACGATTAAAAGTCTAAACAAAGAAAGAATTTTATTCAACCACAACAACGAGCTTGTTTTTCTGCAGGCAACACAAGGGAAAAGTCTTAGTAATATACGACCGCCGGAGGTTCAACAACATGAAGAGCTATTGCTGGAGAGGTACATAGACTTTTCAGTTCTAAGGAATCTTAAAATAGCATTGTCCGGCTGGGAGCCAGAGATAGTAGGTTATTATGAAAGAGGGATATTTATTGCCGGAAAAGACAAGGAAGTCAGTAGACCCGCATACGCCCTCCTGCAAAATAACAGGATTATTCTGCGTGGTTTTTCATTTCAAAAAAAGATAGGTCCTCGTTTACTCGGAAACCTCATACGAGCACTAATACTTCAGATACTTAAAGAGAAGTCACCTGATACCGCGCTTAGTGTAGTAAAGGAGGCTATATATAAGATAAGAAACCACCTTATAGAGCCAGATGAACTGATTATAAAATTTAGGCTTCAAAAGGGACTAAATGAATATGATTCACTTTCTCCAGCGATATGCGCTGCTCAGAGAATGAAAAGTCGTGGTTTAGAGGTAGGCCTTGGAGATAGTATTGAATACATAATTGTCAGGGGCGATGCTCCGCTTAACGAAAGGGCAAGAACAATAGACGAAATAAAAAAAGATGAGTATGACGCCGAATATTATATTAATAGCATAGTGCTACCGGCAATAGAACCAATAATGGCGGTTTTTGGTTTTAAAAAAGAGAACATCCTCCAGTCAAAAGAGCAGAGCAGACTCCAGGATTGGATATAAAATAGATTTATGGATAATCCAGAAAATAATGCCAAAAAATAACAAAAAACATTTAGAAATATGAAAGAAAAATAGTAAGAACAATAAAAAAAAGATTAGTAAAACTAGGGATACAAGTAGACCCTCTCTGTGCTTATAACATCAGGCGTGACAAACTGTGTCAATGTTGAGGTTCCAATCTTAGGAATAAAATTAAGCCTTATTTCTTCATCCTCGCCAACATCTCTAGGTGCCTCGTAACAAATCCTAATTATATCGCCTCTCTGCAAGTTTCCGTTTACCCAATTGGTACCCTGTTGTTCATATTCAACTGCAAAATATCCCTCACCTAGTCTGTAAGGAGTCACTCTAAAGGTTCCATTCGCCGGTATGTTGTCAGCTGTTGCTATTACTGCATCAAGCGCAACTGTTGCATAAGTATCATCCCCTGACTGGACCAACTTAGACGAGATTACAACATTGCTTCCTACAAGGCTTATGTTTCCGCTGTCCAGGTCAACATCAACAGCGCCCACTGAACTCAAGTTAAAGCGAATCGTATTATAGTCGGCCACATAAACATAGTCTGCACTGTTGTCATCATCAAGGTCTTCTGCAAGCAAATAATGGTTCGCTGTTGTATTTACATCGTCGTCTATTTCCTCAACATTCCAAGTATTATAGCCATTTATATTGTTTAATTCGCAGATGCTGTTTTCCCCTCTGTACTGCAGTGTTGCAGTGTTGTCTTTTGTGTTGAAAGTGAAGATAACCTGGTCAAGTTTTATTGGGTCAGAGCCTGGCGACAGCTTCATATACTGTGTAAAATAAGTTAGATTACCGTCTCTGCCGTCTGTTGCAGAAACCTCAATAGTCTCTGCATTTGTTGATATCTGGCTTCTTGCCTGCTGTCCTGTAGAAAGCGCTTTCTCCTGGAGGCTCCCTGCTGTCTGAATAAGCACTCCTGCTGCAACTGCAGCGACAAGAAGCATAGCAATAAATATTATTAGAGTACCAACACCCATCTCAGCTCTTTTTAGCATCCTACCACCCTCCAAATTATGTTTTTATTTGTTGGAAACTTAATACTACTATTCTTGTTTAAAACCGCACATTTAAAATCTTTTTTAAATCAATAAATCAATAAAATAAACAACCCGAAGAGTTCCATAGAAAAACTTATTTAAATACTTTTCTCTGCTATATACTTATACTAATACTATATGCTATATATACTACATGCTATATGCTATTATATTACTATATATGTATCTATATATGTATCTTTAGGTATCTACTATATATTTATCTACTTAAATATGAAAAAGAAAAGATAGAAACAAGAAAATAAAACTACACAAAAATGAAATCAAGGAAGATTTTTCCAGTAAAGATTTGGTCTAATAAGTATTTTTGAATTTACGCGCATTAAGCTGTATAATTCTTGCATATGTTTTTTGCTAAGGGAGATGCATCCGTTTGTCGCTCTGCTGCCTAGAAGACTTTCATCTCTTATCTCATGAACCATAATATTGCCGCCTGTTTTTCCTAATTTTATATCATTATCGTTTGGATAGTTTAAAAGAAATGCATATGTCCCGAAGGCGTTAAAGAAGCCAATGTTTTTTGAACGGGATGATGGAGCGATTGATATATTGTTCAAAGCAACAAGGTAAGGGCTGTAATGTGGGTCGTCAATATAGGTGGTCATTTTCATTTCAATCTTGTAGTTTCCTTCCGGTGTTCGCCCGTCTCCCTCATAAAATTTGTCGCCTGGATTTCTTCCTGTGGCTACTGGAAATCTCGCGCGCTGTTTCCAGCCAGATAGATTATGTCCAAGAAAAGTGTATTCAAAAACATAAAGCAGAAAGTTCTGTTTGTCAACTACAGCAACATACTCTCCGGATACAGCAACAATTTCGTCAAGACATGAGGGGTAGGGCTCTTTTTTATAAACGGGTTTTATTGGTTGTGGCACCTCAGGCGCCTTTTCCACTTTTTTCTGCTGTTGAGGGATATGAATGTGCTTAATTTTAGCATTTTTTCCAGAAGTGCAGGAAACAAGACTATACAAGAGCGCGACTCCAATTAGACATTTGGCTTTTGACATTTTAAAACCAACCATATTAAAGTCTTTTAACAGAGTCAATAATATATTAGTTTAACAGCAGAGGTGGCAAAGCTGTTTAATAGTGTAGCGATTTTTTAATTTTAGTCGGCTCGGCTATGTACCCCAAAAACATGAGAGCATAATTATTTTTAATAAATAGGAATTTTCTTAAACAATGATAGCAAGTAACAGCTTTACTTACTATTTACTTGCTAAATAGTTCTAGTGATTATGTTAAGGAATTTCCAAAATAATACCATACTTATTAAGGATACTGGTTATAACATGCAGCTGAAGTCTTAAGCTCTCCTCCTTCGGCAGCTCTTTTGAGGTCTCTATTCCAAAAGCGTCTTTTCCGTTCATAGCGGCAAAATAAGTAAGCGTTGATTCCATTGGCTTATAAAAAACCTTAAACTTTAGTTTTTCCGGAACCGAAAAGTTGATTTGGTCTATAGTTTGTTGGATGCTTCTAGAGAGTGCCTTTTTATCCACAACAACAGACTGTCCAAAGCTTATGCCGTCTTTAGAGTTATAGCCTCTGCCCTCATGAAGGTTCAGAACGACATCAACATTTCCATACCAGATTAGAGTCTTTATTTCTTCTGCTATTTTGCCAATATAATGGTCGTTTGATTCAACGCCGAATTCACGGTTGAGGTCGCTTATTGTGTACCGCTTCTTCTCCCTTATAGCAACCTTATTTGCGTTTGGCACCAGTATAATGTTGCCTTTCTTAAGATATGCGTTTTTTAATGCATTTGCAGCCATTATTGCACCAGTTTCATCTCCATGTGGCGCGGTAATAAAAGCTGTCTTTCCATCATCCATGCCTTTAAGCCAGTAGACTTCAGTCTCATATGGAGTCCAAATGAGTATCCTTTTAACAAGAACCCCGTTTTCTGGTAAAAAACCAAGCCGTTCTTCAAGAGACTGTTGTTCTTTACGGCTTTTTGTTAAATGGCCCTCCACATTAATAGGTTTGTCAGTAAGTTTCTCGCTAATAAAACTGCCATAAGTGTCCTCAAGTAGGTTGTTAGAAGAGGTGTTAGGTGCGACATTAGGCGTGTGCGAAAACTCTACAGAATCTGTATCATTAGGCTGAAAGTTTAAAACATAATTTATATCAGAATCACCTGTAGAGATAGACCCTGTTGAATTCTTGGTAACAGCTTGTTGTAGGTTGTTTGTTGGACTATTAAGATTGAGAGAGCATCTTACTAATCCAAACGCCAAGGGAAGAGCTGATGCAATAAGCAACGACCTTAGCCAGGTTCTTTTTTTTACAGTGGTATGTCTTCTTTGAATTGAATTCATATATTCATCAAGAGACATTTTTGCAATTCTGTTTTTGGCCTTGATGTAATGAATTCTTGCCTCAACCTCAGACAAGTTAGCAAGTGTCATCAGGGCAAATTCATAGGCAGAGGAAAAGCGAAAGAGGTAAGGGTTTTTAGAATGGAAACAAGTTGTATAGTCGCGGTTACTCTCTTTGAAATTTTCCGCATTGGCAGTTTCATGACTCGGTTTTTTAATAAAGTCCTCAATCTCGCATCTTTTTATGCTTAGAGAGCTTGAGATATTTTCAATCTCTGACTCATAGTGCTTCGCCATTGAATAACTTAAGTAGGCAAAATGCTCGTTTTTGGAGTTAAGACCTTGGATAGAAAGCCTTTTTTCAAGTTGATTGACATTTTCAATGCCTTCTGACATCAACGAGATTTTGCGCCGTAATTCATCCACAAAAAACATAGCACTTGTAATAAAAAGCTTCTTATTTTGGTCAATATCGCAATAACGATTAGAAGGCTCAAAGGAGGTTTCTGCAACGAGCATTTTAGTGAGATCCGTGCTTTCAGGTTTCTCAACACAGCATTGTGACTGATGCAATGCAGACGAGGGCTCATCATGAGACTGAATACCAATTCTATAAGGAGGAGTATTTAGTCTACTTGGCCTATAATCGCTACTGTCTCTATTACTATCTATATCATGACTTATACCTCCAGTTCCTATATTTCTACTTTCATCTATGCCATCTATATTTTCTATGCCATCTAGATGATAAATCCTTTTTTTGTGCAGAGACAATATGCCTGCTATTTTTTCATGCTTAACTTTTTTGTATCTCCCAAGGATGCCCATGGTCATACCATCACCAAATCATTGATATAGATAGGAAAATTTTTTGGTAGATGATGCTCTCCGTATTACCGCCTGACAGTCTCTGAGCTTTTCTCTGAGACTATCTTCCACTCCCCATTTACCACGCGTTCAATACACAACTCTTTTTTTGCCCTGTCGCTGTAGTGGTTAGAAAAGTAGTCCTGAATAAATGTAATGCAAACAGAATTGTCGTTTACAACAACCGGCTTAGGCTCGTATATTACAACATCAATCGTGCCTTTTCTTGCTGCAAACATCTCATCTTTCCATCTTTTATATTGACCGCGCGTCATTCCGCGCTCAGACACAAAATCAGGATGGTACATATCTATATAGCCGCGGTTTGTTTCCCATGCTTTCTCCCATTGCGAAAGGAAACGCATATACTCCTTAGTTACAACGAAATCTATAGCAGGGCTTGACTTTGGCACATTATACCTTTTTTCTGCTTCTATTTTTGCATCCTTATTAAAATTCTGCGTTTCTACATACGGCTCATTGCGCTTATTCTCTGTCGTATTGGCAGGCAGTGGCTTATAAGCACTATTTGTATTAGGAGTGTTTTTCTTCGCCTCTTGCCTTTTATTCTCATCTAAATTATTGTTTGCTTTGGGCTGCTCGTTTTTTATGTTAACTTGCATACTATTATCATTCTGGTTGGTATTTTTATTGTCTGGGGCGTTATCTGAGGGCGCATTTTTATTATACTCTTGTTGGAGCGATGATTCATTCCTAGATTGTGTTTTATTCGCGGACTGGTTTTCAAGCCGATTCTGATATTCATCACTCGGTTTGATGCCGTCTCCAAGACTTATGAAGCTAAGCTTCTGTTCAATAAAAGAATTAGCCTGTTTTCCAAAGGGTACAACATACTCCACAGTCAGGTATGCCCCACCAGCAAGGAAAACTGCTCCAGCGAAATAAGCCGAAACTTTGCTAACTGCTCTTTTTATTCTGTTTATATTTGGTTCAGTTAGATTGGTTTTTAATAAATCCGAGAAGGAAGTGTTTTTTGCCTCGTACATGAGCTCAAGTTCTCGCAATTTTTTTTCAAAATCCTTGTATATATCCTCATATCTAAACTCTTGTTCATCAGAGGAAGACTTCCTTAATTTTTTTATGTTTGCCATGGAAAAGGGATAGACAATTTCCCTAAAAAAAATTTCTGCGAGAAATACAGAATTGTTCCGAAAAATCTAAAGTAATACCGAGTGGTTCGAAATTTAACACCTCTCCAAAAAAAGAAAAGATGGAAGTATTTCAGAAAGTTTAGTATTATTTTTCCCGTGAAAAATTGCCTAAAATACTAGTTTATAATAATATTTACTTTATTATAATACTTTATTGAAAGAATGTTTTATCTATTGTTATTTAAAAAGGTATGCTGAACAGACACACAGCAAAATACTATACCAAATATACTCTACATTAAAACAAATGTACAATAGGTATTATAAACATGATATATTGGATAGATATAATGGAGATGATTGAAGAATAGATATTAGAGATATGGATGCACCACTAAAAAAGTATCCATAAAACTAGATGTAAGATTTGCGAAGACAGATATTTTTTTCCGTGTATCCTGATAATTACTGAAATCTTTTCAGTTTTATTGTTATGGAATCATAATTTTTAGATATGCTTCAGAAGTTTATCAAAAAAGGATTAATTAAACAACTACTTCTTTTTTTGAATTTTTTGTATAAAGTTTTGTAGATTAAAGGAAGGCAATAAAGGAAGGCAACCTAGTTGTTACAACTTAACTGGCAAAGGGTTTACTAAAAATAAAAAAGTTAAACCAGGCGATTAGCAATTGGGGTGAAACATTGCGCAATATAACTAAGATTATTACCTTGGCGGGTCTAGTAGGGTTGGGATATGTTGCAGGCCTTGCCACACCAAAGAGGGTGATAGAGTATACAAAAGAATACGCAAAAAAACCTCAACAGATTATTGAACTAATGAGACAAGAATGCGACTATAATTCCCTAGCATCTAATGAGAAAGAAAGAATAAAGAAGCAGGTTCTTAATGAGATTATAAACTCTCCAGATGAGAGAAGTAGTTTTCTTAGACAGATTTTTGAAAGTGCCCAATCCTATGGTGCGTTTCCGACTCAAACAAGAGCAATTGTCACGCGGTGGGCAGTCAGCGAGATAGTGGATTACCCTTCTGAGCATCTAGAAGAGATAAGTATAATCTTCCGCGATTATTGCAACTATGACCTTTTATCATGCATGTCGCTCACAGCAAAATCTGCTGGCAAAAGTGGGTATGAAAGAATAAAAAAGGTGTTTAGGTGATTTCATTATAAGTTAGGGGGAGGCCTAATGTGGCCGTATGAACTGGCTGTTGTTTTCAAAAGAAAAACAAGATTGATGCAGTACATTAAGCAAACCATGGCAATTCTAGACAGTCTGGCAAGGAGGATAGACAGCCAAGTTGTACAACAAGTAGAAATAATGACGAGGCACTGCAACACGCTTGAAAGATACCTAAATGAACAAACAAAGAGATATATGGATTTACTTAAGCAGGAAGAGTATAGTATTGATAATTCAAATAGCCTGAATGAGCTTATAGAATACTACAAATCAAAGATTGCCAAAACTAAAAACCAAAATGAAAGAAGATACTATGAGTCTTTAGCAAATAAGCATGCTGAAAGCTATAATTTCTACAAAGACAGATTTTTAGAGGCACGCAAAGAACAAGAGTGCATTGAAGATATGCTCTCTAACTACAAAAATCTTGTAAAACCAATAAAAGAGAGATACAAGATGGAAGAAAAAGAAAGGAAAAGTAAATTGGAAAAGGAAACGAAGATTGAGTCCTACAAGGCAAATCATGTTAAATCAAGAAGAGGCACGAAAAAAGACTGCCAGGAAATAAAAAGGTGCAGAACTAAAAAGCAAGAGAAAGATACTGCTTGGGTGGGGTGAGCATCATGGAAAAAGACCTTGAAAAGCTTATAAGTGAGATAAAGTCTGATAAGGATGTAAGATTGAATGATAACAATGAGGATTTGGAAGTAGTTGATGCGGAGATTGTTCCAGAAAGAACACAAAGAGTGCCTGAACCTTTGAGGATTATGTCGCCTTATTTATCGCAACGATCAAAAGCGTATGAAGACTTCAAAGCGCTTGAGCGGGTGGCGAATAAGTTTATGAGCCAGATGTCTGCTTCAAATAACGGAGCGATAGGTAAATTAAGGTATTATATACTAAGTGCTATAAAAGGAGACTATCATGTTGACATACAAAAGGCGTTTGAATCAGAGTGTAGAAAAGCAGAGGGCATGCTTCTAAAGGTGAAAGAGGCAATTGCAATGATTGACACAAACAGTGTAAAATACATAGAAGAGTACTACGCAAAGGTATTAAAAGAGCAGTCGATAAACACCGAACAAAACCTAAAAAGCTCAACCCTTATTGACAAACTAATAAGATATGAAAGAGAGCTTGAGGAAAGCATGCCGAAAGAACCTGAAAAATTCAAGGAGAGGTATGAAATCAAGATGCTAAAAAGAAAGATAGCTAAGCAGAGGCGAGAGGCACAGATAGCAGAGTCAGTTAGCTATATAAAACACGGATTTTACATAACGCAAGAGAAGAAACTGGCAATGCTTGAGGAGACGCTGGGCGTTGTAAGAAGGTTTTGTTATATTGTGAACACCAACACAGACCTCGCCCTTGAAAAAGTGAGGACATTGATCCCAATTTACAATACAGTAATGGAATGCGGAAGGCGTGGAATGGATGTTGATGAGTATCTCAGAAAGCTTATAACTCAGTATTATGCAATTGAAGGCATCATCGTGCAAACCATACCTCCGCTAGTTTACAGAATGAGCGAAATAAAAGACGCCAAGAAAAACCTTGATGAAGAGAACATTTTATACGAGCAGGTTACAAGATCAACTAAATCAATGATGATGGAGGTTTCTAGAAATAGCAGAATAAAGCAGTAAGCATAATGATGTAGAAGATAGAGAAGCCACACAAAAAGAGAGATAAAGAATAACCTTTGATAACTTGTAGGGTGTTGGAAAATGAATGTTGAAGAACAAACAGAGCTGAACAATGCAGCAAAATTATATTTGGAAACCGATAGAGCAATGAGGTTCTATGCAAGGAACTACTTCGTCAATGTCAAGAGACTGAGGGATAACGCGGATAAGATATGGAGATTTGAAATGGATATAGAAGATCTTGAAAAAAGGATTGACGCCACCAAAGATTGGAGAGAGAAGTATAAATTAAAGCTAAAAATGCGTGAGATAAAAAAAGAGTACTTCAGTGCATTAGACCAACATGAGATTGCAATGGCCTCTCTTAAAACCTTGTTCTTTAAAGACCCCAATTTTTTTAGAAGGTGGAATATGCTTACAGAGATACATTCAAACACAGAAAAAATTTTAAGAGAGAAGTACGGCATCAATCCTGAAAACTTGAAAAATATCTATACCAGAGACAAAGGAAGCACTCAAACAGCAAATGGTTCAGGAGGTCCTTGCCCTGACTACGAAAGTGTCCAAAATGAAAGTTTCCAAAAAAGAGAAGCTGAGCAGGCAAGCCAAGAATATAACGTCAAATATGAAACACCTCAAAACGATAATATAAAGAGGAGCAACAAAGCAGAAAGAATAGACAAGAAGGAAAAAGAGGAGCTAGACAAGGATGCAATAGATGTTAAACCAATAAGAGTTGAAAAAATAATTCTTAAAAATAAAGGAGAACATGATAGCAATGAGAATAAGCATAGCGAGCAAGACAAAAAAGAGTCAGGACCCACATTAGAAACTATTATAAGTGAAACAAAAGAGCAGCAAGATAAAAAAGAGGGGATGTATTATAGAAGTTATTGTAACACGAGTGGTGAATATAAAAAAACAACATCTATAAAATGTTCAGTATTCGAAGATGCTGACCTGTATCATAGTCTTATAAGCTATTTAAACAAGCATCCAAACGCGAGCGTAGGGTACATAATAAAAAACTCTGGGATTGAAGGTCTTAAAAACGAAAGAGATGTGAGGTATGCCGTAGAGCGGGCTCTAAAGAGCGGTTTTTACATTTCACGTTATAATTCCAACTTTGCTCCAACAAGTATGAAGAAGGAAGTAATAAGAGAGTATTGTACAAACTACTCAAAACCATTGAGAACTCTTGCAGAGAAAATATCAAAAAAGTATAATATGAACATAAGCCAAAGCACAATGCGAAGGCTTGTAAGAAAGGAGTTAGGCTATGTTTCTAGAATGAACAAGAGTGCCCTCCTTGCATACAATAAAAGATACTCTAAGAGTGAGATGAAAAACACATTTAGATTAAAGGAGTCAGATGCAAATACAGCATATGCACAATAAATCAGATACATATAACATATAGTAACTATAATAAGTGAATAGAACTCTTTCACGAATGTTTATAGCACTTTAAGTTTGATAAAGAACAGGGCTTTGCACCTCACAAACTTTTGACTAACAATTGTGAGTAATAATATAGACTATTAGAGTAAACAGAGTATAGTAATATTTATGCCATTCTCTTATCAATAGAATCGGTGATTGTCAGCTTTCCCTCTGCATCCTTTAAAATCGGCTGAAGCATATGATAAAGTAGTTGGTCAATGCTTCCGGTGAATTTTTCTGAAACTTCAGAAAACTGGATAGAGCCCTCAACAATCTCAGAATACTTTGCCGAATAGAAAGTTATTCCATTACTTGCAAGATAGTCCCTATACTTGTCTAAAAGGTTTTGCAGTGCTTCTTTCGTCCCATTGTATGTATAAGTTAACTCCTTTTTCATCTTGTCTTCACTAAATCTTTAAAATTTATATAATTTATACAAATCAACTCCTGTTTTTGTGTAGCCTATTATATATTTTTTGCTTAAAAAGTGGGTTCAAGAACATTTGATCAATTCTAAGCAGTCCTGCACCATAAGTCTCATTATCGCCTAAAGGCGTTGCATTTTTCTTCATTATATCTTCAAGCCCTGAAGGCTCTTTTGCATACTTTGACAAAAACAATGCCATTGCTCCGCTTACATGAGGTGTCGCCATTGAGGTCCCGCTTAAAAAAGCATAACCATTACCAGGAATAGTTGACCTTATCTCCACGCCCGGAGCGCTTATATCATTAGTCATCCAGATGTTGCTGAAGTCAGCATGATTATTGTTTGAATCAAGCGCTGCTACAGCAATAACATACTCGCCGTATGCAGCAGGGTAAGATGGTCCCCAACCCTCATTGCCTGCCGCTGCGCATATAACAATCCCTGCCTTATAAACTGCCCTGCACGCCCTTTCCTCCATTCCATGTGATTGCGCAGAGCCTAGGCTCATACTTACAATATCAGGTTTATTATCTATGCACCAGTCAAGCGCCCTTACAACATCGCCGACGGTTCCGGAACCATTTTTGTCAAGAACCTTAAGTGCATACAGTCCGGCAGCCGGCGCAACACCCGTAAGTGAACCAGCTGCAATCCCCGCACAATGAGTCCCATGGTAATGATCGTCCATAGGATTATCACTGTTATTGACAAAATCATATCCTTTATTCTGCCCGAAAAGACCTACCAGGTCGTTGTGTGTGTAGTCAACGCCTGTGTCTATTATCGCTATAAATGCACCTGAACCATAAGTTCCAGAAAGTTCCCATGCTTCAGGAGCGCCAATATTGTCAAGGTTCCACTGGGGTCCATCTATTGATTTTGGCGCATTTTTAATAAAGTATTTTTTTGTTTCAAATGGAAGCTTAATTTTGTTTTCACGAGCAAACTCAAAGAGCACTTCTGGAAGATATCTTGCGCTGCTCCGCGAAATAGAGACAATGCTTCGCATAGCATAGCCAGCCTTCCCAAACCGGTCTGGCTTTTGCAGTTCTCGTATCATTTTTGGAATATACTTTGGTTCGGTCTTTATAATAACATAAGGAAGAGTCTTTAGAGCATAACAAAAAGGAAGCGAAAGCGCGCTTTTTATTTTCTGTGCAGCTTCAGTTTTTTCATCTCTGTTTCTTGACTTAAGCTCAATTATCAACTCGCCTTTATGACTGCATAGCTCCTCTTCAAGTGTTTTGCTAACTTTAAAATAAGATGGTTCGCGAAGCGCTTTTTTTACTAACGCACAGAACGAGTTTCTAGCAGACTCGGAAACTGCACAGAGCTTTTCTTCAATTTGTACATCAATCTCACTAATCTTTTTGTCAATCGCGTTTACAGTCCGTATACCTTTTTTAATGCCTTGCTTAATAAGTTTATAGTCCTCTGCAAGTTCGTTGAGAGGCGTTTTTAGAATATACTTAAAAGCGCCCAAGATATCACCTACATCAAGCTTTTTTTTGGCTGCTATCTTATGTTATTTCAGACTAACTCTGCACTTAATAGGGTAGTAGCTCATAAATGGGTTTATGATGGTTTTGACAGCATAAGTTTTCAGCTTCGGCTCTTGTGTTTGTATAATGAGCAAAGTTGACATAGTATCTTGGCTCAGCCTTATTGTCTAAGTATGGCTCGGCATCGTTGTTCAAGCTGGAAAAAGATATTTTTTTTACCTGCTGTTGTGAAGGACATTCATGTTTGCACGAGTGATAAAGGTAGCCTGAAACAAAGATTGCAGTACCAATAAGCATGCTTCTTATAGGTCCCCTATGAAAAACCATCTCAATCACCTCTCAGCTTGATACCGAATATATCCTTTCCATAAAACTCAACAAGCTTTCTTAACACGTAGCCAGTGTCATGCTGTATCTCTACATCTGTAATTCTTCTAAGCTCTTCTCTGTTCAAGTAAGGATCTGTAATAAGATCGTCTATAACATAACTCTTTGTAAGTCCATAATCCTGAGGGTTATTCTGTTTTAGTTGTGAAAGATTATCATAGATGTTGCTTGTTCTAGCAGCCTCATATTTTCTGGTTTTTGCAGAATTATTGCTGAATGCATAATAGCCTCCAGCTCCAATGAGCGCAGCAGTGCCAAGCACAAAAATCATCCTTCCAATTCCCATCTTGCTCACCTAAAAAAGTATTTGAAAATTTATCAAAACAATCCTATCTTGTGGTCATCTCTTGCAGTCTCTTTTTTAATACTTGCCTAATAGCGATTGTTTAGGCAATAATTTAGGCGATTGTATTGATGATTGTTTATTGATGATTTTTTCTAGAGTATTATGTGCAAATTATGCGTAAATCCTAAACTTTGTAAATAAACGCCATATTTTATCAACAAATAATCGTGCTTATTAGGCAGCATTGCAATAGCATAATAGTACTATAACCATATAAATACAACACAAATACTAAAAATGCTAAAAAACTAAAAAGAATAATACTAATAAATTGGTTATGCAGAAAAAGAAGAAAATTTTACGGTGTACTGGAAAAACATCTAAAAACAGGAAAACTATTTTGACACTTTCTTTGTGATGCAAAGAAATTTCAAGACCTCCGAAATATTTACTTTGATAGAAATCCCTCTTGCTTAAAAGGTTCAATTAGGTGATGTTCTGCTATCTTGCATACCTTGAAGCGTGTGAGATGCTCTGTAAAATTATGTAGCTCTTTTATATCAGGGAAAATACATTCCGCCAAAAGGTCAAAACCACCCCCAGCACGGAATAAGTTGTTTACATTCTGATGAGAAATAAGAAAATTCAGAAGTTCTTCCTTTTTATTTGCGGAAATCGCGAAGAATACATGCATATAGTAGCCAATTTTCTGATAATCAACAAGCGCACAATACTTAATTACGACCCTTTTCATTTCAAGCGCCCGAATGCGTTTGTGCAATACAGAAACAGATACGCTAAGCCGCGTTGCTGTTTTAGTTTTCGGACATCGGCAGTTGCAGCGTAGTAGGGATATAATTTGCGCGTCCAGCTCATCCATTCAAGAGAAAAGCGCTTGATTTCTTAATAAATCTTATTCAGGAAAAATAGAATTTTTTTCGAGATAATTGCTGTTATTTTTATTCAAACACTAATTACTCTTTAGATTGTATATTATTACATGCTTTCTTATTTTTATTGAACATAGTTTTCTACTCCTATTAGACTCCATACACACAACCACATGTTCCTCATCCTGGCAGATTTTGAGGACCTGATTATTAGCAGGCTACATATAAAACAGTTGTTCAAACCATTGATAGATTTCCTGTAACTAAATCAATTTTCTCCTCTATATCTGGACCGATGCCAAGACATGTTACAGTGCCAGGTTTAAGAACTGTATGCCCCGCGTCTGTTATCAGCGCAGTCGTAAGCCCAGCGTCCCGTGCTTTTTTATGATACAGATTAAGCTCATCAAGTCCAGATACTTTCAACACCACTTTTTTCATTCCTTCATTTCTCCATTTCTCTAGCTTTTCTTTTGGGCCTTTTAACGCAGCTTCCAAACTCGCGTGCGCTACTTGCGCAGAGAGTTTTCCCTTTGGGAGATTTAAGTCCTGGCGTACCAAGATGACCTGTTTAAGCATAAATAGGAAAACACAAAGAGAGTATATAAATTTTTAGTTAGTATTTTATTATTAACATCTTAGTTTAATGTCTGATTAGAGTATTTGTTATAATACCTAAGTATACCAAGTGTGGACAAAAGACTTAAAAAAATAGAAATAAAAATAATAAGCAGTCTCTATGTTTCTAATCATCATGATAATCAAAGATAGAGTTTAAGGAGAAATGGTTGTCAACGAGCCAGTTTTTGCAGAGTTGATAATGTCAGCTCCTTTACAAAGGCTAAAGGGCATAAACCAAGCAGGACCATCTCAGTATGTAGCAAAAGGAAAAACAGCCACAAGATATGAGCATAGCATAGGTGTTGCCATGCTTCTTAGAAAACTCGGCGCCTGCATTGAAGAACAGATAGCTGGTTTGTTACATGATGTAGCGCACACAGCATATAGCCATGTTGCAGACTTTGTCTTTGAAAACGAAACTCAAGAAGTTCATGAGGCACATTTAGAGCGGATTATCTTTGAGTCAGAAATTCCTTATATTCTTAGAAAGCATGGATTCGATGCAGAAAAAATTTTAGAGATAGAAAGATTTACCTTGCTTGAAAGACCTCTCCCTTATTTGTGCGCAGACAGGGTAAATTATACCCTTAGAGATTCTGCTGCGATGCAAAACACAACAAAAGACGCTCAATACTTCCTAGAACACCTAAAGATTGCAGACAATGAGATTATGATGGATAGTGCAGAACCGGCCATCCGGTTTGGGAAGTTATATCTTGATTTAGATAAAACTATGTGGGCGGATCCAAGAGAGGTTGCTGTTGTTAAAATAATGGCTGAAGCTATACAACTTGCATTAAAATCTGGCGAATTAAGCATAAACGACCTCTTTTATGACGACTCTCATATCGCAAATAAGCTAAGAAAGTCAACAAATGAGAGAATCCATAATAAACTATCGCTCTTAAGTCCGGACCTAAGAGTAACGGAAGACCAG
Organism: Candidatus Woesearchaeota archaeon; assembly: GCA_038884615.1. GTDB lineage: Archaea > Nanobdellota > Nanobdellia > Woesearchaeales > DSVV01 > JAWABL01. Next base: position 33,602 of record JAWABL010000008.1, on the reverse strand, counting down.
AAGCATTTTGATTTCTTTTGCAGAACTAAACCAAGATATATAAATCCAAAATATATAAATCCAAAAACACATAATTATGGCTTAAATCGTGTTACGGAGGTTTATCCTGAGTTTAAAGGTGAAATAGAAGTACATAAGAAGCGAATTCAGGACGGTCTCTACATAAGAGTCCTCAAGCCAGAAACCAAGTTATAAATACACTCAAAGATAGATATAAACATAGATTTTATAAATAGTGCTTAACTCTGGCACAAAAGGCATAACTTATTAAGTTATGACGGAGGAAAAAAATGGGAGTATTTAGCAGCGGCCCGAGAAGCTATGGGCCAAGGGAAATGCATAAGGCAACTTGTTCTGAATGCGGCCATGAATGCGAGGTGCCTTTCAAGCCGAGTGAGGGCAAGCCCGTCTATTGCAAGGAATGCTATAGAAAGAGAAGAAGCTTCTAAGCGAACTGTTCTATTGCATACTCAACAGATTTGTTGAAAGTTTTAAAATTTTCTTGTATTTTTTCTTTTATTATTTGTTTCGGCAAGGCTGAATAGAGATAGTAGTACCCACCTCTTTCAAGATTAATCTGTCTTTTTCTTATAAGCCCTTTTTTGTGAAGAGAGTTGAGCGCACGCTGAACTGTACTTCTATCCCTACCTGCTGATTTCTGCAAGTTTTGAATCCTTAGCTCACTGGTAGAGTTGATAAGTACCTTTAGGATTCTTATCTCTGAAGAGGAAAGTCCGAGTGAACATCGCATAAGTTGCTCAACAGTAAGCTTTCTGCAGGCAAACGAAAGTGCTGGCATAAAAAGCGCATTAGCAATCATACTAATAAACATTGCTATTGGACGCTACCATAAACTAGTAAGAGAAAGGGTTTTACATAGGTAGTTGTGCAGGATAGGCGGTTGTGCAGGTAAAGAGGTAAAAAATGCACAACACAGAATTACTTAAATATAAAATAAGATTATTAGATAATATTAATCCGATAGACAATAAGATTAATGTTCCGGTGATTATGATGTATGAAGAGTTAGAATGTTCAGATTTAGTCGCAATAGAGGCAAAATACAGAAAAAACAAGCAGATAAAGGAAGATGTGTGTGAGGCTGTGATTGCAAAAGGCTGTTGCAGTATAGGTGATGAAGGTGGCTGTTGTAGAGTTAAATGATAAGACATTTAGTGAAGCCATTTCGGACGAAATGCCGGTTGTTGTTGATTTCTGGGCTGAGTGGTGTATGCCATGCATTATGATGGCGCCAGTTCTTGAGCAGGCCAGCAAGGAGTATGCAGGAAGATTGAAGTTTGCAAAATTACATACTGTAGATTACCCAGAATATGCGGAAGAGTTTGGGATTGATGGTATACCCTGTCTTGTAGTATTTAAAGGGGGAAAAGAGATTGGAAGGATTGTTGGCTATATGCCCACAGCAACATTAAAACAGAGGATCAATGGTATTCTTTCAATGGCATAAAGGCAAAAAGCAGGAGTATAGAGAGATTACTGCTAAAGAACTTAAGGAGAGACTTATTGCTAAAGAAAACTTCGTGTTGCTTGATGTAAGAACTCCTGAGGAGTTTAAGGAATTTCATATACTTGGCTCTATTTTAATCCCATACAACGATATTGAAAAGCGACATACTGAGCTAAGGGTTGGAAAAGACAAGGAGATTGTGGTGATATGCCGTTCTGGAAACAGGAGTGCAATCGCCTGCAAAACCCTTTATGCATTGGGCTATAGAAATATCGCAAATGTAAAAGACGGAATTTTAGGATGGAATTAAACCGCTAAAACTGTAAGACTAGAAAAAGGATAAGTGGTATAAGTTAATATAATAAGTGGTATAAGTTAATATAATTTATAAAAGATATTTTATTTACTTAATATAGTAATTTTCTGAATTTTATTTGTACAATACTCATTGACAACTCTTTATTATGTAACTCTGCTTATATTTGTTACTTTATTTCTGTAGTTCTATTTTTGTAAGGATTATATCTTCTCCTTTTATGACCTCTGGCAATGCACCGCAATCTGGACATTCAAAAATAGTGTGGCCATGTGTCTTCTCTATTATTTTCGGCTCTCCATAATAGCCACAAACACACTTGACATCAGCTTTAACACTTTTGACTTTGACATTAAAGTCTGTTATAGCAAGAATCGCCTGCTTTATTTCCTCTGCAGGAACATGACCAAGGTCTCCAACTTCAATAGTTATTGACTTTATCTTTTTTCCATTTGCTTTTAACAGAGCGGCATCAATAATACTTCTTGCTATAATTGACTCATGCATTAAACTTAACAAGCCGAAACTAGTATAAAAAGTTATCTGGTTAGCATCTTTCTAGCCCGTATATAAAGGAACACAAGCGGAACTATAATCATCACCATGTAAAGCCCAAAAAACATGCCCATCTTAAAATTAGCAAATGCACTTAACTGCAACTCAGTTTTCATTATAACATCAAAGATTGAAGAAAAAAAGAGAATAGAAATAAGAGTTCCAGGAATAAGACCAATAAAGGTCGCAAGGAAATAATCTTTAATTGTTATTTTTGTTACACCTGCTAGATAATTGAACACCTCAAATGGTATTATTGGGACGACTCGCAGAAAAAGCACAACGTTAAAGCCCATATTGCCGAGTAAATCGCTGTATTTTATATATCTCTGTTCAATCCGTTTATGCACAAAATTTTGTAAAGATGTGCGAGCAATAAAAAATGCTGATGTTGCCCCCAGCAAGCTTCCTGCAAGGGTTAAAAAAATCGCTTCAAACGGAGAAAAAAGCGCAGAGGCTATTATCTGAAGAAGGACCGTAGGAAAGAGCAAACAGGTTCCAATGATCAGCACAAGCAAATAAACAAGAGGGGCAAGAGCACCATAAGAGTTTATTCTGTCTTTCAAACTTGACATAAATGCATAAAGTTCATTTTTCTCGGAAAAGTCAGAATTATAAGCGATATAAAGAGATGCACCAAACACAAATATCAAAAAGCATACCAGAAGTATAGCATAAACGGCATTAATATTAATTTTTTCCATTATCTTACTCATTCATAATCCTCATAATCTTCATCATCAAGGAGGCAAATTATGTTATTTTCTGTAACATACTTATATGCGCTATACGCCGCCATAACACCTTGAGCAACACCGGTGATAGCCTGCTTAAATTCGCTTTGCGCAACATCACCTGCGGCAAAAACACCGTCAATATTTGTCGTACCCATGTTGTTTGTCACAATCTCCCCCTTTGCATTGACATTAACACCAAGCCGCACCGCCAGCTGTGAAAGTGGCACATGCCCTATATGAACAAAAACTGCATCAACATTAAGCATTGTTTTTCCCTTATATGGTCTGTCTAGCACAACTAACCTTACTTTCTCAGAGCCGTTTATAGCGACAACATTTGTGTGATATATCACTTCAATTTTTTCATTGCTTAGTACTTTTTCAAGAGTTATTGGCTCTGGGCGCAACTTTTCACCCCTGTAGATAATATACACTTTGCTTGCATACTCGCTAAGTAAGAGGGCTTCTTTTGCAGCAGAATCACTTCCGCCTACAACAGCAACTATCTTGTTTGTGTAAGCATATCCGTCACAAAGCGCGCAAGTATGAACTCCTCTTCCTTTAAGCCGCTTTTCTCCGGGTACCTGAAGCTCACGCCATTTAGTTCCTGTAGTAAAGATTATAGATTTAGTATGAAAGTGCTGCTCTTTTGTAAAAACTTTAAAGCACGCAGAACACCCGTCAGATGCAAAGTTCTGATCCTGGCACTTCTCAACAGAAACTACTTCCTCCTCAATAATTTTTACTCCGAACTTTTCTGCATGGCTCTTTACTTTTGTTGCAAGCTCAACGCCGGTTACTTCATGAAAGCCAGGATAGTTCTCAATTCTATCGGTGTAGTTAAGCGTCCCACCATGTAAGTTTCCTATAACAAGAGCTTTAAGCTTAAATCTTGCCGCGTACAATGCTGAAGAAAGACCTACTATGCCAGAGCCAATAATTACAACATCAAAGTCATGCTCTTTATGTTTTTTCTTTTTCATAGTGACACATGCAAATTATTAAATTTAATTTATATCATAGGTATATTATAATATTATATTATGAGGATATTATGATGCATTATATTATAATTATATAAATTATATAACACATATAATAAACACATATAATATATAACATAACTCATCATAAAAATAATGTAGGATATAATATCATACAGATTAACAATTCCTACTTAATTAACAAATTGGTAACAACTGCGCATATTAGTTAAAGCAAGAAACTTTAAATTTTTTATGAAAATTTAAAAGAAAGCCAAAGTAGGTTATAGCAAAAGAGAATCTTGTGGTTATTTAATAGAACAGAATGTGAAAACTTAAAGTTAATAGATTAAACAAATCAACAGGTTAAAGATAGGATTTAAGCAACTAGATTCAAGCAGAACTGTCTCTCCTTATTTTTTTGCCTTCCGTTTATTTGTACGGGATTCTCTATACCCGCACCTGCTACAAAGCATCCTATTAAAATTATCAACTTCTATTCGTTTTCCACAACTTTTGCAGAAAACAATCTTTTTTACCTTCTCTATTTTCATAAAGGGCATTGCTCTTCTTGCCATTTTTGTTAGTTTGGAAAAACCACTCTTATTTATAGTTAACTATGTATTGTTATACTTTTCTTACATATAAGGTGATTTTCTCGCTTTTAAAATTTAATCTTTAATTTTAAAAAGAATCATTTATAATACAAGAGTAGTGATATAGTAAGATATATTTATAGCATAATAAAAGGAGCATATATCCTACTTATAAAGATTATGAATCAAAGGGAACTGGGAGGAGATGCAAAACATATTCAGACAGAAACTTCAATATATTCTTCTAATACATAAAAAATAAAAGAGAAGGGTTTGTGTTAATTTTTTTAATATGCAATGATTAATTAGCTTATGATTAATTGGCTTATTGGCATAGTAGAAGCTAAAAAATATACTAACGATGAGATACCCTACCACTTAAAACATCATCAACTTTGTGTATCTCAAGCAAGTTGGTATGTCCCTTCTGATGCAGTTTATGCCCTGCAGTCACAAGAACAACATCCTCTTTTTCCACAAACCCTTTTTTAAAGCTAACTCTAACAAGATATTTTATCATATCATCAAGTTTGGTAATTCGTTCTGACTCTGCCACAGGATGCACTCCCCAGCTTATCTGAAGCTGGCGGAATACTGACATGCTTCTTGTAAGTGCAAGGATAGGACATCTTGGTTTGAACCTTGAAACATGCCTTGCTGTAAACCCTGTCTCTGTTGGAGTCAAGATAGCTTTAACCCCCAGGTTTTTTGACGCGAAAAACGCCGCCTCTGTAACGAATTGAGCAATCTTTTCATTAATTGAGCTGCTACTCAATCGCTTGGATATTTTTGTGTCAACCCTATGATCATATTCCCTTGCTATTCGCGCCATCATCTGCACTGCCTGAACCGGATACTTGCCTATAGTTGTTTCACCAGAAAGCATAACTGCATCAGCACCTTGAAGTATTGCCTGTGCAACATCGCTGACCTCTGCCCTGGTCGGGCGAAGGTTGTTCCGCATAGACTCAAGCATCTGGGTAGCTACAATAACCGGCTTTGCTAGGTCATTGCACTTCTGGATAATCTCATGTTGCAATTTAGGCACACGCTCAAGGCTTATTTCAACACCTAAGTCGCCTCTAGCTATCATTATTCCATCGCTTTCAGAGATTATCTGGTCAAGGTTTTCAATGGCTTTCCAGTGCTCTATTTTTGAGATAAGCATGAGCTTTGAGTTGCCAACGAACTTTCTAAGATGTACTATGTCTTTTTTGCTTCTTACAAAGGAAGCAGCAATGAAATCAACTCCCATTCTCATGCCAAACTTGACATCTTTCTTGTCTTGCATTGAAAGAAAAGGAAGCTCAACATTATGCCCCTTTATAGTAACAGATTTATTTGAAGAAAGCTCTCCGCCCTCTATAATCTTCACGCGTAATATTCCGTTTTCCTTGCTAACCACCCTTACCAGAATCAGCCCATCATCTATAAGAAGTTCGTCTCCTATATTGAGATTATCAATCTTGGGATACTTAACAACCAACGTTTTATCATTGCAAAATTCGCCTTTGTTCGTGAGAGTCATCTCATTACCCTCTATTAATCGGATAGGCAAAAACGACTTACCTGTCCTTATTTCAGGACCTTTCGTATCAAGAAGTATTCCAATCTCCTTGCTGACCTTTCTTATATTGCTTATAACTTTAGAAAAATAGTTATGGTCTCCATGGCTAAAATTAAGCCTTGCTACATTCATACCTGCCTCATAAAGCTTCCTAATTGTATCTACGGAATCAGAAGCAGGGCCTATTGTTACGATTATTTTTGTATGTTTATGCATTTTAACACCACAATAACACCACAATTAAAGAAACGCTTACCCTGCTTTATAAAGGTTGCGGAAAAACCCAAAAACAAAAAGATTTTTATTGGTACTGCTCAAACACTACAAAGATGCAAGAGTGTTTTGAAATCTGCTCAAACGATGGAAAAGCCAGAACAGGGATTCTTAGAACTGCACACTTTGATATACCAACCCCTTTATTTATGCCTGTTGCAACAAAAGGCAGCGTTAAGTTTTGCGACATGCAAAGACTTCATGATACTGGGGCCATGGCTATAATTACAAACTCGCTTTTGCTTTATTTAAGACCTGGTCTTGAAAATATTGAGAAAGCAGGCGGGCTTCACAAGTTTATAGGTTGGAACAAGGGCATATTCACAGATTCTGGAGGTTTTCAGATTCTTGATGACTATTTACTAATAAAGACCACAAACATGGGTGCAAACTTTAAATCGCCTTATGATGGAAAAAAACACTGGCTAACACCGCAGTTGTCTGTTGAAATTCAGTCACGGCTCGGCTCGGATGTTGCGATGGTTCTTGACGATGTGCCAAAGTATAGCGCACCGCGTTCTGTCGTAGAAAACAAGCTAAAAAGAACAATTTCATGGGCAAAAGAGTTTATAGATGCACACAAACAAACAGACTCAAGACAGATTGTATTCTGTATTGCGCAGGGCGGCGTCTTCAAGGACCTTCGTAAAAAAAGCATAATAGAACTCAGCAAGCTTGATTTCAATGGAATGGCGCTTGGTGGGCTTGCCATAGGAGAGCCAATAAAAAGTATGCTTGACACAGTCAAGTTTTCAGCAAGTTTAATGCCAAAAAAAAAACCACGATATCTCATGGGCGTTGGGAGTCCGCTGGATATGCTTGAAGCAGTATCTCTTGGTATCGATATATTTGACAGCACAATGCCCACAAAGAATGGGAGGCACGGCACACTTTTCACAATGAAAGGCATGATAAGGATTGACAAGAAAGAGTTCGGCACTGATATGCGTCCAATTGACGAAACATGCAGTTGTTTTGTCTGCAAGAACTATAGCAGAGCATACCTACAGCACCAGATTAGGATGGAAGAGCCGACAGGAAAGCTTCTTTGCACACATCATAATCTGTTCTTTATGCAGAGGCTCATTAGGGAGGCGCGAGAAGCGATAGACGAGAAAAAGTTTGAAAAGTATAAGGAGTCTATAAAAAAAGTTTTCAAGCGCAACTAATCAGAGGATGCAAAGAAAAAGGAAAAAACACTAGAGATTGTCATATAACAATGCTAGAATCAAGGAAAAGCGTCTTTCCTTTAAAAAACTGTTTGAATTTTTCTGCGTCGGTTTTTTGACCAACAATGCTACCATAGTGCATTGGCACTGCGATTTTGGGCTTAAATCTGTTTGCGGCCATTGCAGCCTCTTCTGCGGTCATTGTATAAGTTCCTCCAACAGGAAGGAGCGCAACATCAACCCCTTTAAGCCCATCCATCTCAGGAATTGCGTCTGTATCACCCGCATGATAAATTCTCTTTCCATCTATTTCAACAACATAACCGCACCAGCTGTTTATTTTTGGATGATATTGCTTATTTTTATTATACGCGTGCACTGCCGATATTTTAACTTTACTAAAAACAAGAGTTTCCCCAGGAGAGATTGTCTTAAGATTAGGAACCTTTCCGGCGCAATCTTTTGTTGCAACTATTATTGTTTGAGGCTTTGAAATCTTCTTAATATCCTCCAGGCTGAAATGGTCAAAATGCGAATGTGTGCAAAGCACAATATCAGCTAGCTTATCATGGCTAATTTTAGAAGCATCTAGTTTAAAGGGATCTATATAAATAAGGATGTCATCGGCAGTTATTTTGAATGATGCATGCCCTAGCCAAGCAATCTCCATGCTAATCCACCCCCTTATATTTCTGATATAGTTGCTTTTAATTTTAGTTGGTTTTAAGTTATAAGTCAAAGTATAATCAATAAACACCTAATTAATAAACTCTATTAGACTAGTAAATTTAAATTTAGCAAAAAATGCTCAAAAAATTACCTCTTTAGAGTTTAGGTTTAGTTTATAATATTTATAAATTTTTTTAGAAAAATTATAAATTTTTAATTTATCTTGCTTATACTATTGTCTTATATAATAATATAAATAATACATATTTTCTAATATTATCTAGATATATTAGATATATTGCCTAGCTTGTCTACATAAATTTATGAATTTGTCGGCCAACGAGTATTGCTACTAAAGTCATAAAAGCATGTATAAAGCAAACCACATATAAAACCATATAGTGCAAAAGAGATTGGAGCATAGCAAAGTCAATACATAGCAAAATAAATATATAGTTAAAATAAATATTTAGTTAAGATGTAGAAGAAAAAGGTATGGAAGATATAAGCAAAGTAGAATATATAGGTTGAAAAGATAGGCTGCAAAGAGTAAATAAACATGAGAGGACATAAAAAATGAAGTATAAAAAATTTGGTCAAAAAATTGTATTAAGGATTGACAGAGGAGAGGAAATTATTGAAAAACTAAAAGAGTTATGCAAAAAAGAAAAAATTCTTTTTGCAACAATTTCAGGTATAGGAGCAACAAACGAGGTAGTCATAGGGTTTTTTGAGCCTGTTGGAAGAGTGTACCATTCAAAAAAATTTTTAGGAAATTTTGAGATTGCATCGGCCATCGGAAATATAACAACAATGGCTGGAGAATCTTATATTCACCTACATGCGACAATTGGAAATTCTGAGCATGCCTCTTTCTGCGGACACTTAAACTCTGCAATTGTAAGTGCAACATTTGAAGCGATCATCGACATTATAGATGGCGGTGTATACAGAGCTAAAGATGAATCAACTGGATTAAATATTATAGACATATAAAGAGTATATAAAAGGATTATATAGACATATGTATATAGACATATTAAAATCAAAAACAAGAAAAATTAATAAGAGGTATAAAACTATTTTTTGGTTACTTTTTCTTCTTTAAGAATTTTTTTTGCTATAAGGAACACTACAAGGGCTATTATTATAAAGTTAATGAGTTCACCAAGAAAAGCACCCCATCCGATAATTACAGGCCCGATGCTCAAAGAGGCGGTTTTCCATGCCCCACCTGGAATGAAAGGTGTAATAAGCGGCATAATAATATTGTCAACAAGACTTTTTATAAGTGCTGTTGATGCCACGCCGATTATAAATGCAATCGCCATTCCAACAATTTTGTATTCTCGCAGAAACTCCATAAACTCATTCATAAGACTACTTTTGCTCATATTTACCACCCAAAAACTTTATTTTAGAACCCATGTATTTAAATTTATTTAAAATCTGAAAAATAAATCAGTAATGTGGGAAAAACACTAAAAAAATAGTCTAAAGCAAAAACATTCTATTTTCAAGAAAAACGCTTCCATCGGCATAAGCTACAGGATTTTTTACTATACCATCAATATGTACCGGAACATCAACACTCCCGCCGAAGCTCATGTTATTTCCAAACGCAATATGCACTGTTCCAACAGCCTTTTCATCCTCTAAGACATTGCCCGTGATTCTAGCCTTTGGATTTATTCCAATTCCAAACTCAGCCACATTAAAGGCATCTTTGCCATGCTCGAGAAGCACATCTGCAAGAAGAGATGCGACCTTCCCACCGGATATATTTCTTGCATATCCATCTCTGATATCAATAATCACTGGCTTGTCAACAAGTAAATTCAAAATGCTACCATCAATAACAAGTCTCCCATTTGCGCTGCCCACGACAGGCATCATACACACCTCGCCATCCGGAAGATTACCATATCGGCCTTTTTTTGAGAATATGCCGTCGCTTACCTCAATTTCAACTCCGCTGATAGAAAATGAAAGGTCTGTTCCGTTGTTTGAAGTTAATCTTATTTTTTGTGTTTTAGAAAGCTTTATTGCAATTTTCTTACCTAGCTGGCTCATCCTACTGTAATCAACATCAATGCATCGCTTAATCATATCATCGGTAATATCAGGCATTGAAGCAATCCTGGCTCCCTTTTTTGTAGCGTTGCGGCGAGCAGATGTGTGGGTAAGCGACTTTGTGGTGACAAGAAGGATAACATCATAAAGCTTCATCTCTGCTGAAACATATCTGTTTGGCTCCTGACCATCATAAATATTGGCATTTGTAAGAAGCAAGGTTGTCTTTGTTGTTATTTTTCCTGCCACTGAAAAGAATTTCTGTGCGATGCTAATCTTGTTTTGGTCTGCAACAATAAGGCAGCTCTCGCTTTTTTTTAGAGCAAGACACTTATTTAAAACGATTTGCTCTGGGCTCAACCGAGTTTTATCAGCTACTACACCCATTATCTCATCCTTCATCCGCTGCTCAGTCTATAATTCATACAATCTACAAAAATATCTTTTTTATTTACAGCTTTTTAGCGTTTTATTTCCTTAAGGCCGTGCCACCATGAAGTTGAATTTTGCTTTTTCATGTGCTTGAAGATGAGCTTTGCGGATTTCGTCTTAAGTAGGCTTCCTGCATTATTATACCAGTCTTCTGCCTCTATATGCCCAAAATCTTTATACTCTTTTGCTTGAAAAGCACACTCAAGAAGGTCTGCGTCACGAGCAATTATCCCTTCTTTGCTCGCATCGTTATGATACTCGATAAAAAGTGTTTCAAATTCCTGTGCAATTTCTTTCGGAACCTTGCATAGCTGTTCTTTTAGTGCTCTAATCTCCGCCGATTTGGGATTAATATACCTCTGCGCCACTTTGTTCAAATCCCCTATGCGTGCTTCGCAAATATCTTGCAAAAGACACATCTTGATTACTTTATCAGGGTCAGAGTTTTCCATTTTTGCAAGTATATATCCTATAAACGCAGCCCTAAAAGAATGTTCAGCAACGCTTTCAGGCTCCTTTATGTTTATAAGCCACCAGCCTGTTCTTTTTGTCCGTTTAAGTTGCCCAAGCTCAAAAAGGAAATCAACAATATCATTCACAACATTAGTGCCTTGCTTTTGTCTTGACATCATAAAGCACTTCTTCTATTCTTTTAAGGTTCCATTTTATTGAGTCTGATTTTTTGCGTAACTCTCCGTTTCGCAAGTTAAGATTAAGGAAGAGCCCATGAATCTCATCAACAAGATTGCGTATCCTTACAATCATTTCATAGTCTTTGGCGATTGCCGAGAGCACCGCCTTACGGCTGAGCTCACCGGTGAGGTCACATAGTCCCATAAGGTAGTCTTCGACCTGGACGCCCAACACCTTTTGCGATGGTATCCGAGAGTTTGCGATAAACCAAAAATAGCACTTTGCTTCTACATATTCTTGGCATGCTGCGCTGTAGGCACCGACAAAATCAAGCTTGGGAGTGTTGCAAACTTCTTTCCTTATACTTTTTATTTTTGTTTCGGCATGTTTAAGCAGTTTCTTAGCCTCTTCCATATCATGTCTATGTACGGAATAGATTGCCTGTTTTGATGCTTTAAGGATCTCTCTTGAAAGTGTTATTGTCCTATCCCTCTGCTCTTCAAAGTCCTCAAGCTCTTTCTTAAGGCGCAGGAAGTCTGTTTTATTAATCATTGTTGAATGCAAGAGAAGGTGATTTATAAAGTTTTTCAGATGAAAACAAAAGATTCAAGCAAAAAAAGCACTAAATTATTTACCTAAATATTATAAAAGTGAATTATAAAATGTATATTATTAAGTATATATATTATTAGAGGTATATTAGAGGTATATTAAAGGTAGATGAGGGGGTAGATTAGATGACGTATCAGAGGATATATTAGAGAAGATGTCAGAAGATTTAGATTTTTGTTTAAGATTAGAGCCTATTTTTATATCTTATACTTTATCACGAGGAAAGAGCGAAACATTTAAATACCCTCTATCAAATAAAATAACTTATGGTAGAGCAATCTGTCTTTCGCGATGTGCTTGATTTTTTTTACAGGTTGGGTGTATATGATGTAATACTTCCATTTCTACTTGTCTTTTCAATAATGTTTGCAGTGCTTGAGAAAACAAGGGTATTCGGCACTGAAGAAATATGGGGAGCTGACAACAAGAAGACTACCCGCAAAAATATAAATGCGATGGTGGCTTTTGTAACTGCGTTTCTTGTTATCGCTTCTTCTAGGATGGTAGGCTGGATAAACTCTGCCTTGCCAAAGATAGTACTTCTTGTTCTTGTAACAATATCTTTTTTACTTCTTATAGGCATCTTCTTCTCAGAAAAGGAGGATGTCTATTTTGAGAAGGGCCCATGGAGGAACTTTTTTATAATTCTTATGTTTATAGGAGTTGTGCTTATTTTTGCAGGCACAATAACAATCGGCGACACAGAACAAACTTGGCTTGACTGGGCATATAATAAGGTTGTAAATGATTTTGATGATACAGCAGTAAGCTCTATAATAATGCTTATATTAGTAATAGGTCTTATGGCATTCATAATAAAAGAGCCAAAAAGCGAAAAAAAGGAGACAAAATCCTAATTAAAAAAGGAGGGAAAAATGGCGTACGAATACCAGTATGGTACCGGTTCTGGCGGACGGTTTGTGGAATTTTTTCAGAATATGGAGAATCTGGGTTTTGTTGATGCTCTGCTTCCGTTTCTTTTGATATTCACAGTTGTTTTTGCAGTATTGCAAAAAACAAACATTCTAGGAGCTGGAAAGAAAAACTTCAATGTTGTCATTGCTGCTGTTATTGCGCTGCTTGTTGTTATACCGCATGTAACAGGTACATATCCTCCTGAAAAAGACATTGTTGCAATAATGAACAATGCACTTCCTCAAGTAAGTATTGTTCTTGTTGCTATCGTGATGGCGCTTCTTATAATAGGCATATTAGGTGGAGAAGCAAGATGGATGGGAGGCAGCCTTTCTGGTTGGATTGCGATACTCGCATTTTTGATAATAGTATATATTTTCGGCGGCTCGGCAGGCTGGTGGGAAGACTTAGGTTACTCACTAGGGTTATGGGATGCAGATACCATAGCGATTGTAATAATAATCCTTGTTTTTGCTATAGTAATATGGTATATAACCAAGTCTGACAGTGATGCCGACAAAGCATCAAAAGGGCTTGCACTTGTAAAACAGTTTGGAGATATGTTCAAAAAACCATAAAAATTCCACATGGCAACACCAACACTTAATTTAGAATTTATAAAATACTTTACCCCAATATTCACATTTATTTTAGTATGGGCTGTTCTGTACGCGCTCTTGCAGTATGCCAAGATGCTTGGCGACAATAAAAATCTTCATGCAGCAATAGCTGCAGTTATAGCTATTTTTGCTGCCATTATTTCAAGCGTTGCAAGGCAGATGATAGAATATATGGTGCCGTGGTTTACTGTTTTAATTATATTCACGGTCCTTGTGATAGTAATTTACAAGATATTCGGCGCTTCTGATGATGATGTAAGGACTGTTATAAGAAAACACAGCGGAGTTCAATGGACTATTGCTATACTTGCAATTCTTATTGGATTAGGCGCTCTAAGCAATGTTTTTGGCCAAAAAGCGCTTTCCTACAGCCAGCCAGTTGCAACAGAGCAGCCAGTAGGAGATATTGAAATTCCTAAAGAAACTGGCACAACAGACACAACACAGAGCAGAGGCTCTACCGGCACAACTACAACTGGAACGCCAAGCTTTCAAACAAACCTTAACAAGACATTTTATCACCCTAAGGTAATTGGAACAATATTTCTTCTTCTTGTCGCGACATTTACAATAGCCCAGCTTTCTAGGCCAGTAACTAAAGGATGGCCATAAGAACCTTAATATTAATATACCTTATTATTCATGTATTTCAAGATTTTATGACATTTTCACAGAATATCAAATCTAAACCAATGACTATTATATCTAAAACAAGTATATTTTACTTTTTTAGTGCCGCTTGAATCTCCTTGCTTACTCTATCAAGAGTATGGACATTCTCAGTAAATGTTGGGAGAACCTTTTGAAACACCCTTTCCATTGCTTTTATTTCAACACCAATGTTTACTAGATTCTTGTCATACTCGCCGATCTTGCCAAGAACCCCTTTGTTTAGATTATCAAACTCTATTCTTAGATCATCAAACCTCTGTTCTAGCTTGTTTATTTTTGCTTCTGTCCTTTCTTTCCAGTCAATTATTTTATTTATGCTCTTTGCAATTTCATTCCATTTTTCATCGATTATAGCCTCTGCAATCTCTTCAATTCTATCTAGCCCAGGTTGCTGGTAAGCAGGCAAAGGCATTGGCTCCTGCTGTGGAATAGGAAGTGGCGATGATGCCTGCGATGGAACTGGTGAAGAAATTGGCGGGGGGACTGGTGGAGGAGCAGGCGGCGATACTGGTGGAGGCATTTCAGGCTTTGAAATAAAACTATAGTCAGCGTTCAAGGAAGGTTGTGAGAACTGCGGTGGTGGTGAGGGTGCCTCAGGAGGCATATCAAACTGCATTGGATTCATAGGTTGAGCTAATGGTTCAGGAGGCGCCATTGTCTCAATATTGCCCTTCAAATCTGCCTGGTTTAAAGCCTCAAATATCGCGCTTGGGTCGTGTCCTTGGGACTGCAAAGTTTGGATTATCTGATTATTTGATATCCCCTGCTGTCTCATTGCAAGAACTTTATCAGTTGGAACACCACTAACACTAGAAGAAGGCGGTGATGCCGTTTTTTTCCCAAAATTAAAAAATGCCATTTCAACCCTCTTTTTTAATATTCAATGAAAATTTACTAAAATAAAAAGCTTGCTAAAAGCTGTTAAACAAAAGCTATCGTAACAAAAGAGTTTTATAAAAGTTTCGTTTTTTAGTAATCCTCCTAGTTTTGCTTAGAGTCTCTTCTCTTTTTCTATACTCCTTTCTTTCTCTATATTTTCAATGCTTGAGCGAACATACTTGTCAATTTCTTGAATGGTTACAAAATGAACAGGCTCCCAGAGATTTATATAGCGTTCAAGGATTTTAAGTTCTTCTTTTTTAACAGACTCTTTAACTTCTAAGACAATCATTCGCATTTCCTCCTTCATTTCAAGAAGAATCCTTTTTATTTCAGTTATATCTGAGTTAATCGCTTTTATTTCTGCTTGAAACTTTTTGCTTTCTGCTAGCATGTTTTGTTCATTTACCTGAATGTTTTTTCTCAAGCTTGCGTATCTCTCTTCTATCACCCTCAGTCTTCTGCTAGCGTCCTTTATTTGGCTTATTAAATCAGAGAATTGCGCATTTTCAGAGGCATTGTTTTTTTTAAAAAGGCTAAAACCACCTTTATCAGTCTCTGGCATTTCCTGTGAATAAAAGTCTTCGTTCATTTCGAGAAGTTTATTTACATTTATAATAATAAATGTTGTGTTAGTATGTTGAAGTAGTAAGCCATGAAGTTCAGACATTTATTGTTATTAAAGAAAGATAATGATGCTTTTTTTAAAAAAACGCTAAGATAAATCAATAAATCCGATAAATAGAAAT
>JAWABL010000008.1:0-17674 GCA_038884615.1 Candidatus Woesearchaeota archaeon | reverse complement strand
ATAGAAATATATTTATATATAAATACCAATTATATTATAAAATATATTAAATAAGATAAAAAATATATAATATTATAAAATATTATTAAATATATTTTATAATATTATAAGAGTATGAAATACAACAAGAATAAGATAGTAAAGATAACAACAAAAAGCATTATAATAAAAATAGTAACGGGAAAAAGATTGTGAAAAGGCCAATCTCTGCAACAATAGAAGAGGACTTAATAAAGTGGATTGATTCTCAAGTAGCTGACACGACAAGATACAGGAATAAGAGCCATCTTATAGAAATCGCTCTACAGACATTAAGGAGGGAGTTGGGGAAAAAAGGAGAGAAGTAAAAAAAGAGGTGACGCACTGTGCTGTTTGACAGCCGAAAGAAAGTATGCGGCTATGATGTAATCAGAGAAGGCGAGGAAGTTATTCTTTACATTTATTGTGACGAGTGCACTCTCTCTCCATCAATAGAAGATAATCCGATGTGCATGGCAAGAACGATTGAAAAGTTGCTTGAGGTTACAGGTGTAACAAAGATAATTTTTTCCCAAAAAAGGGACTATGAGTATGACAATGCACAGACTGCTATGCTTGTTGAGATTGCAAATGTTTACAAGACTCTTGTAAAACAAAAAAGCCTTTTTAGTTACACTTCTATGAGCACTGCACCAGGTTGCACACAATGCAGCAACACCCGCTATTTTGAAGTGCAGGAGCTTCTTCGGCTCATAAAAAGCGATCCTGTAAGTGCATATGTTCAAGCAAAGAGGATAATGCGAAGGGAAAGAATCAATAGAGACAAAGCGATAGACGAAAAATGTGTGCCTTGCATCGACCGTTATATATCTATACTAAACTACTTTACAAAACTGCTTGAGTCAACGAAACTTATAAGCACTGCAAAGCCAGAGTTGGCCGGTTATAAAATCGGCGACAGGATGGTCTACAGAAACATATTTTTCCCAACGATAAAACCAGATTTTATGTTCACAAAGCTAATGGCCAACTACCCCTCAAGCGGTGAGGAGATTGACAGCTATACCATAGGAGACGACACTGAAGTTACGATATTCAAGTTTCCAGACACCACCCAGTACTTATACCACTTAATGCCTCCTGAGTTCAAGCTATCTGAAGAAAAATACGAGCTTCTTGATATGGCAAGAAAGATTATGGCAGAGCACAAGCCAAAGGAGGAGGAGTTCATTGATCCAGAGCGAATGAGACAGGTTTTCTTCAATGTCGGACATGACCTATTGGACGAGCTAAGCCAGCATAAGGGGATACAGCTTACACAAAAGGAGCTTGACAAGCTGACTACTATACTTGTAAGATACACAGTGGGGTTCGGTCTTATTGAAGTTCTTCTACAAGATGAGAAGATTCAGGATATTAGTATAAATAGTCCAATGGGAAAAATACCGATATTTATTGTGCACAGCGACTATGACGACTGCATGACTAACATAATTCCTACAAAAAACGAAGCAGAAAGCTGGGCTTCTAAGATGAGGATGATTTCAGGAAGGCCGCTTGACGAAGCAGACCCTATACTTGATGCTGAGCTTGAGCTTCCAGGCGCGAACACAAGGGTTGCTGTAATTACAAAGCCGTTGAATCCTACGGGACTAGCCTACTCGTTCAGAAGGCACAGAGACAAGCCATGGACGCTCCCTTTATTTATAAAGCAGAAGATGGTAAGTCCTCTTGGTGCAGGGCTTCTAAGTTTTCTTGTTGACGGAACAAGGACAATGCTTGTTGCAGGTACGCGAAGCGCAGGAAAAAGCAGCCTTCTCTCTAGTCTAATGATAGAAATAATGAGAAGGTACAGAATAATAACTGTAGAGGACACCCTTGAACTCCCGACAGCCGCGATGAGGGAACTTGGTTTTAACATACAATCCATGAAGGTTGCAAGCGCGCTTGCACACGGTTCTTCAGAGCTTTCGGCGTCTGACGGGATTAGGGCGACTTTAAGGCTTGGTGACAGCGCACTCATTGTTGGTGAGGTCAGAAGCAAAGAGGCAATAGCTTTGTATGAAGCGATGAGGGTGGGGGCTGCTGCAAATGTAGTCGCTGGAACGATACACGGCGACAGTCCATATGGAGTTTACGATAGAGTGGTAAACGACATTGGGATTCCAAAAACATCATTTAAAGCAACAGACATTATAATAGTTGCAAATCCTGTGCGTAGCGCAGATGGACTGCACAGATGGAGGAGAGTAACACAAATAACAGAAGTAAGAAAATACTGGGAAGAGGATCCGTTGAAGGAGAAAGGCTTTCTAGACTTGATGAGATACGATGCAAAGAAGGATGAGCTTATTCCAACTGCAGAGCTAACCAATGGTGAATCAGATATACTAAAAACGATAGCAGGCAACATAAAAGAGTTTGCCGGCGATTGGGATTCAGTCTGGAATAATATAACACTTAGAGCACAGCTTAAAGAGGAGCTTGTAAAAACATCATTAAAGCTGAACGACCCTGAGATGCTTGAAGCACCATTTGTCATAAAGGCTAATGACCAGTTTCATATTTTATCTGATAAGATAAAGGAAGAAGTTGGGGTGCTGGATTCAAAGAGAATAGCGTTTGAGTGGAACGAGTGGCTAAAGAGGGAGTGTAAGAAGCGAACGAAATGAGCGACGAAGAATTAAACGCGATACTTGAAAAGTATAGAAAAAAGCTTATGAGTGAGCTTGGGGAAAATGTAACAGAGATAAATACAGACCAACATGAGGCATATACTAGAGAGTACCTTCAATTCAAGCGGGATCTTATTCCAAAGCATTTTACATTGTATGAAAAAGCTTGCAACATTTCAGAGAAAATACTTAGAATACATCCAGACAAAAAAAAAGAAAAAAACATACAAGAGTGCATCAACACCTGCCACCTTAATATAACCCCATCGGGCGCTGCAAGCTTTGCAATTCTCGCACCATTCATAGTGATTATTCTAGGAGTGATGTTGACTATAGCAATTCCTTTCGGATACGCTGCGGTATTCAAGCCCGACACACTCTCTGAAGTTCAGCCGTCATTCTTCTTCATTTTTGTTTCGCTAATTGCAGGGCTTGCAATAATGTTTCCTCTACAGAAGATGCCTGAATTTCTAACAAACAGCTGGAGACTACAGGCGAGCAACCAGATGGTACTATGTATCTTCTATATTGTAACATACATGAGGCACACTTCAAATCTTGAACATGCTATAGAGTTTGCAAGCAGCCACTTAAGCGGGCCGTTGGCGCTTGACCTACGAAAAGTTTTGTGGGATGTAGAAACTGAAAAGTTTTCAACACTTAAAGAAAGCCTAGATTACTATTTGGAGTCATGGCGTATGTACAATATGGAGTTTATTGAATCGCTACATCTAATTGAATCAAGCCTTTATGAGAGTTCAGAGAGTAGGCGACTTGATCTACTTGACAAAAGCCTTGATGTAATTCTTGAAGAAACCTACGAAAAGATGCTGCATTACGCCCACAATTTGAAATCTCCAATAACCATGCTTCACATGCTCGGCATAATTCTTCCAATACTTGGACTTGTCATACTTCCTCTAGTTGTAAATTTTATGGGTGGAATAAAATGGTACTACCTTGCAACGCTCTACAATATTGCCCTTCCATTAGGAGTCTATTACCTTGGAAGGACCATACTTGCGCAGCGGCCGACGGGTTACGGAGATACAGATATATCCGAAGAGATTCCATCTCTAAAAAAATTAAAAAAGGTTTCTGTAAAAATTGGCACACATGAGATTTTGATAAGCCCATTTAGCATAGCCGTAATAATTGCTGCAGTAATGTTGCTTATCGCGCTTTCTCCGATTGTCCTGCACATTGTTAGTTTTGATGATGTATGTATAGATGAAGACTACTGCCTACTTGAGTACAAGGAAGATCCTACAACTGGACAGGTTATAGGTCCATTTGGAATAGGAGCGGCTATCCTAAGCCTGTTTTTCCCCCTTGCTTTTGGCATCGGTGTAGGAACTTACTATAAGCTTAGATCTGAGAATATTATAAAGGTTCGTGAAAATGCAAAAAAGCTTGAAAAAGAGTTTGCCTCTGCACTTTTTCAGCTCGGAAACCGGCTGGGCGATGGCTATCCTGCAGAGGTTGCATTTGGGAAGGTTGCAGATGTGATGGAAGGAACAACTTCTGGGAGTTTTTTTAGATATGTAAGCACAAACATACAAAAGATGGGCATGAGCGTTACAGACGCGATATTTAATCCAAAAAGTGGAGCAATTATATATTTTCCTTCAAAAATAATTGAAAGTTCAATGAAGGTTCTTACTCAGTCTATAAAGAAGGGTCCGCAAATTGCAGCGCAAGCTCTCGTGAATGTATCAAGGTACATAAAAGAGATGCACAAGGTGAATGAGCGATTAAAGGATCTTCTTGCAGATGTAATAGCCTCAATGAAATCGCAGATTTCCATTCTAACCCCTGCAATTGCGGGCATTGTTGTAGGGATAACATCAATGATAACAAACATACTTGGGAAAATAGGTCCTTTGCTCCAAAAAACTGCTACTGAGGAAGCGGCACTTGGTGGCACGATGAGCGACTTTTTCGGTCTTGGCATCCCAACATATTATTTTCAGCTTATGGTAGGGATTTATGTGGTACAAATAGTCTATATTCTAACCATACTTTCAAATGGAATTGAGAACGGAAGCGACAGCCTAAATGAGGACTATCTTCTGGGACAAAATCTAATAAAGAGCACGGTTATTTATGTGGTTATTGCTCTTATGGTTATGATAATATTCAACTTCATAGCAAATATGGTTCTTACACAAACTCTAAGTGGAGGTATAGTTTAATAGAGATTAGCCAAATAGAAATTAATTATATTAATTAAATTATATTAATTATAAATATGGGAATTAATGTTAATAAGTAAAAAAATAATTAGTAAAGACTATAATTAATGTATAAAGATTAGGGATAAATTAATTTTAATTGTGTGTTAAGCCAATAAAAAATTAGTATCACATAGAAAATAATCAAATGTAAAAATCATGAGGATATATAGCCATACATAAATCCTTGCTCTGCATCATTAATCTGGTCTGCCTCGCAGCACTCATAAAGCCCAGCTTCAGTGTAGATATCTTTTTCTATTTCCTTTAGTAAGTCATAAGTTTTTTCTGCACATTTATCTTTTTTTCTCATTTTGTTCACCCCTTCAAGCCATAATCACTTTTTTAGCTAATTTTTTGTTGGCCTGATTCCTCCTTATTATTCATCTTTGATTATTTAGTTTGATTATTGGATACAGATTAATTATTTGATATAAACAAGCACAAATTTTTTTAATTGTGTAATACATATATAGCAGCAGGTGTACGCATCTGTTTAGTTGAAACTAGAGGAGTGGGTCTTTGTTGTGACCGTCTTGTTACCATTTTTATCTGTTCAAAAAAGAGCTGCTCTATTGTCATGACGCTTAAGTTTTCATCCATTTTATTCACCTCTTATTCGCTTATTTTTATGTCAAAATTATCAAAAAATTTGGTTATTTCAAGTGTATGTGCACATAACGTGCGCCGTTTTGCATTACAATTTAACTAACGGTGCTCTCTGGAGCTGTGTTTTTTGGAGCACCTCTAAACACATTTAAACATAAGCAAACTATAAGAAAACCAAATTTATATATTCCACACACGATTGTCCAGTGTAGTTGATTATATTATCACGGCTTAAAAAGCCATTAAACTGGGCTTATAAGACCTCTCGCAAAAGGACATAAAAAATAAGCATAAATAAAACTATCACCAGTATTACACTAAATAGCACATAAGATATAAGATTATTTTAGGTATAAATTACAGACTGTATAGATTATCAGATTTATAAATATTGAATGGGAGCGGGGGAACTTTCAGGGGAGAATATACACAGATTTTTTTGGAACCTGTGCTCCATGAGATGTATTCTCCTTTTGAATCCCCGACACCACGGTCTTCAGCCGTGTGCTCTCTTACCCAACCCCAAGGATCTATTTGTAAAGATCCTTGTATGAATTCTGGTCAAACTTTTGTTTCGTGCATTGCACAAATACAAAATGTTTCCAGGCTGAGCTACGCTCCCATTGCGAAACTTAAATAAACTATAATCTTCATATATATACTAAAATATATATGCTAAATATATATCATATATAGGCTAATATAGTCATCATATTGATACTAGTCATCATATTATCATATTATACTTAATCTCCTTAATTATATTAATATGGATTATTGGATTATATAACTTTTTATAAGGTTTGTGGTTTTATTTAAAACAAGATTAATCATTCTTAATTGGATGGGTGTTATAGATAAGAGGTATTTAAAAGATTTTGAAAACATAACTTTTAGCAAAAAAGTAAAAGGATACTATCAAATATATTACTATTCAATATACTCTTCTTCTATTTCTAGCTCAGTGTATTCAGACACTTTCTTATAAAACTTATTTTTTTTATTTTTTTCATCATCCTCACTTTTTTCCAGTATATTTTCAGCATCATCCGAGTAACTTCCTGTGGGTTTCTTATACTCTGGTGCATCTCTTAAATTAACAGTTTTTAAATTAACGGTAATTGAATCATCATGCACTCTAGGCTTTATGCTTTGCTCATTGCTTTGTTCATGATTAAATTTTTTTTGTGGTTGTTGTTGCAGTGGTTGCATCTTTTGTTTTGCTTGGCCGGCTTGTTTTTGTGTTTCTAAAATTGCTTTAATTTCTTGCGTCTTTTCAAGAATTCTCAAAGTGCCAAACCTACCTGTAGTAAGCTGTAATTCACCCTGCCATTCATTAACATAGCCATTGGTTATTTCAATTAAATCGCCTATATTAACCATTGCTGTTTGCTCATTCCATAGGGTAAGTTTTATTCTGCCGGTATCATCCTCAATCTCTGCATCGCAAACCATTCCAGGCTTTCCAAATTTGTTAAACTCTCTTATTTGTCCCTTTGCTACAACCTTTGCTTGAATATCAATCTTCCCCTGTTTTGGCTGAAGCTCGCTTATTTTCATACTTATCACTTTTATAATTTTAATAATATTACTTTTATAATAGCGTTTCAATTAGGTATTTTCTTAGATAGATACTCTTTAAGCTCAGAAATTTTAACTCTCTCCTGGCTTGTAGTATCCCTGTCTCTTATAGTAACAGAATCATCATTTAGTGTTTGGAAATCGATTGTAACGCAGAACGGCGTGCCAATTTCATCCTGCCTCGCGTACCTCCGCCCAATTGAGCCGGAAATGTCAAACTGAGAAGTATATTCCTGTTTAAGAAGATTAAAAACTTCCCTTGCTTTTACTATGAGTTCTTCTTTATTTGACAAAAGTGGAAACACCGCGACTTTGATAGGTGCAAGCTTTGGATGAAGCTTTAATACTATATTCTGCCTTTTATCGTCATATTCATAGGCATCAAAAAGAAACACAAGCATCGCCCTTCCAACCCCAAAGCTCGGTTCTGCAACAACATGCGGCACAATTCGTGATTTTGTCACCTCATCATAAAGACTTAGGTCTTTGCCTGAATATTTAATGTGCTGCATAAGATCAAAATCAGTTCTGTTTGCGATGCCTAAAAGTTCCTTCCATCCAAAGGGGAATCTATACTCAAGGTCCCAAGTGTCAAGTGCATAGTGGCTTTTTTCTGCTGAAAGGTGCTGGCGAACCCTGAAATTTCCTTTTTTTGCACCAAGCCCCTCAAACCATCGCTGGCAAACAGCAAGCCAATACCCATGCCATGGTGTCTTGATAAGTTTCCTTTCCAGCGCATTGCTTACGGACATAAGCTCAGGCTCTTTGTTTTTCATCTGCATTTCTTCAGAATAAACATAAAGCTCAAAATCTTCAACATCGTTTATAAACGGGCAGGAATAGAGCTCGGAAGGACTAATGAAGTACTCTATCTCCATCTGTTCAAATTCTCTGCACCGGAATATAAAGTTTCTTGGAGAGATTTCATTTCTGAAAGCCTTACCTATCTGAGCTATTCCAAAAGGAAGCTTTAGTCTTGCATTTTCTGCAACAAGTTTGAAATTTGTGAAAATAAGCTGCGCAGTCTCAGGTCTTAGGTACGCAACAGAATTTTCATTTTCAACAGGGCCAACATTTGTCTTAAACATAAGATTAAAGTCGTCAACATTTTCAAAAACGCCGCCGCATTTCGGACATTTAAGACCTTTTTCCTTGACAAGCGAGTTTATTTTATCAGATTTCATCCCGTCTGTAGGGATATTAAGTTTTTCTTCTATAAAATGGTCAGCACGTATCCTTTCCTTGCATTTTGTACATGAGAGCATCATATCCTCAAAACACTCAACATGCCCTGATGCCCTCCACACACTAGGATGCGAAATTATACAACCATCAATTCCAACAATATCCTCTCTTTGCCTAACAAAAGTTTTCCACCACTCTGCTTTTATGTTATTGTTAAGCTCAACACCAAAAGGTCCAAGGTCAAAAAAACCAGCAAGCCCACCATAAATTTCAGAGTTTGGATAGACAAAGCCTTTTCTTTTACAAAAAGACGCCATACCGTCAATATCCAGTGTACCCATTTGCCGGTGTTAATTGATATTTATATAAAAAGATTGTTAAAAAAGATTAGGAAATATTGATGTAATGACCATTAAGGATGTAAGAATAATAATTATAATAATAGCAGACCATGAGAGAAAATTATATAATTTATTGTTCACATAACTCCCCATAATTTTTGGATTATTTATGATTTTAAGCATGGCTATAAGTATAAAGGGAAGGATTATGCCGTTTATAACTTGCGAAGTAAGCATTACTTTGATTAAGGATATCTTCGGGAAAATTATTATTGTCGCAGCAGCAAGGATTAAAAAAAGTAGGATACTATAAAACTGAGGAGCTTCGCCCATCTTCTTGTTTACGCCGGATTCCCAGCCAAAAGCCTCGCATATATAATAAGTGGTTGCTAATGGGATTATAAATGTTCCAAAAAGGGATGCTGCAAGAAGTCCAAACGCAAAAAGCTTCTGTGCAAAATTTCCAGCAAAAGGCTCAAGTGCCTGCGCAGCTTCTGCCGCCGTATCGACTTTTACACCGTTCGGAAAGAGTGTTGCAGCGCATGCTACAATTATGAAAAAGGATATGACATCTGTTATAATAGAGCCGACTATGACCTCCGCCCTTGCATACTTGTATTCGTTTGCTTTTATACCTTTTTCCGCAACAGAAGATTGTAGGTAAAACTGCATCCAGGGAGTTATGGTAGTGCCTATTAAACCTATAAGAACTAAAAGATACGCGCTATTCATCTGAAAAGAAGGCCTTATTGTTTCTGAGATTACCTCAGACCAGACTGGTTTTGCAAGAAATCCTGAGATTATATACGCTGCATAAAAAATGCATAGTACAAGAAACACCTTCTCAAGAGTCTTATAGTTCGTTTTAAGTATAAGGAACCAAACGAGAATTGCAGCAAGTGGGACAACATAGTACTTTGACATACCCAAAAGTTCGGCGCTTGCTGCGATTCCAGCGAACTCAGAGATTATCGTTGCAAAATTTGCTATAATAAGTCCAATCATAAGAAAGAATGTCAGCTTCAACCCAAAATTTTCTCTTATAAGGTCGGCAAGTCCTTTTCCTGTTACAGTACCCATCCGCGCAGCCATTTCCTGAACAATAATAAGAAGAAAGGTTATAGGGATAAGAGTCCACAAAAGCGAATAGCCATAATGCGCCCCGGCTACAGAATAGGTGGTGATACCACCAGCGTCATTGTCGACAAAAGAAGTTATTATGCCAGGTCCTAGCACTGCCATGAATATAAGCAGATTTTTAAAGATACTATTTTTTTCCATCTTTTTTCTGTCGAGTTTTTTGTGGTCTGTATTTTATTTTGCGCCATGACTTGGGCATAACCTCTGACAACACATCGTCTGCTGTAACAACACCCCTCAAAATATTAAACTCATCAACCACTGGCAGTACAAAAAGATTGTATTTGGCAAGCGCCTTTGCGATGTCCTCTTTCGGCGTGTCAACCTTAACTTTTATTATATTCTGCTTCATAAACTCAGTGACTTTTTGTTTTGGCTCAGCAAGCAACAAGGTTCGTATTGTTAAAACGCCCAGAAGATGGTGTTTCTTGTCAACAACATAAAGCCGGTATAGCATCTCTGAGCTTGGCTTTGTCCTTCGGATAAGCTCCATTATCTTATGTGCGGTATAATCGTCAGGAATAGCTATATAATCGGTTCTCATAAGCGCTCCTCCCGACTCTAAAGGATATTTTAGGATTTCCTGAACCTTTTGCCGATGGTCCTCATGCATCATAGCAAGAATTTTTTCAGACCTGCTCTGTGGCATTAGGCTTATAATGTCCGCTGCTTGGTCGGGGGTTATGCGCTCAAGGATTGAAACTATGCGGTGAATCTTCAGGTTTTTTATAAAGGTCTGTTGTATCCTTGGTGTGGCTTCAACAAGGGTTTTTGCCGCTTTGCTAGGCTCTAGGCTGTTGAATATAAGCACCCTCTCCCTTTGGGAAAGCTCCTCCATGATGTCTGCAATTTCGCTGGGATGTAGCCTGTCAATTTTGGTCCTTTTCAGTGAAACATGCAGGTTATGAAGGTCTTTATCTAAGGGCTCAACACTGTCCCAAGGTATTATTTTTTCTTTGACTTCTGGCATAAGCCACCTTGTCAAAGCGCCAAGCCCAAGCCTCCGCACAAAGCTCTTCATTCCAACACAAACACCAACAATGCTAAAATGCCCATCTGCTTTTGAAAGATGTACATCATTGACCCTTACGACTTTCAGCCCATCAATATCTATTATCTGCTTATCAAGAAGCTTTGACACAAGCCACTCCTTCTCATCTTCAAACAAGGGTCTTATATTGTCCTTTTGAACATTCAAAACAATCTTAATTTCTGCATGTCTCTGCTCCTTGAGAGCAGTTAGCTCTTTTACAAGTCCCCAGGGTATTTTTTTTCTATATTTATCATCAGAAACATAAACCAGATGGCTTATTTGTGCAGTTTTTTCGCCATCGATGAAAATAAGGTCTGCAAGCTTTCCTACATGTTTGCCATTAGAATCGACTATATCTTTACGAAGTATTTCACTGAAAAACACCATTTTGACCGGGTTAACAAGAATTAAAGGGATATATATATTTATTTATTAGTAATAGGCTGCGTTCAAAATCTCGTTTTTGGTCGGTTTAACATCATGTTGGCACTTTTCCATTCAAATCAAAATATCCGGTTCTCCGTATGGAACAACTCACTTCAAACCCATATATTGTTCCTGAATGTGCATATGCGGTGGATGCTAACACACTTTTTGAACGCAGTCTATTAGTAATATTGATTTACAATTCTATAAGAATTATTTTCATAACACTTATTTATGGCACATGCAATATAATGAACCCAGGATTTGAACATAGGGTGCTTATTTAGCAAGAAGCAAATCAATTTCATCTGTGTTGAGCTCTAGATAAGATGCTATATCGTTTTCAGAGCCACGGCTATGCTTAAACATAAAGTGGATATAGGGGAAAGTGTCCTTAATCGCTCTTCGAAAAGAGGTGTGTGTGTTTTCTGCAATTTTTAATGCTATATTTTTTTTCTTCAAAAACCGCTGGTTTGCAATCCATATTTTAAGGATTCTTTTTGGAGGAACATAATTGGCAGGAGAAGTATACTTTTGATCCTTTGCAGATGCAACCCCTGCAGTAATAAGGTTGTTTATATAAGATAAGAAACGCCAGTGTTGCTTTCGGTTGATTCGCCCCCTGAAAACATCTGCCTGTGACAGAACATCATAAGCCCTTACAAGGTCTGCTGGTTTTGTATACTCCTTAGGAATATTCTCATCAAGCCATAATATAATCTCATCAAGCTCTTCGTCAATGCAGTCAAGAGCACCAAGTGCAATATCGGGGGACACTGGCTTTAGAATTTTTATCAACGCATCATGCATCTTGGATGTGCGCTCTCTGTCGGCAAGAGATGCTAAGTCTTCGGCTTGAAGAGTCTTGTCCTGCGCAAGAGACTGCAGGTCGTTTATTGCCGCACGAAGGTCGCTTCCTGACCTCCTTGCAAGCATCTTCAATGCATAATCGTCATATTTTATGCATTCTCTCTCGCATATTTTCTTAAGACATGAATAAACATCCTGGTAGCTAAGTTCTTTTAGCTGAATACAGAGACTGTCTTTTTTCAACGGTTTTATTTTTTCATCTTCTATCTCCTGCGCGGTCATGATTATTGGAAAACAAGTTTTGGAGAGTATCTCAGCAAGCGCAGCAGCGCCGCCCCTGTCTTCAGTACCTGAAAGACCATCAATCTCGTCAACAAGAATTATTTTCCCCTCTGCGAACAATGACCTCTGCTTTGAAGCAGAGCCTATAACCTGGACAATATGCTCCTTGTTTCTTACATCAGAAGCGTTTATCTCAATTATTTCAAGATGCATATCATTAGCAAGCGCATAGACAATAGAGGTTTTTCCAGAACCACATGGACCTGTTAGAATAACAGCCTTCTTTTTCTGTTGTCTGAAATTTTTAACAAAATTCTTTAAAAGGGCAATCTCTTCTTTATGCCCAACAACATCTGCAAGCGTATTTGGCTTGTATTTTATTACCCAATGCATTGTCCTCTAGAAATACGATTTATTTTATTAAAGTTACGCTGATATAGAATAGAAGCATCAAACTAGTTTAATCAGACTTATAATTAATTAGAGTTATAAAAATCAAAATTGGATTGATAACACCAAAATTTTATAAAAGCTTATAAACCACCACTAAAACCTGTTTGGAAGATGAGCCTGTAGCGCAGCCTGGAAACCTTTTGCGCTCGCCTACCGCAGTGCAGAAACTCTGTCAAAGAATAGAGCATATCAGGGCTAAAATGTTATCGCCACTGAAAATCGGCTTGTCTTATAAAACTATTTGGCCCTGGAGAGTTTTTCCGTAAGGAGAAGGTTGAGTTAATAGCGCGACTGCCTCCTATGCTTCGGCAGAAAAAGCAGTAGGTCGGGGGTTCGAATGGGGAACATAGAAAGCTTAGTTCAGAAGGGAAGGTATCTTTCATGTGTTCTCGCTGAAAGTCCCCTCAGGCTCGTTTTTAAGACAGAAAGATTTCTATGAAAATAAAAGTTGTAAAGAAAGGTTTCACTTATGAACGGCGCTGCTTAAACTCCTTAGGAAACTTACCACGCTGTATGTCGTGCATTATCTCATCAACTTGATTCTCGTCAATTTTTGTTTGGCTAATTCGCGAAGTAGCGCTTTTTTTAGTCGTCTCCTCGACAACATGCTCTTTAAGCAAGTCCACGGTTCCCTTGCCGTGAAGCTCATTTTTTTGCCCCTTATTTAATGAGCCGAAAGAACCACTATCTTCTTTAAGATTGATTTTAGTGATTTTAGGCCCCTTTTCAAGAACCTCAAAAGTAAACCCGCATCTTGGTTGGATATCCACAATGCGATGGAAGAAGGTATGTCCAATAGGAACCTCAATAAGCCTAACCTCTTTTAATCTTGGAAGAAATACAAGTGAAACTAATACTCTAAGAAATCCGGACAAAATAAAAACTAAAATAATACCAGACAAACCAAAAACCCCATCCATTTTATCCACAAAAAGGCTTCCAACACTAGTACCTGCAAAAACAGCAATGCCAACAAGCAAGTTATAGTAGGAGATATATCGTATCCTGTTTTCATTGTCAACTGCGTCAAATATGAAGTTTGCTGCGCCTAAGTCAAAGCCAGCCCAGATTATGCCAGAAAACATTTCTATAAAAAAAAGGAACGCAAAAAGTGTTTTGCCAGAAGTAGTAAATAAAGCAAATACCCAAAGGAGTGGTATCAAAAAAACAAGAGAACCTGTGATAAATAGCGTTTTTCTGCTGCCATGCTTATCTAAATAGCCACCCCAGATAACCATAAAGATAAAACTTGAAACAACGCTTGCACATGTAATGAGCGTAAACTGCCAGTAGGTAAAGTTAAGCACCTTTAGCATATATATAGCAAAAAATGGAGCTGCAAGATAAACACTGAATTTTAGCAATCCGACATAAAAAACAAAAATGCCATAATTGTCCCTTTGCATCTTAGACAAGAACTGCAGTAAAGAAGGGTTTTTTTCATTTTTAGGTGAGAACGGAAGGTCTGCAAGCTTCATCTTGAAGTATGCAGAAATAAGTCTTGCAAGAATTGCAATTCCAAATATAATGCTAAAACCTATCAATGGATGAAAGCTTGAATAGTGGTTTAAAACTAACCCTGCAATGAGTGTAGCAGAGAATGTTGACGCCCCAACCACAAGGTTTCTTGTTCCGAAAAATTTTCCACGCCTGTGCTCAGGGACAATCTCGCCTATAAGGCTGTTCCAAACAGGTTGAATAAATTGGGATATAACAACACTAAAAGTTACAAGCCCAAGAAGCAGATAAACATTATTTGCTGCTATAAAAGGGACTAGCGCAATAGGTATCCAAACAATTGCCTGCAGAATATTTGCAGCAATAATTATATTGCGCCTGCTCTTGAAAATCTGCGTAGCTTTCACTGAAAAGAGCTGAAAAAAGCTCGCAAGCAAATCAGGCAAGGATGAAAACGCCGCAACCATAGTGTTTGTAGCCTGCATTGCTATAGCAAGCGGAGCGATGAATGATTTTGTGAAACCTGTAAACAGTGAGGCGAACATACCTTCAATTATGCTTACATTAAGATTTCGTTCAACTTCACTATCGCTCATGATAAATGGTTCGTTATTTTCTTTTTTACGCATTTTAATGCCTAAAATTCCTATGAGTTATATGGTTTTCTGTGATTTGTTGTACACATACTCTATATTTAGCATATTAAACCTCTAGCATATTAAATTTAGCAAGTTAATAATTCATATAAGCTCTCTATATAATAATACTATTAATAGTAATATGATATAAAGTAATAAGAGGTATAAAGTAGTTAGCAATTAACGCAGAAACTATTTTATTTAAATATAAACCACAAATAAAAAGAAGTAAAAAATTTTAATGAATAATTGTTATTCCAAGTTCCTCCTCCATTTTGTCTTTCTGCTTCTGAATCTGTTTTTTGTCTTTTTTCCCCAAAATCCAAGGTGAGTTAACTCCTGTCATGATGGTCATGATGGTCAGTTTGCCTTTCATCTGCTCTGAAACCCTTGCTCCCCAGATTACATTCGCATCATCATCCATGGCTTCTGTCACAAGCTCGCCAGCCTTGTTTACTTCGTCAAGCGTCATATCAGGTCCGCCTTCTATCTGTATCAACGCACCGGTCGCACCTTTATAATCTATTTCAAGGAGTGGGTTTGAAAGCGCGCCTTTTACAGCTTCCTCAACCCTATTATTTGTATCAGAGCTTCCAACACCGATTGCAGCTACTCCGCCGTTTGTCATTATTGCTTTCACATCCGCAAAGTCAAGATTGACCAAACTTGGGACTGCTATTGTTTCTACAATGCCACGTATCATAGTTGCTACAAGCTCGTTTGCGACAGCAAATGCCTGATTTACTGGAAGATTGCCTGCTATCTGCACTAATCTGTTGTTGTCAATTACAATCACAGTATCCGATACCTCCCGTAACTGCCTTAATCCAAACTCTGCCTTGTCAATTCTCGCCCTTTCAATTTTGAATGGCATTGTGACTGTTCCTATAACAATTGAGCCCATCTCCTTTGCGATCTGTGCTACAACCGGCGCAGAGCCAGTGCCTGTTCCGCCACCCATGCCTGCACATACAAATACAAGATCTGCTCCTGAAAGAGAATCCTTTATTTCTTGTATTGTTTCTTTTGCTGCTGCGGCTCCTTTTTCTGGAAATCCGCCACAACCAAGTCCTCGTGTGGTTTGCCTACCTATAAGAAACTTATGATCCGCCTCTATAATGTTAAGATGTTGCTGGTCAGTATTACACGCGTAAATATTGGCTCCTCTCACGCCTTTTTTGAATAGCCAGCTGACCATATTGCAACCTGCACCGCCACAGCCAAATACCTTGATATTTGCACTGCCGATTGTATCAAATTCATCTTTTTTCTGGTTTTCCAAAGCTCTATTCAAAATAAAATCCATTTTAACACCTCTAATATTTTTTTTAACAACATATAACTTTTATTTTTATCCAAAAACAGTTATATGGTCTTTTTTAAAAAAAATAAATCCAAAAAATCCATATTAACTATATTTTTGGGATAATTTATAAGGAATAACAGATATATAAATGTTATGTTTTTGTATACTAATGTTAGAATTAATATATTAGTATAAAATTAATTATAGTAGATTTAGTGTAAATTTAGTTTAATAAATAGTTTAATAAATTTAAATAAAGTATTAAATGTTATTATATAAAGTGTTAGATTGCATAATTTTAATCTTTGTAGCTTAAGAAGATTATTTTTAGAAGCCTTTCCTTTTACTTAGAAAATCAATAAATCCATCTGGAAGTAAGACTTTATCATCAACAACAAGATATCTAAATGGTAATATAATAGATTCGCCTTTTCTTAAATTAATTTCCAGTTTTTCCTTAAATTTAAGCATGCTAAGATTTTCTCCATCAATAATCCTCTTTGCTACTGCAACGGCGGTGTCCGTAGACATTTGCTTGTGTCCAAGGTTTCTTGATTCTGCAAAAATCATTTTAGCGGTAAGGTTTTTTGTTGTACGCCTTTTCATTGGACAATCTCCTAGAATTCCGCCAAACACAAGATATCTAAATTTTCTTCTGTCCTTTGGCTCTAGGGTTTTCTTTGCAAAAGGATCAAGGACGCATACACTTTTAAGATTCATTTGAAGGACACTTTTTTTGTATACTTTTCCAAGATTTTCAAGTATTTGCCTTGCAAATCTGCTCTTTACATTAGTAAAGATAAGATTTCTGCTTCCAACAATCTTACTTATATGGTTATATTCAAGAAAAGACCATTTGTATAGTCTAGAATCCAGATGCTCAATTACAAACTTCAATTTATTCCCTTTTTATTCCCTAGATAAGTCAGATTCCCGTATAAGAGCATCAATATCAAAATTATCTTCTTCTAGTGTTTCTTTACCACAGTATGGACAGCGTTTCGCCTGTGCGCTTTGTTTTCCCATTGTAAACCTATACTGGCAACTTGTGCAGATATACTTTATACGCTCGCCTTTTGGTTTTTCAAGTTTAGTTTGCTCTGTTTTTTGAGTTTTTGAAATCTCGCTTTTTGCGACCTGGCTAAGCCTTAGCTCAGAAGCAGGTTCTCTTCTTTCTGCAAATCCAGCCTTTTTAAGCGCCCACTGCTGCTTATCATAGCAATCAAAACAAATTAAGTCCTTACCATTGAGGTCGTATCTAACAGAATTTATAGAAACTTTTTGTCTGCATTTTTTGCATATCACGGTTGCTCCCATTGTCATATGTTATATGAAGAACAATTTCATATATAAATGTTGCTTTTAAAATCAAGATAAAAGGCTGCGTTCAAAAAGTGTGTTAGCATCCACCGCGTATGCACATTCAGGAACAATATATGAGTTTGAAGTGAGTTGTTCCATACGGAGAACCAGATATTTTGATTTGAATGGAAAAGTGCCAACATGATGTTAAACCGACCGAAA
>JAWABL010000007.1:0-60473 GCA_038884615.1 Candidatus Woesearchaeota archaeon | reverse complement strand
AATAATAAGTCCAATTCCTATAGGTATGCGCCATTTTTTATGGCGTATTGCCTCTTTGAAGAAGTCTTTAAAGATTAGATAAACAAGGAAAAAAAATAATGCGACAACAAAATATAATCCTATAATAACACTAATACGCTCATGAAATATATTAAGATTCATAAAGCATGGTTCATTAATGGTGATATATAAATTTTATATATAAATCTGATAACTCTGCTGACATAAAAATAAATAAACAAATAAATACTAGACCCTAATTCTTGCAAAAAATGAAAATACCATCAGGAACAGATGTAATTGACAAGCTACTTAATGGTGGGTATGATAAAGGTATAATTACTACGATATATGGTCCGGCAGGTAGCGGAAAGACGACTTTATGCCTTCTTGCCTCTATAAAAGTGGCTGAAAATAGGAAAGTCATATATATTGATACTGAAGGCGGATTTTCTGTTGAACGGCTGAAGCAGCTTTCTGACAAGGATGTTATGAAAAGCATTTTTGTTTTAAAGCCTGTAAACTTTGAAGACCAGTCAAAAAAAATATCAAATCTTACAAATATGATAAATGACAAAATTGGGCTTGTTGTTGTTGATACGATATCCATGCTTTATCGTGTTGAAATAAGCAGGACAAAAGACCCAAAACCAGTTTATAGTGAGATGGATTGGCAAATTGGAGCACTTTCTGAGATTGCCAAAAAAAACGATATCCCTGTTATTGTAACGAATCAGGTATACTCTGATTTTGATGACCCAAGCCAAGTAAAAATGATCGGAGGAGATATGTTAAAATATGCAAGCAAGTGCCTTATTGAACTATCAAAATATAAGACCTACAGAAAAGCGCTGATAAGAAAACATAGATCAATTCCTGAAAACAAGGAGATATTATTTGAAATAAAGGAAAGAGGGCTGGAAGAAAGATAGCCCATAATAATCTGGCATAATATAGCCTACAATAAAAAGGCTTTATAAACTTCTAAATCATCACATAAAAATAACTAAGTTTTATTCCTATTCGTCTGTGAAGTCCTCAATCGTCGCAGTCATGTCTTCTGCTTTTGTAATAATTCCTCTTCTTAACATATATTCCCTTGCAAGAATGTAAAAAAGTAGCCCAAGACTTTTTTTCCCTTTGTTGTTGCAAGGCATTACGAAGTCTATGTTGTTTGCCTGGTTGTTTGTATCACACAGCGCCACCACAGGTATGCCTATTTTTATAGCATCGTTTATTGCATTTCTGTCTGGCCATGCGTCAGTCACAACAACTATCTTCACTTCAATAAAAGTCTCTAGCTGTGGATTTGTAAGTATTCCCGGGGGATATCTACCGGCAAAGACTCTTGCTCCTGTAACTTCACCGAACTTGTTCACAGCTTTCCAGCCGTTTTCTCTTCGGCTTACAACAAGTATCTCCTGAGGCTCATAATCAGAGAGAAACCTAGACAGAATCCTAAGCCTTTCATCAATCTTCTGCAAATTAAGCACAGAAAGTCCATCTGGTCTTGTTTTGTATATAAAGGGTTCCATATATTTGGTGCGAAATTTTGTCCCAATATGTATACCTGCTTTCAAATATATTTTAGTTGGCATTAAAAGCTGTTCTTCACTCATTTTTACCTCCCCACGGTTTTTATCGCCTCACGCGGGAATTTGCATATCCAGAGCTCGGATACGCCTTCGGCTTTTTGTAATGTGGAACCTTAATGGGCTATATAAATGTTTTTATAATCCCTTTTAAAATGCTCTCATAACCGATTACTTCTACTCAAATATCTTATTTTCTTTAAAAAAATAAATCACCAATGAGACTGGCAGTTCGCTTTATATCGTCTTCACTCCAGTTATTCTGCCCTTCTAGTGTAAGATATACCTTTTTAAGTATACCTCTCGGCACAATATCAAAAATATCTGTTTGTTCAATTGGTAGGTGCTGATCACAGTTACCATTGTTCTTATGTATGTGAAATTCAAATACTCTTGATGCAATATCCCTAATAAACCTAGCCTGTAAAGACTTGTCGGTAAATGCCATATTTAAATGCCCTATATCAACCAATGCGCCTAAATTTTTGTTTTTGACCTGTTCAAACAAATTTCTAAATTCTTTGCTTTCTACTAAAAGCATGCTTTCCCTGTTGACCATGTTTTCAACTGCAATTTTAATGTTGTAAGCTCCTGCAAAATCACAAAGCTCCTTTAGAGAATCGCACATTGTAGAGAAGACATCCTCTGGTCTATACCTTTTGCTTAGTGGAGTAAGGTTAGGGCCATAATCATAAAGCATTCCGCCATGCAATGAATAAAGGCTGCTACCCAGGTTTGCACACATAGATATGCCTTTTTTTGCAACAACGAGCGATTTTTTTAAAAACACTTTGTTTTGAGAGCCAATGTTCAAGAAAAAGGGTGTTTTTGTTGGTGGAAAAAAACCGTGCACAATAAAATTCATATTTGTTTTTTGCTTAAAATCAAAAAGCCACGAATAATCCCTAATGTAAAAGTGTACTGCTCCAAGCTCTACATGTTTTATGCCAATCTTATGATACCTATCTAAAACATTCATAAGATTCTTATTGTATCTTATTGTTGATGTTGATACATAAATCATAATAGACCCCACTGGATTAGTTATATGATGCATTAAAATCTATAAATGCATAGAGCATCTTCAAAAAATAACATACTTTCATGCAAATCTTTCAATAACAGTATATTTAGGTCCGTCCATGCCTAGTTCGCTTCTTATCAGGTAGATTTTATCAACTTCAATACTTATCGGCTGAACTGGCATGTTTTTTGCCTGTTCACAAAACTCTTTATTAGATTGTTTAATTCTGCCAAGTGTAATATGCGGATGAAACCTCGTATCTTTTTCAAAGCCTGCCAGAGTAAGCAATGACTCAATCTGCTGTTGCAGCTCAATTATTGGTTTTTTTGGGGTTACGCCTACCCATACCACTCTTGGACATCGTTCATTTGGAAAAAAGTCAATGCTTGATAATGAAAATCTAAATTTCTTTAAGTTTAGATTATTTAAAGCAGAAACTATAGCACTAGAATTTGAAACCTCACCTAGAAACTTCAAGGTTAGATGATAATCGTGAGTATAAGTAATCTTTGCACCTAGCACACCTAGTTTTTTTTGCACATTGGCGAGCTGCGTTTTTGCGTCATCCGGAAGTGTTATTGCTATAAAAAGCCTCATTTTAACAACTCATTATAATAAAAAATCAAGAAAAAATAAAGGAAGAATTAGTCTTCATCTGTAAACTTTTTTACTTTTTCTTCCTCTTCATCAAAATCTTCTTCTTGTTCATCTTCTTCTGGTTCTTCATCGGATATTTCGTCGGACTCTTCTTCTGACTCTTCGCCAAAGTCCTCACTATCCTCCCCGCTGAGGTCCTCTTCTGACTCTTCCTCCTCTTCTTTTTCATACTCTTTCTGCTGTTCTTGAGACTTTTTTTGGCTGTTTCCTACGACTTCCGCAAATCCGACTTTTTTCAAAACCTTTGTGACCCTGATATGAACCTCATCGCCCTCTTTTACTCCTGGCACAAACAAAACAAAGCCATTTTTTTTGGCAATGCCGTCGCCTTTTCCTCCTACGGCCTCTATCTTCACATCAAGTTCGTCTCCTACTTTTACAGGAGCAAAACCTCCGCCACCCATCCTTGGGCCATTTCTATTTCCACCAAAATTTCTTCGGCCGCCAAAATTGCCACCGCCGAAGCCACTTCCATATCCTCCGCTATATTTATCTCCATTCATTTCCATTTCACCTATCTAACTCATATTTGTATTCCTTCCAGAATACATGTTGCTTATGCAATAATAACTATTAATAGATAAGTATATTTAAATATAATGTTTTTGTTGAGGAAAGAAATAAGAAAAATAAAAAATTTTATATCTTTAAAGGTCTTTTAGTCCCTCTTCTGTTACAACAAAAGTACATTCACCCTCTGCTAAATTTGGACTGTCTATCAGCTTCGCTACACGCGAACCTTTCTTTCCCTTCCTTACATAAACTCTAAAAGTAGATGCATGTGCAACAATATGCCCCCCAATTGCAGCAGTTGGGTCACCAAAGAACTGGTCTGGCTTTGCCATAACCTGGTTTGTCACATAAACCGCAAGATTGTATGTGTCTGCAAGCTTCAAAAGAGTATGCATATGCTTGTTAAGTTTTTGTTGGCGCTCTGCCAATGTGCCTCTGCCTATGAACTCTGCTCTGAAGTGTGCAGTAAGGCTATCAACTACAATAAGTTTTACATTTAACCCTTGTTTTTTTATAAGCTCTTCTACTTTTTCAACAAGAAGCATCTGATGGTCTGAATTATACGCCCTTGCTACCTTTATATGTTTAAGTACATATTCAGGTTCAAGACCTGCACCTTTTGCAAGCTGGACTATTCTCTCTGGTCTAAATGTATTTTCAGTATCTATAAAAACTGCATACGCCTCCTTTTCATCTTTCATCTTTTGGATGTTCACTGCAAGAACATGTGCAATCTGAGTTTTTCCACCGCCAAACTCAGAAAATATTTCTGTTATTGCGCCGGTTTCAATTCCGCCACCCATAAGGTCATCAAACGCCTTGCTTCCGGTTGTAATCTTCTCAACCTGTTGACGTTTGATAAGAATGTCTTCTGCGTTCTCAAATCCCATGTCTAATGCTTCTCTTGCAAAATGTATTATTTTTCTTGCTGCTGCTTCTGTAAGCCCTGTAAGTTCTATTATTTCGCCAGGGCTTGCAACAGCTATTGACATAAAATTGTCATAGCCAGCAAGAGATAACTTTTCTGCTGTTGCTGCACCTACACCTGGCAAATCAGTCAGCGTCCAGTCCTGCTTTGGCTTCTTTTTAATAACCTCTGGTTCTTGAATATTCTCCATTTCATCATCCTCAATACATAGCATTGACCTTACTTTTGGCATTGGTATCACCTTTTGGTTTTTATTTTTAATCCTGATGGACAGTAAATTCTACATACGCAGGATTTCCTATATGCAACCTAAAAAGAACCTAAAAATCTTAAAAATCATTCCGCCCCTTGAAGTGTTAAGTACTCATAGGCTTTGGAAAGTACAAGTGCTGCTTTTGGCAAGTCGTTTACTCTCATAGAAGTGGTTGACTGCCACTGGTTACTTTTGTCCATATAAACCCGCTCAAGAGAAACTGTCCTATAGGACTTGCCTTCTGTAGGGCTTTGGTTTTGCCATATTGTGGCTGCAACAGCCCCTGCTCTAAACTTTTTTTCTGGTTGGTTTGCCATTTTTATCCTCCGTTGCTTATCGCATTTTGTTTCAATACCTCCACTCAACCAGGCGCATTGCACCTGGCTTCCTTATGAAGGCAGGAAGTATAGAACAATAATGAGGGCATCATTTATATAACTCACACAACAATGTCCTGTGTCCAGTGAAAATTCAAAATTGTATTTTTTATTGGATTTTTTAGAAAATTTTAGAGGATGAACCTCCCTACGAAAATTATATAAATCCTGTTTCAACCGTTTTTTCTATGGACACCAGCCAAAGAGAAACCGACGATCACTGCAAACGAGAGGGTTGTCTTGATGAAAGCCATGAGACAATTAAAGTTAGACCAGAACAGATAGGAAACGCCCCTCTAAAAGAAGATGACCTCCTCAAAGAAGATGAGATTCGCGAGAAAGTAAGCAAAAGAATAAGGCAGTTTAGGAGAAGGGGCGGAAAACGGCTTGATAATGTTGATGTATTTGAAGTAAAAAAGGGTATTGAAGCTTTGCTTTTTGCATCTGGGAGAGCAATGAGCATAGACGAGCTTGCAATGCTCCTGCGCATCAAATCAGCCGACATAATAAGAGAGCAAGTATTGGAGCTTAAAAAAGAGTATGAAAGAAGGGATTCGCCTATAGTGGTCATGGAAGAAGGAGAGCGCTGGAAACTCACAACTCATGAGAAATACCTTCCCATTGTTGCAAGAATCAATCCTAACACAGAGCTTTCAAAAACTCTTTTGGAAACGCTTGCTGTAATAGCTTGGAAGCAGCCTATACTTCAAAGCGAAGTAATAAGAATTAGAACAAACAAGGCTTATGAGCACATTACCCAGCTAGAGGAGATGGGGTTTCTTACAAAAGAGAAGTATGGCAGGACACAACTTTTGAAACTTACACAGAAGTTCTTTGAATATTTTGATCTGCAGGGAAGGAAGGATTTACAGCATTTGTTTGAGGAAGTCAAGGAAGAAAAAAAAGCAGAAGAAAGTCAAAACACAAACCAAGAGGGAGTGGATAGACAACAAATAGAAAATTAAGTTCTCCTGCTATCAACATATGACCTTAGACGATTATCCTCTTTCATATACCTTATTTTTTCTTTGTACAACTCACAGCTTGACTTTTTATTACAACGATAGCCCGCATAATAATGCCCTGTAGCAGCATCTATATTATAGTTATACATTCTATAATAACTAACAAGTTCTGTTGTCGCAACCCTGATGTTAAACTCTGGATTATTTAGAGATAACATACTAACTTCATACCGAAGATCTCTACCTTTT
Organism: Candidatus Woesearchaeota archaeon; assembly: GCA_038884615.1. Classification (GTDB taxonomy): domain Archaea; phylum Nanobdellota; class Nanobdellia; order Woesearchaeales; family DSVV01; genus JAWABL01. The sequence goes on along the minus strand of JAWABL010000007.1, from coordinate 53,915 downwards.
TCATTGTTTTGGTATAATACACCGCTTTTTTCATAATCAATTACACTACAGGAGCCACCCGGCCCAATACATACCATCTTGCTTATCTCTTTCAATTTTTGCTGCAAATTTTTGTCGTCCAGCCCCTCCTGAACAAGCCCCAGGGGCACAAGCACCTCTGAGCTTAGCACTGCTGCAATTTTTGGGTCAGATATTGCCGCCGCAATGACAGCACCTGGTACAACCTGTCCAATACCTGCACTGTCATCCCATACAACCACCTCTGGATTTCTGTTGTCTAATACCACCCTTATTTTTTCTAATGTTACTTGTTCGTTTCCTGAAAGCGTAAACTCGTTTTGTTTGCCACTGCTCTCAATCATAAACTGACTAATCAAAGTATAAAGAAGCTCTTTTTTCTGTTCTTCTGAAATACTTAATTTTAGCTCAGGGTTATTAAATAATCTTTCAATCTGATCTTGAACAAGACTTACTGTACCAGCAGGTCCATATTTATCTAAAATATCTAAAGAAGAAAGCCAGCCATCTAGAATCTTAGCCTCCCTTGCACTTATGAAAGTGTAGGATTTTGTGCCCACAGATTTATTTTTAACTGATGCACCCTCACGGATTATCTCCTCGGCCATCTTTTCCTCTATTGTTCCGTCCATCTTCTCAAGAACGATGTTTATCATGTCTTTTTGTATTTTTGCTTGCACGGCTTTTAGTGCAGCGGCTGCTACGCCGTTACTAAAATCATCAATTTTTAGTGAGTAATCTAAATCCATATCATACAACAGCCTGTTAAGTCCATCTAGGGTTTTCGGCCCTAATATTCCATCAACTTTACCGATATCGTATCCTAGTGCACTGATAAAAGTCTGTAGCTTAACAACATCCTGCTTACTCTTCATATAATCAAGCAAGTCATAATTAATGTTTGATAATCCAAGGTACATCCCTTTCTGGCCTAATAGCATGCTTTCCTTTCCGCTCTTGTCCATTGTATATTTAACTGGCAGATAACCGTCTATTACAAGAAAACTTGTGCCTTTTTCTCTTACTTTACCGTAAATTTTATCTCCGATAAAAACCGCATTTTTTGAATCTTTTTCATAATCTTCCCTGTTAAGATACACGCTTACTCTTCCTATAGAGGATTGTATCTTGTAGATGCCCTGCTTGACATATGCACTTTGCGGAAGTTCTATCCTGTTTGGGTAGAACACTGCGCCCTTGCCATTTGTTATGTACTCCTTTTGTCCTGCTTCATCCTCTATGATTATGTGATATGCCGCCTCTCTTTCGCCAGGTTTCTTTTCAAAGCTTATCATAGATGGCAAAACATTGTTAAACTCAACGGCCGCTTTATTATTAACTTCATTTATATATAAAACACCTTTTTCAAACCTTGCACTGGTAATGCCGTCTCCAAGTGCAACAAGCCCTTCCCCCCTCCCTATAAAATATGTTGTTTTTACAACTTTCTTGCCTCCTTCATTAACCTCTGTTGTCTGCTCTTCAGCATTTCCGCCGTCTAGTGTTATCTTTGGTGCATCCTTTTTCTTGAATATCACATCAAAAAGTCCATTCGGTAAAGCAATAACCTTTTGTATCGCAGTAGTCACCCCAATAAAAAACCTGTTGCCTTCATTTATTATCTCGCCGCTCTTAAATGTAACACCTTCTCTACCTCCGACGGTCACACCGTTATATACAACCTCGCCACGAGAATCTTTAAAGCGAACTCCGTTTTCTGTGTCGTACTCAACACTTCCACCGGTTACAATAGTTTTATCTGGCAAGCTTACCCTACCTGTTCCTGGCTCTATCTGAAGCTTGATACCAGGCGGAATATTAGTAATGGTTCCAGATGTGACAATTACTACACCATCAAGCACATAGCCGTTGACAGTTCCTTCGATACCTGCCTCTTCTAGGTATTTTTGCCATTCCTCTGGCGACTGCGATGAAGATTGGCTTGGCTGGGCAAAAACAAGAGTAGAGAAAAGCACCGCAAACAAAATAAGATTATACCTCATTTTGCACCTTTACTGCGAAATAATAGCTGTATGGCTCACCTTCAATAAAAAAGGTTGGGTCTGTTATTTGATAGACAATTTCATTTATTTTTGGAAAGCTAACAGTGATATTAAGGTCTTTGTCAAGAAGCATTGTAGCATCTACAAATGTAGGTTCAGCAGCTGTAGCATCCACAATGGTTTCCACGGTATTATATATATTATAGAAATTATAGGGAATCTCAATGCTGAAATCTTGGAGCCTGCTTGTTGCATCAGAAAGATAAATTTTTGCTGGGTATGAGACTTCATATGATATCTTTTCATCCGATATCCTAGTTTTTATAGTATAATTCTCAGGCAATGACAAATTATATCTCGCCCCATAAAGCTGATATACGCATCCTTCGATGTTTTCATTAACATAAGTTTCAAGTTCGTTCTCAATCCGTGATATCGATGGTTTTAGGTCAATGCCATCATAATAAAAGAGAGCAAATACCGCAAAATCAGAAAGTGTGAAATTTTCTGGATAAATCAATCCGCCCTCCCCAAGCACCTTCAAGCTATTATATGCAAGCTGCTTTGTGCATTCTTGGAATATAACATTAGCGGGCCTGAAAATTGCCATCTGCTGCATAGACTTCAACTGCTCATTTTCCATCTTAAGCCGTCTTATGTTTTGTGTTTGTATTATAACAAGTCCAATAATTAAAAGTATAAGCAGCCCGATGACTACAAAAATAGTTATTTGTGCCCTCCTTTTTCTGCACATAAAGATAGTACTAACAATTAGGCAATATAAATTTTTCTAATTGTGTTTATAATATAAAAATATTAGAACCTTTTTAAAAAAGATAAAAGGTTATCATTATATTATACATTCTGGATTACACCAAATATAAGAGTAGCCATCATTCAAATATCTAATACTCTTATGATAATACTATTATTATCAATTATAAAACTTCATCTATATATTAATCTCTATACTTTAAGTTTACATAGTTTAAGTTAAACCTTTTCAAACAGTTTCTCTAGAAATGTTTGTTATATTCTTACTTTTGAGGGTTTTTTCATAAAGGGGTTTGTATACACTATAGAACTTGTAAAACGGCTTTGGTACAGTTTGTGTTTCATTGCAGACGATTTTTGTGCCTACTGGAAGCTCGCCTGCTGCAATCCAATCAAGAGTGTCCCAGTAAATATTGTCTCTTTTGTTATGAGGCACCAACTCCCAGTTAGACTGGTTTTGGGCCTGCTTGTATGTACCAACCCATGTCATTACATATGAAATATTGGTAGATGCTAGTACATATATAAAATAGTCCCAAATATAATACTTTGTACCATCAATGTCACAAACCTTTAAGTTCATACTTGAAACTTCTTTTTCTATACGAGCGGTGGTATTTTCCGGCTGAAAATAAACTGGTTCTGCTTTAGGTTTGCAGGCAAAAAGCAAAAACAGCGAAATTGCTATGAAAAAACATGTTGCTAGCTTCATTGAAAAACGAAACTCCAACGGCTTTAAAAAAGTTTCCCCTTTTTTATGTTGTAAAAATGAGTATAAGGATTGTATTAATAGATATTTATTAATTTGGCTGCGTTCAAAATCTCGTTTTCGGTCGGTTTAACATCATGTTGGCATTTTCCATTCAAATCAAAATATCTGGTTCTCCGTATGGAACAACTCACTTCAAACCCATATATGATTCCTGAATGTGCATACGCGGTGGATGCTAACACACTTTTTGAACGGTGCCCTTGTTTATACAAACCTTTATATATAACCTCTAATCTCTTCGTCAAAGCCCGAGTTCAGTACGAGCGCCTATTAGGGCTGTTCTCTGAATTCTCTATAATGGCAGAAATAAAACACCTTGTAAGGATTATGAATACAGATTTGGACGGAAGAAAGCCTATTTATTATGCACTTACAAGGATAAAAGGCGTTGGATATAATTATGCCAGAGCGATGTGCCATTATGCAGGTATTGAAATGGAAAAGAAGTGTGGGCTTTTGACAGACGAGGAGATACAAAAGCTTGAGTCTATTATAAAAAGCCCTGCAAGATATAATGTCCCATCATGGCTCTTTAATAGAAGAAAAGACTATGAGACGGGCGAAGACAAGCACTTACTAACCTCAGAGCTTGAGTTTATGAAAAATAATGATATACGCCGCCTTAAAAAGATAAAGGCATATCGTGGTGTAAGACACATGTTTGGTTTGCCTGCAAGAGGACAAAGAACACGCTCAAATTTCAGAAAGAACAAAGGAAAACCAATGGGTGTTTTAAGAAGCAAGGTTGCAAAAGCCCAGGCGGTGGCTAAAGAAGAGTCAAAAAAGTAAGGTAAACTAAAACTTAAAGTAACAATCCAAAATATAATCCCAATGAAACCAGAAGGACAATATGAGTAATAAATGTCTTTTAATATGATATTAATATTAACTTTTAATAATAAATAGCCAATTAAAATGGGAGACCCAAGAAAACGAAGGAAAAAGTATTCAACTCCGAGCCATCCTTGGCAGAAGGAAAGAATTGAACTTGAGCGAATGCTAAAGAAGGAGTATGGGCTTAAAAACAAAAAAGAGATATGGAAGATAGAGAGTTTACTGCGAAGATATAAAAAGATAGGTAAAGAAACTATTATAGCTGAAACTGATCAGGCAAAAAGGAAGAAATCACAGCTTATAATGAAACTTCAAAGTTATGGGCTTGTAGGAGAATCTGCTCAGCTTGATGATGTGTTAAGCCTTGCTTCAAAAGACCTTTTTGAGCGGAGGCTACAGACTCTTGTTTTCAAAAAAAAGCTTGCAAGGACCATTAAACAGGCACGGCAACTTATAGTCCATGGGCACATAATGGTTGGTAAGCGAAAGGTTACAGTTCCAGGCTATCTTGTCAAAAAATCAGAAGAGGAGCATATAGTCTTCTCTCCGTCAAGCTCGTTTGCAAGCGTAGACCATCCTGAACGGGTGAAAGAATGAAAGGCAGTTTAAGATGGGGCATTGCGCATATATATGCCTCTTATAATAATACCATTATTCATATTACAGATATAACAGGCACAGAATCTATTGCGCGTGTTAGCGGCGGAATGGTGGTGAAGGCAGATAGGCTTGAGAGCTCACCTACTGCTGCTATGATGGCGGCAAAACGATGTGCAGAAACTGCACTTGAGAAAGGAATAAACGCAATACATGTAAAAATAAGGGCACCTGGCGGACATAATGGGCCGACAAGCCCAGGCCCTGGTGCGCAGGCAGCAGTGAGATCGCTAGCCAGGATGGGGCTTAAAATAGGTATTATTGAGGATGTAACCCCTATACCGCATGATGGTTGCAGAAAGAAAGGCGGCAAACGGGGGAGGCGGGTGTAAAATGGATGTGTGCCTTGTAGAAAAAAATCAAAGCAAGACTAAGCTTACTTTTATGGTTAAGGACATTGAATCAAGTTATGCAAATGCTCTTAGAAGAATAATGATAAACAAAGTACCAACTTTAGCTATTGAAGAGGTCGAGTTTCGCAAAAACAGCTCTGTATTGTATGATGAAACAATAGCGCATAGGCTTGGACTTATACCTCTTAAGACAGACCTTAAAAGTTATAAACTTCCGGCAAAATGCAAGTGCAAAGGTGCCGGATGCGCACAATGCCAAGTTAAACTTACGCTGAAGGCAAAAGGGCCTGCCACAGTTTATGCGTCATCGCTGAAATCACAAGATCCTGCAGTTGAACCAGTATATCCTAATATGCCAATAGTAAAGCTTCTTGAAAACCAGGAGCTTGAATTTATAGCAACCGCAGTGCTTGGCGTAGGCAAGGACCATGCAAAATGGTCGCCTGGACTTGTTTATTATAGACAAAAGCCGATTGTTGAAGTTGACAAAAAATGTGATTCATGCGGTGAATGCGCAAAAGTGTGTCCAGAACATGTTTTTGAGCTTAAAAACAAGCTTGCCATAATTCAGGACAATCTCATTAACTGTACTCTTTGCAATGCATGTGTTGATGCGTGCTCAAAAAAGGCTATAGCTGTGAGCGGAGATAAAAACACATTTATATTCACTGTCGAGTCTTGGGGCCAGCATGACGCAAAAAAAATCGTCAGGGAGGCTACAAGCATCTTTCAAGAGATGCTGGACGAGTTCAGTGAAGAAGTAAAAAAGCTGTGACGCGGAGGTGGCAGAGTGGTCAATGCAGGCAACTGCGGCCAGATGCGCACGGTTGAGGGCCGTGTCCCTTAGTGGGTGCGCGGGTTCAAAACCACTCTTTTTCAGAACGAGAAAAAGTCTGGTGAAAGCCCCGTCCTCCGCATCTTTTAGATAGGCACAAAATAAATAAGGTAAATATCAGCTTACAAACAAATAAAATGAAAGACAACATACATCTTCAGAGCCTTATACAGGACTTAAACAAGCAGTCTGCGCAGGAAAGGGTGCAGATATGGAAGAGAATTGCTTTAGACTTAAGTAAGCCAACAAGGCAGAGGCGAGTTGTGAACCTGTATAAGCTCAGTAGATATGCTAAGGAAGGGGAAACTTTGGTTGTGCCTGGTAAAGTGCTAGGGACTGGCGAAGTTAATGAAATGATAACTGTTGCGGCATGGGACTACTCGGCACAGGCTCTTGAGAAGTTAAAAAACTCAAAAAGCATAGCAATGAGCATCCAAGAGCTTATGAAGAAAAATCCAAAAGGAAGCAAAGTGAGGATTATAGGATGAGGCATATAATAATTGATGCATCAGGGCAAATACTTGGGCGACTCGCAACATTTGCTGCAAAAAAGGCGTTACTAGGTTATAAAGTGGATATTGTTAATTGTGATGAAGCAGTGATTTCAGGCACAAAAGAGATTGTTCAATCAAAATTTTTGAGAAAAATAAAGCTCGGAGTACCTCTAAAAGGGCCATACTATCCAAGACAGTCAGATAGAATAGTGCGAAGGACAGTTCGTGGGATGCTGCCTTACAAAAAGGCAAAAGGGATTGATGCTTATAAGCGAGTAATGTGCTACCGTGCAACACCTGATGGTCTTAAAGGAAAAACTATAAAAGTTGCAGACGCCGACTCGCAAAAGCTTGTAAAAAAGGTCAGGCTTGCAGATATATGTAAACTTATAGGTGGAAAATGAAAAAATGAAGAATGTTTATCATGTGAGCGGAAAGCGAAAAACTTCAATAGCAATGGCGACATTAAGACAGGGAACCGGGAAAGTATATATTAACAACATTCTGCTTGATAATTTTGAGCCGTCTGTTGCAAGGTTGCGACTGAGAGAGCCGCTCTTGCTTGCAGAGGGTATTGCAGACAAGGTCGACATATTTGTTAAGGTGAAGGGAGGGGGAATAATGAGCCAAAGTGACGCTGCAAGGCTTGCAATCGCCAGGGCACTGGTGGAGTATAGCAAGAGCAGTGCGCTTAAAAATGCATTCCTCAAGTATGATAGGCACCTGCTTGTTGCGGATATAAGAAGAAAAGAAATGCGAAAACCTAACGATTCAAAAGCACGGGCAAAAAGACAGAAGTCGTATAGATGAGGTAAAAATGATAATACCTATCAGATGCTTTTCATGTGGAAAGCCAATAGCACACCTTATTGAAGAGTACGAAGAACGCACTAAAAATGGTGAGGACCGAAGAAAGGTGCTTGACGAGCTTGGTCTCGAGAGGTATTGCTGTAGAAGCATGTTTTTAGGACATGTTGACCTTCAGGATATTGCTGCGCATTTCAAAAAAAGCTAGCGAAAGTTTTTTATACAACATACTCTCTAATAAAAGCTATGGCATCAGAAGAGTCTGAGCTTATAAAGCTTCCAAAAAGGCATTTAAGTGAGATAGAACAGCAGTATATCATGCTCTCTATTGAGCGTGCAAAACTCAGGCGCGAACAGACAATGATAATACTAAATAAAGGACTTTTGCTTTTTTTTGCATTCCTTGTTTTTGCAGTTATACTCTACATGAATTATCTTATAAATCAAACGCTATTCAATCTTCTTGTAGTTGCAGGAATTATTGTCTTAGGTATCGCAATAGTGCCATATATGAATGCTGTAAAAGAAGAGGAAAAGAAGATTGAGAGTCTGATTAGTAGTTTAACAAAATAACTCTATTGAAATTTAAATGGATCTTTAACAACTTCAAAAACAACTAATAATCTCTCTTGTATCACTAGAACATAATGATGGATGTTTAGTAATCTTTAAATACTACTACAAGTAGGATAAGTTTATCAATAAAAAGAGGTGTGTTGTGACTAGAAAATATGTCTTCACAGGAATCGGAGTAAGTGCCAACGAAGATTCCTACCAAGCAGCAAAAGAAGCAGCAAAAGAAGCAAGGGACAAATGTGGCAAAGAACCAATTTTTTCTATAGTGTATGTCGATTCAAAATACAATCCTGAACAAGTAAATATTGGGATTAAGGAAGTGCTGCAAAATAATTGGATAGGTTGTTCTACAGATACACAATTTACTAATACTCATGGCTATAAAGACCGATGTATTTCTGTTTTTTGTATATTTTCACAATATCTCCATTTCTCTGTTGGAGTTGTTGATAATTATAGAGAAAATCCTCTAAAAGCAGGAGAACAGGCTATCATTCGTGCAATGCAAGATATAAAAATTGATAGTTATATCGACCCATATCTTCAGTTTAAGAGAACACAAACCAAATCTTTTTCAGATATTGTTAGAAATCCACCCTATTTTATTCTTACATTATTAAGCGGAGCGAAATATATAGATGGTAAACCAGTTCCAGGAATGGAAACGGAATTCTTAGAAGGGATATATAATATTACTGGACCAAATATACCTATTATTGGTGCTTCAGCAAGCACGAATTTTGAGGAATATAAGAAATTTATAGGTAATAACTTTCAGTTTGCAAATGGAAATGTGTATTATAATTCAGGAATTGCAGTTTTTGTTGTTTCAAATCTTTATTTTTCATACACCCTTCTTCATGGTTATACAAAAACAGATAAAGTCGCCCTTTTAACAAAATTAGACCAAACAGGACACCTTATAAAAGAAATAAATGGAAGGTCTGCCGTTGACGAGTACTCGCGTCTTTTAGGTGTGAGTAAAGATGAATTTCTAAAAAACCCCTTCTTTTATACGCTATCTAGGCCAATAGGATTAATTGATCCAACTGGCACGCTTTACATTAAAGAAGCGGTGCCTTCCTCAGATGGCGAGACCATGTATTCTCTCTGCAAACTTCTAGAAAATTCTGCAATTAATATTGTTAATTATAGTCCCCAGGCGACATTAACAACCATAGTTGATTCAATATCAGAGGGAGTTCTCTTGAACAATTTCTCAGGTGAGATAGGGTTTGCTTTGATTTTTTCTTGTTGTGGTAGAAAAGCACTTTTAGGTACAGATGTGTCCTCAGAAATTAATGAAGTAACGAAAAAATTTGTTGATTTGCCCTTCTGTGGTTTTCATAGTTTTGGAGAGATTGGAGCTAGACCAAATAGACCCTCCCAAGCAGTAAATCAGTCTGTTTCTACTTTAATTGTATTCGATCGCCTATTAACAGAGTAAATTACGTACTACTAAATAGTAACATTTAAATAATTAATATTTTTCCCAATATATTGATAGAATATGATTGAAATATCTGATTTTTTTATTGAGTTTAGTGAACTAGGTATAGATAAATGGTCCGAATTAGATAGACTTACTCTTGGACAACAGGATGAAATTTCGTTAGTTCTACTTAGAAATCAGCTTAGATTTGCATATGAAACAACTGATTTTGTCAGACAATGGATGAAGGAAAATGATTATCATCCAAATCAGTTACAATCTGTAAAAGACATCCCAAAAATTCCTATTATGAATAAAACTGTAATTAGGAAGTATGCACCAATGGGGTTTGGTTTAATACCGGATTATATAAGAAAGGCTTATTTTAATGGAAAATCTAAAGAACTTCATTACGATGAGCAAATTAGGTGGTTGCATTGGACCGGTGGAACTACCAAAGTAGATCATATAACTTCCAATATCCTAAGTGTTTATACAAATGCGGATGTTAGAGCAGTAACTGAAACAATGAAAAGGTTATGTACAAATTTATTACCGGAAATGCCTTCGCTGTTTGGGATTCTCTATGGCGCTGATCATATAGCTTGGGATGTTTATACAACATTACTTAAAGACCAAAATAAAGCCTATATACCTAGGATAGTCGGTGCAAGCAGCGAAGAGATGGCACAACTCTTTGAGGCAATTGGTTCTTCTGTGAAAGATGTTAATATAGAAGGAATTGTTGGTCCGCCTGCAGCGCATGAGAAAAAAGGTCTTGGACTGTACCCAGCATTTAAAAATTCATCCATCCTTCCTAAAAAAATTAAACAAGTGTTACATTCTAGCACCAGAACCCCTAAAGAATTAAGTGATATCTTTAGTTCAATGACAGCAATGAAAAGCAATGATGCAGGAGGAAGCACAGAAATTTTACCCACCTATGGAGATATATGTTCAAAAAATAAACTAACAAGCCCAATGAAATTAGATAGATCCTTCCAGGATTTTTATAATAAAATCTTTTTGGGTTCGGGGTTTACCCAAATCCTTGATCCTTCTGGTGAGCCAGTTAAGTCAGGCGGAATCGGTAAAATTTATTCAACCCGCGTCGCAGGCCTTTATGAGCTAGTTGATTATAAAATCAGAGCGGTCAAGGAAAGTTTAAACCGCTTAAGTATTTATGTAGGAAGAAAACAAAGGCTGCCCTCTTTTTCTGACAAATATTATAAATATGAGATGGACATACTTAAAAAACTTACTGGCACCTATCATCCGTCTATAGAGCATTTTGAAAAGGTTCATAAAAAATTCTTAAATTTCCCAGAAACTCGTTTAGTTATTGGCCCTGCAACAGGCTCTCAGTTTATTAATTATGATGTTGGGAACTGTACTGTCTTGGAGATTCTTGATGAAGCAAGATTTATTCATAAACAAATGTATCGTGTAAATCTTGGAGAAACAAGAGGCTATAGGGTGCTTAAGGAGCCATTTTTTGAGCTTCAGGTTGGTGTAAGTACAGACGGTAAATGTGGTGTTTGATATGGTGTATGAGGTAAAAAATATAATAGGTGGACAACCAAGAGGTACTAAGATTGTACTCTCTTTGCCTGGATATCTAGGACAAAACCCTGTTATGCGTGTTCCACATTCTACTGAGAACGATCTTGAGATGGCTATTCTTTCTGCACAAAAAGTAAAAACAGATTCTCATAAAAAATCTTTAAATGTGACTCAGGTTAAAACAATTCTTTCAGATATTCTTTATGAATTAAGAAAGGATAAAGAACTTATGGAGACTATAATCGATATGCGTGGAGTTCCTGTTAAGGAGCTGTACAAATCTCTAGCCCTTCTGGATAATTGGCTAAATAACGAAGAAAGCAATGGAATTGATGTTTTCCTCATAAATAAATTCGGCCAAGAACCGGATCGTAAGTTATCTTCTTCTTTACCTATCTCACCCTATGGTGTTGTAACTGCAGCTAATATGCTTGAATATTTTGAACCATTTGTACTCTTTAGTCAACTTTTGTTTGGTAGGGTAAGCAAACAAGCTGGAAATAATCTGACTTTGTTGATTCGCCCAAGTCAAGGCGATGCGATTCTTCATAAGATAGTTGAGACCTTACCAAAGTATGGTCTAGAGGATTTCGCCCAGATACTGACGTGGAACTCAGAAATAGACACAAGTTTTTTTAGGCCACCACTGATAAAAAAGTTTATTGAGGCAACCCAAGGTGGAATATTTTTTGGTTCAACATCAACACTTGATTATGTAACCCAAGGAGTCTCAACTGAAATTAAAAGTAACTATACTCTATTGGGTACAGGATTTCCAATCGCCTTTGTTACTGATAATGCTAAAAATTTAGAAGATGTTGCGCATAAGGTTTTAGAATCTTGTTATGAAGGTAAGGGTGGTAGGTGTACCTCACTAAGCAATCTGTTTGTTGACCATAAGGTCTATAACAAGCTTGTTGGGCATCTTGAAAATATATGCAGGAAACTTGTAAAGGGTGATCCTAAAGATTTAAGCACGGACCTAGCCTCTTTCTCTTATGACACCTTAGAAAATGCACAAAGAATAAAGGACACATTATTATCTGAAAAAGTAAAAGGTGAAATATATCTAGAGATGCATACTATGGATGTGCTCTTACATTTAGATGTTGATCCTCTAGCAAAGATAATCTCCATTGAAACTAATTTTCCTCTTCTTAATGTTATACCAGTTAACGGCATTGATGACATGATACAATATGCCTCTCTAGCATTAGCTAAGAGTCAAGCTGACAAGTTTACATATCTTGCAGTCTTTGGTAACGAGTCTGATGCAAAGCACCTTTCTTCAATACCACACCACCTGCTTAAACATAATACTAGCTTATCCTTTGATTTGAATTGTGGTGAGCATTGTGGTAAGGTTTTCGCATATGAGGTATTTCATAAGAGGTAAATAATGGCAAAAATCGGCATAATTGGTGTAGGTAAAAACGGAGAAGCGTTTGCTCATAAACTTTTACCACTTGGCTATGACCTATATCTTTTAAATAGAACGCCAAAAAGAGCATATGGTGTTATGGAAGACTTGATCGATGGATATCCTCATTGCCGTTCAAATATTCATGTATGCGAGACTTATGATGAGTCTTTTATGTCTACGGATATTGTCTTTGTCTTGGTTAAAGGAAATTATGAATATAGTGATTTCAAGGTTCTTACAGATTTAAGAACAAGAGGCTTACCGCGAGATGGGTATCTCTTAAATAATGTGGCAAATAAACTTAGGGGTTATAAGGGCAAAGTTGTTGTCGTTTCAAATCCAGTGGATGTAAATGCTAAGCTAGTTATGGAGAGAGCAGGTTTAAGCACACAACAGGTTTTTGCATATGGTTCTGCTTTAGACACATGGAGAGGGCAAAATAAAATTGCAGAATTTCTTGGAATAAACCTAGACCCAAAATTAGGTAACAGAGAAAAATTAAATACCTTTTTTATTGGTGAACATGGGGATAAATCTTTTGGATTATGGAGCATTGCGAACTATAATGGCAAATCTATATTTGATTATGGCATAGATAAAAAAATATGTGATGAAATTGAGATATATGTAAGAAAAAGGGGTGTTGAAGTTATGCTTACTAAATATGACACCACAATAGGAACTGCAATGCCGCTTCCAGAGACTGTAAATTTTTTGCTTGGAAAGGCCAAGGAGAATACAATTTTTCCGATAAGTATCTTCGATGAAAAACACAATGTTTTCTATGGTCAACCAGTGATAAAGCAGGGTGATATATTTCTTTCTAAGATGCCTAGTAACATGTCAAACACAGAGGTTGAAAATCTTGAAGCGGCGATAGAGAAAATAAAGGGTAGTGAGGACTTTGCACGTAGTCTTTATCTTGACAGGCAAAAAAGGAATATTTTGTATGTGGATGATGAGGAAACAACTCTTTTGGGAGTTATGAAGGCAATAAAAGCCATGGCTTTGAATGATTCAACTTTTTATGCATTTAACACGTTAAATATTCAGGTTGCTAGAACACTTAGGGAGGCAAGAGACAAGTTGTATTCTACGGTTGGTGGTATTGATGTATTATTGATAGATCATCGGTTGATAGGTGACGAGATGGATGGGATTAATTTTGTTAAGCAGGAGGTTGCACCCAATCATCCCTTCACGGTTTCTGTTATTTTAAGTGGTCAGGCGAGGGAAGACGACCTTAAAAGTGCAATAGGGCCTTCATTTGGGGGTTATATTCAGAAGCCATTTGATATTGAAAATCCGACTCATTGGCAGATATTGCGTAACGCTTTATACAAAACAGAAGAAGGGATAATTATTTAGGGAGTAGTGGGATACACCATTTAATTTCGGTATATTTGTTCACTTCACTTTTAACTTCATATGTTGCATTATGTTTTCTAAGAATTCCTGATACTTGTGTAAGGCCAATTCCGGTTCCCTTTTGGTTTCTCCCCTTTTTTGAGTAGAAGGCATTGAATATTTTTGAAATTTCAGAGGAGGGTATACCGCATCCATTATCTCCTGTTATAATTTCCATTTTTCCTTGCACTACATTAACTTTGAAGTATAGTGTTGGGGTTTCATTAGGTTGGTACTCTTTTATTTCCATTGCATCAAGTGAGTTAAGAATTTGTATGGTCATAGCTTGAATAAGTCTATGATAATCACAATATACTTTAGGGAGGTTGTTTTGATAATCTTTAATGATTTTAAGATTTCTTAATCTATCATACATTTGTTTATCTAAAAGTTTTAATGTTGAATTTATAATATCTTCAATACCTATTTCGTCTTTGAAGTAATCAACGATATTTAATACATTATTACATCGTACTCTTGGTTCTAGTAATCCTCTATTTTGAAGATAATGTTTACCAATTAGACTAATAAATAGATTGGACATATACTAAGAAGGAAGATGTAGGTCATATAAATTTCTTACTTTGTAGTAGAAAAATTATAAATCATTTTATTTTTCAAAGAAATTCTCTTATTATCTCCTTTGTTTTCTCAGCTTTCTTTGTTAGTATTTTATATTCATAACTTAATCTTTTCTTAATTTTTTTCTCTCCCTAAAAGCTGTTTGAGTTATTTTTTAAGTTTTATTAACTCATTATCATTATAAATATTTATTAAATATTTCTTTATACCAACATAATTTTCTTCATTAACAACCTATTAATTATCATACATATTTAAATATTTTACAGAAGCAAAAGTTACTTTAATAATTTAGGCAGGTTGAAATACTGTTTGTCTTTATATTTTATTAATGGATAGAACCTCTATCGTCATACTAAGATTTGGTGGGCTTATACAGAGCTGGTTTGTTGAGCGTAGCAGGTTCTTATCAAACACTTTTTATTTTTTTTAGAGACTTGTTCCTCTAATTCAAAAAGAAATAAAAATTGGTCCCTCTAATACTCCTTGTTTTCTAGGTGGGGAATGGCTCCCACAGGGCATGCCGCGATGCACCGTCCCTCGCTGTCGCACACATGTGGATTAAAGATTTTGCTTTTCTTTTCAACAAGCTTTAGTGTGCCCGGATGACAAGCCAAGACGCAATGTCCGCAACCGATGCAGTATTCTTCAAGAATTTTTGGTAACTTTTTGACCGGCATGAACGCCTCTTTTTTAATTATTTTATTTAAAGTTTTTGTTTTCTCAAAATCAAAAAATTATTTTTTAGTCTGACAAGCCATTGGCTTAAGATGAAATTTAATAAATTTTATTAACTATTAAACCCTCCCTTTTTTATGCATGAAGCCAGCTACTACAAAATCCTAAAAGACAAAAAATTGCAATGTTTTCTTTGTCCGCGATTCTGCGTTGTTGATGATGGCCAAAGAGGTTTTTGCGGAGTTAGAGAAAACAGAGGAGGCAAATTATTTTCATTAGCGTATGAGCAGCCGGCCGCTGTAAATATAGACCCTATAGAGAAAAAGCCGCTGTACCACTTTCTTCCAGGCACAAAATCTTTTTCAATAGGGACGGTGGGTTGCAACCTCAACTGCAGGTTTTGTCAGAACTGGGACATTAGCAGAGCGATGCCTGAAAAAGCCCCGTATATGCAACTAACCCCAAAACAAGCAGTTGAGATGGCAATTAAATCTGGCTGCAAGTCAATAAGTTATACTTATAATGAACCAACCATTTTTCTTGAATATGTACTGGATATTGCAAAACTCGCAAAAAAAAATGGACTTAAGAATGTGCTGGTAAGTAACGGCTATATAAATCCAGAGCCGCTTGCAGACGCTTTAAAAGTTGTTGATGCAGCAAACATAGATTTAAAGGCGTTTACAGAAAAATTTTATAGTGAGTTCACAGACGCAAAACTAAAGCCGGTTCTTGAGGCTTTGAAACTCATGAAGAAATGTGGCATTTGGATTGAAATAACAAATCTTATCCTACCAACAAAAAATGACAATATGAGAGACATATCCAGAATGTCAAAATGGATTAGAGATAATATTGGCAAACAAACACCCCTTCATTTTTCCAGGTTCTTCCCAATGTACAAAATGATTGATGCAGAGCCAACGCCTGAAAAGACGCTTTTTGCCGCACAAAAAACTGCTAGAAAATATCTTGATTTTGTATATATAGGAAACATTGGGGCTGAAAACAATACTTTATGTCCGAAATGTCAGAACATCCTCATTGAGAGAAAAAATTACACTATAAAACTTCATGGTATACATTGCACTAATTGTGGAAAGATTCTCCCAGGCGTCTACTAATACTAATATATACTAATAAATTAATAGGCTGCGTTCAAAAAGTGTGTTAGCATCCACCGCGTATGCAGATTCAGGAATCATATATGGGTTTGAAGTGAGTTGTTCCATACGGAGAACCACATATTTTGATTTGAATGGAAAATGCCAACATGATGTTAAACCGACCGAAAACGAGATTTTGAACGCGGCCTATAAACAAAGCAATTATCGGTTTATAGTTTTTATGCCGTTTTTTGCGCAAAGGTTAAATAGCCAAACTGTCAATGAATATGTAAAATGGGTTATAAAGAACTAAGAGAGTTTATGGTTGAGGTTTTCAAAGATGAAGGAAGAAACATACTTGATGAGTCACTGCGCTCAACAGGTATTGTTGACATAGACACCACATCCGAAAAAAAGAAGAAAGAGTTTGCGGACTATATTCTAAAGGAACATTTAAATTTTTCATCTCAAAAAAACAGGTATCTTTACGAGCAGCTTTTGAAGACTATTGGGCTCCAGAGTGCAACGAGCCTTGAACAATATAGGCAAACTGTAAAAGAGATGAAAAAATCTGATTCGGATATTGTTCTTGCATCTATTATGGCCTTTTGGGAGAATGTTGAAAAAGCATATTACAAGTATGGGATATTAATCAACATTTTTTGGTTAAAAGGCATTGAAGCCGAACTTAATGGGGCAAACAGCGAAAAGGTTGAGGATATTATTAAAAGAGCCATTGACAGTATAAAAAAAAACATAAAGGATGCATATAAGCAGCTTATTGAAGACCTTTATCTCACAAAATATTTCAAGAAAAAAAAAGAGATTGCACCAAAAGTCTTTGATATTATAGATATTGAGGAGAATAATGAACCTGCTGACGAAAAAACTCTTGCTCTCATAGATGTGCTCCAGAAGCTAAAAAATGATATTTTTGCTTGTTTCACCGGCTTTGAGACACTCATTCTTCAGAGCCTAAGGGAGCTCACTGCAAAAGCGCAGATGCCTACTGAGGAGTATATAAGCAATCTCCGTAAAGAGATTACAGTTAATTGGGAAGAACTAGGAAGAAAATATAAAATAAAATTGGAAAAAATTGAGAAAGTATTCGCTTAATCTTTATTTCACTGGCTTGTTTAGAGAAGCATAAAAAGGATAAAAATCAAAATAAATATAAAAAATATAAAGAATATACAATGAAAAAAATAATAAATGAAATGGCCTGATAACTACATCCTCTAACGATAGTTATACTTTAATGACTTTTTCTGCAGGTTTCATCTCTTTCCATGCAAGATCAAACAAAGATTGTAATGCGTTTGCAAAAAACGGCGTGTTCACCCAGATGCCGATGTCATAGGTTGGGTGGACCTCGCTGTCATCAATAACCATAAAGATAAGCTCTTTTCCGTCAACAACACAAAACCTCGCCTTGGCGTCTGTGTGTCTTATCTCGCCTATTTCAAGCATGTCGCGCACCGCAGATGCACATTCTTTTGTTATAGGAGCAGCAATCCTAATTTTTACTCCGCGTTTCTTAATTTTCTCAAATGTAGGCTTAAGTCCCTCTATCTTGCGCATAAGCCCTTGTGTGGTAGTCATTATCACAACAGACTCCTCTGCATTCCTTATCGTGAGCTCAAGATGATTGTAAAGATTGTGCCTGCCTCTTAACGAACCTGATAGATCGCTGGGCTCAACCAGCTCAACACCTTGCGTGTGCAATGCATTAAGCTCTGAAAGAATCTCTGTGTTCTTTAACTCTTCAAGTCTTGCAACGCGCTCCTCTGCGTCTTTGCGCATATTCTTTTTTACACGCTCAACAACCTCGCTTGGAGGAACTGCAAGGTACTTTATCGGTTTTCCGAGCTTCATAACAACAAAACCCTTCTTCTCAAGGCTTTCAAGAACATCGTAGCTTCTTGACCTAGGAACGTTCGCAATATCAGAAAGCTCACCAGCGGTTGATACTCCTCTAGAAAGAAGCGCCGCCCAAATCTTAACTTCATAAAGATTAAGCCCAAAATAGCGACGCAGTTTACTTAAAAATTCTTCCTTAACAATCATTTTCACCCCTCCTTTTTTGCCATTAAGGCACAAAACCCCAATGACAAAAACGAAGTACTACTATTAATATGTATCGTTTTTTAACCTCTTTATAGTGTTCATTATAAAAAAATGAAAAAAATTATATACTCTAGAGTTAAAACATTTATTCTAACTAAAAATAAACTTCTATATAAATTTTGTGATGATAATAGATAAGCTTTTTGTAGTTTTTTGTAGTATAAAAAAGTACAATCTTAATTATTCAATGACTTAAAGTAAATATTATCTAGTGGTGTCTTGCTTAACTAATAAGATAGTAATAACGATAGTAATTTAAATTATAAAATATAGAATCAGAAGAGTTATAGAGACATAAAAGTTAGAAGTGTATAATAAGATTTATATTTATATAAGTTATGTAGCAATCTATAATGGTAATGCTCTCTCAGAAAGAGGTGTTTGCACTTCTGAAAAGATATAGAATTCCTGTCTGCAAAAGCGCTGTTGTGACTCTTGCAGAAATAAGAAGGATGAAAATAAGAACGCCGGTTGTTGTAAAAACTGCATCTGAGGAAGTTGTACACAAAAGTGACATTGGGGCGGTCATCACTGGAATAAAAACTACAAAAGAAGCTGTTTCTGCTGCAAGATTGATAAACGGCCGCATTAGAAAGCATTATCCAAACGCGAAAGATATTTTTCTTGTACAGGAAGAGATTATTGGAAAAGAGGTTATAATAGGGATGAAACGAGACCCTCAATTTGGTCCTGTAATAATGTTCGGGCTTGGAGGTATATTTGTAGAGGTTCTAAAAGACATAAACTTTAATATTGCGCCCATCGGAAAAAAGGAGGCCATTTCTATGATAAAAGAAACAAAAGGATATGCAGTTCTCAAAGGTGCAAGAGGAGGCATGAAAGCAAACATAGAGTTACTTGCAAAAATAATTGTTTCATTGTCTGCTCTTTCAATTAGAGAAAAGCAAATTAGCGAAATAGACTTAAATCCTGTTATTGTTAACAACAAAAAGGCGCTTGTGGTTGATGCTAGAGTAATTCTTGGAGGCCATGAATAATGAAAAGTCTAGACAGAATATTTAATGCCAAGAGTATCGCAGTAATCGGAGCATCAAGAAGGGCGAACTCTGTTGGACACGGAATATTAAAAAATCTCATTACTGGCGGTGTGTTTCAAAATAAGTACTGCGAACCATACGATGGGAAGGTTTATCCTATAAATCCAAACGCAGAGCATGTTCTTGGGCTTAAATGCCATAATTCAGTGTTGGACATCGAAGAAAAGATAGACCTCGCAATTTTTGCAATTCCTGCAAGGCTTGTATTGCAAGCCATTGAAGAATGTGTAAAAAAGAGGGTTAAAGGAGGTATTATAGTCTCTGCGGGTTTTGGCGAGTTAAATGAAGAGGGACGGCGCTTACAAGAAGAGGTTGTGAAAAAAGCGACTGCCGGAGGGATGAGACTTATAGGACCAAACTGTCTTGGTGTTATAAGAACAAGCAACAATATGAATGCGAGCTTTGCGCCCAGCATGCCACCAAAAGGAAGAATTGCATTTATAAGCCAAAGCGGAGCTCTTGCCGATAGCATAATTGACTGGGCGCTCCGCGACAGGTACGGATTTTCAACGGTTATAAGTTATGGCAACGGTGCAGACCTTGACGCTTCTGATTTTCTTGAGTGGCTTGGTGAAGATAATGAGACTAATGCAATTGCAATGTATATTGAAGGACTAAAAGACGGCAGAAAGTTTATAAATGTTGCAAAAAAAGTTGTACAGAAAAAACCAGTGGTTGTCATAAAAGCTGGTAAGAGTGAATCGGGCCAGAAAGCTGTAAGTAGCCATACAGGAAGCCTTGCCGGAGGTTACGCGGTCTATAAAGCGGCGTTTAAAAAAGCAGGGATTATTGTTGCAGAGACGGTAGAAGAGCTTTTTGATATAACAAAAGCTCTTTCTGATCAGCCTGCGATTAGAAAAAACAGCATTGCAATTGTAACAAATGGCGGAGGGGCCGGAGTTCTTACTGCTGACTATTGCGAGGAGTTCGGCGTTTGCCTTGCAACCCTAAAGGACTCCACAATAAAAAAACTAGAAGATAGCAAAAAAATGCATCCTGCCTATAGCAGAAGAAATCCTCTTGATATTGTTGGGGATGCGCTTCCGGATAGGTATGAAGTCGCTATAAATACCCTGCTTTCAGAAAGCTACATAAGCGGACTTATTGTTCTTCAAACACTGCAAACAATGACAGATCCTGTTGAAGACGCAAAAATTGTGATAGATGCTCATAAAAGGTATCCAACAAAGCCGATAATATGCGTTTATATGGGTGGAAAATTCAGCCTTGAGGGCATCCAATTTCTTGAAGAGCACTGCATACCTGACTATAACGACCCACGAAAAGCCGCGCGAGCAATGAAGGCGCTCATCGAATATGGAAAAATTAAAAAAGGAAAGATTGTGCCAGAGAAATGTGAAAAATGCTTTTAGTAGCTTGTCCGAAATGTTTCTAAAAAAGCAGATGGAACAACAAGAAAATTTATAAACGCACCAAAGTTTTCTGCGTTGATGCAAAACAATGAAAAACAGAATCTCAATTGCCGTGTAATTATAGAGATGCTCGGTGCACCGAAAGAGCATATTGAAGAAACTATACGCATGTATGTAAATAAGCTCAAAGAGGACTATAAAGCGATAAAGGTCTTACGAGAGTATTATGCAGAGCCCGAAAAAAAAGATAAGCTTTTTGCGACATTCGTAGAGCTTGACCTTGAAGTAAAGGGTGTTGAAAACCTCGTCTGGTTTTGCTTTGATTATATGCCAAGCAGCGTTGAGATATTTGAGCCAGAGGAGATTGTGTATAAGACACGCGATTTCACCAATTTTATTAATGATCTCCAAGCTAAACTACATAAAGTTGATAATGTAATTAAGAATCTAAGTGCGGAAAACCAGGTGCTTAAAAAAAACAGCACGATTATAATAAGAAACCTCGTAAAACTTTCTGTGAAAGAAGGTGGCAAAAAAGCAGAGGAAATCGCAAAGCTTGCGGGGCTCAGCGAAGACGCTGTAGAAAAGGTTTTGGCTGCAATGATAAATGACAAGATAATTGTAAAAAAGGGGAATTTTTATTCGCTTTCTTCAAACACGCAACCTGCTTGACTTTTTCCTTCCGATAGATTTTATTTTTTTCTCAATCTTTTACAGTTCTTAGTTCAGAACTCCGGTTAAAACAGTCTCAAGATTTAGATTAGTTTGGCTCTAATTATTTTAGTATATAATTTTTTAGTATATTTAGTATATAAACTAAGCCTCAAGCCGTTTTATTTCTTCAGCAGGGTCAATATCACGGTGCACCTGCGTCGCAATAAGTTCAAGCCTGTTTATCACGGAATTGTTTGTTACCCTGCCAACAACCTTAATCTGCTCGCCTAGAAGTTCTGTTTTTATCGCGTCAAAACTTCCTAGCCTTAAGGATTGCATCTGTTCGTCGTCTTTCTGAAAAAGCCTAAGCGCTTGGTTCCTGAAAAAAACAACGCGTATGTTATCAGAACCGTCATCTATTATAGCGTTAACAACATAGCTGTATGTGGGCTTTACGGCGCCGTGCTCCTCACACATAAATCCGTCATCCCTTGCAATAGGCTTTTTCCCGCATTCTGGACAGACTTCATAAAATCGAGGATCAAAAACCTGGACAATTGTCCCGAAAATTTCAACATTTTGGTCTGTTGAAACAAGCTCTGAAATCTTCTTACGAACGGCATTTGTCCTGAGTGGAGGAAGTGATATATCCTCAGGGTTAAGGATAATCTTACTTTTTTCATTTAGATGTATTTCTTTTTGCCCGCGGTTGTCTCTAACATATCCGCCAACAATCTTTATCAAGTCACCCTCGTTAAATTTTCCAAGTAGCTCACACATTTCATGCCAGCAGGTAACTCTCACTTGCCCAGTGTCGTCAGCAACTATAAAGCTACCAACTCTACCCTTTCTTCCATCTTTCTCAAAATCAGTAATATCAAATTTTCTTACGACTCTACCAGCAGTCTCAACGCTTCGCATGCCTGTAAGAATGTCCTTTATTTTGAGCAATCCATCAGTTTTAATAAGTCTTACACCAAGCTCATTTGCTACGATATATGCGGCACCTTCTTTTGAAATGAGCCCTGACAATTGGTCCATCTTTTTTTTAACGCGAGATTCAAGCTCTTCAATAGGCAGGTCTTTCTCAAACTTTATTCTTCGTATAATCTCGTCATAACTCAGCTGCAACATTCTTTAGGGGTATTTGTAGATGATTTATATATTTTTAGGTATTATTTTTAGGCTGTTTTTAGGTGTACATCCTAAGTTTGCAGAGAAACGGATATTTTAAATACGATAACTAGGTGCAACAAAAAACAAAGCTGTAACTTTTTTACGATTTTGCGAAAAAAGCGATAAGCTGGATACCTACCACCGAAAAATAAAATGTGTCAACATACATATGTTCATAATCAATGAAAGATGTTCATTTTTTATATGCAAATGGTTAAATGTATGCGCTCATTGTCTCTGGAATATGAAAATTAAAAATTTGGTTGTGCTCGGCAGAACCGCACCAGAACTTGTCAATGGAAGGCTTTGTAATACAATAATTGGTCATGCAGAAGGAATTGGGTTTATAAGACTACCTGTTAGAATCGATAGCCCTGGCAGGCTGTGGGACATTTTGTGTGTAGAGGCACGACACGCGGCCCATGACACACGGAAAGAAAGCCTAAGGATTACCTCAAACTGGAACAACTTAAATAAAAAAATAAAAATAGAAGGCATACTAAAAAAAGAGAATAGGCTAGTACTTCTAAGAAAACTTGCTTCAAATAGCATTGAGCGCTTAAAAAAACAAAACTTAAGCATTGCAGTGGTTCGACCACGAAAAATTGTTCATTGGATTGTTACAAATAGAGAAAGAAGAGTGGTCCAAAAAAGTCTCGGAAAGGATTTCGACATAATAAGCAAAAAGGATTATGAGGCACGGCTTGAAATGGAGTATAGCTGCTCTTTCAAATGTCGGAAAAGACACAGACAATGGGTAGTAGATTGGGGAGTATATGAAGCGATGAGAAAAAACCCAAAAAATCCTGATGCAATGCTAAGAGACCTACACCTAAAAGACCCACAATATGAAAAATATTTTGTAATAGGCAAAGGAAGAAAAAACAATCGGTTTGTGATAGTAAGCGTAATTAGGCTTAGGACTAAAAATTCCAGAATGTCTATCGCAGAGGAAAGTTATCAACATCCTTGACTTCATTGCCAAAATGGTCATAAGGGACAACGGCAACATACTTTGTTTCAGATGGGAGCTGGGAAACATAGCTACAGTCACATGGAGGGTTTTGACATTGCTTACATAGAGAAGTTTGCACTTGTATGTTCTCAAGCCCATCTACAGAAACAAAGTCGTTGCTTGAGTAGTAAATTTTATATCCAGCAAGGTCTTGAAGTTCTGTATCATCTATGTTTTTTTGCGCGGTTGTCCAGCTAATCAGAGTTTTTTTGTTATTCTCAACAAGATAAGCAGTTGTTGAATGAAGTATCTCGGGAGCAAGTGTATCTACTGAACTGCCTTGTGAAATAAAATACTTTTGTTCCACATTATCTATTTCATTATTATCTTCGTCAACTGCTATTACAGATACAAAATAATTGACATGGTCCTTCTCAACCGGCAAGAGATAAAGATAAAAAGACTCTTTTTTGTCTTCAAACTTATAAAGTGTGCCTTTTTTAAGCCTTAGCTCAGTATATATATTTCCATCTGGCGCATATACCTTCACAAGACAAGTGTGTTTCTTCTTGTAGCAGTCATAATCATCTTTCATACAAGTATATTGTTTACATGTGAGGTCAATACTCCCTTGAAAAATAAGGGGTGTCGGAAGCTTGACCTGTTTTATCTCTTGCTTTGCTTCAATCTCCTTTTTGGGAATAAAACTAAAATCCTCTTCTGAATACAAAATTTTATAGTATTGGATATCATCATGAATGCTCGGTTTGAACTTTACAAGAAGCGCCTTTTCCTGTTTTTGTGCCTGCAGAATTTCGCTTTGTATAGGTGGCGGTGGACTTATATCTCTAAAATAAAGCGCAAAGTTGTAAATAATTGGCCTTAGTTCTGCACTACCGCCCGGCTCGGCTGCAATAACCTTTTCGTCCGATTTGACGCAGAAAGTGTAAGTTCTGTCTGGTTTTAGATTGCATTCACGGATCGGAAAATACGACCAACTAGAAGGAATTGATAAAATAACATCTTCTCCTTTCTTATAAAGCGAAAACGTGTCTATTTGTGAAGACGCCCTTCCAATATTCAAAACTGCAGAGACAAGATTTGAGTCTTTGTACTCTGCCTTTATGGAGGACGCGTCCTTCATTGGCACTGTGTTTTCCATACCGAGATAGGAGGTTGTATGCAGAACTCCATCTACTACGGCTCCTGTAGTGCCCTCAAGGTCAAAAAATGTATTTACTCCATCTGTCCTTATAACAATTTCATATTTTGCATCTGCTGCGTACGCCTTATCTTTAAGGTTATATTTACAAACACAATCCTTATCTTCTGACTCTTTGCATGATTTATAAAAGCTTACGAAATTCTGAAAGAATATCTGTTTGTCAAAACCGCAGGAAATGCTCCATCCCTTTTTTTCAAGACCCAGCTCTGACAATGACTTCCTTACGCACGCATCTAAATTACTATTTTTTTCGCATGTAATTGCCTGCTCAATAAGCTTTCTTGCATCAATCCTCAGTTGTTTATATGTATCAAAAGAGGGAGTAGTCTTAACTGTAAAGTGAGGTGAAAAAGTATAGTTCCCAATTATATTGTCTTGTTTGTTCTGTGTTACAAACCCGCTTGGCATGCCTGTATAGGTACAGCCAAGTGTAAAAATAAGCATTATGGAGATTATAAAAAGAAATCTCATGTAACTACCCTCTTTTTTATAGTGCTTGCATAGGAATACTGAGGCGCCCTATAAACGCAATTTGCTTTTCCAGAGTAGTTTAAATCAGCAGGATTAAATATCTTGTTTTCAGGGTCAAGTGGGTCTATATATTTTCCATTTTTTATAACTTCAAGATGTATGTGTGGGTATAGTGAGCCGGTATTTCCTGCTCTCGCAATCATTTCGCCCTTTTTGACCTTCTGTCCATCCGTCACGCCAATCGCTGCGTTATGTAGGTATACAGACTCAAGCCCGTCTGAATGTTTGATTATTATCTTATTGTATGTGCCGCCTACAACTTTTGCCTCGCCATCGGCGATTGCATACACAGGTTCAAGCATTCTTGCTCTTATATCTATGCCTTTATGGTCGATGCTTGGCTGCTTCAAGTTGCTAGATACAATTAAATCGGGGTTGAGCCTTTCGTCTCGCGTGCCAAAACAGCTTGTTATCACTTTGTTTGAGCCTGGCCACGCATATTGGCCGCTTGTCTGCGCTTCAAATGCTTGGTTGCTAAAGCCCGACCTTTGTGAGTCTCCTTCTTTCTGGTATGATGCGCCTTGTTTAGCACCAACTCTTTGCGGTGCTTGTACCTGAGCAGTGGGAAGTATAGTAACAATACCTTGTTCATAATTAGGAAGTGCTATTTGCGGGACAAGATTCATTATGCTGGTATTCAAGGTTTCAAGCGAAAAACCATAAATATAACCGCCATTGAAAGTCAGTATATAATTTAACCGTGTAATATCAATGTCCTGGTATAAAAGAAGATACTGTGAGAACACGCTCCTAAAATATTCCTCAAATTGTTCTTCTGGGTTGTCTGGCCAGCACTCCATATCTTTGCTGTTCCATAGGTTATAACCATCTTTTTGCCCACAATCTGAATATATATAAAATCCGCCTGTTTTAGCAAGATCGTACAATGCTTGATCAGATGCAATTTTTGCTGAAAGGTCGATGTAAAGCATTGCCTTTTGTGAGCGTAGAGCGGCCTTCATAATCGCTCCTTGGCCTTCACCAACCTTATGCTCAAATTTTCCCTGCTTACCAACTAGGATAATAAACAAGCTGGTTAAGATAATAAGCGTAAGAACCACCATAAGAGGCATAAAAAACTGCGCTTTTTTTGCTTTTTGAGGCATTGTTATTTGGTAGATTGCTAGGTTATTTTTCTGCGCTGTGCCATTTGCTACATTTAAGCGTTGTGCATTCATTTTCTTTCATCTCTTCTTATTTCCTGTAAGCACAAAACAATGCCACAATATATTGAGATACTCCCCGATATGCTCTGCTTTTTTTCCATGACATTTTATGGTATTATGTGTTTTTATTCTTATTATTCTTCATTGCATTTTATTTTACTTCATTTGACTAAGTTATATTGCACTATAACATAAAACATCTAATTAAGGCCTAAAAAAAAATTGTTTTCTTCATAAGTTGTAAGCTCAACTAGATAAGCACGGTACTTAAAGGTATTAAAAGAGTCTGGCATTGGATAAGACGGAATAATTGTTCTGTAGACTCCTTTTATATCACCGCGTATGCACTGGCTGTTTGTCTTCTCAAAAATTACACTTTCACGACTCTTATCGCCGAAGATTACCCTAAATCGCCAGCACATACCGTCTCTTCTTATTTTCTCGTCTATAAATGTAAGGTCAATTTTTTGAAAGTCATTCTTTTGTGTAGATAATGCAATTTCCTCAGCGTATGTAATATTGTCCTTGTTTGGCGTCCGGAGATATGTCAAGAGCAACGACTCAATTTCCATATTCTCAGTAGTAGACTTAATCTCTACATCATATCTGTTTGCGGCTCTTAAAAGAAGCATAAATAGTATTGTAATTGCAATTATCGCAATACCTGACAAGTAATCACTTATCGCATACTCAATTGCGCCTTTTTTAGCAATTTTAACTATTTGGAATCACCACCGAAACAGCCAAATCGGCAGGAAACACATTTTCTCCATCATTTAGTATGACATTATAGAACCTTGTCTTTTCCTGTACACCACCTATGCCAGTAGCACCACTTTTGGCAATCACAATCCACTTTTTATATGCCTCCTCATTATAATAAAGAGGCTGTAATTCCTTACCTTTATAAACAAAAGATTTCCTTGAATCCTTTTGTTCAAGTGAAAACTTTGCTGCAATGAATGGTTTTTTTGATGAGAACGCCTTTTGAAGCCTCTCTGAGCTCGTAGAGGAATTTAAGAAATACCGCGGGTCAATCATATAAGGATAGACTCTTTTGGTCACAGGATCTACATATGAAATCCCGTCCTGTGAATAAAGCACAGCATGTAAAAAGATATCAGACTCTGCATCAAAAACATCAATATCCTCTGATATAAAAGAGTGTACAACTACAACCACTGCTATCGCAACTGCAAAAAGAAAAGCCATTTTTATAAACAAGAAAAGAAGCGGGAAATCTGCCCAGCCTTTACGCAGGCCATTACGAAAGATATTATGCAAAATAACCACCCATGCCCGAAATAATAGCTTCTGAAAGCCATTCTGTGCTAGAGATGCACAATTCAAGCTCTACCGCAAGGTTTTTTCCAGTCATCTTTTGTGAAGGAACCACCAACACTTTAAGTTCTGGCTTGTTCTTTAAGGCTGCTGATAAGATGTGGCATGCGAAAGACCTACTTGCATCGTCATTGAAGGGTATTCGCGCAATTATATACTCATTTGGAGCATATCCATTCAGGTACTTAAAAGCACATTCGTGTATATTCATAAACTTTAACGCAAGGATATTTGCAGTTTCGTGCGGCTCTTTTGTGAGTTCTGTCTTTACAAAAAAGGTTTGGCCGCCTTGAATCTGCTGTGCAATAGCATTGTGGTCTTTTTCATCAGACAACTTTATCGCTAAAACAGTACGATCTTTTGGCTGAACTTTTTTGCACGCTAACCTTTTTGTGCATGACGAGCTTTCGCCCATGGATATGGTGTCGGCGCATTTTGAAAAAAGTAGGCTATCTTTAGGATTCATTTTGCTAAGGAAATATTTGTCATTGGCGTTTTTATAAAAAGGGTATCTCACACCAAGATCCTCATCTGACGCACGAACGCTTATAAAGTCATCTTGAAAATCAAGAATAAAAGCATGCAGAATGCCCGACTGAGAATAGTTATATAATACTATATCCCCAGGTTGGTAGGATACTGCCTCAATGGTCAATGCCAAGTCTCTTGTAAGATATGCCTTTTCAAAAAGGGAATTGGACTCAACGCCGTTGACATACCAAAAGAACGCCGCAATTACAATACCTATTACAACCGCTTCAATAATAACCATATAAAGAGTTGTGCTGCCATTTTTGTCCGTTATTTGAAAACCCCTCTTTTTCATAAAGTAAATAACTTAAAATAGAGTATTTATAATTTTTGGAGAAAAGGGGGCACCGTTCAAAAAGTGTGTTAGCATTCACCGCGTATGCACATTCAGGAACCATATATGGGTTTGAAGTGAGTTGTTCCATACGGAGAACCACATATCTTGATTTGAATGGAAAATGCCAACATGATGGTAAGCCGACCGAAAACGAGATTTTGAACGGTGTAGGAGAAAGGATAAAAACAACTTATAATTGATAAGATAGCTTATTAGTTATAAGGATTTATAAGTAAAGCATTCTTCCTTTATTTTTTTGGATTATTGTCAACATAAAGGTGGATGATTTTTTCGTTGCGGACCATTTTAATCTGCATCGGCTTTCCATCATTTTGTATGTAAAGAGGGTTATTACCCTCGCCATAAATGGCGTTGTATTGTCCCAGTTTTTCGCAATAGCCATTTGAGCATCTGCTATCATCCTTTTTGCAAATACAGATACATGTTTGAATACATTCGTTAGGCGGCTTGAAGATGCCATTTACTTGTTGGGTGTCTACATTAAAGCCGACTATAACAAAGTCTGCGGATATCTGTTTTGCAGTTGTTTCAGTGTCGCCATCTCTCAGCTGGTTCATTTGGACAATAATGCTTTTAAATTGTTGGCGTGCTGTTTTTTCGTCTTTGTTTCCAAATATCGCCCCATATAGGGTTACTGGGATAACAACAATCACTACAATGATAATTGCAGCAAGTACAAGCCTTCCAATGGTCTCAAGGGTAATCTCCATATATCTCATTCCTTAGTATGTATTTATTCGCGAGATTATTACTTTTTATTTACCGCTTGTTATAATCTTTACAAGCTTCTGCCATATTAACACACAAACACTCGCCAGTCAGTTTTCTTCCATTGTCATCACTAATGGAGTATGATTTTGTGTCGCTTAATCCATCAGTATTTTTATTATCACACTTTTTCGTATCGTCTTCTGGCCCTTCTGGTGTACAGGCTGCTTTTATCTTGCTCTCACATTTAAGCCTACTAAGTCCACCTAAAAAATCCTTTGTGCTTCCTGTAAAGATTATAATCATAACCACCACCAATATTAAAAGAACTGCAGCAATAACAATTGTGTTCATGGTAAGTTCCATCCCTTTCTTCATTTTATTCCTCCGCATTGTTTTGGCGACAATTTATCAATATAGTTATTCTTAAAAAGATAATTGAAAAAACATATTTTGTCGCCCTTCTTGTATAGTTTACCTTCTATTGCATTCATATAAAGGTCTTTATGTTTTTCATCGCCTTTGTTTATATAGAGCATATAACGGTGCACTTCTTGTTTGTTGCTTGTATCATAGCCCATATCATAGTATAATACAAAAGGTGAAACAAGTTCTATATCTTCAAATTCTGGAAATGGTTTTAATTTTGGAACCGTGGCTAGATAGCAAGGAGCTCCATTGATGGACGATTTGACCCCGGCCATGCTTTTGTCTGAAAATTTTTGTAGATACATCTCGCCGTTGGTAAAAACCAGGCCATAGTCTGGATTGAAAGGTGCTATCTTTATGTCGCAAATGCAATTGTCATCTGGACTTCTAGCACATCTGTTGAAATCCTCAGCAACCTGCTTTTGAAGAAGATTTATCTCTTCCTTTCCTAAAAGAGGACTGAATTTCCAGTTTTCCTTGAAAAAATTCTTTACTGCAGAGATTGAATTTGAGCCAAAGATAGAAACTGCAAAAAAAAGCAACAGCAGGCCAAGAAAAAACAGTACAATCCATTCAAATGACAGGCTGAATCCTTTTTCTTTCATCATACCACCGAAAAAAGCCAGGCAAACCAGTCAGAAAGCTTACCTGAGATTATAAGATAAATAAGAAGCATGATAGCGAGCCCTATCAAAACATAAGCCATCATAACCACAAAAAAAGGGATGTCTGCGCGTCTGTTCATACTGGTTTTATAGGGAGTATCATATTTAAAGTTATTTATTGTTCTGCCTTGCAGGCAGCTTCTCACAGTTAAGACTGCTTATTGACTGTTCTGTGTATGGAATAAGAATTGTGCCGGCTTCCCAGTCTGCTGTTCTGTAGTCTGCCGCATTAGAACCACCAATACCGCCAAGTAAAGTACCAATAGCCAAGAAGCCAACTGCTGATTTTGTAAAAACGGGTTCTGGAAAAATCACAAGAGATGTAGCCAATGTTCCACCAACCCCCATCCCTATTAAAGTGCCTTTAATCTTTCCTATATGCCCCTCCTTTGTATAAACAAAAATAACAGCATAGTTTATGTTTGTGTCAATCAGGTCGCCCTTGTTTTTTAGTTCTGATAAGTCTATCTGAGTTGGAGAGTATGGTGTTAAGTATGATGCGTAAGACTCATTTTTGAATTTTGCCCTTGGCTTATGCGTCGCTAGATAATAGCTAAAACCTGTAAGCTGCCTGTCTTTAGCAGGCCCCTCAAATTGTATAAATGAACAGATAGCACAAAATCGCTCAGGGCCAGAAACTGCACTGAAAAGTTCTTTTTTCCCTCTGCCCCATTTATACCAGCAATTGGCCATCTCATTCGCAATCTGCTCTTTTATTTGCTCTTCAGAGCCGGATTTTATAATTTTATCATATGCAGGGCAGTCAAAATCATCATAAATAGATTCTCCTGATATGTGTGCAATGGAATGGAGTTCAACGCTTCTTCTGCACTGCTCAATATTGTTGTTTACACTCCAGACCTCGACAAGTTTTCCAAAAACAAAAAAACCAGCAATAACTATTGCAACCAAAAGAAGCGCGAGACGCACCACAAAACTTGTCTCCCCACCTTCATCTGTTTCGGGCATTTTAATTATACCAAAGTGCAGTAATTTTGCAGGCTTTGAATATCATAAATATGAACATAATAGTAGTCCCCAATACCTGTCAGCCAGCCCCATGCTTTAGATTGTTTGCCTGCATAAAAAACAATGTAGTAGGTTTTTTTCGTGTCAATGGCCTGTTCGGAGGTAGTTGATACGCTTTTCCAGCTCGCTCCTGCTGGAAAAAAAAGGAAGTAGTTCTGTATATCCATTGAACCAAGAAACTCCCAATAGGTTTTGTCGATTCCATGTTGTGTTATTTTATTGTTTTGAAGGTAGTTTGAAAGCCCTGTGACTCTTTGGCTTGGGGGATTTATAAAGCTTATATCTGCGCATACCACACAAGGATTAGAGCCTGAAAACCAAGTACGGCTGAATACATCAATTTTTCCCTGGCCGAACTTGTTCCAGCACCGGTACATCTGATCTGCAAAAATGTACTGAACTGCTTCAGAGAACTCACTTTCCTTATACTTGCCAGTAACGCGCTTGCCAATCCGAACAGACGACTCTTTATGGTCTATCTCAACATGGTCTGGATAAAAGTTTATAACTTTCTTATCACATGAAAGAGATGGACTGTCTGAAATCACAGAATATAGTGGAATCTTGTTTAGTATGCCTGCCCAGACAACACTGAACTTACAAACATTATCTTTCCAATCTTGGCTTATCTTTAGTGCAATTTTTCCAGAAAAAAAAATAAGAATAATAAAGGCAACTGCAAATAGTATGATTTCAACCAGCTGAACAAGAGCCATGGCCTTTTTTGACTTTTTTTTCATCTTAGAATCTTTCCTAGATTGGTTGCAACAATGTATGCCAAAACGATAAGCGTAAATATCATAAGAAGGATAATAAGTGTTTTCTGCTCAATAATACCTTTTGTCATTTTGCCTTTAAGAATCAACTGTAATTAAGGGTATTTAAAATTATTGGCTTTTTAATATCAAAATCTAAACTAGGTAATATGAAACGCCAAGTAAATAAAACAACCGCAGATTTAGTCTATGCATGGCTCTATCTGCTGAACATGCAACGAATCCTTGCAAATATAAGTTTGATTATCTATTATAACTTCAGGTGAAAAAAACACAGAATTTATCAATCCATACTTTTCTTCATCATAATACGCCTTACCCTTAAATACAACATGGCGCTCATCTGCAGACTGAACTCTATCTATTGGGTATACTCCTGAATTTGTATACACTTCAAGAGAGATTGATTTTATAGGGTTGTTTACTTGGTTTAAAAGAGTAAATTCTATAAACTTGCTTTTTTTATTATAGCATATTTGTTCAACTCCGCCTTTCTCAAGAACTATAAGATCAACACCAACGCCACAACTAGCTTCGGCAGAACCTAAAGCTTCAAGGTCTTTTACAATATAACCTGTTGGGCTATGCAAAGAACATCCTGCCAAGAGAATAAAAAATAGCCATATCATTTTATTTTTTTATAATCCCTATACTCCTATCTACATATACTCCTATCTACAAATATTTACAATTTCTAATAAATTTTAATAAATTATTTAGTAAGAGGCAGACAACACGCCCATTGTTTTTTTTCTTCTGTGTAGGTGAACATTACTGCTGCGTTGTCGCCACACGCTTTTTGAGGGCCCATACTGGGATCATACTCTTTTGGCTCTCCGTTTTTAGTTTTGCAGTCTTTAAGTCCTTCATTGAAAACTTTGATTTTACCTGTGAAAATAAGAACAAGTACGACAAAAACTATAAGGCATATTGCTGCGATAATAATTGTTGTGAGCGACAGATCTCCTCTCTTCATTTTCACTCTTTATTGCTGATTAGACTCAGGAACGCAGCAGAGCATATTTGGGTCCTTTTTTTTTGTATAAGGGTCATAACATACAGCCACTGGATGTTTTATATAGTTTTCACCACAACAGGTTGCTTGTCCATCAAGGCATGCTCTCTGAACCATGCACACTCCATTGACTGTTGCACAATCAGTAGACTTCCAATTGAATAACCCCATCCTTCCCATAAAAATAACAGAAACAATCACTAGAACCAAGAGAGCAATCGCCGCAATAATTATAATATTAATTGATAGCTCACCTTTCCTCATATTTATAACCATATTTACACCTCTATTAAGGATACAGATACTACAGATATTTAAATATTACCTCTGGCAACCGCCCATGCACATCATTATCTCAAGATTACCATAGTTGGCCCAAACAGGGAGGGGTTGTGTTTCTGTTTGCACTTCATCGGTTACAAAGTTTGTGCAGCCATTTGACTTACTACAGTTCCTTGAATATATGACTCTCTTATCTGGAGAGGTTATAACAATTTCATAGTTTTTCTTCATCGCATCAAAACTATTAAGAAGTAGCTGGTCAAGAACATTTTTCATGTATGCACATGACTTATTTCCGTCAACACATACAAGCTCAAGCGTACCACCGGTCTCTGGAGATCTGGCACAATCTATTATAAGGTCTTGAATATTTGTATTCTTTGTGCAACCGGAGTCTGTCTTAAGCATTGCGCTTATAAATTCTCCGGGAAGTGTACGCCTTGTATGCTCGTTTTGGAGACTGGATAGCTTTTTGAAAAGAGCAGGTATTATAAATAAGAGCATCAAAGACAGCAAAACCACTATAATCAAAAGCCCGACAATTTCAATTTGTCCTCGTCTTTCTGATAGCTTCAACGATACACCTCAACACCCATTATACCAAATGAATACTGTTTTGTGATGGGATTATAAAGCGAGACTGGAATTGTAAAATTTATCACTCCTTCATCTGACCATGTGCCGTCATAGACAAGCCAGCTGTCTTTATAAGGATATGCTGAAACAAGAGTTATCCGTGTATTCGGAAACATTTTTTTATACATTTCTGAGTTGCTTGACGAAACATTGCTTAATGCCTTAATTTTTAATAAGTCTATACAATCGAAGCTGACGATGCTGTCGCGTGTGCATTGTATTTCAGGCAATGCCTGCGCCTTTTGTGATATTTGAACAGCTTGAATCTCAAAATCTTCGGTTTCCTTTTCCCGAGCCAGTCCTTTTTCTATTTTAGCGTAGAATATAAGTCCGAAGACTAGCAAAAAAAAGAAGACTATAAGTACAATTATAGATTCTGCCATCTTGAGTTGCGCCTTCATTCAATACACCTTAGGGCAATCTTTGTTCTCAACGCGATCGTTTGTATCCTCTATAAAGGAAATTTCATCTTTAAGATCTTCGACTGGCGGGTTTTCAAGCCTGAGAGTTCTGTTTATTTCTTTGAATTTATCAAGCAGGTTGTCGTTATAGAAAAACTCGCACAGCCGGTCTTCCGCAAAACTCTTCTGAAGTATCTCCGTTCTCTTCCAGTAAACTTCATTAACCATTTTCCATCGTATATATGCCTTTTTCACATTACAAATGTAAAACTCGTAAGTTTCTGAGAAAATTGCACCGACTAGAAAGGGTGTGCCAAGATAAGTAAAGGTTTTTTTATCATCTGGCACCCGCATCTCGCCAAGGATTTTGCTAAACTTTAAATTGCCTGAGTTCTCATCCCCATAAACAAAGATTACATCCCAGTTCTGTTTTTTGCGTAGTGTTTCATGAATATTTATCTGCTTCGCGCCCGGATCAAAAAAAAGGACGAATTTAATGAAATAGTCGTTTTGGTCCTTAACATGCGGTACCTCTGTCTCTTCTAAGATTTCCTTTTTAATATATTGATTTGCAGATAGAATCTCATCCACCTTTTTTGCAAGCGCCATGCTTCTAGAATCATCCCCATCATATACAAGGATATATCGTACGCGAGGATTTGAAAGATAAAGGAAATCTGCAACTTTATAGGGAGCCTTCCAGGGTAGACTCCATGTAAGAAGAGTGTCGCTTTCTATTTTGTTGGTAGCAAAAACTATATCCACCTCTGTATTCTGGCGGACGCCAGTGTTCTCAAACTCGAACTGTGAAGTACAGCCGAACTCGCCGCATGTGTCTAGATAACATGTGAAAACAAGAGGCACTTCAGGGATTGCTATCACCTTTGCAGTATTTTCGCTTACCTCGCTACTTGTCATTACGGCTCTAAGCTTGGTAAGCACTTCGTCTGCAAATTCGGTGTTTTTTTTTGTCTTGTACCAGTTAAATGCGCCAATAAAAAATATAAGAATTATTCCACCAACAATCAAAACAAAAATCCAGTTTAGTTGTGTATCAACAACACCCTTTTTAGAGTGGTTCATTATTACGGCCTCAAAATCTGTGTTTTGTCTCCTAGACCGAGAAGTTTTATTGAGAACTGTCCATTTGTAACATTAAAGCAAATGTAACCTTCGTCCGATGCGCCAGCTTTTATGGGACCTAAGTTGATATGTGTGGTTATTTTGTCAACCGGATCAATCAGAACATTTCTGTCATCCTCGCTTTTCCATAAGAAACACATCTGTGGGTCATAATCTGGGTGGGGGACTGCGCTTGCTGTGCCGCCATAACAAAGGCCTGAGAACTGCTTGAAATTATCCTTTTCTACAAAACATATTTTTCTTACCTCATCTGGAAGAGAAAAAGTTAGTTTTGTGGTGCACATGTAACATGTTTTTATCCTTTCTACTTCATTCTCAATATCATGCTTAAACTTGCCAACATTTATCTGGCTTCCATACTCTATAAGCCCATAAATCCATTTTATACCAAAAAACATTAAAAGCCCTATAACAATCATAGCCATGATATAGAAAAAAACCTCATTAGTGACTTCGGCCTTATTCATAATATCACTTCTTTGTCTCTTTTTTTTCGTTCTTGACAATAGAAGAAAGCTCTTCGATAGCTTTTTTTGCTTTGTCTGACTTGGTTTTTTTAGTTTTTGCTTGTGAAATTGACTTTTTCTGTGCCGGTTTCTTTTCTTCTGATGCCTGATTCACTACCTGTTTTTTTGAACTTGTTTCTTCTTGTTTCTGTGCTTCTTTTTTCAACTGCGCATCTTTGATTTCTTTCGTGCTTTCTTTTGTTTTCTCGTCTGCGCCAACTATCTGCTTACCTGCTTGTTTTTTCTCCGCTTCTTTGTCCAGCTCTCCTTTTATATCTTTATTCTTTTCATTGTTTTTCTCGGCTTCAGAGGACTTACCCTCATCAAATGTGTCAAACCTTGCAAGCAGCTTCTCACGCTCTTTTCTTCGCTCTTCCTGCCGTCGGTCTTTTACAAGCCTTGAGATTGTTTGGTTTACTTGTTGTTGTAAGGTCGGCTGCCTGACCTGCTGCGCATAATAAGTCTGCCGTGGCGTCAACATGCTTGGCCCGGCCCTTACCGTAGGTTTTTTCAGGAATGGTATGTTGAGCTTACCTTTTTTGTATTCAACATAAGTAAGATAGCCTCCGCCACCAAGAATAGTACACACAGCTACAATCAAAAGCACCCAAAGCCAAAAGTCACTGCCAGAAGAATCAAGCTGTGTTGGATCTGTTCCGTTCAAGTATTCTTGTAAGTTTGTTATTCCATCGCCGTCTGGATCTTCATCAGCATCATTTAAGTTGACATTAAGTCCATATTGCTCTTCCCAGTAATCGGGCATTTGGTCGCAATCTGTGTCTGGAAGGTTTTGTCCGTTCTCGTAAACCATACACTCCTCAATCTCTGGGCATGGATTAGGACAACTGCCACCACAATCAACATCCTCCTCGTCTCCATTCAATACACCATCATCACAGCTTGCCTCTTTACAGGTGTTATCATACCCGCAAAAGCCAGACGCACAGTCTGAATGAAGCGCGCATTTCTTTCCAAGTTCGCACTTCTTGCAAAGTACCCCTCCACAGTCAACATCAGACTCGCCCTGATTTTGTATCTGGTCTTCACACGACGCCGCAATGCAAACCCCGTTTGTGCATTTCCCGCTTGCACAGTCTTTATTTAGCTTGCATTTTTGGCCGTTTGCACAGCTTAGACAATTTTCTCCTCCACAATCAACATCGGTTTCGCCGTTTGCAACATCAACTTTTTCGTTATTGCAAAGGTCAACGAAGGTGGTGTTAGATGATGGAATTGCACTTATATCAGTCATCACTCCATCGCTATAGCCTACATCGCTCCACATACCAAGCTCATTTTTCGCAATAACCGCCCAATAATATGTTGTCCCGTCCTTGAGCTTCAGCCCGCTTACACTCTCGCTGTTTTTTGTTGTTTTTGTCCAGTTTAACACATCAGTCAACCCTTCTTCAGTGCCTATGGAGTAATTGTACTCAACAACCTTTGAAAGGCTATCATTAGACGACCATTTTGCCGAGAGTATCGAAAGAGAAGGACTTTTGTCCCCGTCATCAATCACAGGCGTTGTCGGAGGGCTTGTATCAACAGAGAATGTAAACTGTTCTGTTATGACATCTGCTGCAAGAACGCATCTGAAATAATAAGTATATTTGCCTTCAGTAAAAGTGAGTGGTTGCGACTCGTGCACCGTCCCGTTGCTTGTCATTGCACTGTTTATAGAATCTTCCTTCGTACCATACCTGCAGTTGTTGCTTGCCTTGTTAGTCTTTATTTTTAGCGCAAAAGTGGTGTTTGAGGTAAGCTTTGGTGGATATAGCAGCGTTATCCCTGAAGCTAAAGATGTGTCAACTCTAAAAGTAAATCGCTGCCTTGGTGTATGGAGCCCGGCTCCATTCTCGCACTCTATAAAATAGTCATATGTGGTTTTGTCCTGAAGTGCCGCCAAAAACTGGGTGTTTGATTTTTTTAAAGGATTTGTACCGTTGAAGTGTTGTGGACTTGGGAAGTAATTGAACTGGACCATGCCGGTGTTATAGCTATTTGAAGAGGTTTCAAGCCCTTTGCTATACTTACACCTTACAGGGTCGCTTGTCTCAACGATAAGGTTTGTTTCAAGGGGGAAGTCTGCTA
The DNA here is from genome assembly GCA_038884615.1 of Candidatus Woesearchaeota archaeon. Lineage (GTDB taxonomy): Archaea > Nanobdellota > Nanobdellia > Woesearchaeales > DSVV01 > JAWABL01. Next base: position 15,425 of record JAWABL010000007.1, on the reverse strand, counting down.
TTACCGGCGGATTTGCTTGGTTACCACGATCTATATAGATATTATTTATGACAGGAGCAGTGTTGTCCCACATAACCTCAAACACTTGCTCGTATAAAACACCATCAACATCCTTGCATTTTACATACAAAGGCCAAGACCTTTCGGGAGTAGATGATGGGTGCATAAAAGTGCCACGGTGATAGTACATTCCACCTTCAATAGAGGGGGTTAGCGGGACTGACCTTTCGTATGACAGGTTATCTATTGCATATACGCACTGCATCTCCTTATAAGTCCTGAGAAGAAGATTCATATTTTGTGAACCTCCTACACCAAAGGTTGGCTCAACCATCTCAATCTTTTGCCCTGTAAATTGACCAAGCCTGATATAGAAAGTTCTGGGCTCTGAAGTTGCTCCGGACCTGTCCTTCACTGATATTACTATTGTGTTCAACCCAAGCGCAAGCGCAACATATTGCTCAAAGTCGTCGTTGGCTTGTATATCTGTATATCTGCGCGTGAAGTTGCCGTTTGTAACTGTAATGGTTACTATATTATTTCCGGCACCAGGCTGTGCGTCTGGGTCCCTTACAGTTCCATATATCTTAAATGGAGTTTCTGTGGTGGTTAGTGCGTTCTCAGATGATGAATGATCATCAATGTTTGCATTTAAAAGGAAAGGTAGTAATGTATCAACCATTATCTGTGAGCACTTGACATCCTCTATAAGTCCACCCATGTCGTTCTTGATGTTTTCCCTTGACGAATAGCACACCCAAGTCTTACTTGTCGGAGTGAGCGTATATTCAAGCGGAAAGAGAGGTGAACTTTCACGGTTTGGCGTGCATCGGTCATCTGCTATACAATATAAAGTTTTGTTGCAACCAAAACCAAACTGCGGCGGATCATTGCATTTTAAGTAGACAGTGTCTCGCAAGCCGGCATACCATCTAGAGAAATTAAATGGCTGATTGTTTGTATCAACTACTGTTGTAACAGGACTTAAGACATCATAGACAAACTGTATTTCATCAGAGCTTATTCTACCAATGTTACACTTTACATAAAAAGAGTATGACCTGCTTTCTGTGAGAGTGTATGGAAAAGTATGCCAGTATTTTGCTTCTGACGATAAATACTGCTTTGAGAAAGTGTTACCCATTTGTGCATAATCAAGGTTGCTTGTATCCCATTTGCAGACGCCATCTACATCTGTTATTACGCTTAATGTGACCTGTGAATAATTAATTACGTCCCTTGGCTGTGGGTTTGTAATGGACATATCTGCCTCAACTTTTACTAATATTGACGCTGTGCCAACATTGCCAAGTATATCTGTGCAGTTAACAGTATACCTATAAAATCCATCTGAAAAGCCAAAGTATTTGACAACAAACCTGTCTCCGAAAGAGTTTCTTATCTTGCGCTCTGTATCTGGCACTCCTTCCATATAGTCGTTGCATGTTGCGTTTTCATCAACAATCACTTCGAAAGTTATGTTTGAGTCAGAAAACGGCGGTGACTGGCTAAGTTGTGGCCATGGAAGGATTGTTATTTGTGGTGGCAGTTTGTCTACATCAACCTCAAAGCTTCTCACAACTTCAAGATTGTTTGCGTTGTCCTCCGCATAAAAATAAACCTTGTGTTTTCCATGCCCAACACCAGATGTTACAATTATCTTGTTGCTTCCTTCTTCAGGGAATTTTGATTCTACTGGATAAGCGGGCGAATCAGACTCTTTGTACCACAGAACCTTAAGCCCGGTACCTGGTTTGCCTCGCTCATCCGCATCAAAAACAACCGCGGTGAAGTAAAAAGTGTTTACTTTGTTTGGTGTAAGGACTGTTGTGACTGGAGGAGTCATGTCCCATGGCTCCGGATCGGGGTAGGTGTCCCCATCAGCATCCTTGAAACATTTTGGATTGCCGTTGTTGTCCCATCTACAAAGTCCGAATCCTGCCGCGTCTTGGCTTCGCGTGCGGACTGCGTTTGTACCTGAAACTCTTGTTGAGCCGGTATAGATTGCATCAATAACAACATTCTGTCCGTTTGTACACTCTTGCTGTGTTAGATAATCGTTGCAGGTTATTTCTCTCCTGTCTCGACACTCACCATTCCTGTTTAGATAACAACCGCCAGAACCTTGACCAAATTCAATGCATCGCTGTACGGTACAGTCGTCGATAATCTTGTTATGTTCAGCAATGTTGCAATATTCGCATTGCTTATAGGCTACTATTTTCTCCATACAAATTCCCGAGTTAAACTCCGGCTTCTTGCTGACCCATTCACAGTCCCTGCCAAGACATTTGTTGTTCGGTCCGTTCTGCCGTGTTGTGTCACCTTCACATGCATCCCTTGACCTATAATCATAGCACGAATAAACTTTGCTGCACTCTGAAAACTTGTCTTTAATAGTATCAGAATAGTCATAGTAGCAGGTGGGAACATTTTTGCAAAGTAGGTTTGAGCCTGATGAACTACCAGGAGGGATATAGACAATTGAGAGGGCCAATGCACCATCCAAATACGCAAACATATTTAGAGGCCTGCCGCAGAGTTCGCAGTCGCTTTGATACTCACAAGAAGTTTTTCCGCTGCTGTCTGGACCCATACAAATATACTTGCTTCCACGGTTTCTGCAATCCTCCAACTGAACCATTTTGTTTTTATCATCGCATTTGTACCTAAAAACTCGTGTGGTTTCTGTATCAAGATTTTCGTCAAGACAAAACTCACCAGGAGGCATTTGCAAGCAGTATAAGTCACCAGAATTCGTACACATCATATTTGATACAACTTTTTTTGTTGGATAATTTGCCTCAATAAGATAGCAGTATGTTTTCCCTGAGATTATGCCGACATCATCATAAGTTCTTGTGAAAAGCCCTGTTGAACGGTAACTATACTGTTCTTCTGATGTGCAGTCTATATCTTCTGTAACAACACACCGTTTGACAAATGCTTCAACATTGCAGTTCAGTGTCCACTGGAGCTGTATCCTTTGTTGGCCTTGTGTAAGTTTAAGCGTATTTAGCTTAGGAGGTAACAAGAGCCCAAGACAGTCACAGCTCCCGCAAGTCTCCATTCTTCCATCATTATCGCAGTCGTTTGTGTTAGAGGTAAAGCAACACTTATAGTATCCTGAGACAGTATCGTAGTATCCGCGCGATTCGCATCTCCTAGGATCTGTACCGCATGTCACTCCTGCACAGCTTATGTCAAGACAGTCAACTGCTCCATCGCCGTTGTTATCGTTATCATCATCGCATATCTCCGGTTGAACTCCGCACATTGGGTCTGGTCTACATTCAGTTTCCCATCTTCCTGACCTGCAAAAATGAAAAAGTTCGCAATATGGAGGGGTTTCCTGCCTTAGTCCACACGACTGCCTTTCGCCTTCTGTACATATCTGCGAACCACACATATAATCAACACAGCCAACCCCATCACAACAATATTTTCCTAGTTCGCACACTTTATCTATACATGCACATTTTGTTCCAACGGGACCTCTGTTACATTGGATAAGATCGCATATCTCTTCAGAGGCTATTGTTGGGCTTGTGCAACAAGTGTCCTGGTTATCTGCTTTTCCGTCTCTATCATTGTCTACGCCGTCATCACATTCTATGTTTGGATCTGTCTCGCTGTTATCATCTGTGCTTCTGCAGCCGTGGTCTGCCATGTCTACAAGATTGTCGCCGTCATTATCTATTGTGTCGTTGCATGCGGTTGTTGTTCCTGGACCGCCGGGGTTAAAGAAAACGGTGCAGTTGGATGAACAGTTCTCAACCGACCAACTGCCAGGTGTAAAAAGGTCTCCTGAAACAGCTGTGCACCACGCTTTATATGTAACACGTGATGCGTTGTTAAGATTATCCTTATAGCAGCAGCACCCTTCTTGACAGTCAGGTATAAGTGAGCAGCTTGACGCAAAGGTGCCATGATAAGATTTTTCGCATATTATCTTGCTTGTGGTCATCTGGCAGGAGTCTTGTAAATTTGTAGTTGAAAGGCAGCAACCTATTGAACACTCGGAAGCTGGCGAGTCTGCAAAGTTCGCAAGACAGTCTGATTGATTTGTTGGACAGGAAATACCGTTTTCGACCCTATTATAAAAGTTTGTGTCTGTAGGACAGCAGTTCACTGCGCTTGTATCTGTGCAGAAATAGCTAACTGCACAGACATTAGTACAGTAACCTGAAAAAACATTGCTTGCTAGTAAAATAGTGAAGAACAAACCAAAAACTACACCAGACAACAAAAACAAGCCGAGACCTCTTTTCATAACAACACCTAAATATCTGCTTTCCTTATTATAATATATATATTTTTCTCTAATATGTTATTATAAGGTGAGGTAATACATATTTAATAGTTTACGCAGTATTTAATAGTTTACGCAGCCGTTTGATGTGCACTCCTGGCCACCACGTAAGGTGCAGTTTGAAATTCGTGTACAACCGGTTTGTGCGCAATCGTCTGACCTGTCGTTTATTATCCCGGCATTTTCGTAGTAACAGACACCAGAGTCTCTTTTTCCATATGTTGGCTTATAGCAAGGGTCCTCTGTATAACTAAGCCCATGCGCGTTGCATATTATATTATAGATGCATATATCATAAACATCCCCGTTTGTATCAGTTCTGCCTGTCTGATTAAGACACGACTTGCCTATATCATCATAGGCACACGTAAGATTTCGTGACTCAAAATCCCAGCCGTCATTATCAGGCATACAGAGGTTATCTGAATAATAGCACCCTATTTTTATTGGTGGGCCTGTAAGTCTAAATGAACAAAAATTGTCTCCGCCGCCCGGATTTCCTGCTAGGGGGTTGCCGTTGTTGCATTCCTCTGGAAATCGTTGACCAGTAAGACATCTGCCGTTGGGAGCACATTCCCGGTGGCCTGTATTGTTATAGAAGAAACATATATCGTTTAAGCTACCTGGCGCATCAAGTCGCTGGCCTTGCGCCATGCAGACATCTCCAAGAACGCGATGTACCCCATCGGCTCGGCACTCTACGTTTGTAATACAATACCCTATTGTAGGGTCAAAACAGTAGTTTAATGGATAGGTACAGATTGATTGATTTTGCGTGTCAAACGTGCAAAACAACTGATTGCAACCATAGCTACACCTGTCTCCCTCCCATAGAACATTATGCGTGCTGTCACATTGAGCGCCGCACTCTGTAACATTACATGCGCAGTTTCCGGTTATGGTACATGTTCCTCCTGTGCACATACCTGTACATGCCTTTGGTCCATCTGGGGGGGGTTCAAGCCCATATGTTCCAAGTGGGTCGTAGTTTTGACCGGGCCCGATAGTGCAAACAGGTATTAAACCGCATTGCTGTTCTGGTTTGTTTGCACAATTTTCGCTTCCAAGCTCAGTGTATGGAAGACAGTACTGACACCAGTCATCGCATTCTTTGTAATATCTTATAGTCTCTGTTGCCGAACCGTTGCATGTATTTCCCCTTCTTCCATCGCAATATCTTACAAACGCCCTTTCATATATGTCGTTGTCATCGGCCCATATATTGGGTACTACTTCTGTGGTGTGTGGCGGGTCTTGTATTTCCTGGAAGCTTTCTTTGCAACCATAATCCAACCGCCTGTAACATTCTGAGGAGGTTGATGCTATTTGGTATGTTGAAGGGTCGGCCGGCACACCAAGACAGCATGAATGATTTCCCATAAATGGGTTTTCAAGCCCGTTGTAAGGCCATGGTGGTTCGTCTGCCCTGTGTGCGACACACATCTTCACATCAACAGTTGAGTTGCTTTCAAGCATCTGCTCGTTGTTCTGATTGTATAGACTAACATTAATTTCGTGCAGTCCTGGGTAAAGAAAATAATCATTTAAGATTGTCCGTATATCAATACCTGACCAGGGTATCGTCAAATTTGGTTGTGTTGTTTCTCGAGTCCACGATTCGCTTAAGTGGGGGTTTATAGGGTCCTGAAACCTGCTTGACCAGAGATAACGGGAAACTCCCTCTAATCCACCCCCTAATAAAAAGATGTTTATATAATAATAATCTTCAATTGATGTTACATTCCATGGGATATCATCATACGGCTGAAATCCGCCGAGTATAGGTTTATTTTGAACAAGTATCGAAACCATCTGATAGTCGCATAAATGCTCCTCGTCACATACACTTATTTTTAGTGTGTGCAGGCCTATATCCTCATGGGTTGTTTTGTAGGTTGCTTCTCTGTTAGTTTGTCTAAATTTTTGGGACTTTGTAAAGTTTTTTGGTGGGGGAGTCAATGTCCGTTCTACATACCTTTCTGGATGAAGTAGACAGTCTGCTTGGTTGAGGGTGCACTCAACTTCAAGAAAATATTCATCATATGTCTCTTTCCATAATTCATAAGTATAGTGCATATCCATAAAACCCATCTCGTTGTGATATTCTTCATCGGGGTCATAGCCCATTGGATTAAGATGTATCTCTTGTTTTTCAGAAACTATAAAATCAAATCGAGAAAAAAGAGTTGAAAAAACATCCTGTCTGATAAGGTCTAGCGCGGGCGGACGATTCTCAATAGCAAACACGAAGGTATAAGGTAAGCCGTCAATAAGACTTTCATTGTCTTTTATAACAAGTATGTCGTCAAACCTCCCTTCTGTGCAGTTTCTGCAGACATTTTCAAGCTTTGAAACATGCATGCCATGCATGAGACAAGGTATATTTGAACCGGTTATGCTTTTGCAGTCGTTAAGCGTTGACGCATCCTTAACAATATTAAAAAAAATGTTGTTTGTATCCTGTTTTATAAGATGGCTTGCAAGCTCATGTATTCTTTTAAGCCTTACTTGGATTTGATAATTAAAATCGCTCAGTTGTAATGTTGCTTTAATTCCGTGCTTTTCAATAACCACCGGAAATACCACCGAAACATACAAATACGAATCACCAAAGGTTAGATTTGCGGTTACATTTCCCTTATTTATACTCATATTAAGCAGTTCAGGTATTGTCTCCAGTTTTACACATTCAAAAGTCTTGTTTGCTATGTAGCTTTGAAGGTACTCTTGAACTGAGTTGTGGTCATTTGGGTTTGCAGAGTCGTAGCTTTCACAGGTATATACTCTTCCTGCAAGGCTCTGCCTGTTCGCACCAAAACTATCGCAAAGAGGGGCAAATGGACCTGGCGATGGAAAGTTGCCAAGCGTGTTTACATATGAAGGATTGAGTATCAATGGGTTTGTAACAAGTTTGGTAAGTCCGTAGGGATAGTATGGCACTTCTGGATGAAATTGCGAGCCAAGTACTGGTGCTGTGATGCCATAACTTACTAAATAAAGATTTTCCTTTTCAGTTGGTTTATAAGGCAGAACAAATTTTCCTAGTGGATACCCTCGTTCAGGGCCAAGAAGATACCTGCCTTGGCTTGTTTGTGTATCATAAATAACGCCTCCCTGCAATCCCACTAAAACAAGTGATTCTTTTGTAACCTGTTCAACACAGGAGGTGATATAGTTATGATACTTGCCCCGCTCACTAAAAAGCCCACTTACATATTGCATGTCGCGGTTTATGCTAGCACGTTTCGTGTATACGCTTAGGTAGAGCACTGCTGCAAACGCAAACATAACTACAAGACCAACTAGTATAAACATAGTTATCTGTGCGCGTTTCATCTACGCCAACCTTATCTTTGAAGTCAGGTCGCGCCAAAGTTCAAAGTTTTCTGGACCCTTGTCTAAAACTATGATGCTTCCTGACTCAACGCCACAATAAGAAGAAGGATATGCATGTTTGATTTCTTCACAAGTTATGTCTAATCCAGTATATTTAACTGCCATGACATTTCTGAGTTGCATAGAAAATGAGTTATCAAATTTTGTTTCAACAAAACCAATTATTTCTTCTGTTCCCTTTTTGTTTATATAGAGCCTGTTGAAATCAGAGACATAGTTTATTATATCTATACCTATTTTGCCATAATATCCGTCCTCAATCCTCGCTTTGTTGTTCTGGACATGAGCCTTGAACACCTGGACTTTTTCTGAAAGCGAGCTATCAAACTCGTTCCAGTCTGGAATCGGAAGCGTCTGTGTTGATAGGTCTATGCCGGATTTAGCATAAATAAGCGACTTGGTTTTGTTATTGAACCAGATTTTATTACTTGCAGCAAAGCATCGTTTGAACTCGCCATGCTGTTCTCCTGAGCCGGTCTTTCCATCGCGACAGCTTGGAACGCTTGACTCCTCATCTAGTATCTCATCAATAAGTCCATTATTAACATTATAAAGTATGCTGTCAATCTCTGTTTCATCTTGGCTTTTAGGCAAGGTATTCAAGGTAAACCCAAGTACCATTGTATCATCATATAACAATGTACAGACGCTGTTTATTTTGTCCTTTATTTTTGAGAGTGGCACAGGATAATTTACTGCTTCATAAGAAGCGTCGCAAAAAAGAACAAAATCCTTGTTTTCTGCAATCTTAATCATCTGGAATGCAAGCAGTTTGGTCCTGCTTGTCCAGTGTGAGTCAACTATTTCATTGCCGTCATAGATTGCTTGGCAATAATGGTCGCCTTTGTAAAAGTTAGGAACTTTAAGACAATCGTTATTATCAACAAACTCTGGACTGCACATATAATCGTATGGCTCTGTTTGGACGCCGCTACACATGCAGGCAAAAGATTCGCGGCAGAAGTTAAGCTTTGATGTATCGTGATACCAATTAAACTTTGGCTTTGATTTGTACCATGTGCTATTGTAACAGGTATATACATCTTCATCATTATAACTTGACCACTCTGTCTCTGGAAAGAGCTTAAAAACCAATTCCTGATTCTGCCTTACCCACCTATATACCCAACCTGGCGGACTGCAGTACTCGCCGTTCCAGCAGCTGCCTGAAAAACAGCACTCTTTGCTGTTTGGGTTGCCGGGGGGCGGAAGCGTGCTTAAAACGACTTGGTCTGGCGGACCTCTATAGCCAAGATACACATAAGCAGGCGAACGGGCGTCTGTGCTTTTTCTTACCCAGCTATCATTGTAATACGCACATACATTATCGCCCAAAAAGGTACATTTGTCAAAATTTTTAGAGCCTGTTGAAATAAGAGAATTATCTGTTATTACATTGTTTCCTTGTCTGTCTTTGCAACCATATAATGTTCCGTTAACTGCAAGAATGTTTGTCACATGTGGTTGTTCTGGGTTTTTGGCTATTGCTGTCTTGTTTTTTACTTGTTGGCCTAAATAACATGCACTGTTCTCAACTTGATATCTGTCGCATTGCTTTGTAAACTCTGTTTCAAACTGTCTTGAGCTATATTCTATAGTTTGAATTATGTTTCGTGCGAGCTGGCGAGCGTTACATTCTGTGGTGTTATCATTATATGTTTCGCTAACATCATCTCCGCAGCATCTTGACCCAGTCCAATTATAGCCAAGGTGTAGCTCACAAATAATTTGGTTAATATCCGCAGCATCAGTTATTCTCATCCATTGAAACTTGTCGCCGCCCCCAACAGAATTATCAAAGTAATGGTGACAGTAAAGCCGTGTAGCATCCCTACCCTGCCATTTACCTACATCAACTTCTGCAGAAGGCATTGCTCCGATATCTACTGAAAACCCTACAAAATAATACGGATCTTGTGAAGTTGCAAAGTCTGACTCAGGATTATCGTCAAGGGTAAGGAGAGGGTCGTATGAACCAGTACCAGAGTGTTCTGTGGTTTTTGGACAGTAATAATAGTCCACAAATCCGTCATTGTTCGTATCAAACCACTGGACTGAAGACACATTGTAAAGACATCCCCTGCTTCCAAGGTTAATCAAGTCTATACGGGATATTCCCGACCGATAGTTGAGTGCCCGGTTGTTTATATATATCCAGTCGTCCCCACAACACCTAAATCCCTCAAAAGCTGCACTTGTTGTACCAAATGACGCAGCCTCGCTGTCGCTTAACCAGTCACCGCCTAGCAAGGTGCACTGTGCCTCATTATTATCCCAGTCAACTACATATGAATAATGTGGCGTCCATTTAGGTCCGTCAACCCAGTTGAAATTGTTGCCCATATAGGTAGCTTTATGCACAAGCTTTGCCGCAATTCCGCATGTTTTTTCGTACCTAATTTCTCGTGGATCTGTAAGGTTAATGGGCATAGTTAATGAAACCGAGCAAGAATCTTGACATCCGCATTTACCCTTTTTCTTTCCAGGACAGTTCTCACCAGGCACATTACAGCCTGTAAACCAGTTCATTTCTTTTATGAGCCTGTTGTCGCCTCTATTTTCATCATAGCATAACTGCTTAAGACTTAAGTATATTCCGCTCCCTTGTGTTGTAGGGATATCCCAGTCTTCTATTTCGGCCGGAAGTCCAGGCGCTGGGCTCCCAGGAATTTCTGGGTTTAGATAAGGTGCGCAATGCGCATCGCAAGCATCTTCTGTGGTAATGCCTTCATAAAAAGTTCCATAAAGTGATTCCTCGCATACTCCTTTAAAAGTTATGTTGCTGTCAATATGGCAGCAGCAACCAACCTCGCAGTTAGAGTCTGGAATTTCTGGACATGTGGAAGAAAATGTTCCAAAAAGTATCTTCTCGCACATTATTTTTTCAACTGCATTTTCCCTACAGGAAAGGCTTACATCGTTTATTGAGAAACAACACCCCTTTATGCACTCTGATGAAAGAGATGTACCCCAGTAATTGGCTTCGCACGCCTGCTTGTCAATTGGGCAGCTAGCTCCAAATAGTCCGCTATTTTGTGAGCCATACAAACCAAATACCGGACAGCATACATCTTTTGTTGCATCAAAACATGCAGACTGCCTGGCGGTGTTTACACAAGGATTTGTACACGGCGCGCCGTACGTTAGAAAAGAGAGTAGGGAAAACAACAGCAGTGCCGATGTCAACGCCCTTTTTTTCATTTTTCCCCTTTTTTTTAGGAGTTGGTTTACATCTATCTTGCCATATATTTAAAAGTTTCTATGAGGTAGGGGCTGCGTTCAAAATCTCGTTTTCGGTCGGCTTACCATCATGTTAGCACTTTTCCGTTCAAATGAAAATATCTGGTTCTCCGTATGGAACAACTCACTTCAAACCCATATATTGTTCCTGAATGTGCATACGCGGTGGATGCTAACACACTTTTTGAACGGTACCTATGAGGTAGATTCTAAGATGCAGATTAAAAGATGCTCACTTTATTTTTCTGTTGAATCCGAAAGAACGCAGATTAAAGATACAAAAAAAGGGTATGTTTTCGGTAGACGCAAAAAAATAGATTATGGTTTGAATAACTTTCGTTATTATCAAAGAAAATAATAAATCTTCATGTCCTCAAAAACAAAATTATGGGGCGTCTCTGTTTTTTATTTTTGTGTGTACTTTTCTATATCCCGTTATCTTTTTCTTATTTAGATGATACCAAAAACAAAACTGTAGATGTGGAGGTAAAGTATAATATAACATTCAATGAGGTAATGTATAACCCTTCTGGTGATGACGCAACTGGCGAGTTTATAGAGCTTTTGATGATTGGTCCGGACATTTGGACACTAAATCTTGAAAACTGGACAATTTCTGATGGTGTTGAAAATGACACGCTTACTTATTACTATTCACTATTTAATAAGGAAATCTGTTCTGTGGCGGACCGCTACGCAGATGAAACTAAAGAAACGAATGAAGAAGGGAACCTTAGTTTTTTAGCCTTTACAAACCACACAAATACCAGCGAAGTAAACAAGAGCTGCGACTTATCATGCTCCTATGCAATCATTACAGGAAAAGATGTTTATTTTGATATTGGAGGTCTGACAATAAAAACAGATATAGTTCATAATAGCAACTTAGATAATTATTTTAACAAAACTAATGAAGCCAGGGGGTGCGCAGGATATAGTATATATACTGTAGATACGAAGATAGGAAACGGACTGAATAATGAAGGTGATAGTCTTATTCTTTTTGATGCTGATGGAAAGCTAATCGTAGCCACAGAATATAAAAATATTGCAGAAGAAGGAAAGAGTATTGAGCTTTTAAATGAAAGTTGGCATGAAAGCCTCGTTTATGGAGGTACGCCTGGCAGGCAAAACTCAGTAAGTTATGTGTTTGAAAAGGAAAAACAAAACACAAACTTGTCTATCAATGTTGATGTGAGTAATGAACAAAAACAAAAAAACTCAGTTGAGTCGGCATTAGAAACCGATGAAGAAATAAAAAAGATAGACAACCCGGAAAATTTAACAGAAAATGAAGAGCTGAAGAACCATGAAATTACAGAGGCGTGTAATATAAGCATTTGGACTGAGAAGGACATATTTGAAGTCGGCGAACAGATTGCATTTTACATGGTTTTGCCTAACAAAACAAAACATACTAAAGGGTTTGTAATTAAATACTGGATTGAAGATGTTTCTGGCAATATTGTAAAAGAGAGTATTGAGACTACAAATACAAACAAGAAGACATGGACCCCTAGAAAAAACAATCAGCAAGCAAATATTATAAAAGCCAATCTGCGTGTCAATAACTGCGTTGCCAGCACGCAAAAACTTATTGCTATAAATACAACGCCACAAAATGAGGAGGTGTGTAAAAAAGAAGCAATCGCTCGGAATGAAGAGAACACATATATTAATTTTGTTTCTATAACAAGAACGGGCACGCTAACAGCAGAGATAAGCAGGGGAAAAAGCACAAAATCTGTTGTTGATATACTTATCGAACAAGAAGGCGCACAGCCAGAGCGAATATTCAAAGTTGCACTACCCTATAAAAACACCGTTGCAAAGATTACACTGCCGCTGGATGTGTCGGGCTTGTGTGGCACAATTATAGTTACAGCTGAAGGGTTTGGACTACGAGAAAGCACTATGCTCAAACTGGACGATTGTAAAAAGGATGACACAACAAAAAAGGATTTGGTTTATGAAGCCAAAAAGAATTCGTCTTATGATGCACACGGACACATCAACAGCTTCTATACATTATCAAGAAAATTTAACAAAACGATAAACATTTTTGCAAACATAGAAACAGAGTATGACGGCATCGCAGTCATAGAGAGCGAAACAGAAATTAATTATTTCAATATCTCAAAAGGAAAACAAACACTAAAAATACCGGTGAACGCAACCATCGGAAAAAATGTTTTTGCTATAAGTTTAATATATAATGACACTATCGTAGACAATAGAGTTCTTGAATTTAATTTGTCAGATAACACAGATAATAGCGGAGTTTTGGCAGTGGTTCCGAACAAAAAGACAATTAACCCTGGTTCTGTCGCGATGCCTACTGCCTCTGTTGTTCAGGTTTATGAGTCAAAAAATGAAATCACAAAACGATATTTAAAGTATCCGGTTGTTTTGCTTGTGATATTTGCTCTGCTTATAATTTTTACTTATTTTATTAAGAAAAAATCATGAAGATAATATAGCTAGATAAGGATGGATAATGAAAAGTAACATATGATAAAAAAGAAATTAGTATAATTTATGAAAGGTAGAATTAACGCAGAATTGATGTATAAAAAAAGAGTTCTAAAAAAACCGTTCGGGCGCGGTCGGAAGATTTTTTTTAGGTGGCGGATTTTTTTCAAGTCTTTCCATTACCGCCTTTACAATTATAGGCCATGCAATTGTGGCGTCACAAAATACTTCTGCGGTCCTTCCTCCTTCTTCTTTAGGCATAAACTTCCCCCATGAAACGCCTTCAGAGTATGTGCAACCAGACAATCCGCCGTCTTGAACAAGAGCTGTACTAATTCTAACACCATACTTAAACCTTTTAAAGAATCGTGATTCATCCTCATTTACTGAAAATCTTTTTCCCAGCCGAAGGTTAATTATATCAAGAAATGGCCCAATCTGTTGTGCCCAGTTCCTTGGGACGCCACCGCCTATGGTAAAAATACCCAGGGTTTTTTGGTTTTTTATAATATTGCTATAATATTCTAAATCGGCAAAGAGGTCAAATAAAACTTCTGGTTTTTGGGTTTTGCGCCTTGCAAGATTGAAAATTGCAATGTCAAGCCCAAGCTCAGAATCTGTCAGCGCGGGAATAAAAACAGGAATATTGTGTTCATACGCAGACTTTAGTATCCCTCTGCCTTCAACATTTTTATGAAGATACTCGCCAAGCAACCGCGTAAATTTCCAGCTTGAGAGAATATTTTGATCTTTTGTTAAACTCGATAAGATATTGTTCACTATTTCTTCTGTTTCATCCAGGTTTTTTTCAAGCTCTATTGTATCGTAGATACGATCATAGCCTGATAGATAAAGTTCCCAGTCACTTATCCTGCCAGGTTCGTATTTAAAATGTGTTTTGCCAACGCTTTCAACGAAGCCATGCGTCAGAAGTGCTCCAGTTGTGACTATGCAGTTCACCATGCCCCTGTCAATCATGTCGCATGCAACAAGCCCCATTTTGGCAGGAGTCATTGCTCCTGCAAGAGTAAGCACAACATAACATTCCTCGTCGCGTATCATTGCCTCAAGAACTTCTGCGGCTTCGCCTAACGCCCTAGCATTGAAAGATGCGTAAAGCATACTAGAAACAAGATCATTTATGGTTGAGGTTTTTTCAAGATCTATGGGTTTTAATGGAACAAGTCCATCGGAAATTCCGTCTCCTCTCTTTATCCTTGCCTTCTCCTTACTCATAAAAATTAAAGATAAAAAGAAAGGTATAAAATAATTTCTATTTTTTCATATAAATAGTTCTTATCGGGAATGGAATTTCGATTTTGTTTTTATCATACTCTTTTTTGAGACGCTTGATAAACTCGTGTTTTACTGTAAACCGCTGACTGAAATCGTTAATTTTCAAAATTACATTGAAATTTATGCTGAAGTCTGCGAACTGAGTGTATCTAACCACAGGCTCAAAATTTTTAGGAAGCTGATTTTTGTCCCGTAGGACCTCTTTTGCAACTTTTATGGTTATCCGCTCTACTTTATCAAGGTCGCTATCATAGCTTACCCCAACCGGAACTACTAGTGCCATGCTTTTGTCAATAGCATCATAATTTGTAACAATTGACTGTGCAAGTTTTGAGTTAGGAACGATCACTAAGTTGCCATCAAGCTGCTGGATTTTTGCTGTTCTCCAGCTAATATCCTTTATAATCCCTTTGATATTTGAATCGGTTTCAATATAGTCACCTATTTTTATGCTTCTGTCAGTCATAGTATATACCCCTGAGAAAAAATTGCTAAGTGAATCCTGCAACGCAAGTGCAACTGCAAGCCCGCCAATACCTAGTCCTGCAAGCAGGGGTGTTATTTCAATGCCGAGCTTTGCAAGCGTAATAAGAACTGCAATTACAAAGATTAGTATGTTTATGCCTCTACGGATAATATGAAGATATCTGTCGTCTATATCTGATTTTGTCTTTATTGCGATTTCTTTCTCATACCACTTGAATTGCGC
>JAWABL010000006.1:0-60605 GCA_038884615.1 Candidatus Woesearchaeota archaeon | reverse complement strand
GAAATAGGTAGAAAATATAATAACTTCAGAGGTTGTATTTTTTAAAAAACTTTGGTTAACCAAAAATGAAAAGGAGTTCAAGACGCTGGAAGAAGAAAGGGCAGATGCGCTGGAAGTGGCAACGGAAAAGGATGAAAAAGGAAAAACGCCGCAGACTTAAGGTTTAGTTCTTATAGATTTTTATCTTTATATCTTTTATTATAAAAATTTAATAATAGTTATAAATGTTTTAATATTTACTAACCAATGGATAATTAACAAAAATTAAAAGAAGCCTTAATTGATGTCCGTTATTGCGCAAAATATTTAAACTACCTTTTAATCTGTTCACTAACTATTTAATCACTATCATCTCCAAATTTCTATGTGTAAATAGAAATTTAAGGGTGTGTACTTAATGTTTTTCATTAAGTATGAAAAAGAGCATTGTCTGGTGAAAAAAACCCAATAAAAAACCGACAATATGGCTAATTTAGTTTAAACAGCCTTGAAATCTAATTCCCGTTGATCCTGCGGGAGGTTGCTGCTATCAGGGTTCGACTAAGCCATGCAAGCCAAGGGACCAGCAATGGTACCGGCAAACTGCTCAGTAACACGTCGATAATCTACCTTTGGGTCTGGGATAACCTTGGGAAACTGAGGCTAAACCCGGATAGGGGATCTGTCCTGGAATGGCTTATCCTTTAAAAGCAATGCCCAAAGACGAGTCGGCGGCTGATTAGGTAGTTGGTGAGGTAATGTGTTTTTTGTGAAGTTTTCTTCATAGAAGATTTATAAGCTCACCAAGCCTTCGATCAGTAGGGGCCTTGAGAGAGGGAGCCCCGAGAAGGGCACTGAGATACTGGCCCTAGCCCTACGGGGTGCAGCAGGCGCGAAAACTCTGCAATGCACGAAAGTGTGACAGGGGAACCCTGAGTGCTTATGCATTGCATAGGCTTTTGCCAAGAGTAAATATCTTGGCGAATAAGTGGTGGGTAAGACTGGTGCCAGCAGCCGCGGTAACCCCAGCGCCACAAGTGGCAACCGCATTTATTGGGCCTAAAGCGTCCGTAGCCGGTTTGGTAAATCCTTTGTGAAATCATCGCGCTTAACGTGATGGCATGCAGAGGACACTGCCAGGCTAGGAACCGGGAGGAGTCAGGGGTATTCCAGGGGTAGCGGTAAAATGTTATAATCCCTGGAGGACCACCGGTGGCGAAGGCGCCTGACTAGAACGGATTCGACGGTGAGGGACGAAAGCCAGGGGAGCGAACCGGATTAGATACAGCTTTTTGTGCTCGCTTTCAGCGAGACAAAAACCTGGGAAAAACTACACTTAAGTGCCACATTTTTGCTTCGCAAAAAGTGGCACGAACTACGTTCGCAAAAATCTGCTGTAGAAGTAGAGTTCAGGTTTTGTATCATAAGAAGCTGCTAATGACCCGAGTAGTCCTGGCCGTAAACGCTGCGAGCTAGGTGTTGCGTATCCTTAGGGGGTACGCGGTGTCGAAGCGAAGGTGTTAAGCTCGCCGCCTGGGAAGTATGGTCGCAAGGCTGAAACTTAAAGGAATTGGCGGGGGAGCACCACAAGGGGTGCGGCGTGCGGTTTAATCTAATTCAACGCAGAGAATCTCACCAGGAGCGACGGCAGGATGAAAGTCAGGTTAAAGGCCTTACTTGACGAGCCGAGAGGTAGTGCATGGCCGTCGTCAGCTCGTGCCGTAAGGTGTCCTGTTAAGTCAGGTAACGAGCGAGACCTGTACCTATAATTGCCAGCGACTGATTTTCAGGATTGGGCACATTATAGGGACTGCCCTCGAAAGGGGGAGGAAGGCGCAGGCCACGGTAGGTCTGTATGCTCCGAATCTTCTGGGCTACACGCGCGCAACAATGGTAAGGACAATGGGATGCAACTCCGAAAGGAGAAGCCAATCCTCTAAACCTTATCCAAGTCCAGATTGAGGGCTGTAACTCGCCCTCATGACGTTGGAATCCCTAGTAATCGGATCTCATCACAGTCCGGTGAATATGTCCCTGCTCCTTGCACACACCGCCCGTCAAGCCAACCGAGCAGGGTTTAGATGAGGCATGGTTTTTTTGATCATGTCGAATCTAAGCTCAGTGAGGTGGGCTAAGTCGTCACAAGGTAGCCGTAGGGGAACCTGCGGCTGGATCACCTCCTTTATTTTTGAATTGCTTGTAAATGCCCTTTATTGTTGGTTTTGTATTCACAGACAATGCTTTTAATCACCCTATTTATCATGGGCCCGTAGCTCAGACTGGGAGAGCGCCGCCCTTGCATGGCAGTGCCAAAGTCAGGCGGAGGCCTCGGGTTCAAAATAATTCATATTCATGAATTGATGAAAGTCCCGACGGGTCCATTCTCGTCGGTAAACTATCGCTATATTGTATTATAGTGGTAGTATGGTTGAGAAAGGCAGATAAAAATGCATCAAAAATGCATTAGAAGTTTACACTTATGCTCCTTTTGATGAGACCGTGCATAGAGAGCGGAGAAGCCGCTGCTAGGTGGATGGCTTGGCTCAAGACGCCGAAGAAGGATGTGACAAGCTGCATTAAGCCTTGGCGAGACGCATGTAGTCTTTGAACCGAGGATTTCCGAATGTGACTTCACACTAGGTCCGTGAGGACAGGGAACGCCGGGAATTGAAACGTCTTAGTACCGGCAGGAAAAGAAACCAAATGGGATACTGTTAGTAAGAGCGACTGAAAACAGCATAGGGCAAACTGAATCCTCGCAGAAATGCGTAAGGAGATGTGGTGTTGCAGGACCATCTTTTAGTCCTAGTCAGACGATGCGAAGTTTTCTGGAAAGAAACACCGTAGAGGGTGATAGTCCCGTAGCAAAAGTTTGATGGATGTGGTGGTATCCTGAGTACTGCCTCTTGGATATGGGGCAAGAAATTGGGAGGCATCAACTTCCAACCCTAAATACGTCTTGAGACCGATAGCGTATAGTACCGTGAGGGAACGCTGAAAAGAATCCTTAACAGGAAGTGAAAAGAGCCTCAAACCTAGTAGCTATAGTGGGGTACGGCTCTTAGGAGTTGTGCCGTGCGTTTCGAATAACGTACCAGGGAGTGTATCTCAGTGGCAAGGGTAATCCATTCAATGGAGCACCCAGAGCGAAAGCGAAATTGCCCGCAGTTCACGAGGGGCATGGTATGAAAGTGCCATAAGTCACTGGGGTACGACCCGAAGCGGGTCGATCTAGCCCAGGGTAAGGTGAAGCAAGGGTAAAACCTTGTGGAGGCCTGAAGAGCACTTACGGGCAAGTAGTCTTCTAACTTTGGGCTAGGGGTGAAAAGCCAATCGAGACCTGTGATAGCTGGTTCCTGCCAAAATTGGCCGCAGTCAAATCTCGGTGGAGATGGCTGAAAGGGTAGAGCTACGGATTAGGGTTCTTGGCTTCGAAAGGAGTCAGTCTCTTGTCCAACTCCAAATATTTCAGCATCGTAGAAGCCGGGGGACGGAGGTGCGGGGTAAACTTGCGCTTCAAGAGGGGAACAACCCAGACTGCAGTTAAGGTCCCAAAATGCTAACTAAGTGTGAAAGGGTGAAGAGTGTCTATATACCAAGACAGCGAGGAGGTTGGCTTAGAAGCAGCCATCCTATAATAAGTGCGTAACAGCTTACTTGTCAAGTATATAGGCCTTGAAGATGGACGGGGCTAAGTTGGCTACCGATACTGCAGACAAGCCAAAAGCTTTGTGGTAGGCAGGCGTTCTGTTAGGGTAGAAGCATTTCCGAGAGGAAGTGTGGACCTTGCAGAAATGAAAATCCTGGTGGAAGTAGGATCTTAGCAGAGTGAGAGTCTCTGCCACCGTAAGGGCAAGGGTTCCTTGACAATGTAGATCAGTCAAGGGTTAGTTGGTCCTAACTGAGCACATAACATGTAGCTTGGGAAAGGGAAACAGGTTAATATTCCTGTACTGTAAGAGTATGTGCGGTAACGCTAAGATAAGCTTTTGACACTTCTGGCTAGGCTGACACAAATCTTCGTTTGTGCTAACCAAGATAAATCAAGGGAGTATCGTAATGATGAGAACTTGATTAAATTGGGAATGGTACCCTGTAGGGGGTATTTAGCTGATGCCTGGAGTCCGTGAAAAGAAAGCTTAAAAAGATCTCTTACAACCGTACCAAGAACCAGCACAGGTGCCCCTAGGTGAGAAGCCTAAGGTGTGAAGGTGTAATCCGTTTGAGGGAACTCGGCAAATTGGCCCCGTCTCTTAGGTATAAGGGGTCCCTGCGTTTGTATCATATTGATGCAAATGCAAGGCGCAGTGACTAAGGGGGTCCGACTGTTTAACAAAAACTTAGCTTTCTGCAAAGCCGTAAGGCTTAGTATAGAAGGCGACGTCTGCCCAGTGCCAGTACTTTAAACTCCTTTTCAAGGGAGCTAAGAGCTGGTAAACGGCGGGAGTAACTATAACTCTCTTAAGGTAGCGAAATGCCTTGCCGTTTGAATGACGGCCTGCATGAATGGCGTAACGAGATCCCCACTGTCCCCAGACGGATGCCTCCGAACTCTCTGCCTGGTGCAAAGGCCAGGGATCTCCAGTGGGAAGCGAAGACCCCGTGAAACTTTACTGTAGCCTGCTGCTGTGATGTGGGTTTTGTTGTGCAGCGTAGATGGTAGTTGTTATGTTACGGACGCAAGTTCGTGAATAGACGCCAATGAAACACCATCCTACAGAATCTATGTCACTTACTTGTGAAGAACAAGGACAACAGTTGGCAGACAGTTTGGCTGGGGTGGCACACTGTTGAAATCATATCAACAGTGCCCAAAGGTTGGCTCATCCGGGTCGGAAATCCGGAGTGGAGTGTAAGAGCAAAAGCCAGCCTGATTGGTTTTCTACTAACATGAAATCCAAACGCGAAAGCGTGGTCTAGCGAACCTCAATACCTCCTTGATGGGGGTTTGGGATGACGGAAAAGTTACTCCGGGGATAACAGAGTTGTCGCGCCCGAGAGCTCGTATCGACGGCGCGGTTTGCTACATCGATGTCGGCTCTTCCTATCCTGGGCGTGCAGAAAAAGGGTTATTTCATAGCCTTGCTGTATGCGTCCAAGGGTGGGGGTGTTCACCCATTAAAAGGGATCGTGAGCTGGGTTCAGAACGTTGTGAGACAGTTTGTTTGATATCTACTGGAGATGTGGGATGTCTGAGAGGAAGGAGCTTCTAGTACGAGAGGAACGAAGCTTCGAGGCCTCTGGTCGACCGGTTATCTGACAAGGTATGCCGGGCAGCTACGCCTTAAGGGATAAGTGCTGAAAGCATCTAAGCACGAAACCCCCCTCGAAAAGAGACATTCTGGGACACTCAAAGAAGATGAGTTTGATGGAGCCGGTGTGTAAGCGCCAAGGTAACAAGGCGTTCAGCATGCGGCCACCAATAGTCCTTAATCGCTCTTTATGCACGGTCTTTCATTTTATTTATTGTAGTTTTTTATCATTATCATTTTAAATTCTAAATCTTTATTATCATTTTTATAATTTCAAACAATATAGAAAAATTCTCTAAAAAATTTACATTCTGTTGGAAAAAATAATTAAAGAAATAGCAATAGCTTTATTAAGATTTAAAGGCTGAAAACCCCACCTAATGTGAAGTAATTACAAAGAATTTAAAATCTGGTCAAAATCTTATAGTCTTGTTTTGAATTTATATAGTCTATCCGAGAAATACCCTTCCATAAGACTTCTAAGATGCTTGAACAGATTAAGCGTGCATCAATTAGCTTTGGGAGCAATATCGCATAAGGAAGCACAAGAGCATAAAGCAAGGAATTTCTGTTTTTTTCTTACTTACAGTTATGGCTCTCTTAAGGAAATTGACTGTCTGCTGAATCTGCCTAATGACCTTAGTTACATAAGGACAGAGGAATCCAAAGATATCACAACTAAACTGGATGAAGTTTTAGCAGGACTTTACCTCTTAATGCGGAATGTAGAAAAAGACACTAATTTTAGTCACTTTCAAAAGCTTAAAAAGGAGATTAAAACCTCTTCCTAAATATCCGCCAATTGTAGCATAAAAATTTTCTATTCTTAGAATTTAATTTTTGATGTCTTCTAAAAACCTTTTTATCGTTCTTACAATATGTTCGGGCTGAGTTTTAAGAATTCTTGCGGTTTCAGTGAGTGCATCTCCATTGAATTCTTCGCTTGAAACAAGTTCAAATTTTTCAAGCTTGCCTTTCTTAGCAGATTTCCATTTATCAAACAGCTCTTTTGCTCTGGCAGGAACTTGGCTTGGTTTGCAATTTAATAGAGATGCGGCTTCTAAAATCAAGTTTGCTTCAGAATTTTTTGCAGACAATGCCGTTCTTCCTGTTGTAAATGTTATCCTTACAATTCCATCTTGTATCTTTGTAGATTTTAGAATTTTTATTTCGCCAACCTCAGATGTGGTGTGGAGATGTGTGCCGCCACACGCCTCTGCATCTGTACCCTCAATTTCAACAATTCTTATTATCTTTCCAGGAACTGCTCCGCCTTGGTATATCTCCATTCCATATCTTTGTTCTGCTTTTGTTCTTGGAAGAAAGAAGCTTTTCACAGGCGCATTGCTCTTTACTATCCTATTAGACTCTTCTTCAATCTCCTTAAGCTCTTGACTACTGAGGCTTTCATAATGTGTTATATCTAGATGTGCTTTTTCAGGTGACTTTTTTGCTCCAGCTTGGTGGATATGTTTTCCTAGTAATTTTCTTACGGCCGCGTTCACAATATGAGTTGCAGTATGATTCTGAGCAAGCTGTTTTCTTCTTTCAAAATCAATCCTACCAGTTACACTATCTCCTACACTAAAGCTCGGTTCTTTTTCAAGAACATGTATTATTATAGCACCTTGCTTAATGACCTCATTAACTCTTTCTCCTCCAAGTATACCTGTGTCGCTCATCTGTCCACCTGAAGTTGGGTAAAACGCAGTCTGGTTAAGAATAACTTTGTTTCCTATAATTTTTAAAACAATACCCTCAAAATTAACATTCGTATAATCGTCATAATACAGAACCTTTGTATCAGGTATGCCTTCAACATCAAGCTTATCTGCTTTTTGTGTAGCATGTAGCTGCTCCTTTTTCTCATGCATCCCTGAAACTAATGTATAGAAGTTTTGAGGCACATCCACTCTTTTTCCAAGCCGTTCAGCCTCTTCTTTAACAACCTCTGGGGATATCCCTTGTGAATCATAAAGCTGGACAAGCAGATTACTGTCAATTTCTTTGCTCATTATTTGCTTCACAATCTGCATTGACTTTGCCCTAGTTGACATGTATTTCCTCTTTTCAACATCAAGTATCTTTCTTACCTGTTCCATGTTCATCGAGAGCTCTGGGAATAAAGGTTTTAGATACTCGGCGTGCCACTCTGCAAGGTCTCCCATATCAATATCCCATCCATATTTTTCTATGAAGGATAGCGCTCTTCTTAGTATCATTCTAAGATTATATCCGCCGCCAACATTGGAAGGCAGAGCACCGTCTGAGAGTGCAAATAAGAGTGCTCTGCTGTGTTCACCAACAGAATATAATGCAGCTAGAGGAAGAACTTTGTTTTTTAGTTCGTTTGCATCAACTCCGATATTTTTTGCAACATTAGCCCACGCCTTGTTTATGTCTTCCACTTCGTCTATATTCAAATAGCCTGAGTAAGGTAGAAATTTCTGCATGAGCTCTTTATCAACCTTTATTCCGGTAATGTTATACAACTTCTTTGCTACAGTGGGAAATGTTGTTTCATAGCTTGTTGATTTTCCTTTTGTGAACCATGCGTTTCTTTCATGTCCCATGCCCATATCAAGCACTTTTAACTTTAGTGGCTTTGGCCCATTTGGCGTTTGTTCAAACAGCATATAAACTTGGTTTCCTAGTTCAAGGCCTCTTGAAAAGTACTCCATACACGGCCCAAAGTTTCCTCCGCCAGCCCATGCATCTTCATGAAAGGTTATTTCCTCGTTCGGAAGTCCGAGTCCTTCTTTTAGCCAAGTATAAATGTCTAAGAAAACTTTTGCTTGGTTCCATTTTTCTTCAGGCATAAAAGCATGCTGTCCTATCATTACGAACGCGCAATAATGTGCTCCTGTTATTCCTATATTGTCTATATCATTGAACCTAAGGCACACTTGAGGCACAACAAGCGGATTTGCAGGAGGCTCTACCTCGCCAGATACAACATATGGCTGAAAATCATAAATGCTTGCCTGAACAAAATCCGTGTCGTCTCTCCATCTGGCAACAACAGGATACCTTTTTATTGGAGTATATCCAAGTCTCGTGAACAATTTTGAAAACTCTTGCCATACTTGTATATAGTCCATCTCATTTTTTGTAGGGCTTTTGCCTATAAAGCGAAATCCGCCTGAACAAGCAGGATCCCCGCAGGTCATCTGCTCGGTATTTACCGTCCAGAAAAATGTTCCGCATTTACATTGCCTTCTCATAAATCCTTCTTCTTTTAGCACCGAGGTAGCATAAAATCTATCTGGTTCTTTGCTTGCGAGCAGTTTAAATTCTCTTTTAATTTCTTTGTCTGTTGGCATAGCTAGGAAGGCAACAAAAGGGTATATAAAACTATTGGTCTTGATTAAAAGCATCTATATTGTTTTTATCTATCTTTATTATTTTACCTATCTTATCTCTGCATATCATGTATCTTATTATTTTATAGTATCTTATTATTTTATATATTTCATGTTATATATCATATGTTTTGTAT
Source organism: Candidatus Woesearchaeota archaeon (assembly GCA_038884615.1). Lineage (GTDB taxonomy): Archaea > Nanobdellota > Nanobdellia > Woesearchaeales > DSVV01 > JAWABL01. Next base: position 51,875 of record JAWABL010000006.1, on the reverse strand, counting down.
CTATTCTTCTTTGTATTTGCTTTTTTCTAATTCTTTATCCTTTTAACATAAATAAGAAGGTCATCTCTTTTGCGATAATAGTTCTTTATTCTTGCTTCAATCTTATATCCTCTATGCTCATAAAATTTTCTAACAGCCCTATAACTTTTTTTTGATGATGTATTCAGGATTATTATTTTCGCACCTCTTTCAATTATCTTTTTTTCAGCGTGCTTAAGAAGTCTGCTTCCTATCCCTCTTCCTTGCTCATATGGGTCAACAATAATCCAGTATATATCATAAGTTGCAGTAGTAAGGTATGTCTCACCATACACAACTACACCTTTTACAGAGCCGTTTTCAACATAACATTTTGCTTTATAGTACTCCCCTTCGTTTTTGAATGCATATTCTAGGCTATTTTTGAGCTCCTTAATCTCTTTTTTTCTGAATTTCTTGGTCCTTTTTGCGAAGTTTGTTATCAAATCTATATCGCTTCGCTTTAGTCGCCTAATCATTTTTCTCATCTATTTTTTGACTATGCTAAAAACATATGTCTTGTATATCTCTTTAGGTCTAAACTTTTTTTTAAAATTAAGGAGTTGTTGGTCGCTTCCTCCAAAATCAACCTTACTGTATCCTTTTTTCTTTGCCAATAAAAGTTCGCTTATATTAGCAAACTCAGACACACCATTAATTCTATGGTCGCTTATTCCAAGACAAGAATAGTAATCTTTGCTGTTTGGTATCTTCCAGCCGCCCGTCAATGCTACAGGCGTATCTCTAATAACAACACTATGTGCATCATCAAAACCATTAAAGTTAGAATTAATAATATTGTGATAATATCTTAAATTAATTCTATCTCTTATTTTTCTGGTTCTTGCCCATATCTCTACAAGATTGTGCAGGCTTTCTTTTGTCAAGCATTTGGCTGGTACTATACATGCACCGCTTTTTCTAAATTTGTTTATTATATTTCTTATTTTTTTCCAGTTTTTTCCTTCAAGCCTTTCATCAAACTCCTGGAGATTGTAAACAGGCCAGTATAATATATAGTTAATAGGTCTGCTCTTAAACTTTTTGCTATAGGAAATGGAGGCTATTAGTTCATTTTTCATCTCTTCACTAACTTCAACCACCACTTTGCTTCCTCTTTTTAATGCATACTCAAAAATTTTGTGCAATATCATACAACGAAGCTCCTTAGGAGCAAGTGGTTCTGCAATAACTTTCCATACATGATTCTTACTTATGCTTACCATTACTCCGGTATCTTTCTCAAACATAAAGAAGACCCTTTTTTTGTTCGGGCTTTTCAGACAGGCAAAGTGGTGGTAGTTATGTTCAGGCAGAAAGCCGTGCTTTGAAATGCACCTTTCTATTACACCTGCGTTCTTCTCAATATCATAAATGACTCTCATTTTGAAAAGAATCAGTTTTTAGCTACCAATTTATAGGATTCAAGTCTGCTTTTTAGCGAGTGTTGCCAGTTATACCTATCAAGAGCAGCTATAAGTATCTCATGTATAATATCATTGTAGCTGAGCCCAAGTGATAGTGCTGCTTTTGGCAGGGTGTTGTTTATGCTAATGCCAGGATTTGGATTCATTTCAAGCACCATTGGTGTTCCATCATCAGCAAGTCTTACGTCTATCCTCCCATAGTCTCTAACTTCCAGAATTCTGAATGCATCAATCGCAATCTTTTTCATTCTTTGTTCAAGGTATCTTGGTATTTGTGCGGGGCATACTTCCACAGAGCCCTTATATATCTCAGTGTTTGGAAGCCATTTTGCATCATAGCTTAGTATAGGATAGAGATTGTCTGGCACAGAGTATATAAACTCTGAGATTGGAAGCGCGACCGGTCTTGAGTTTCCCATAATCCCCACTGCAAACTCCCTGCCATGCAGGAATTCCTCAACAAGGACCGGTTGCTTAAACCTTGCAAGTACAAGTCGTACGCGCCTTTTTAGGGACGCTTCATCTTCAACAACAGAGTCGTTGTCTATACCTATGCTGTTATCATTACAGCTTGGCTTTACAATCAGTGGAAACTTAAGATCTTTTCTTATTGTTTGATTAGGCGAGTAAAATACTTGATATTTTGGTGTTGGAATGCCGTTTTGCATCAGAATTTCTTTTACTTTTATTTTGTTCATGCACAAGGAAAGTGCGAATGGCCCAGAACCTGTGTAAGGTATTCCAAAAAGTTCAAGCATCGCGGCGACATGCGGCTCATAAATGCTTGCACCTTTATACCTTTCACATACATTAAAAGCAAGGTCTATATTCAAATTTCTGAGCCGTTCAAAGGCGGATTCATCTATATCTATAATCTCGGCAGCATGGCCGAAGTCTTCAAGCGCGTTCTTCACAGCAGAAGCAGTCATCATTAAATCTATCTCTACTTCTTTGTTCTTGTGTTCAGAAAAGAAGTTTGAGAGAACAGCAATTCTCATTCTATTCATTGGCTAGGTTCACCGCCAGAAAAAATGATTTTCATATTAAGAATTTGCAAGATTAAACTACTTTATATACTTTTTGTTTTTATAAAATATTCTTTAAAATTTTTAATATGCTCGTTTTGCGTTTTCATTTTTAGTTGTTTTTAATTGTTGCATTTTTATGAGTGCATTCTCGGCAGCAGAAAGAACATCTTTTGCAGTTTGGTATGTAAGTTTTTTCATAGCTTCTTCATATTCAAGCCATTCAAATTTCTTATGCTCAAAGCTTAACCTTACTTTTACTTTGCAGGTTTTTGCAAGGAAAAATACGACACTCTTTTTCACAAGCATGTCATTCTTTCTGAAGAAATATGTTACCTTCTTTTTGAATTTTGGAACAAAAAAAAGCTCTGACAATCCTGTTTCTTCATACGCCTCTCTTTTTGCGCAGTTAAGTAGGCTTTCCCCTTTCTCTACATGTCCCTTTGCAAAATCCCAGTGGCCAGCAGTATAGTTCAGTATAAGGTACTTCCTATTTGTGCAGCCCTGTTTTCTTTCAGCGCACATAACTGCTTTTTGATTACTCTCCACTACTCTTTCTTTTTTTCCATGATTTATTTTTGTGTTTATTTCATTTGTTGGCTTATTGGTAGTTTCACCCTCGTAGAATATTACAACTCCAGCGGATTTTTCCGTTCGCATGCCCTTTTTGCCTTTCATCTTTAATTCTTCACCCTTTCTTCACATTTAATTACAATCTCATTGTATTCTTTCTGTTCTTATTTATACTTTATAACCCTAAATTTATTCTGAATTTTTAAATATTGTTTTATCTTTATTCTACTCTTATCTAATTTTGCCTCCATTTAGTCTGTTTTGCCCTAGGACATAAAAATTATTATATGCCATCTTTCCTTATATTGGCTTTATTTCTGTTCATAAAAAGAATCCAAAAATTTAATAAACATCTATAGTCCTCCTAATGGTATGCTTAATTGCTATGCTTTAGTAATGCTTCCTTATGTTGCTTTATTTAGAAAAGAATTGACAGTCCCTCATCTTAGGGTTGAAACAATAGATAACATTAACTTTTCTGAGCTGGAAAAAAAGGGTTTCTGTGGTATTGTTTATGATAAAGATAATACCCTTACACTGCCTCATTCATACGAATTGCATCCGCGCGTAAAAAATGCCTTTGAGAAATCAAAAAATATTTTTGGTGATGCGGTCGCTATTTTTTCAGATGGCGTTGGTACAAAATATGACTCGGGGGGCGCAGATTTGCTTGAAAAAAGACTTGAAGTTCCTGTAATAAGACACCGGATATTAAAACCGTGTGGTGCAGGATACATTGAAAGACATTTCAAATGCGAAGGAAAATATCTTGTGATGATAGGAGATAGCATTCTTGATGTTGTGCTGGGTAACAGGTCCGGTATGCTGACCATAAAAACAGAGCCTTTAAGCAATTATACCCACAATTTTTGCGAGCATATCCTAAGGAGATCTGGCCCATCTTTACGGAAACTGTTAAGATGCACTAAAGGGCCATTACCTCATGGGATATTAAACGCTATTAAATGATACAAGAACTATTAAATGTGATATATGGAATCTTAATAACTAAAAATAATATTGATAAGATAATACTAGAAGTGAGTCAATCTCTAATAAATCTAGTTTAATAAACTTTTTGTCTAATAAATATTAAATACTAGCAATATTTTTTGCAGCGCATATATGGGCTCATAGTCTAGCGGCATAGGAGTGTAACATGCAGCGCCTTTTTGTATAGTGCTGTATCTCTTGCGCTAGTATGACGTCGCCTTCACATGCATCGCTGGTCTGCCAGCGAATGTTATGCTGGATACGGCGGAGGTCGCCGGTTCAAATCCGGCTGGGCCCATCATTAAACTATTAACCTCTATCTACAATCTCTATCTATAACCCCTACTTGTAGCTTACATACTTGTAACTTATGCTCTCTTATTTTCTAGTATTTCCAGAGAAAAAAGCAACTCCACTACACTTTTTATGCTCTACAATACTTTTTATGTTTTAGTGTTTGTCTTTTATTCAGGATTTTTTTCCTGCTTAATCTTATTTCTTATCTTTGTTGCTAGTTTATGTGCTTCATGCAATGGCTCAGGAAGCTTGTGCTCTTTAAGACAATGTTTTATAATTTCAAGCATTGTGCTGAACCCTATTTTGTGCCCAGGTGAAACGAATATTGGTTTTGCCCCTTCCTTGGTTTCAATAACTTTGCCAATGACCTCCTTTCCGAGGTATATACTATCTCCTCTTTTTTCTCCACAGAGAAGGCCTTTTGATACGCCTATTGTTGGCTTGTCAAGTAGCAACCCTAGGTGGCTTGCCATACCCAGCATTCTGGGGTGAAGAATTCCATTTCCATCTACAATCAATATGTCCGGATCAATTTCAAGCTTATGAAATGTTTCAATGGTGATTGGTGACTCTCTATAGCTAAGAAAGCCTGGTATGTATGGAAACCTTGTTTTTCCAATAGTGTATTTTTTCTCTCTAATTTGTAAGGTCTTATAGTCGCACACAACAATGGCGGATATAATCTTGTTTCCAGTATAGGCAATATCGCATCCTGCAACCGTATCAAGCTTATCAAAAGAGTCAGTTAGTATAATCTTCTTGGCAAGTTTAGTTTGTTCCTCTTTAAGTCTTTCAACTTCAAGGTTTTCCATCTTCCTAGAAATCAGTCCGGCCCTTTAATCGCAGGCTTCTCGGTGGTCTTCTTAGCTCCTGCATCCACATTATGCCTATCTTTATCATTGCCTTGTTGAATTTGTCAGACAGTCTGTACTGCTTTTTATAAAGGTCATAGTCAATGAGCCCCATGCTTTTCATAGGAGTGAGGATTCTGTCATAAAACTGCCTTTTGTTGTAGCTGAGCTTTACTTTTTTCTCTCTGTATAATGGATCATCAATCTGTGCCACTAGTTCCCCCTCATGAAGTTTGGTCGCAAAAAGGCTCATCTCTGTTTTTCCCATTATGCCTTGGTTTTCTTTCATCTTGTCAATAAGCAGCTTTGCTACTATTATCTGCTGTTTAGTGGCAAAGATTACTTCATACACATCGTCAGGAAGATTAAACTGGTCAAACAAGATTACCATTGATATGCATCAGCGTAAACTTCTATTTAAATGTTACTATGCTAGTATGGTATTGAGTATATCAAGTAATCTTAGCAGAGATATTCCAATATTAAAAATGTTACTACCAATTAGAAAATACAAAAACGAAATATTTAAATAGAAGTGTTTCCTTCTTGTTCTTTATAATTTATGGTAGTTCATCTTATTAATCATCTTATAATAATAATTTCAGGTAATTATAGAAAGATTCAGAGAAATATTAACCTTAGATTTTGGATATAATTAAGATATAAATTAATGGAGGCAAAAAATGAACCAACTAGAGCAGAACATAGTAGAGTCATTTAGGCTTGTTAAAAACGATGTCCTGGCGCTTCAAAAATCTCTTGCTGAGATAGCTCAGAACCAGCAGCGTATGTTCGAGCTTTTGAATGATACTCGCGAAAAAGAAGCGTCGCTTTATCAAAGGCTGTTACAAATAAAAGAAAGGAAAGAGCAGCAGCTCTTTGTTGCGTCAAAAACCGGGAAATCATTACATATGGACAAATGTCCATTTGCAAAAAATATAAAGCCTTCGAGCAGGATTGTTTTTGGAACAAAAGTACGGGGGCTTAATGCAGGGCTAAAACTCTGTGAATGCTTAAAAAGCGTTTAAGCTTTTTTAAGAATGGTTTATTTAAACCTATCTATTGACCTATTCTACTAACATAAGAAATTCGTGTTAATTGTCTCAAACGAAGTCAGAGCGCAGCGTGTTAGAGGAGCGAAGCAACGAAGAAGTTCTCGGCCTATAATGTTTTTTGTTCATATAAGTAATAGAAATTATTTATCAAACCATATAACTAATTATTAAAAAAATTATAGTATGAAGATAACCACACTGATTAATACATTTTAACTTCGTCATTACCCTCGGATATACAACCTGCACATCCTACAATAGGTGTCATAAAAGTATATGTTAGATAATAAGAATTTACAAAAAAAGATGAATGTTAATATTAAAGTCATCCATGAATAAGTACCTTTTATCAATATTTTTTTATTAAACAGATTACTCTTTTTATTCTTCTGGTTTATATACCTTTTTGTAAAACATTAGGCAGAATTGCAATCAACAATTATTAGTAATGAGACAATAACAAAGTTACATAGGTAATCATAACAAGGAGGTAATCATAAACTAATGGAATAACAAAAGGATGATTGAGCACTGAAAAGAGATTTCTAGAATCTATTTTTATTTGGTACTGCCTGACTTTTAAGAGTTGTTTGGGATACTCTCCAAATATCAAGATAGTATTAGCATAGCGTCTCCGAAAGAATAGAATCTATAACCTCTCTTTTTTGCTTCTTCATAAGCAGTAATAATTTTTTCTCTTCCTGCAATAGCACTTACAAGCACAAGCAGCGTTGTAAATGGGAGATGAAAATTAGTGATGAGTCCTCCGCTAAGTTTAATCTTGAACCGATACCCAGGGTAAATAAATAGATCAGTCCATCCCTTTTTTGGTTGGATAATTCCATTTTTGTGAGCGGCGCTTTCAAGCGCCCTAAGCGAAGTTGTGCCGACCACAAACAACCGGCCCTTCGTGTTGTTTATTATTGCAGCATTTTTCTGGTCTATTTCATAATACTCCTTATGAAGCCTGTTCATTCCTATGTTGCTATCTTTAAAAGGCAGAAAGGTTCCGGGTCCGACATGAAGTGTAATGCTTGCTATTCCAACTCCCATTGCCTTTATTTTTTTCAATAGTTTTCTGGTGAAATGCAGTCCTGCAGTAGGTGCAGCAACAGAACCCTCCTTTTTCGCATAAACAGTTTGGTAAAATGCTAACTTTGCTGGCGTTTTTATATATGGAGGAAGTGGAGTCGTTCCGCTTACACCTAATCTAAGCGGCTTTGAAAATCTGACTCTTGCGAATTCGCCCTTCTTAACAACGCAGTAGTCATTGCTTTTCACATAAATTCTGGTTCCGTCCTTCACTCTTCCTTTTAAGAATCCTTCATACTCTTTTTCGCTTATTTTTCGTGTCATGAGAAAAGTAACTTTTCCGCCCGTTTCCTTTTTGCCTTCAATTTTTGCTGGTATAACTTTTGTTGAATTTATTACAATCGTGTCTTCGGGCTTAAGATAGTTTACTATATCTCTAAAAAGTGTATGCTCTATCTTTCCTGTTTTTTTGTAAAGGACAAGAAGCTTTGAGCTATCTCTCGGCACAGCAGGTTTTTGCGCTATCATATCTTTAGGAAGTTCATATCTATAATCATCTATCCTTATTCTATTAGTTACTCTCATTTTAATGTTTCAATTCATTTTAATTCTTTTATTATCTCATCATTAATTCTCCATTACTCCTACTATTATACTCCTACTATTAATTTTGCTATCTTATAATTATACCTCTTATCACTTCTTATCATTAATTATACTCTTACTTTAATTATCTCTATTTATTTGATATTTAATCATATCCTGGTGTTAACCGGGCTTTTAATCTTATTATAATTAATCTTATTATAATTAATCTTATTATAATTAATCTTATTATAGTAATTGTATTATAGTAATTATATTGTAATGAACTATTTAAATTTCTAATATTTTTGATATTAATCTCTCTAATATACTTCAATGTTTATTCTAATTATTCTAATATATGATATGCCGATAAATACCTCGCTTTTAAAATTTAATGAAGAAGAATAATGTATAAGACTATAGAAAAATTATCGCAAAAAGAAATTTATGAAAAGTATAAAAAGATATCCTACAAAGAGTGCAGTGCCTTTTGCCTTTGTTATTGTATTCTTGTCGCCTATCATGAAAAAAAGAAGGAGGAAACTAAAAAGTACCATTGCAGGGATATCAAATGCAAGCATCTTGTCTGTGAGAGTTATTGGTTTTACCAATGACAATACTCCAAGGCTTATTAAAAGGGTAAATATATCAGAGCCGAGAGTTTCAGCGACTGCTACATCTTCCATATGTTTTTTTGTTGCCTGGAGCGCTGCGGCTATGTTGGGTATTGATGGTCCTACAGCTCCTATTGTAAGTCCTATAAGCAAGTCGCTTATTCCAAGCCCTGCAGATGTTCTTATGAGCCCTTCTGAAAATAGATAGCTTCCCAGCAAAAGTAGGGCGAATCCTATGAAAAAACTGCTCAAGCCAGCATTTAATTCGCCTATCTGCATTCCCATTATTTTTAATTCAAACTGTATCTCCTTGAGCTCTTTCTCTTTTTCCTGCGCCAACTTCTGTTTTTCCTGTAGCCAAACATTAATCACATAGGGTACAAATATAAGAAACAGGGCAAACCCTTCTGCACGCGTGATGCTATTATCAAGGCTTAATACATAGACAAGCACAGCAGCACATACGGCAAAGATGCCATCTCTTACAATAAGGCTTGTTGGAACCCTAAGTGGCCTAATCATTGCCGAAAGTCCCACCATAAGCCCAATATTGCAGACAATTGAGCCTATTATAACTCCAAATGCAATCTCAACATGCCCGTTCATTGCTGTGTATCCGGCAACAGCTATCTCAGGCAGGCTGACCATAAAGCTTACTAGAATAATTCCAACAAAAATGTATGTGGTTCCAAACTTTTTTGATACATGAGCAAGTGATTCTGTAGCCCAGTCTGAGCCCTTGATTATAAAAAACAGACCGAATATAAGCATCAATACTATTAGAAAAAATGCCATTTTGCTTTTCTATTTTTTAGATGGTTTAAATAGTTTATCAATAAACTTTATCAATAAAAAATAAATATTTATCAAAACACTTCAAAGCATTGTAAAAACCGTTTAAAATCTATTTAGGTACAAGTTATTGGGTAAAATTTATATACACCTGTTAATAGAACCTATCTGTATGCAAAAAAAGGGGCAGATAACTACCTTTATTATTATAGGTATAATTGTTGCATTCTCGTTAGGGGTTATATATACAATAACGCAGGGTTATATTCCTGGAATAGGTGTCCCAAACGAAATAAGGGACATAAAGAAATTCACTGAGTCCTGTCTTGATGCGGTTTCAAAAGAAGGTATAAGCATAATGGCTGTTCAAGGTGGGTATATAGAAATTCCAAAATCAATAAGGTCTGAAAGTTCAAGCTATCTAAACCACGGATTCATTGTGCCTTTGTGGTATTATTCAGGCCAAAATAGAATGCCTACTCTTAAAATGATGGAGGACGAGCTTAGTAGTCACATCGCTAAGAATCTTCCAGAATGTCTTAACAATTTCAGCGCTTTTCATGGAAAATATTCGTTTTCAACGCGCGGAGGCGCTAATATAAAAACAAAAATAAACGAGAACAACATAGTAGTTAAGATGGACTATCCTCTCCAGATTAAAATACTTGGCGAGGAGCGCGTCTACAATTTAAATGAATACTCTGCAGAAATCAAATCCAATCTTGGAAAACTTTACTCTTTAGCAAGGATTATAATGGAAAAGGAGAACAGAGATGCGTTTCTTGAAAACTACACTGATGAAATGATAGCATGTTCAGATTGGCTTCCTTACGAAGGAATGGAATTCTCTTGTCAACCAAAGGTGTGGTTTGAAGATGAAATGAAAAAATATGTACAGACTCTTATAATGCACAACCTCCATTTTTTGATGTTTGAAAATACAGACATAAAGCCAACAGGAATTCCTTACTACGACAAGCAGTATCTTGTAAAGGCGGTTTCAGGTTCAAAATATAAAGGTATTAAGGTGAATATAATTTACAATCCTGAATGGCCGATGGAGTTTGAGGTTACTCCGTCTGAAGATGGTGTTGTAAGGGCTAATGAGTTTAAGATAGCAAACCTTATAGGCACATGCGTCAAGGTATATCATCATAAGTATTCATTGAACTACCCTGTTCTGTTCCAGCTTATTGACAGAGAACATCCACTTGACCAGTTCTATTTTGCAACTCCCGTAATAATTAAGCGTAACCTTCCAAATAGGTATGGAGAGGTTCCACTATGGCCTGAGGAGATTGACAGGATTGCCAGCAAAGAGTTTTGTGCTCTTAATTCATCAACCACAACATACTTGACAGATAAAGATGGGCAGATAGTTGCTCTCAAAGGCGTGCAGAATAAGAGAAGGTACTCTCTTAGAGTGTATGCTGTAGATAAGGAGGTTGGGTATCCAGATGGTACAATTCCGGATGTTAGGATAAAGTACCAGTGCGTTCAGTTTTTATGTGACATAGGCAATACTAACTACTTATATGAAGAAGGACTTATTGCAAGCAGCCTTGCATCTCTTGACGCTTTGTTTCCGACCTGTTCTGGCGGAATTTTGATAGCTGAAAAGTCCGGCTATATGAAGGCGCGGCAGCAGGTCAGCGTTGACGAAGAGACAGACAGATCTCAGGTGGTCATAGAGATGGTGCCTCTTAAGAAGCTAGATTTTGATGTTAGGGTTGTTGAGGACCACAATGGACTCATTCAGGAACGTGACATTGCACCTGGAGAAACTGCCTTGATTAATCTTAAAAATCCAGAAATGGGCTATGACCTGTCCCTTATATACCCAAGCGATTTTGACTACTATAACAATTTTAGCATCATGGTAGGTGACTTTACATATCAAGTTGATATAAAGCTTGTCAAGGATGAGCTTTATCTTGGCGGAGCATCGCTTAACTGGACACCTTCAAAAAGCGAGATTAAAGGCAGGAGACACGCTGTGTTTTATGCATTGAGCAAGAATGTCATTTACACAGAACCAACTGCTCTTGCATCACTGCTTGAGTTTGTTGAGGTAAATTCAAACAAATATCCTCCTGTATTGAGATAATTTTATTAAGATGATTAATCCAAAAATTATAATGAGCACTAGTAGAACAATTTGCTATAACACATACTAGAAAAATTACTAGGATGAATAATTAAAATTGGACAATAACAATAGGAGAAAACAGAAAAAATGAATGACAGAGCAAAGGAATGGATTGCATTGTTTCTTGCAGTACTTATAGCCACGATGCCCGTGACCTTTGCAGTTGTGATTGATGCTTCATCGATAAAGGCGGTTTCTGTGACAAGCACAAGTGCGATGATTCAATGGAAAACCGATGTTGAGTCAGATGGGCTTGTTGAGTACGGCACCAATATAAATTCAATGATTAAGGTGCCTGAAACTGGCGGCGTTAGGACTAACCATGAAGTTTTGCTGTCAGGGCTCGCCAGCGGGCAAAAATTCTATTTTCTGGTAAAATCTTCAGATGGTGTTGCTCCTGCAAGCTCAAGCTATTACGACTTTACGACACTTCTAGGTAAAGTCTACGGTCTTGTTTCAGAACAGGTTACTCATAACAGCGTAAAGATAAGATGGGTATCTGTTTCAGGGGCTACAAAGTATAATATATATAAAGGGGGGGTGCTTGTTGCTAACTCTACAACACCCACAGCAACTGTATCTGGGCTTTCACCGACTACCTCTTACCTTTTTCAGGTTGCAGCAGTGGACTTTCTTGGGAGAGAAGGAGACAAAAGTGATGCTCTTGAGGTGGAGACAACCACAAAACCGCTTAATATCAGCTTTGTCCAGGCGAGTGAAGTAACCCAAGCAACTGCAAAAATAACCTGGCGCACAGACGATCCCTCTGACAGCATGGTCTATTATGGAAAAACAACCACGCTTGGCCTAATAAAATCAGATGAAACACAGACAAGAGAGCATCAGATAATCTTAGACGGGCTTGAAGAAAATACGCGGTACTATTTCAAGGTTGCTTCAAATGGCCAAGAAAGCAGCAGGTATGACCTCAAGACTCTCTCAGGAAATGAAGCTATTGAAATTACAAACGTACAAGCTACAGAGGTAACAAAAAACTCGGCAAGAATAACATGGCTCACTAACATACCCTCAAACAGCGAAGTAAGGTATAGCACCGACGACACTTTTAACCAAAGAACCGGCTCAGACAACATCACAACAAGCCATGATATTCAGCTGACAGGTCTTCTTTCAGGAACAAACTACTATTATAAGGTTGTTTCAAATGGTGTTGAGGGCGCAATAAAAACATTCACCACAGCAGAAACTACATCTGATTTTCTATCCTTGGATTCCCAGCCAAATCTTACATCTGTGAAGATAATTAATGTTTCAGGCAAAACCGTTCCGGGCAGCAGGGTATATATATTTGTAAACGACAACAAGATTGCACAAGTGAAAGAAGTTGTCAACACAAGCGCATTCAGCTTTCCTATCATGCTAGATCCCTCTTCATACATCCAGAACATTGTAGGTAGAAACTATGTTCAGGTTTACAGTTGGGACCCTTCTGGTAATAAGGACATGAAGTATTTTTACATAACGCTTGACATTGGTATCCCTCAGATTCAGGTTGATAAGTTTCCAGCATCTACAAATAAGGACAGGCTTAACATCTCAGGTGTAACAGAGCCATTTTCTGAGATAGAATTTCTTCTAGACAGTACAAGCCAGGGAAAGACTATTGTAAATGAAACAGGCCGGTTTGAAAGAGCGCTTTTGCTTGGAAGGGATGGAAACTTTACATTCACAATACTTGCTACAGATAAAGCAGGCAACATCGCCAATTACTCAAAAAAGATATTTGTTGACAGGACTGCGCCGCAAGTAGAGTGGCTAACTGACATGCGCGGAAAAACACATTTCAAGCTTTTTAGGATAAGAGGCAAGACCGAGCCGAATGCGATAGTTAGAGTAGTCAATTTCGGCAAATACTCTGGTTGTGACGACCCTGAGATTAAAAGCCTTTATGGTGGTTGCGACCATTTTGTAAGCAGAACCGGTTCTGAGCCTCAAAATAGGCTAACAGGAATATTTGATCCTATTACATACAGCATTGGGATGGAGCAGGAGGTTGTAGCACAAGAGGATGGGATATTTGATGTTACAGTAAGTCTTGTTCCTGGTGAAGGCAACAAAGCGGGTACGAACAATTTATATTTCAATATAATTGATTCTGCCGGCAATGAAAACAGAAACATCCACGTTTCTATAGTTTACGAGCCAGGCTGTGCAGATTGGTCTATTGGTAAAATAGACACCTATCCTTTTAATATATACACAAGAGACCTTGAGGGTGGAGATATTGTGGCGTCTGCCTTCTTTCCTATTCACTATGTCGGTTCAGGCTCTCCTGTTGTAAGAGAGGTGTTTGTATATAAGGATGATACAAACAGGGGATATCTTCAGAGCCAGATAAGTACAGCAGCAGGAGGCAAAATACCCTCTCAGGAATTAAGCAATCGGCTCGTTAGGATTGAAAGGCCAAAAGCCACAAAATATGATGAAGCTGGAAGGCAGATTTATGTTTATGTCCCCATAAGAATTCTGCGTTATACTGGCTCATACAAGCAGCTTCCAAACACACTTGATGTTTTCATGGGTGCGCAGATAACTTATACTGTTGATGGAAATACCGCATCCTGTTCGGTATATCCTTCTGCACAGTTTGATATTCAGACTCCGGAACTTATTACAGGCTGGTTAAGCCCCACAATGCTAAACAACACTATCAAGGCTCTTGACCATGCAATTAATGTCACACAAAAAATAGTAAACACCCTTCGCACTGCTTCAATGGCTGGTCTTATTGCATGTGGTGCTATGATTGCCTATGAGTATGTAAGCGGATTTTTTCAGCAGGAAGATACACTTCAGCGTGAAGCTGGGGAGGTGTGCACTGAAAAGGAAAGAGGTATGGAGAAGGTTTATTATGTATGCGACAGAATTCTTTGTCCTGCGGTGCCACCAGTTTGCAACAATTTTCAGCCAATTACCACATCAAAAGACATGAAAGTTGAAGGAAAAACTGTAACAGAGGAAGAGTTCAACAAAGCCGCAGAGATAAACCAGAGATGGGTTGCAGAATACCTAAAGGAGAAGGATGCAGGTTACAGGGGCACATTTCAGGATTTTCTTAAGGATCCTAAATACAACGACAGGGTAGATGCTTTAGGCGGAGGATATCAAAGCATTTCTGGCGGTTCAACTAGCTACCACACCACTATAAAATCAGGTGACAAAAGTGAATATATAAGGGTAGATTATTACAAGGGTGGAGATGAAAAATGGTTTGAACAAAATGCGGTTGGTCCATTGATTCTTATGGATAATACCCCAGACAAGCGATGGTCATCAAGGATGATTGTTGACTTGAAGAGCGCAGCTGCAAAATGTAAAGGAGGCACGCTTGTCGTTAAAAGCACACTGGCTGATTCAACTGACAGACAGCTTAATATGTTCTCAATCGGTCAGGCAGTGCCTCAGCCAAGCACCGAATGGGAGTGTGTGCCTGTTCCTCCTGACCAGCTTGGTCCTCCGAATGTTCAGAAGCTTAAAGGATGCTATAGTGCTGACTGCCCTAAGTATGACAACACAAAATGTCCTCTGCCAGAGCCTGGTAGTGACATCATTCCTACTCAGGACCTCTATGGTTCAATCAGGTGCCAATGCCTTCCTGGTATGATGGGGCACATAAACAATTACCTAAAAATAATGGTCGGTGCAAAAAAATGCCTTGAACAGGCAATGATTGGCGAGGTCAGAGGCGGTTTCTGCAAGCTTTTGCTTGCTCAATTCGTCTGTGATTTACTTATTCAAGCCCTCAGAATAGTACTTAACTCCATTTCAACAGGAGATGGTTTAGATGAGGGCGGTGCCGCGAGCACCATAAGGGGAAATGTAAAGAATTACAAGACTAGCCAAGAGCAGATTTCCAAAAGTCTCGCAAACAGATATGGCGATATTGTCAAAAACAAATGGGGTTTGTCTTCAGACCAGTTGATGAACAAAGCCTGCATGTTCTCCGTAACCGGCGACTGGTCGCTTTTAGACGGACTTCTTGACGAGTTTGTCGAGGCTGTTGAAATAGAACCTACCTCAGCTATTTTTGCAGAGTCAAGGCCTTACAGCTTTGATCCGTTTACAGGAAGGATGAATATCGGATATAATGTTTATGTCGGACTTGTTCCAGGCGGGGAAAACCAGATACGCGTATGGCTTGAGTGTGATAGAAGCGCACCAAACGGACAGTTTTGCGGACAGACGCCTACAAAACTGGATGTCACTCTGCCAAGAAACTCTTTTAGAAAAAATGACCCCCCTCTAAACGAGAATATAGGCATAACAGACAGAAATGCAAAATACTGGTACAACAAGGTAGTAATGGAGATTACATACAGCCTTGCGGGAAAAAGAAGACAGAAGCTGCTTCAGGCGCCAATCTGGAAAAAAGGCGATATTGCAGTTGGATGTTATTTCTCGCCGATGAATGGTATTGAGTGTCAGCAGCCGGAGTTTATGCTCCCTAGCGGAATTGTCCAGCTATATCCAATTGGGAAGGGCTCAAGTAAGTCTCCTAATGTTGATGTTTACTTTCCAGGTAATGTTGTTAACGCTCTTATAAAAATTGAAAACCGCTACCAGGAGGATTTTTACATTAGGATTGACTATCCAGATGGGACTGCAAAAGAGTACAGAATCCCTGGCGCAGGAAAAGGTGCTGGGTATGGTAGGGAAATGCTCTACAATTTGTGGATTGATGATGTTCCTGCTACGATAAACACTATTGCAACCCAAGGGGCTGGTGTTCTACAATACAGACCAGTCAGCACAAACCTTGTTATTGCAGATGGAAAAATTAAGCTTAGGATAGCAAATGCAAAAAGCGGAACATTAAAAATAACTTTTGATGTAGGTGGAAAGAGTGAAGACAGACAAGTCATGATAAATTCGCAGGACACCGAGATTGCATTAAGCAATTCTGTTGTAACATTGAAAAAATTTGAGCTTATTGATGTAAAGACAGACATCACTCCTACAATCTCAGGTTCACAGATTAATTCCCCCGCGCCGCTCACGTATATCACTTATAAGGAATATCCATCTCAAAATGAGAAGATGGCCCAAATTCCGTTTCCGTTGCTGACGCAAGGCATAACCACAATCGGCTCGCGAAGCGTAAAAATTGATGTTCTCCAGGATACAAATGGGGATGGTGTGGGCGACACACCCATTCTTTATGATCGTGGTACTCCCCAAACCATAACGCTTACATATTCAATAGGAGCAACACCCAATCCAAACACGCTGCCTGTTGTTGAGTTCATTGAGCCCATTGGAATGTATTTCAATAATGACGGCAACAAAGTTCCGCTAGGGTTTAATGTTTGGTATCCATCAAGCCTTTCAAATGTTATGCTACAAGTGGCAGTAACAGGGCAGGGCTCTGCATCAGGGTATCGTTGTGGATTTACTTATAAGCCAAATGCAGGGATACTTAACTGGGAGGGTGTAAGTCAATGCGCAGAGTTTAGCGAGGAAAGAAGCAGCAAAGGAGCCCTAGGAACACCACCTTTTTTTGAGTTTTACATGGATACTCAAAGCCTGCCTTCCAATGCTAATGATGCGATTTATGATATAAGCGTAAAAGCAGTAATTCCGGGCGGTGAAAAAAGAGACACGACCTATATGGAACCAACTTATACGGACACAAAGGAGCTTGTTTCAAAAGAAGTCATCCGAAGGTTCAAGTTCAATCAAGCTACAGGAGACTACATTCTTAGGCAGGCGGACGTTTCGGTGTGTCTTGGGGGAGGAGAGTGTATAGGTCCATTTATTTCACCGCGGATTACTACAGTGTCAATTGCAAAATATAATCAGAGCGAAATACCTTCAACAAGAAGCGGATAAGTGACTATAAAATAAACACAGCTATAGATATAAAGACTAAAGAATAAATGTTATGTTAATTTTTTCTATCATATAACCTTTCATTTTTAGTTTACAGATAAAACTATTTAGATGCATTTGTATTCTAAGGTGTAGTTTAGGTTAACGAAAATATAAAACAGATATCTAAGCTTGTACAGAAGACTTATACAATCAATGATAGATATATTTATAAAATTTTAAAAAACCCTTGCTTCTATGCCAGCATTAGATTATAAGAGTTCTGGTGTTGATATTGAATTAGGTGGTTATGCGTCAAAAATTCTTTATAACGCAGCCAAACAAACATGGAGCAATAGAAAAGGGAAATTAGGTGAGGTTGTAGAATTTTTTGAAGACTTTTCTGGTTTAAGGGCAGTTAATGTAGGTGGGCTTCCTGTTGATACATATATGAACATAAACCTTGATGGCGTAGGGACGAAGATAGAAATATGTGAGAGAACTAGTAGACATGATACTGTTGCCTATGATCTGTTTGCAATGGTTTGCGATGATGCAATTGTGAGGGGAGCAGAACCTGTTATTATAGGCTCAATTCTTGATGTAAGAAGTTTAGGAGGTCAAGATAATTCTTTTATTGATTTTGTAAGGCAATTGGCTGTAGGCTATATAAATGCGGCAAAGGAAGCAAATGTTGCGATTATAAATGGCGAGGTTGCAGAGATTGGGGCGAGGGTTAGTGGTTATGGGCCGTTTAATTATAATTGGGGTGCTGGCGTTGTTTCGTTCGCAAAAAAAGATAGAATGCTTACTGGCTATAAAATAAGAGAAGGCAACTTGCTTGTTGGTTTAGGTGAGCAGGGTTTTAGGTCAAATGGAATCACTCTTCTAAGGAGGGTTATGGAGTCTGCGTATGGAAAAGAATGGCAGGAATATATCTACGATAGTAAACGGATAGGAGATTTGGCGTTGCATC
Source organism: Candidatus Woesearchaeota archaeon (assembly GCA_038884615.1). Classification (GTDB taxonomy): domain Archaea; phylum Nanobdellota; class Nanobdellia; order Woesearchaeales; family DSVV01; genus JAWABL01. The sequence goes on along the minus strand of JAWABL010000006.1, from coordinate 33,656 downwards.
CTTCAAGGATTTATTCTAGTGCTGTTGTTGACATGTTTGGGGGGCTTGACAAAGAGCCAAAGGCGCCAATTCATGGCATTGCTCACATTACAGGCGGTGGAATCCCAGAGAAACTTGGAAGAACGCTTAAACCAAGCGGACTTGGTGCATATATAAATAATCCTTTTGAGCCGTGCTCGCTAATGAAACACTGCCAGGAAAAGGGAAATATCTCAGATTTTGAAGCCTACAAAATATGGAACATGGGACAAGGAATGACTATAATAACCCCTAGCCCTGATGATGTAATAAAAATAGCAGAGGAACATGGGATTGAAAGCAAGGTTATCGGTGAGATTACAAAAAGTCCAAATATCGTTATAAAAAGTAGAGGGGCTAATTGTGATGATGAGAAGGAGCTTTTCTACCAAGTCTAAAAATCATTTTACTTTTTTTTGAATAAAAAGTATGTAAATTAAAAAATTTTATCCGGCAAGATCTTATCTTAGCTCTCTTTTTTATTTTTTCTCATACTTTTTGTATTTTAAGCTCTGTGCAACCTGTTCAAACTGGTCCTTGTTATGTCCCAACTGAGCATACTTTTGAAGCACTATATGCGGTGGCTGGCTTAATTCCTTACCAAGATTTTCCGGAGTGAGATTGTATTTTCCTCTTAAGCCATATTCTATAACATAGGCGGTGAGATGATGCTCCCTTCCAGCCTCAATCTTGCTTCTATGCTGTGATATATACTGGTTTATGACTGCATCTTTAAGGGAGTTTGTAAAATTCTTTATCCCAGCAAGGGCAAGATATTTGTCGCCTGTTTCTAACTGTGCTTTCAACTGCGCAACAAGCTTCTCATCAATTCCAAGGTATTGTGACGATACCATAGCGAGGTGTCCTATGACTTCCTCGTCTGTTTTGAACTCTCCTGCTTTTATTGCAGCCTCGAGAACTTTAGCAGCGCTGACTGCACTTTGAAGTCTAGAGCTTTTTAAGGCCTCTATAATAAGATTTTCAAGAATTCTTCTAATAGATGCTGAATCTTTTTTTCCGTTCAGCTGGTTTTCAATTACAAACTTTGTGCTGGACTGGTAGACATTTTCAAAAAGAACTTCTGTTCCTCCTTTGAATCCCTGCCAGTCTTCATATTTCCATTTTTTCTGAGTTTCAGGATTATGGTACTCAAGATGTTTATCAAACTCTTCTTTTACATCTGTAGGAATTTCATTCAATAATTCTTCAAGCACCTTTTGTGGCACATTAAACACCTCCAAAACCTAAACTGTCTTCTAAAATTCTAGCTAATTTAAAATAGTTTTGTGACTCTTTTTTGTTATTTATCTTTTTGATATATTTTTAATATCTTCTTAATATGCATCATTATCATTTCTCATATATATCTAATTATATATATAATAATATATATTTAATATACTAAAAACATCTAATACACTAAAATCTAATTACTTAAATCTATTAAAAATATATCTTATACTTATTTTCTTATCTTGTGCTACTCTTAGGTTATAAATCTTTCGTTTTATTCCCTAATAATCTTTTTTTTATTATTTTTATTTTTAATTATTTTCTATTATATTTATGTATAACAACCAAAATATTTATAAAACAGGCTAAGAAGCTAGTTATAGAACAATTAAAAATTAGAAAAAACTCCTATTAAAGGTAGTTAGTATGGAAAACCAATCTGAGAAGGAAGAAGAGTTCTCTCCTGAAGAGATGAAACTGCCTCCTGAGGCAAGGGAGAAACTTAGACAGATAAAGGATTTGCTAGAAAAACTTAAGGATAATCTACTAAAAAAGTTTGATAAATACCTTATCGGCGTTGCGCTCCTTCCGCCGCAGAAGCCTGAGAAACCAGAAGATCCTGTTGACCTAAACAAAATAAATGTTCTAGTGCTCATTGACGATTCTGATAGTCAGAACCTTAATAGGCAGGAACTGAAAGACAAGATAGACTCCGTAGTATTGAAGATGGCTCAGGAAATTGACAAGAACCTTGTGCCACAGGTGGTTATACTTACAGAGCTTTGGCAGAGCTGTTTTGATGCAAAGTATGAGATTCTGCAGATGATAGCCATTTCTGCGCCTGTATACGACAAAGGGCTTCTTGCAGCAATAAAAATAGCAGAGATACATAAGTCCATGGTTCTTAAAAAGTTTGAGAGGTACATTGTCAGCTATGTTCTTTCAGGAAGCCTTGTAAGAGGTGAAGCAACAGAAACAAGCGACATTGATGTTATGATTATAATTGATGATACAGATGTCAAGAAGATGACTCGGGCAGAGCTAAAGGACAAGTTAAGAGCCATCATCATTGGGATGGGCATTGAAGCAGGCGAGATTACCGGAATAAGAAATAAGCTAAACATACAGGTTTACATACTAACTGATTTCTGGGACTCGTTGCGTGAGGCAAATCCTATTATTTTCACGCTTTTGCGAGATGGTGTCCCTTTCTATGATAGAGGACTTTTTACGCCATGGAAGCAAATGCTAAAGCTTGGTAAGATAAAACCAAGCCAGGAGGCAATAGAGCTTTTTATGAGCTCAGGTGAGCAGATGCTAAAGCGAGTGCAGTTCAAGCTTAATGAGATGGGGATGGAGGATATTTATTATGCAATACTTACACCAAGTCAGGCGGCGCTTATGCTTTATGGTGTTGCTCCTCCTGCACCAAGGGAGACTGCAAAGCTTATGCGGGAGATTTTTGTTAAGAAGGAAAAGCTGCTAGAAGAAAACTATGTTGATATACTTGAAAAAAATATTCAGATAAGAAAAGAGATTGAGCATGGAACAAAAAAGGAGCTTTCAGGTAGCGAAATAGACGATCTTCTTAAAAACGCCGACATGTTCTTAAAACGCATAAACAACCTTTTCAAGGAGATTGAATCGGTGAAAGAGAAGGAGAGCGTACTTCATTTGTATGATTCATGCCTAACTGTAATTAGGGATGTGCTTAGAGTTGAAGGCGTAGAAAAAGCAAGCGACAATATGCTTCTGGACATATTTGAAAAGGAGATTATTCATAGAGGTCTTGTACCTGAAAAATATCATCGGATTGTTCATAATATAATAAAGGCGAATGAGGACTATGAAGCAGGCAAACTGACAAAAGCGGATATAGAAAAAATAAAGAAGGAAAGTAACGAGCTTATCAAGTTTATGATAGAGTATGTGCAGCGAAAAAGAGGGAAGGAGTTAGAGCGGGCGAGGATACGGGTGAAACACGGAGAAAGGTTTGGCGAGATTATACTATTAGACAATATTGCTTATATAATACATGACCTTGATAATGAAGATAAGGATATAACAAAAGCTAGAATTACAGAGGAGGGTGGTTTAGCAGACATTGTTGAGAGTTCTCCAGAGGAGCTTGAAAACTCCATTGCAAACGCAAAAATACCTCCTAAAACTTTCATAAAGCAGAAGATATTTGAAGATTTAAAAAACATTTTTGGAAAGGATGTTGAGATTCTAATAAATTATTAGTTTTAAAACCAGTTTTATATCTCCAAAAATTATCATTTCCAAAATTACCTGTCTATTATTTATTAATCTATTATTAATCTCAAAATTTCATCTCATTTACCACCTTTTGCCTTACGATAGCAGCCACTATTTATTCATGAAGCTTTTTTTTGGAAAATGTGCAAAATATTTATAAATCCATTATTTTAAATTTATTTTATGTCAAAGATTTATGATATAATAGTAATAGGTGGTGGTCCTGCAGGGCTTACTGCAGGGGCAAATGCAGCTTACAGGGGATTAAAGACGCTTGTTCTTGAAGGCGATTCAAAGCCCGGTGGTCAACCGATGCAGTTGTATCCAAAGAAGATTATTCTTGATCATCCAGGTTTTCCGCATGGGATAAGTGGCAAGGCATTAAGCATGAGGCTATATGAACAAACTAGGCAGAGTGGTGCTGAGATTCATTTAAATGAGCCTGCTATAGAGCTAAATCTTAGAAGAGAACCAAAACTCGTAAAAACTCCAAAATGTAAGTATTACGGAAAACGAATTATTCTTGCGACAGGTCTTCATAATATACCGAGAAAGCTTGAATCGCTTGCAGATTATAAAGGTAAGCATGTACATTATTTCATCAAGCATCCAGCGAAGTTTTCAAACAAAAATGTTATCGTGGTTGGAGGCGGAGACACGGCGTTTGAGCGCGCACATCTTTTGTGTAGGTTTGCAAAATCAGTCACAGTACTTATAAGGGAAGGCGTCCCAAAAGCAAAGGCAGATCTTGTTGCACTTTCACAAAAAGCAGGTGCAAAAGTTATGTATAACACAGAACTAGTTGGCTTTGATGATAAAATGGCTTACCTTATAAAAAAAGATGGAGATAAAAGAAATAAAGTAGCGCTTAAGGCTGAAGATGTAGTTATTTCAATCGGATTTGTTACCACTCTTGGTATTTTAGAGAAAGCAGGGGTAGAAAAGGATGCCAAGGGAATGGTAAAGGTTAACTCAAATATGGAGACATCAATACCTGGAGTGTTTGCGGCAGGCGACCTTGTTGGGGAGGTAAAGCTGATTTCGCTTTCATGCGCCGAGGGTATACTTGCAGCAATTAACACTTTTAACTCCATAAAAAGACCATACTGGCTGCATGACAAGAGAGAGAAATCCCCTCAATCTTAAAATGCCCTACTTTTTAATTTTAAAAAAGTTTTTAATTTTAAAAGGCGCGTTATAAAAAATACAAAGGAAAAATAGAGTTGGACGATAAAAAGGGGTTCGTAAATGAAACTATATATTTTTTTTCTGTTCCTACTTTTAACAACGCCGGTTCTTGCTGTCTACTCCACTAATTTTGATATAACTCAGCTTGAGGTCATAGGCACAGGAAACGCTTTCATCCAGTTTGGAAAGGCAATTTACTTTGACGCAAATGATGAGAGAATATGCGCAAGAACTAATTTTAATGGAAAGGAAACTGCAAACGAGAAAAACTGTCTATGCAGCGTGTTTGCGTATGATACTTGCCTTGACATCTTTATAAAGTCGGAGGCAATAAAAGTTGGAGGTATCGGCGCTGGTGAAAATCCTGCAGTAGATTATTGTCTTGATTCAGGGACGCTTATGGAAGGCTTTGTAAATGGTTATATGGTTGATGCGACTTATTTTGCTAAGATAGACTGTCCGCCGATGTTTCTATGCAAGAATGGGCAGTGTGAGCATTATTACGGGGGAAAGATTGGTCCTTCAAAGAATGTGTATATTGATGACAACGGTAACATAATCCATGCCGACCTTGTTACCATAGGCGAAACTACTCTAAAAGAGGTTGAAAATCTCTCATTTACTAAAACAGGGAGGATTATCGCAAAGTCTTTTAAAATAGGGGACAGGAAATATAAAGATGTCTTTAATATGTCCCTTGACAACAAGGTAATAACAGCAGAAAACTTTTCTTTCAATGGTTTTCTTTTATGGAATGTTTCAAAAATTATGCTGAACAGCACATCCGAACAAGACATGCTTGTTCAAAGCGCTGAGCACAGTAGCTCGCTTTTTGCATATAACTTTATTGACAACTCTATTATTCGTATTGATTTTGGCGATAGCAATAAGGTTAGACTTGAAAGAGCAGGAGAATCTTTGCTTATTTCAGGAGACCAGCTTAATATAAGCATTGGGTTTGCGGTACCTTCTCCTCCTTTTATAAGGCTTTATGGAAGCGATGCTGTCGTGCGAATCACAAAAAAAGCAGGATTCCTTGTTTATGAGGTGTTTCATGCAATGATGGTCTTTGAAGGCGAAAGCTTCCAAGAGATTGTGACAACTCCTAGTACGGTGTCTGCAGAGCTTAACTATCGGGATGGTTTTATGTACGTCAATCTTTCGTATGGCTCAAACTACACTTATATTGACAGGAGAGTTCTTCTTTCCTCGTTTGAAGTCTCTAACGCTTATTCTGACTATTATACTATCTGTTTGAGAAAAAGCTTGCCCCTCTATAAACCATCTGATGGGCAAGTTGATTTTCTTAAACATAATGCAAGCTTTCAAGGAAGGATAATTTATCGCAGCTGGAACAATACCCATTTTGTTGATTCTTATGATAGTAGAGAGAAAGAAAACTTTGCATTGATGCAGATGCTTGACAAAAACGACCTTGCAACCCTAAGAATAGAAAATACTAACCCCTCTGAGTCAACAATAACTACAAGCTCCTACTTTAGCATCCTTGAATTGGCAGACAACCGCTTCGGTGTTATAAGTGCAGACAAGAAACCAGTGAAAATTATAGATTACCAGACTTCAAACTTTCTATCCAAAATAGAAATAGGTGAGGTTTTAAGACAATACAGAGGCCAAAGTGGCAATACTGTAAGGCTTTATGCACAAGGATCACAGCAGCTGAAAGAATATGAGGAGGCGTTGATATGGAGGTAAAATCTGGTCAGGTTTCGCTTTTTTTGGTGTTGGGTCTGATGATTCTTATGGTACTTGGCTTTTTCCTTATTGGTCTAAAAGAGTTCAGACTTAATAGTGCAAACACTGGTTCAACTATACACGACTATGTAGAACAATGCGTACGGAAGTCGGCAGAAAGAGGCCTTTACATCATCGGTAGGCAAGGGGGCTGGATAAAAATCAACGCGCCGTTTGAAAATATGCGTTACGGAAACATTAGCTATGCATATACAAATAAAACGATATCACTTCCGCCCCTCAGGAGCATACAGGCTGAGCATGAGCTCTTTGTTGAGCGTGAGACCTTAATATGTCTTGGTTCATTTCCAAACAAAGACGCCTTCTTTGAAAGCATAGGCATACCTATAGCACACACAAAATTTACTGAAAAGAGTGTGGTTGTAGATGTTGAGATGGATGTCATTGCAAAAATTGCAAATGGTCGGAGGCAGTTCAACGATTTTTCAGTCACCATCCCTGTAAGGTTCAAGAGTGTGCATACTCTAGCAAATGCAATTGCAGAGCGTAAAAAGTTCTTTCCTTCTTATGTTGACTTGACTCTTCTCGGCATGCAGGATATTGATGTTGATGTACTTTCCTATGGTAGGTATGAAGTTTATGTCCTTACAGACAAAGAATCTTCATTGTGGGGTTTGCCCTATAGATTTATATTTGCATCAGAGCTTGAATGATTTTTCAGGTAAGATTTATACGATTTTTTTAACGCTTAATTTGCTTAGTTTTTATGCATGCTTCGTTTTATTTCATGTTTTTTACTTATTTTATGCTTAGTATAGGTATATAATTAAGATGTTTTGTAAGCCCTGCTGAAATCTTTGGTATATCTCCAAATCTATTTTTTTTGAAAAATTTTTTTAGATAATCTATGGTTACTCTTGATGCAGATTCAAAATTAAATCTATAATCATAATTCAAAGTCACGCTTGTTCTTGCAAGAAACCTACGTACTGGCTCTGAAATTTTAGCATGCTTCTCTTTTATAGATTCTCCATTAACTATTCTTCTAAACTTGTCTTCGTGTCCTTCATATGCCTTATTAGAGCCAATCTTAAGATTTTCATAATCAAGACACTTCTCAACAACAGTATCAACATCAACTCTTCCTAATGAGAATACATTATCAAGCGGATATTCTTTTTTATAATATCTAACCGCGACTAGGTTTGATTTTGGAAGAACTTCTGGCGCAGCGCCGTGCATTGCGGCAACAACAGGAACCCCAAAATGATTTGCTTCAAGAATAACTCTTCCAAGAGACTCATGCGTGCTTGTTGAAAGAAAAAGTAGGACATCAATTTTATTCAGCATACTTAGGGCTTTATGATATGGGAGTGTACTTGTTTCATGAAAATATTTTAGAGGAGCGACTCCCTTTTCTTTAAGGAACTTTCTTACTTTTTGAGGTGTAAATTCAGGGGAACTGTTTCCGTGGACAATGAATCTCGCTTTGCCGTTCAGCCTTTTATATACTTCTACAAAAACTTCAAGGCACTGGTCGAAATTCTTGTCCATGCACAATCTTCCAAGATACCCTATTGTTAGCTCTTTGCTTCTTTTTCTTCTTTCTATTTTGGTAGGCAAGCTTGAAATAATAGGATGGCAGACAAATATTTCATTGTATCTATGAGGAAAAAGTTTTAAAAAAACCTGTCTGCAGTACTCGCTTGGAAAAATAATCCTATCGTGCTCTCTTGTGTCATATAGGCATAATCCTTCCTGGAGGATATAACCTGCATAAAATGCTGTAAGAACATCACGAACTATTCTGAAGTTTTGTTTTTTAATCAGCCGGTTATAAAAGAATATTTGTGCAAACGGTCCGATTGTACTTACAATATCCCCTTCAGGAGTCTGCAAGGGGTTAAAGGGTTGAGCTGTTTTTTTTAGTAGTTCTGATATCTGCTCATAATAAAGCCCTGCTCCAGTCATTCCTGTTTGAGAATAAGGCGTATAATATAATCTCATTTTTTATAATCTTGTAGATACCTATAAAAAGGGTCCTTGTGCATTTCAGGGTTTATATCAAGTGCTTTTTGAAAATAAAATGACGCATTTTCTTCGTCATTCATCTTTTGGTAAGCACGGCCTTTCAGGGCGTATGCATCTGGTCTTAGTGGGTTCATTTCAAGAGCTCTTGATGCATAATCCATCGCCACTTCAGTTTGATTTGCTCTTAGGTAAACTGCGCCGGTTATTAAGAGCACTTCATATGTTGGTAGTATCTGCTCTGCTTGATTCACTTTCTGCAGTGCAAGTTCAAGATCGTTATCATAAAACATATAAATAAAACCTTGATAAGCCATGCTAGATGCAAGAATAGTTTTGTTTTCAGTTCTTGACGCCATTTTAAAGTCTTGTTGCGCCAATTTTTGGTCGCCAACTTTTAGCCAGCAGATGCCTCTTAGCAAGTAGGCTTTGTCTGTTGGATACATTTCGATTGATTTTTCAAGACTCATCAGCGCAGCAAAGTAACGGTAGTGTCTGAAATACTCAAGTCCCTCTATAAACTTCTCCTCTGCAAGCTCCTTTTTGTGTTCCTTGTAAAGGAACACGCCGATAGCTCCTCCGAAAAAAACAAGTAAAAATACCACCGCAGATATAAAAATCTTCATGTAAACTTTTTTACCTTTCTTCTCTTTTCCAATTGCATTATCTATTATGCTCATTTTTCTGGTCATCGCCTTTTTTCCTTAGTTTTAGCCATTATAGTCAATACAGCTAGTAACCTGTAAATACTTTCTGTACAACAAAAGGAAGTGATATATAAAATAGATTAGTATATAATGATTAGTATATAATGATTAGTATATAATGATTAGTATATAATGATTAGTATATAATTAATATTAATTAATATTAATTAATATTAATTAATATTAATTAATATATAATTAGTATATATAACTTCCTTATTGGCTTGCAGTAAATCTATATAAAGGATGTTCAGTATTATATATGTATAATATGTATACCCTCCCCTCCTTACATCCCTTCTATACTTTATATCCCTATCTATTCCGCCAATTATATATCTTCAGCCTATCCTATATATCCAATTGACCTTAAAAGTTCAAACTCATCAACGCCATTGTAGGTAAAATTTCTTTTTGGTGCAAGAGACCCTAGCTCCTCAATCAGCTCTTTTTGATTCTGAACTCTTTTTGTCGGGTCGGAGATATTTATTATTATGGGTTCAGGAAATTTAATTAGCTGAACATCCCCTTTTTTCACTGCATATCCATATGAATATTCTGCGTACTGAAACTCTCTATTTGTTTCAAAAAGGTTTTCTCCTCTAAAAGAATAGTCTATTTTAATTTCAAGCATGTCAAGAATGGTGGGAACTATGTCCACAGACATAATAGGCTTGTTGATAACTAGATGAGCGTTGTTAGGATGGTGAATTATCAATGGCACATGAAGCCCTTCATAATAGAGGTTGTTGTGGCTTACTGCTTCATACTCTCCAAGCAGCTCGCCATGGTCTGAGGTTATTATAATAATTGTTCTGTTTTTGAAAGGCTCAAGTTTTTTTAGGAATTTTCCTACTTCGTTGTCAACATCATAGATGCTTGCGTCATACATAATGCTAAGGTTTTTTAGATTCTCTTTTCTGCGATTTTGCTTCTCTACAATTTCTTTGCTTGTGTCTAGCCCATATATTCTGAATGTAGACGGCTCTTTGTTTTTATTTTCGTCAATATTTCCGAATAACCGCGACTGCGCTTCAATAATTGTTCTTGAATAAGACGACGGAGTATAAGGCTCGTGCGGCTGCCAGAAATGGACCCAAATAAAAAAAGGCTCAACTGCATTTTCTAAACTTTTTTCAGCCCTCCTTCTTGTTATTTTGGCAGGCTCATACTCAATAAAGATGTCATCATAGTAATCAAAACCCTGCATGTTGCCGCTCTCTGAATTAACAAGCGATACAGTTACCACACCTCTTGTATCATATCCCTCTTTTCTTAATATTTCAGATATTGTGACCGCCTCTTGCTTAAGCCTTAATCCTTCCATAAGATTGTCTGTATAAGGATACTTAGATGTCATCAGCGCTGGGATTGCGCAGAATGTCGAGCCGCATATGCTCGTAGCATCACTAAATATTATTGACTTTTCTGCAAACTTGTCTATATTTGGGCTTGTGCTAAGTGGATAACCGTAGCAGCCAAGCCTATCAGCCCTAAGCGAGTCCATCGTTATAACAACGATGTTGCACCCTTTGCATGAGAGGCTATCTGGCAAAAACTCCTCTTCTTTGTTGCATGCAGAAAGAAGCAAAAAACCTATTATAGCAGCTGCGAAAATCGACCTCACTTTATCAACACTCTCCCATCAATATCCTTAGGTATTTTCTTTCCAAGAGCATAAAGTATTGTAGGCGCGATATCCCGTGCTGTAGCATCTTCTACCCTTGCATTTGAGAAGAGAACGCCAGGTACAAATGAGGGGTCAATTATATGGTCCCTTCTCCATTCTCTTCTGTTGTTAGATATCACTTCTTCGCTTGTTAGCCCTATTGCGCTTTCTGTGCTTGTCCTATAGCCTGGCATAAACCCTACTACAAGGTCAGGTGAATATAAGACTTGGTCGCCGAAGTATATATCTTTACTTTTATAGACTTTTGCGACCACTTGCTCACCTGTTACAGGATCTTTTAGGCTAGTTAGTTTTGCGGAAATTTCATTAAGAATGTCGTCCTTACCTGAAGGTTCAACAATTCCGTTTTTTTCTCTTCCCTTTTGGTTTATATATATGCCTGTAAACCCTACAGAATAGGCGATTGTTTCATTCCAGTTCACATTGTAGTATGGTGCTTTCTTATTTTTTGAATACATAGCAATGCTAGACTCATCTTGTGAGCTCTCTCGTAGGCTCATATAGCCATTTTTGACAAGCCATGCGTTAAGATTTACAGATTTGTTATAGTTGCTTATACCATGATCCGAAAAGACAAGTATAAGCGTGTCGGACTTTATGCTATCAAGAACTTTCCCCAAGAAAATATCTTTTTCCATATAGTACTCCTCAACAGATTTTTGGCTTAAGACATGCTGTAGTCTGTCTGAGCTGTCAAATACAATTGCAAAGATACCTTCTTCAAACTTTTCAAACTCACTCCAAAATATTTTCTCTCTCTCATTTTCAATCTCCTTAATCTGTTCAGCCAGTGCTTCTTCTGGCAAAAATCCGTCGTCAAACCCGTCAGTTTCCTCAGACTGACCGAGGGTATAAAAAAGTCCAACCTTCTCTGCAAGGTATGTTGAGTATTCATTTGGATAGGATATAGGGAGTAAAGGTCTTTTTGGGTTAATTTGCACAGCTGTGACATACATTTCAAAAGGCGTTGTTCTTATAAGATACACCTTAAACATTCCTTTTATTTTACTATCCGCCTTCCCAAAGCTAACTTCAATCCAGTCGCTCCATCTCTTTTCTTTAATGCTGTACTCTTTGCCATCAATATCAAGAACAATGCTTTTTTCATTAATCGTGATACTCATTGGCGCGGACAATTGGCTTGTTTCTGTGAGCCCATTAAAAACCGGCCCAGCTATATGGGTTGAAATTTTTCCGTCTTCAGGCTTGACAATGACTATCTTATTTGTTGTTTTCTCTGGTTTTTTCGTATTTTTTTCGGTATAAAAAGTATAGCCAGATAGATATCCTTTTATATCGGGAACGCCTAGCCCAGATAGCATACTTCCTTTTATTTTTTCAGGTGGAAAAGTGAGTGGCCATCTTATTATTGTTGCTCTGCAGTCGCACTGTTTCCAGAAAGCATCGCTTTTTACAGCACTTTTGTAGGTTGTTCCAAACAGGCCATAATCCGTACTGAAGAGTCCGACTTTAAGTATGTATGTTTCGGGCTCACGAATTACATAGTCAAAAACACCGTGCTTGCCAGGGTTTTTTCCGGTAGCAATGCTTGTCCACACAACAGGGCTTTGTGCAGGATTTTCAGGAGTAAGCATCCTGAATCCCCCCTGCTCGGAAAGCCTCTTAAAGTTTGGAAGTTTGCCTTGTTCTATCATGGTCTTTGCTATTCTGTAGTCCATCCCGTCAATCCCTATAACAAGAACTCTTTTATAATGCGCATCCTCATTTTTTTTTGCTTCCTTCCATAGTAGAGTTATCATAGGCAGCGCCAGAAGGAGCGTCGCAGTAGCTATAAGCATAATGCCGGTCAATCTCCTTTTCCTTTTATTTTTTTCCATAAATAGACGACTCCCTTTTTTATTGGCATGAAAAATAGGCCGATGACAAATCCAAAGAGACCTAAAATATACATCCATATAGATTTTATAACCATCCCACCAGTTCCAGGGTCAACATAAGAATATGCAATTGTTGAAGAGCTTGCAAAAAGGTTCAAAAGCATAAATAAAAACATAACCTCTCTCATGGAACCAGCCCGTTTAGCATATTTGAGTACTGCACATTTGTATTATAGCAGAAGCATCCTTTTATTTTTTTTCTTGGCACTGCAAAAAGAATCCTTTTAATGTTATATTGCGTATCTCTCAAATTTCCAATAACCTCTCCCTTCTGCCCGCATCGCCAAACATCCCCATTTGGCGCAATCTGGATACTTGAAATTCCAGCATAACATACTGGAGTAATCTTTTTTGATACTGCTTTATTTACAAGGCTGTAGTATTTTTTTCTCATGGTTCCTTTAAGCCCGATGTGCTTCTGGCTTTTATAGCTTTGTAGCTTACAAGCAATATCTGCGACATCCTGCTGGCTAAGTTCAATGCCTTCTCCTATATTACACAGCTCTCTTCTCTCTTGGACAAACTCTATATAATGCGATTTGGGCTTCAGTCTAGCAACTTCTTTTTGAAGCATTTCAAGTTGTTCTTTGTTCATTTTAGACACTACTGTAATTATACCAAGATGAATGCCCTTTTTTCTTATTCTCTTTAGCATTCTAAATGCCATTAGTGTTTTTTGGTAGCTCTTTACACCCCTTATGCTGTTGTGCACATCTCTTAGACCGTCAAGCGAGAGGTTTAGATAAAGCAAAACCTTGTTTTTTTCACATGCTTTGGCAATCTTAAGAACTTGGCTGTATATCTTTGCAGGCATTGTCCCGCTTATTGGTATAGTTATTATCCTTGGCTTGCATATCCTTATAAACTCATTTACTATATCAGAAAAATCGTCTCTTAGAAACTGGTTCCCCCCTGTGAATGTTGCAAAGAAGGGGCTTCTGCCCATACTTGCAAAGACTCTTTTCCACTCGTCAAACGAGAGTTCGTGTGTTTTATTCTTCCAAATGTTGCACATATAGCATCTTGAATCGCAACGCCATGTAATAGTTATTGAGATGTTATAAGGAAGGAAAAAAAAAGGCAAATTTCCATCTCTTTTATTTGAACCCTCTGAAAAATACTTATGAGAAATTAAATTTGGTAAGCCATGCTTCTGAAGAAACGCCGTTGTGATAAGGCTTATATATGATCTCATTTTGATGTGCTCATGCTGTGATTCTACTGCAATTCTACTTTTTCATTTTGCGCTTTTGGCAATCTCCCATTTATAATGTTTTTCTTTGTTTGTAAGGAAATCAAAAAAACCAAGAAATCGCGAATAAGTCTCAATCACAACAGATATAAGTGTGAGGTGCAGCCTTTTTATATGCCTTAACCTTGCTTCCTTAAGGAGGTATACCAGCACTCTTGTGTTGCTCAATGTTGGCGTTTTGTATCCAGTCGTATTTCTTAATTCAAGATGGCCGCAGTATATTCTTCTTCTTTGTTTTACAAGATCCTGGATTGTTTTAGGCGGACGGTTTATCACAATCGCATCAGGGCAGTATTTGAGTTTGTACCCAAGATTTTTTATAACGGCCGCTATATATTCCTCATCAACAGATGTTTTGTTTATCTTTGTAAAAACTTTTTTGAATGCAATCATTTCTCCAAATTTTGGATTGTCTAGTGATATTCTATGATGTAAGTACCATTGTAATCTTATGGTGTGTCCTATAATGCTATCTTCAATATGCGCAGGGACAGGTCTGCTTGCGCAGATACCTATATCTGGTTTTTTCAGCGGCTCTATAATCTTCCTGATTGAACCTCTTTTCGGCAGAACATCAGCGCTTACAAGAAGCAGTACATCCTCTTTTGATTTTTTCAAAAAAATATTGATCGCGTGCGCCTTTCCCCTTCGTACACTCTCTTTGATAAGCTTGACTTTAGATAGATTTAGCCTTTCTATAATGCTGTTGGTTTTGTCAGTGCTTCCTGAGCTGACTACTATTATCTCGCGGACCTGCTTTTCACGGGAAATCTCTAAAAGAAGCTCTGCAATGTTTTTTTCATCGTTGTGCGCAATCACGCCTGCTGAGACATTCATTGCTCAAAAAGAATCACCTTTTTTTTAAAAAATTATTGATTACAAACCTAAATTTTCCGCGCCGGTTTGCATCTAATTTTTTCACATTTTTAATCCTTATATTCATTTCTTCGCCACTAAGTTTTTTTAGTTGCTGTTTTATGACCTCCTCAGTGTCGCTTTGAAAATTTCTGCCAGGTATAACCTGCACTTCTATGCTTCTTAAGCCTGTTTGAATAACACGGAAATTACTTACTTTATCATTGAACAGTATTTCATTATCAAGAACACCAGTTATTGCCCTTGGTCCAATTATGCTTCCGTTAGGCAGGGTTATAAACTCGTCATCTCTTCCCTCCAAAGACTCAAGCAAAGGTAAGGACCTTTTGCATGAGCATCTTTCAGTGCTGAAGACTCCTGTGTCTCCAACTTTATACCTAAGAAATGGCATTGCTCGATTGTGCATTCCGGTCACAACAAGCTCGCCACGCTCGCCAGGTGCAACAGGCTGGTTGTCGTTATCAACCAACTCTATATAAACGCTGTCTCCGTTTATGTGCATCCCCTCTCTTTTATTGCACTCGCCAGCAAGCTTCATGAACTCAAGCGACCCATAAAGATTGAATACCGGTGCATTGAGCACCTGTTCTATAAACCTGCGAGCATTTTCATGAAGAAACTCAGCATGTGACAGTATTAACCTAATCTTTGGTACAGGAAGGTTCTTTTCAACCATCTGTCTACATACAAGAGAGAGTGATGACGGAAAACAAGTTATAGCATGAGGCTTTATTCGCATTATTCTTTTGTATTGCTCAATTATAGGAAGAGTAGCTACAACATACTCTTTTCTCATAAGCCCAATCCGCTCATAAAATGCCTTTTTATTGAGCACCTCATCATAGCTCCAGTAGTAAGCCATCTTCATCCATGGTTTATATCCTGCATTGAACACTGTTCTTGCATACACTGCGTCAAGATAATCCCACTCGTTTCTATCATGAAATACTTCTAGTGGTGCTCCAGATGAGCCCGAGGTCCATAGTTTAATGGTGTTTTTTTTGCTGTAACCATCTGATAGAACACCCATCCTGCTGTTTCTTAAATCCTCTTTTGTTATAATAGGTAACTTTCTTATGTCATCAAGATGCTTTGCTTCATAGGATTTTAGCCCATGTTTTTTTAGTAATTGTCTGTAAAATCTGTTATTCTCGTAGTGAAATTTTACAATATTACGAATAAGCGCAGTCTGCAACCTTTGAAGCCTTTCCTCACTCAGCCATTGGTTTCGCAATGCCTGTCTAAGATAAATAAGTTTTCTTAAGAACATTTGCATGATTGATGAAGCTTAGGTTTATAAAAATTTCTTCAAAACTAATTTATACTACTTTCTTGTTTCTAATTCCGTTAAAATGGTCAAGTCAATAAATAACCTCTTACAAAAAAATGAGTGTACTCGTCTCTCAAAATGCCCAGATAATCAACTATTTGAATATTCTATAAATAATCTGAAATTAAGTATGACAGACATCGCAATTAAAAGTGCTGAAAAGTTTGGCACACCACAGTATCTCTTCCTTGAAGATGTTCTTGCAAGAAAAGCAGAACAGCTAAAAAATTTGCTTGAGCATGAATATAGGAGATGTGAAATATATTACCCATATAAAACTAATTCTCTCTCGCGGATTTGCAAATTGCTGCATCAAAGAGGGATATTTGCAGAGGTGGCGAGCGGTGTTGAGCTTTCTATGGCGCAGAAAAACATGGCTGAGAAAATAATCTTCAACGGCCATGGAAAATCTGACAGCGAGATTAGGCAGGCGTTGGACGACAGCTCTGTTATAATAAACATTGACTCCATTGATGAGCTCGCTACTATTATGTCGGTTGCAAAACTGGGAAGAAAAAAAGCAGAAGTCGGCTTAAGGCTTAGGCTCTCATGCTCAGAAAAGAGGTACAGAATCTTTGGTATAGGGGAACATGACCTGCAACACGCGCTAAGTATTATTAGAAGGCAAAATAGAATATCTTTATTGGGTCTATCCTTTCATATAGGAACTGAATTTGCCTCTGCAAAACCTTACATAAATGCATTCCGAGAGCTGCGCAGATTTATTTTTTTGCTTTCATACACCGACCGCACAGAACTCAGGTTTGTTGATATAGGGGGCGGGCTTGGCTCAGGTGGGTATAGAAAAATAAGCCTCTATGAAAAAGCGAAAATGCGCCTTAATCTTCCAATAAGCAGAAAACCCCTGCCCACTCCAGATATAAATATGTTTTGCAGACAGATTGTTGATTCTTTTAGGCAGGAAATACTCACAATCCCAGGTATAAATGAACCTTCTCTCTTTATTGAGCCTGGTCGGTATCTTGTAAACGACTCTATTCACATGCTAGCAAAAGTTCTATACATAAAAGATGGTTTTGCGATTATGGATTTTGGTCAGAACTGCATGCCAAATATATTAAATGAGGTTCATCCAGTTGTAAATCTCAGCAACCCTAGCAAAAAAATGCTGAACTTTAAGTGTTATGCTTCTACCCCTGTTGATGCAGGCCCAGCATTTAGACATTTGTTTGGTAGCTCAATAAAAAAAGGTGATATTCTTGCAATAATGAATGTCGGTGCGTACAAAGACGCTTATTTTCAGCAGTTTACAAAGCCAAGGCCTAAAGTAGTAGGCGTGGCTGGGAAAAAATTAAAACTTTTGCGCGACGAAGAAAAAGCAGAAGACCGTCAAAGGCAGGTGGGATTATGATAAGATACAGATATCTGCCATGCGCATTGGAACGCGTTGCCTATAAGATTGAGTCAAGAGCCAGGCGATTTTACAATTTAAGAAAAAAACTGCAGTTTCCAGAGCAGATTATGGTTCAGACAACCTCAAGTTGCAATGCTTCATGCACAATCTGTCCATATCCAGAAATAAGCAAAACAATCAAGCATGGTGAGATGTCTCGCGAGGTTTTCGGCAAGATACTTAAAGAATGCGGTGGCCACAGAGTAAAACGCATTTTTTTGTATCTTATGAATGAGCCATTGCTTGACAAAAAAATAATTGAGAAGGCAAAACTTGTGCGTGAAATGCTGCCGAAAACCGAGATCTTCATTTCAACAAACGCGAGCTTGCTAAGCCCTAAAATGTCGCGCTCGCTTATAGGTGTTGTTGACGAGCTTCAGTTGCATGTTTCTGGTTTTGGCAAGGAAGAATATGAAAAAATTATGCGGGGGCTGTCTTATGAGAGGGTGATGTCAAATATTATAATCCTTGCTAAAATAGCGAGACATAAAAAAGTGAGGGTGAGAGTCGTAAACGTTGTAAAAAAAAATAGTATCTCAAACAGCAGACTAAGAGAAATAAGGAATTTTTGGCTAAGCAAAGGGCTAAAATGCAATTTTAGGCTTTACTATGATAGGGCCGGAAATATTTTAGGAGAGCACGAAAACTCTGCTTATAAAGACCGCTGCTGGATATATGATGCGCCGCTTAATACAATTCATATTCTATTCAATGGTGATGTTGTGCTTTGCTGCTCTGACTGGAGGAGGAAACATATACTTGGCAATGTGAAGACCATGTCAATAGAGCAGATATGGAGGAGCGAAGAATATAAACGAATGAGGGATGCTCTCTATAAAGGTAAGGTTGACGATGATATGCTATGTAGTCGCTGCGCGGACTCAGGCACGATATGATTTCTGCCACAAAATGCTTTTTATCTTATAGTCTATTTGGAAGGAATAAAATCCTTTTTTAAGTCTTGCCTTTGCAAGCGAGTAGTATATTTTTGCAGCGATAGACCTTAAACTATGTAGGGTCAATCTAGAATTGTATATTCCGATTGAATATTTGCAAATGTTCATTAGCTCAGGATGATAACTCTTCATTCCCCCACTCCTTACTAATTTATAATAATCCAGGAAGGGATATATTGCTTCAATTTTTGCATTTTTATTTTCTTTTACTAGTTGTAGCGCAACCTCTATTGTCTTTTTTCTTTCCTTTTTTCTTTCGGTTGAAAGCCCCACCATAAAGCTATAAAGCACTTTGATGTTAATCTCACTTAGTTTTTTGTTAAGTTCTATTGCGTCCTTAACTCTAATTCCCTTATTCATTATGTTGAGTAGGCGTTGTGAGCCAGATTCAATACCAAATTTAAGGCAGGTGACCCCTGCTTTTTTTATCAGTTTAAATTGTTTTCTTTTAAGCTTGAAGGCATCTTTTATTGTTATATCTATCTTCAGCCATTTGAAATTGTATTTTCTCCTTGCGATTGCTTTTAGTATGCTCTCTGTTTTTTTTAATGTCGTGAAAAAAGACGCTATCTCCGGCTATGAGTTTTTCTACACCAAGTTTTTCCAATAAGTCAAGATGCGCAACCGCCGTTTTAGGTGACATTAATCTGTACTGTCTTTTGCTGTATTTTGGGTTTAGGCAGAATTTGCATGAATATGGGCAACCCCTACTGAACATCACAACTGCCCACTTTCTTCCGGTTTGGCTTCTATATCTATTCATGTCAATTAAGTCATACGACGGAAGCTTGACCTTATTGATATCAATAAAAGGGCGGTTCTTATTAATCACTGTTCTTCCTTCATGCCTATAGCCTATACCCTTGATATATTTGAGAGGTTTTCCGGTTTCTAAAGCAGACAGCAGCTCTGGAAATGTTATTTCGCCCTCTCATCTTACAATGAAGTCAACATATCCAACTTTTTTTTAGTATGTTCCAAGGGAAAAGAGTCGGATGAATGCCACCACATACCACATAATAATTACCTTTTTCCTTGACAAATTTTGATACCTCCACTGCCTTAAGTACATCTATAGTTTGCACAGTAACACCAACACATATAACCTCTTTATCAAGGAGCTTTGAAAGCTCATCTTTCCAATCATTAGTGGTGGCCATGTCAATTATTTTAACAATATAACTTTCTCTTATGTGGCTTGCTAGAGTAAGAAGATCTAGTGGAGGAAATATACAATCATATGGAAAGAAGAAATCATGCTTAATCTTTGGGTTAATTAAAATAACCTTTTTCATAACAATTAGAAAAAAATATATTTATAAAAACATAATGTTTTTTATGCTTTAATGCTTGCTATAAAAAAAATTGACCCCTCATGTATAGAATCCGAGGTGTTTGAGCTTCTTAAATCTCACAATTACAAGCCTAAGAAACACAGGGTTTTCATAAAACCAAATATTGTTGGACCTGTAAAGCCCGAGAGCGGCGTCGTAACTCATCCTAAGGTTGTTGAGGGAGTTATAAGATATCTTAAGAGTATTCAAATCAATGACATCTATATAGGGGATGGACCGTGTATAGAGGAGGTTGACTATGTTTACAAAAAAACTGGCTATAGAGAATTATGTAGGCGATTAGGGGTGGTGCTTGTTGATTTGCACAAGGAAAAACGAGAAAAGATAAAGTTTAGGAATAGGTGGGTTTTGTTACCGAAAATAGTACTTGAGTCGGAGTACTTAAACATTGCGAAACTTAAGACGCATATTCAGACCACTGTTTCTTTGTGCACCAAAAACCAAAAGGGGTTGCTTGACCTAAAGACAAAGCGCGCATTTCATAAGGACCTGGACAAAAACATCGCGGCGCTAGCAAACGCAATAAAGCCTTCCCTTTGTATAATAGATGCGATAACCGCTATAGAGGGAAATGGGCCAGGGCAGATGGGATGTCTTGTTAAAAACCTTGACTTGATTGTCATTGGCGACAATATGCGTGATGTTGACGAGATTGGCTGCAGAATATTCGGACTAAAAGGCTCAAAGATTGAGCATTTGAAACTTTGTAGCGACCATACAACACAACATGCAAGGCGTCTTGTTCTTCCAAAGATTGCTCATTCATTTATTATACCCCCACCTATTAAATATGGAGAAACACAGACCCTACGCAGATTTAATCTCTACCTGCATTATGCGCAAGGCGCCTGCAGTGGCTGTACAGTACTAATAGGTCAGCTGAAAGGCTCTTTGATTCGTAGCCCTATCACGTTTTTGCGTATGGGCGTGCACTCATTAATTGAGCCAATTCATTTTATAACCGGCGAGCATAAAAAGCTTGCGCTAAAAGGAAAGCTTATCTGCATAGGCAACTGCACAAAGAAAATAAAAAGAAAAAAGAACGACTTGTTTGTGCCAGGCTGCCCGCCAAAAGTAGAAGATGTGGTTAAAAAACTCTAGTCTTGAATCAGCTCTTTTTGCGTTTTGAGCGCACGAGTCCAAACATTGCTAGAAACCTATAACCTACGGCGACATAGCTTAGTTCCTCTTTCATTTTTTTGTGTACCTCAAAAACTGAAGACTTGCCATCGCACTCAGAATAAAGCGAGTAAAGAAAATCGCAGTATCTCTTAAAATCAAAAAGAGTTCCACGAATAAGATAGTCGTATCTTGTTTTTGCGTCAAACCAAGGGGTGTGGTGTATTTGATAGTCATCCACAAGATGTAACAGGATATTTTCCTTATAGATATTTACAATTTTTTTGAACATCTCTCTATCAATCTGTCTTTTTTTTATAGGAATATCATAGAGGAAAGAGTAAGGAAGAAAGTTAACAAACTCTGGCCTGTAAACATCCCAGTTTTGTGCAAGAACAATGCCATGCTCTCTTGCTGTTCTATACAGCTCGCTTCCAGGATATGGTGTTGTAAGCATACCTAATACATAATCCCCATGGACCGGTTTTAAGTAAGGGACCAAATTTCTGTTATCCTGAACCTTGTTCATTCTGCATATCATCTTAGCTGTATTGTATGCGGTGTCAAGGTTCTCGCCAGGCAAAAAAGACATCATAAGGTACATATGAGCAATATTGTTTTTCTTTAGCGCATTGTTTACAGCCTCAAGCCTTGAAATTTTCTGCAGCTTTCCTGACTTCTTCAGAACTTCTTCATCGCAGCTTTCAATCCCTAGCTCAACACCTACACAGCCAGATTTTTTTAATAGAGGCAGAATATTTAGGTTTGCATAAAGGTTGTTTATATTTGTAAGGCAGACCCATTTGATTTTAAGTTGCTCTTTGATGATAAGCCTGCATAACCTTTCTGTTCTTTTAGGTTCAATAAGAAAATCGTCGTCGTGAAAATGTATTGTATCAAAACCATACCTTTCCTTGAGTAGCTTTAGCTCCTGGATAACCTGTGGCAGGCTTCTGAATCTTGTTTTTCTTCTATAAAGAAAAGGGTTTGCGCAGTATGCGCATGAATAAGGACATCCACGAGAAGTCATGACTTCCATTGCTATTTTTTTATTATATGGATGGATATGAATATCTGTGTTGTACTCTGAAATCTGAAAAAGATGGTATGCTGGCGTAGGAAAAGCATCTCCAGGAAGCAATGGCCGTTGTGCGTTCGCTATTATTTTGTCGCCCTTTTTGTATGCTATCCCAAGAATGTTTTTAGTGGGTTTTCCCTGCTGTATCGCAATTGCAAGCTCTGAAAGAGTAGCCTCGGCTTCTCCTATAATGACATAGTCTGCGTTTCCGTTTAAAAAAGCGTCTTCAGGCAACGCGGATGGATGCACGCCTCCGTAAACTACAATTATGTCCGGAAAATTCGCTTTGATAGACCTACCTATAAGATAAGCAGAATTAGCTTGTGCAGTTATGGCGCTTATTCCGACGATTTTTGGATGCGCTTTCCTGATAATCTTAACTATAAAATCAATCTCTTTTGATTTTGTAGACTCGTCAACTTCATTTAGGTGAGAATCATAGCACTGCACACTTATGCCTTGATTTTCAAGATATGCAGCAAGATATCCTATCCCTATTGGAAAATGTTTTCCTATTTCGTACTTTGGGGGGTTTATAAGAAGAATTTCACATTCCTTTATCTCTAGTAGTGTTTTTTTGCGGAGCGCATCAGCATAAAGGTTTCTGCATCTTATTAGTGCGGACAGAGCTTTTTTGATGTAAAAAGGGTTTCTAACCTTTTGCTTGTAGATATTAGTTGAGAGAACAAAAAACAAGGTCCTTTTTAGCCTTCTAAGCACAGCGAGTTTCATTTTCTTCCTCTAATTAGACCTACTGTTGCGAGAATTCTTAAAAGAAAGCAGCTGGTTTGTAGGTCGTCTTTTGCGAGCTCCAATACTTTCAGTTTTCCATCTGACTGCTCATAAAGTCGCCACAGCGATTCAGTCATTGTTCCTCTGCTTATATAGCTTTCATTGAGATACCTCATACTATTTATAATAAGCCTCTCGTACTCAAGGACAGAGTGGAATGGTTTGAGAAAGGCAGTGAAACCTCTCTTATTTAGTATGACTGCTTTTCTTGGTGTGTCAGTCAAAAATTCATTTGGCACAAAATTAATGAGTCCAAAATAGTATTCGTTTGGTGAGCTACAGAAAACCATACCCTCTTTTCGTGCAATCTCATAAAACCTAGAGCCAGGAATAGGAGTCGCAAAGAAACCATGATAGTATGGTGTTGAATTGCATTCAGGCGGAGAAAACCTGTTGAAATACTTTCTATGGTCCTTAAGCATGTCGGTGCTCCACGCACCTATTTTTTCAAGGAATCTTGCAGTTTTATATACAGAGTCAAGCGTTTCTCCCATATTAAATGCCATCATTAATAATATCGGTTCAATATCATTCTTTTTTAGGAGGTTTAAAGCCTTAGATATATCCGTTTTGGTTTGCAACTTGCAGATTTTTTTAAGGACATTTTTATCTGCACTTTCAACGCCGATCTCCACAACATCGCACCCTGCTTTCTTCATAAGAGGAAGTAGCCTTCTGTTTTTTACCACATTCCTGCTTGATGCCTGGCATAGCCATCTTAATCTGATATTCTCGGAAATAAGTTTTCTGCACAGATGCTCAACAAACGATGGTCGCAGGAGAAAATCGTCATCATAAAAATGTGCGCACTCAAAACCCATTGCGGTCGCGGATTTTATTTCGCTGATGACCGACTCAACGGTTCGCTGCCTGAATGTTCTCTTCCAAATAGAAGGAATTGCGCAATAGCTGCAGTTGTATACACACCCTCTTGAGGTCATTATTGGGAATGTTCTTTTTTTTGCGAGCTCTCTAACATGAATGTTTGTATTATACATTCTCTTATGTTTGCAGATAGGCATGAGATTAGGTTTAAGATGCTTTCTTGGCGGATTTATTATCACTCTTCCGTTATGTTTGTAACACAGTCCGGCAATGCCTTTTTTATCTGCGTCAAGATTCTGCCATAACTCATAGAGAGTTTCCTCCCCTTCCCCACAGACAACATAATCGGCGCATCCTTTGGCAAACGGCTCTTTCGGAAACAGGGTTGGATGTACTCCTCCATAAACAACCGCCACAGAAGGGTGGCTTTGCTTTATATGCCTGCCGATGATGTACGCTTTCTCAGTCTGGCGGGTTATTGCGCTTATCCCTACAATTCTCGGTTTTGTTTGCTTAATCAACAAGTCAACACAGCTTAGACTAGTATCGCTGACATTCCAGTCTACTACTTGGCAGCAGACCCCTCTCTTTGCAAGAAAAGATGCAATTGAAAAAAGACCAAGCGGCTCTTCATTTGGTATATATGTTTCTGAAAAGTTCCTTCCAGAAAATAAGAAGTATCTTTGTGGAGGATTAATAAGCAGTAGGTCTATCTTCTTATTCGTTTGTTTTCGGCTGATTTTTGAGGAAATGCGTATAGCATACTTTGCTACATGCTTTTTTGTGTAGTATTTTAAAATAAGCGGGAGAATCTTTCTGTCTTCAACAAGCTTTAAAAAGTCATAAAAAACCTTGTTTCTGTAGAATATATTCATAAGGACGATGAAATTTCGAAAAATTATTTAAATATTTATGAAATTTTTTGGCCATGATTATAGCATATCATAACTATCGTTTAAGCAATGAGTTCTTTATAGATGGTGCCAATTACTACTATATTGAGAATTCGAGGTTAGTTAGCTCAAAAAGAAATGCAAGTGTTTTTGCGTATAGCTGCGAATCGCATAACATAGCAGATGTAATAAAAAAGCCAGCCATTCTGTCAAAACTAAAAAGTGAGGATGCTGTTCTTGCAAATACAGGGCCTTACGCATTTATATATCATTACTTAAGAGAAAAGCACGGTTTTAAATTTAGGATTATAAGAGATGTTCAGACCGGCTTTTGGCCAGGTTATCTTTTTCAGGAGCTTATGTGTACAAAGTACCTTCGTGATGGCGACAAGGTCATGTTTCTATCTGAGTTTGCTCGTCAGTTGTATATAAAGTTGTTTCCGCAATTGAACAAAGAAAATACCACAGTATGTGCGCCGTTCATGCATTTTTTCCCAGAAAAGAGGCATATTGTGAAGAAGAAGACGCGTCTTAGGACGCTTGGTTGGGTAGGCAGGATTAATCCTGAAAAGGGTTTTGATATTGTGCTTGATGCATTTATAAATCTGTATAAAATGGATAGTTCTATAAGGCTTCTTGCTGCAGGCTATGCATTTCCCCACTACAAAAAAAAGATATACGCCAAACTCAGAAAAAACGACATTCCACTATCAAGCTTTCTTCATTTTAATGGGGGGCACTTTACCCCTTATACTAGCATCTGGGAGGTCTATAAGCGAATGGATGTGCTTTTATTTCCGTCAACCTCACTGAACGAGTCGCTTGGAAGAGTGATAATTGAAGCAGGGTGGAGCGGTGTTCCTGTTGTTGCCGCATTTTATGGTGCGGCCCCTGAAATTTTGCCTTCTCAGAATCTTGTTGATATAAACTTTAGAAAGGGGCTTCTCCAGCTGGACAGCGCAAATCCATACAATTGGGGTGATGTGGACTTTGATAGGTTCATTGAAAAAATAATTGGTTTCCAGCAACTCAAACCTACAAATATAAGCGTCTACAAAGAGCATCATCAAAAATTTTTTAGCGTCCTTTCAGGGACAGATGAGCGTGAAAAACTTGCAAATTTGCATCCAAAAACTAAGCAGTTCATTAGTAATGTTAAGCTCTATAACAACCAAACCTCGCTTGATGATGCTGAGGTTTACAAAAAAATGTCCGAGTTCATGCTAGGATGGTTTGTGCGTAAAGGCAATCTTAATAGTGGCTCTGCTAAATATTCATTCTCAATTGAAAACTTCTATTTATTAAAGCTTTATAATTTCTTTCTTCCTTATTCTTTGAAATATAATCCGTATACCTCACTTGAAAATCCAGGTAAAATGCAAGAAATTTTTCTCAAAATCAAAAAGCCCGCAAAGCCGCCGGTAAAATGGCTGGTTTATTACTATGTAAGAAAAATGCTTCAAGGTTTTAAGCCATGACCCGCATACAATACCTTGGGATAAACCTCTCTGACATTAGGTACTATTTCAAAAAAACGCCGCTTTATATTGTGTTCTCTCCTACATCAAGATGCAACCTTAGATGCGATTTCTGCTTCAACTGGAAAAACCTTAATAAAAAAGGAAGAAAAGAACTCACTTTGGAAGAGATAGATATGATGACTAAAAATATGGGTCATGTTAAGTATCTTACCATCACGGGAGGTGAGCCTTTCCTTAGGGAGGATTTAGCTGAGATAACTGAACTTTTTTATAGAAATGCCGGAACAAAAAGCGTTGCTATACATACAAACTGCTCGATGCCTAAAAAAGTTGTCAGCGTAACAAAAAAAATTCTTGAGAGTTGTCCTGGTCTTTTCTGTAATATTTGCGTATCTATTGATGCAAAAGGAAGAAGGCATGATAAAATAAGGAATTTCCATGGATTATTCAAAAAAGTTTTGCTAACTATTGCGTCGCTAAAAAAACTGCAGAGAACTCATAATAATCTTGGCATTTTGGGCGTTGCCTGCGTGACAAAACTGAATTATGATTCCATAAAAGAGACTTATAAATATGCGGTAAATGAGCTTAGCATACCTTTTGGCTATGCGATGTTGAGGGGTGATGTGCGCAGAAGAGGTTTATCTATAACTGCAGATGAGTACGCAGTGCTTCGTCGTGAGCTTAAAGGTATAAAATCCGCACTCCCGTCTTGTGGTTTTTTTGGCAAACTTTTTGGTATGGAACATTACAAAGCAAGAATCGTAGAAGAGACCCTTTTTACTATTTCAAATGACAAACGAGGTGGGGGTAGCAAGTGCAAAGAAAATAATTGTAAAGACAATCATTACAAAGATAATCATATAAACAAAAAACCATTGCTACCTTGTCAAGCGGGGAGGAAGGTTGCGGTCATAATGGACAACGGAGATGTGTATCCGTGCGAACTATTCAATAAGGTTAAAAGGCTTGGGAATCTTCGTGCAGCAGACTACTCGCTGAAAAAACTGCTTGAAAAAGAAAGGGCAAAAAAAATTATTCGTGATATTTCAAAGAAGCAGTGTATGTGCACATGGGAATGCATTATTCCATTAAATATGATTTTTGCGCCACATAAGCTTTTTCCAATAGTTAAAAGACATAATTAAGATGGTTAATTCAAAAAGCAGAATGAAGATATTGTTGGTTAGGCCTAAGGTTGAAAGAAATACGCACCTTCTTGATAGGTATTTTTATAACCCGCTTATAGGAAAATCAAAATTTATCGTTCCGCCACTCTCTCTTGCAATCATCGCGTCTCTTACGCCAAAAGAAAATAAGGTGTATATA
Source organism: Candidatus Woesearchaeota archaeon (assembly GCA_038884615.1). Lineage (GTDB taxonomy): Archaea > Nanobdellota > Nanobdellia > Woesearchaeales > DSVV01 > JAWABL01. Next base: position 6,219 of record JAWABL010000006.1, on the reverse strand, counting down.
ATAGACGAAAACATAGAGGATATAGACCTCTCATTAAAACCTGACCTTGTTGGTATTACAATAACTTCAATCACAGCAGTTCGTGGGTTTAAGATAGCTGATATGTTTAGGTCGTTTGGCGTGCCTGTTGTGCTGGGTGGTTTGCATGTTACATTAATGCCGAATGAGTCAAAGAAGCATGCAGATTCAATAGTCATAGGCGAGGCGGAAGGGGTATGGCCAAGGCTTTTTCAAGACTTTTGTTCAGGGAAACTTAAAAAAGTTTACAGAGGAGAAAGGATTAGACTAGAAAACCTTCCAATGCCCAGATGGGACCTTTTAAAAAATGACAGGTATATGCTTGCGACAGTAATTGCAACGCGTGGATGTCCGCATGGTTGCGAGTTCTGTGTAAGTAGCATGCATTTTGGAAATAAGATCAGAAAAATGCATGTTGAGGATTTTGTGTCCCAGATAAAATATCTTAAAAAATGGTACAATTTTTTTTGGATAGTTGACTACAATCTTTTCTTTGATGTGGATTATGCAAAAAAACTTCTTGCCGCTCTAATCCCTGAAAAAATAAATTATGTTTGTTTTGGCAATGCCTATATTGCAGAGGACGACGAGCTTCTTGATATCATGTCAAAGAGCGGATGCCAGGAAGTTTCTATAGGATTTGAAACGCTAAACAGGAAAAATCTTGAATTAATCGGCAAGCACAGACTAAATGAAATAAATAAGTATGGAAAGGTAATAGTCAATTTTCATAAGCATGGAATAATGGCCAAACCTTTATTTATAATGGGTTTTGATCATGATTACCTTAATGCATTTGGAAGGGTCGAAGAATTTCTCACAACACATAGCATACTATTTACAGACATATTTGTTGCCGCAGCGTATTACGGAACGCCTCACTACAAAAGACTAAAAAAGGAAGGGAGAATCAATACGCAATACTATAAAAACTCTTTGTACGCCTTTGCGCAATGGGACTCAAAAAGCCTTAACACACTTGATATGATTCTTAATATAATGCGCCTTTATCAAAATCTGTACAGCTATGATGGTTTTTTCAGGAGGGTAGTTAAATTTACAAAGAAATATGGACGAAGCAGATTCAACCCTAAAGAGCAGCGTGGGTTTAAGCCATTTTTTGATAAGATAAGGCTGAGCCTCTATTGCATATATACCTACAAACCCAGCAAAGCTGCTTTTGTCCTAAAGCTGATGTGGCACCCTCACTCTTTTTATAGAAAACGTGTCTATCTTGTTCCTTCGGTTCTTTCAGCTATTGAGTGGAGGCAGAACTTCTGCTATGCTTTCTTTTATGATGTCTATATGCATTGGAAAAGCCGTAAAGCTTTTTTAGAGGGTGGGCGTAAGTGGCAGTCATTTCAGTCAAGGGAGCTTTCCGATTTAAAGGGTTATGTCGATAGGGTATACAGATATTATTCGGAAATTAGCAAAAGAAAGAAAAATTGAAGTTTTGGGGGGGTAACAATCAACATTGGGCTTATTTCAGCAGAATATGACCTCTCTAGCAATGGCCTTAGGCTATTATCCTCGGTGCTTAAAAAGTACGGCCATAGTGTAACACTTATTTTTATGCCCTATTTTAACAACAAATATCCAAGAAGTGTTCTTAAAAAATTATATGCTCTTATCTGCAGAATGGACATGATTGGTTTTTCTTCAATGGCGCTGAGCAGTCAAAAGGTTATACAGATAATAAAATCTATTCGCGAAAAGAAATTTGATGGTGTAATTATATGGGGTGGAATTCATGCAACCCTTAACCCAGATGAGTGCTTGATGTATGCAGACTATGTCTGCGTGGGAGAGGGAGAGTTTGCGTTTGCCGAGTTGGCTTATGCGCTCCACACTAGAAAAACAGGTGGCCGAAAAATAAAAAACATCAGAGGAAGGCATAGCAGGGTATGTAAAATTAGGCCCTTAGTAATGAATCTTGATTCTCTGCCATTTGAAGACTATAGCCTTGCTGGACACTTGGTTCTTGAAAACGGCTCTTTTGTGCCAATGCAAGAAAAGCATTTTACATATGGGCTTCACAATCTTTCAAATGAATTTTTCAATAAAGTCAGAGGTTCGTTTGTTACAATACACTGTATACGCGGCTGTCATTCTTCGTGCACATATTGCTGCAACTACGACCTTAAAAAAATATACCATATAAGATTAAGCGGTACAACTAGCCATGCGTCTTTATTAAGAAAAAGAAGCCTTGGTCATGTGATATCTCAGTTAAGGCAGCTTAAAAAAAATATTCCTTCGCTTGCATTCGTCTGGTTTACCGACGACGATTTTTTTGTAAGGAGCAGGGACGAAATTTCTGCTTTTATCGCCGAATATAAAAAACATGTGGCGCTTCCTTTCATGTGCTACGCTGGACCGAAAAGCATAGAAAAAACTAAACTTTCTATGCTGGTTTCTGCAGGACTTTGCAGAGTGGAGGTTGGCATACAAACAGGCAGTAGAAGGGTAAGTAGCTCTCTTTATAACAGAAAGATGGCCAATAGAGAAATTTTAAGGGCTGCAAGAACTCTTAACAAGTTCAAAACCAGAATGTATCCTCCAGAATACCAGCTCATTGGAACAAATCCTAATGAAACACTCAAAGATATAGGGGAGACTCTTAAGCTGATTGAGGCCTTGCCAAAACCATTCTTTTTGCGTGTGTTTAACCTAACCTATTTTCCAGGTAGTACTTATTACAAAAATGCACTTGAAGATATGCACACTAAAGAATGCGCTCTAAAAAGTTTTACTCTTGAGTACGGTGACACTATCGGACATTTCAAGATTAAAACCGGTTCAGGGCACTGCCTTGTTTTGTCGCTTCTTCAAGGACAATTTAATAGCATAAGATACGGGAAGGTCCCGCGCTTTTTATTTCCATTAATTAAGTCTTCAAGGGGCTCTAATTTTGCGCAGAAGATTTTTTATTTGTGGCTTAGGGTTTGCCCTTATAACCTTATTTTTGTACCTTTTCCCTATCCGCTAAGGGCAGCGTATATACGGTCTTACATATTTATATATAGCAGAATTTATTTGCCATTTAGCAGAACAGCATCACTTATAGGCAAAACAAAAACCAGATGAATTAGAATGAATCTGCTGAAAAAAACCGAGAGTATATGCAATGAATGCTATGAAGTAGTGCCTGCGAAAATATATGAGCAGGAAGGCATAGTCTATATGAAAAAAAGATGCGACAAGCATGGAACTCAAAAGTCTATAATTGAAACTGACGCATATTTTTATAAAGTAAAATTCCATAAATACATGGGAAAATATACATGGCCTGCGCTCTCAAGTCCGATAAGCCTAACAATTCCTCTTACTCATAAATGCAATATGTCTTGTAACACCTGTTTTTTTCCTTTTCATACGAAAGACATGAACACTAAAGAGATATTTGACATCATCAAATCGTTTAAAGGTGAGTGCATAAGGCTTTCAGGTGGCGAGCCGACACTAAGAAAAGACCTACCGGAGATACTAAAGTTCATAAAAAATCAGGGAAAAACCCATTCTTTGTTGACAAATGGCGTTGCATTGGCAGACGAGCAGGTAGTAGAAAAATTAAAACGCGCAGGGCTTACAACAGTAAATTTTACTATAAATTCTCTAAGAGGTGGTGACTATAGGGATAACACAACATATAAAAGGAAGAGTATTTCTTCGGACATTTTACTAAGGGCGCTTTCAAACTTGAAAAAAAATAGAATTTTTGTTGTTTTTTCAACTCTGCTTGTCCGAGGCGATAATGAAGACGAGCTGAATAAAATCTGGTCGTATTACCTAGACAACCCTGATTTTATTGTAGAATGGCGGATACGGGCGGCTGTTAAAATAGGTCGGTACACAAGCAAAAAGCCTTTTTTTCTGTCTGAGATGTTCAATCTAATATGTAACATGCTTAGTCTTGACTCCAAGCTTCTTTTGCACCAGTTTGCACAAACAAAAGAAGCCCATCGTCCTTTTGATTGCTTAGACCTTTATCTTTATTACCTAACTACGAAAGACGCAAAACAGCTTCTTTTTGTAGAGTTCAACGAGCCTTCTTATGATAATGGAGTAAAGGAAAAGATTGCATTTAGCCGCAGGCTTATTGCAAATGGCGGAGCAAGGTCTTTTTTTTATTATATAAAGAAAAGAATTCATGGAGATTGCAAGGTAAATCTTTATAAGATAAAACTGCGCAGATGGCCTATGCGGTATGATATAGACCTTGATGAGCTAGGATACTGCAGGAGTGCAGGCCTATGTGAGGATGGAACAATTCATCCATTTTGCTATTCGTTGATTAGAAATGAAGCAGTTGTAAAAAAACAAAAAAACAAACGAGAATTAAATTACAAATCTAATAATAAATCTAGAGCATACTAATGGCGATACCAATGGTAAAAGTTATTCTAATCAGTCTATATGATGTTGACAGTATGGCAATAAGACTCCTGCATTCAGTTCTGAAAAAGAATGGAAATGAGGTTACCTCACTCTTCTTTAAGGAGCATATGATTAACAATATATCACTGCCGTCTAAAAATGAGTATGAACTGGCTATAAAGATTATAAATGATACTCAGCCTGAGCTAGTAGCTTTGAGCGTAAGATCTTCATTTTTTGAAATAGCAAAAACCTTGTCTGAGAAGATTAGATACACTTCAAATGCTAAAATACTTTGGGGTGGTGTACACCCTACAATCTGTCCTGAAGAATCGTTGGCTTATGCTGATATGATATGCATAGGCGAAGGGGAATACGCAATAGCCGAGCTCTGTAAGCATCTGCACAATCTGGCACAAAAACAGGAGAGAGCAAACAGAGAATTTTGCGTTGTTGTTCCCGGTATTATATATAGACTTTCTAGAAAAAGAAAAAAAATTGCCCATGTTATAAACCAAGTGCCAGATCTTAATTCTCTTCCTTATCCTGACTACTCTGATGCTGATAAGTTCTATATACAAAATGATTTAATTTTTCGCTCTTATAAAGATGTTAAGTCCTCTCTTCCATACAAGCTTGTCATGGGCTGTTATAGTATTATGAGTAACAGAGGATGCTTCTTCAGATGCGCGTACTGCATAAATAATATAGTAAGAACAAAAGTAAGACGGCGCTCAGTGGATAATGTAATTTACGAGCTTCTTCTGGCAAAAAGAAGCCACAGACTTAATACTGTTTTTTTTCACGATGATGTTTTTACATACGACAAGAAGTGGATAAGTCATTTTAGTAAATCTTATCAAAAGAGGATCGGACTACCTTTTATTGTCATGACTCATCCAAAGCTTATTGATAGAGAGATTATGGTGATGTTGAAGAGTGCAGGGCTTAAAGCTGCCAAGATGGGAATAGAGAGCGGCTCTGAAAAAATAAGGAAGGCCTTCTTTAATAGAAACACCACAAATGAGGAGATTCTCCGTGCATCAGAGATACTAAAACAATTGAATGTTCTTCCTATATACGACTACATTGTTGATAATCCATTTGAAGATGAAAATGACCGGAGAGAAGGATTTAGCTTTATTTTGAAGATTAGGCCGCGACATTTTATATTCTACTCCCTTATTTACTTCCCTAGATACAAGCTTACTGAAACAGCTTTAAAGGCCGGGTTGATTTCACAAGACGATGTTGAAAGCTCAAAGAAAAAGGTTTTTTATAACTGGCATCTTAATATGCTGCATGCAGATGCTGATTGCATGATATACTGGAGTTGCTTGTTTAAAATGGCCAACTATCCGATAATACCCTCATGGTTTCTTCTTGTTATTTCAAAAATGCCTCTGCTACAAAAAAACCCCTACTTATTAAAACGATTTTTTAATGCAGTTGAGAGTGTGTATGGTCGCAAACATGAAGAAGAGTATCTAAGAAAATGCTGGTCACTAAAATAAAAGAAACACGGAGCATCTGCCCTGTATGTTTTAAGGAGATTGATGCTGTTGTCGTTGAGAAAAGCAACGCAGTTTATATTAAGAAGAGGTGCAGTTCTCATGGAGTGTTTTTTTCATTGCTGGAAAAAAACGCAGACTTTTACAAAAAGCTTATGACAACGAAATATAATCTAAACAAAGAGAATAAAAAGAGCTATAAGAGTTTTATGTTCCCTCTAACTTCTGACTGCAATATGAACTGTGATTTTTGCTATAACCCAAAAAAACAGAAGCCTATGAAAATAACTGAAGTAATCTCTTTTATAAGGGA
>JAWABL010000005.1:0-64790 GCA_038884615.1 Candidatus Woesearchaeota archaeon | reverse complement strand
AATGGGTTTCAGCAATGTTGACTTAAGCATACTTGAACTTTATGACAGCAATCTTGTAAATGTTTTTAGTATGAATGAGATTTCAAAGCGCCTTGGAAAGCCTTATCCTTATATAAACAAAAAAGTAAACGCCATGATATCTAGTGGCGTATTAAAAAGGATATCTATAGGAAGAAGCCATCTCTGCTCTATCAATTTTGACAACAGTACTGCACTTCTTATGCTTTCGCTTATGGAGGCTCGGAAACCATACTCAGCAAAAAGCACTGAAGCATCCGAGCAGTTGGAAGCGTTTCTTCGCAAAAGGGCCAGTGCTCTAACAATTTGCTGTGCTCTTTATTCTTCAGAACATCTTATATTCGTGGTGTGGGATTTGCACCACAGGCTCGAGATTCAAAAGCATTACCCTCAAAGCATAATACTTAGCCTTGAAGAGTTCATTAATTATCTGACTGAAACAGAGTCAATATTCAAAAATCACAAGGTTGTTTATGGGTACGAAAGTTTTTTTCAACTGGTAAGGGAAGCTCTGCCTACTTTGCAAGCAAAACATTCGCCTTTTAGATAAACAGGAGGAGTACGCAAAAGTGAACAAAATGAAAAAAAGAAAAAACAAGTATCTTGTATTTTATTGGATTGCGTTAATATGCGTGCTCTCAGGAATTTCATTTTCGCAGAATATAGTAAACACTTCTTCAAATACTACCGGTTTTAATGGGTCCAATATTGAAGATGATAGCAAAAGTAACAACAGCGAAAAAAATCAACCGAACAGCCTACTCAACGCGAGCCAACAGATTAATTTTTCTGTATCGGTTGAAAGAGAGAGTTATTATCCAAATGAATCAGTGTACATTTATATTACGGCCGGTCCAGAAACTTTGCTAAATATAACGGTCTCAACAGCCAACTCGGTTCAAAACTATAGTACTGTTGTAAAGAACAGCACTGTCTTGCTTTATACACCACTCTCAACAGGCATTTATAATATAAAGGCTGTATTCTCTTATTCAGGCCAGATAATTGAGAGAGAAGCAAGTTTTAGTGTAGTAGAACCGCTGAGCTGTTTTATAAAAGCAACGCATGGGACTACTGGAGAGGAGGTTTCTCTTAATCCAGATATAAGGGGCGGCATTCCGCCGTATTTAAAATCATGGAACTATGGAGACGGCACATATGGAAGTGAAGACAAACATACATACAATGCAGAGCATGACTATCCAGTAAGGCTTATTGTTGAAGACTCAAAGAAGAGAAGTTTTACATGCTACAGAAATTTAGAGATAAAAGACAAATTGTTTACCTTGACCGTGTATTTACAAGACAACAGAAGCGAAGAATTCATAGGCGATGCGCTTGTTTCTATAAACGGAACTCATGCAAAGTCAAATATCAATGGAAGGGCATTTTTTGAGAATCTTAAAGAAGGAATTTACAGGGCAAAAGTAGAGCATTTAGCATATCAGACACGCGAGTTTGATGTTAACTTGACACAAAGCATGACTGTTTACGAGAAGCTTACAATCAAGCCTGAAAGCGAGAGAGGCGTTCCGCGCATAGAGATAATAGGACCTGATGATGGTATAATGCTTCATGAAAGAACTGCGACATTCAACTATAAAGTAGAGTCAAAAACACCTGTAAGTTACTGTAAGCTGCTCTTCAATCAGGTTGGACTGCTTGGCATGAGAGTAAAAGGCGAGCAGATTAATGTAAGCAGAGGTGAAGTGCAGAAGTTTGAGGCGAATCTAACAAACGGAAACTTCAAATGGAAGATAAGGTGTATGAATGAAGCTGGTGAAGGGTTCAGCGACGAGCACGAGCTTTTTGTCTCTGGCCTAGTTGAAGAGAAGCCAAACAAAAATACTGAAAATATAGGTACAGCAACAGAAACAGACAACAAAAAAGAAGTTTCGCCAAAGGTCTATGATCTTAGCAACGAGCTACAGAAGATAGACGCCGCCCTCGCCGAAATTGACCAGGCGTTACGCAGGGTTTCGGCTTATGACGAAAAAGAAACAATTGCCGCAGGTCAGATAAAGCTTTCAAAGGATATGCAAGAGAGCAAGCAAAAACTGACAGTTCTAAGAGAAAAGTTTGCTTCGCTACAAAGTCTCCAAATCTCACACGCAGATTTTGAATCAAGAACAGCAGAGTACAAAAGAGAGTTGAGCCAGATTATGCAGGAAACAAAAACAGGTGTGCGGGTAATAGAGGTTGAGGATTATATAGAAAAATTAAATGAAGAAGAGCTCGCCGAGATAGCTAAGTCATACCTTGCCTCAAAAAACCGCAATCTTAACGATAAGCAATTTAAAAAATTCGTTAGGAGCTGTGTTGAAGCACAGGAAAAAATCAAAGTTGAAGCAAAGATTGAAAACATAGAGATTGAATATATGTCTGGAGAAAGAAGGAACATTGCAATAGTAGAGAAAGTAGTTACTACAAGAGATAACATCTCGGGGCTTGTTTTCGTTGAGTTTGTTCCGAAGACCTTGGCCTCCGACTTCAACAAAATAAGGATAGAAGAGCAGGTAGAGCTTATAAATGCAGATCCGCTGTTTGCGGTAGATATAAGAAGTGTTGGTAAGTTCAAATACATATTAGAAGGAAAAAAACTTGTTAGCGAACTTAAGAGCACAAAATCAGCTCTGATAATAAGGGCCGATGAGGCAGAAACTCTGACTGGATTCGTGATAGAAGGAAGCGTCTTAAGTCTAAAGGGTGTCCTTCTTTTAATCCTTGTTGCTACAGTGCTAATTGCCGGTTATTACTCGGTAAATTATAATGAAGAAAGCAAAGGTGAGATTAAAAAGATGATAAAAAGTATAGTTCCAGCACCTGCGCACAGCCGTCTCCACGACAAGCTAATAGAGTGCCTTAATCATATAGAACAGAACAGACACACAAAAGCCTTTGCGATGTATGAGGACATAATAAAACTATACCAAAAATGCAGCGAAGAAAAAAAGGCCGTTACAGGCCATGCAATAATATTTTTAAAAGAAGAACTTGACTATTACCTTTTTTGCACAGCAATTGACGACGCAAAAAGAAAGCTTCTTAACTGCAATAAAGAAGAGCTTGAAACACTTAGGTCTGAAATAAGCGATGCCTATGAGAAACTATCTAATAGGCACAAAGAATCTACAAAAGGCAGGTTTGTTAGCTTCAATATTGTAGCACAGGTTATACAGATGAAGGCTGAAAAAAACAATGTAAATCAAGAAAACAACACATATAACATCAATGACGAACTCTTCGGAAAAAGGCAATGAAAGATAGTAGAAAAATAAAGATAAAGAATGTGAATAAAACATTTACCCACTTAGCAATAGAAAAAAAGATATTTAAAGAAACAAAAGAGAGGAGTGCTGCATGAGGAAAGCTTGGATGGGATTTTTATTTTTGACATTTATGTTAGCCCTAAGTGCCACTTACTGCCCTGCATACGACATCAAAGGGAGCATTGAGGGCATATATTTAATCCGTCCAGAAAGCAAGTATATTGATTGGAACTATGTACCTTCTGAATATATTAGCGTAGAGGACCTTGTCTATTACGCATGCATCGAAGAGCAGGGAATACCCATAAAAACATCTGTGCTTTGCGTTGATGACAACTCATTCACAGATATCAACATGTACAAATTCAGCGACACTTATAACTGCTATATAGGAGCTTACAATCTTGAAGAAAAACATTGTAGGGATGTGAGGGTACTTCTTCATTATGTTAAAGACGGCGAAACCTTTCAGCGTGAAAAGAAGATAAAAGTCAACAGGCTAAGCAGTATGCTTGACTATGTCGCGCAGACGCAATACAGCGACGGCGGATGGCGGGACGCGATAGAAACCTCTGGAGGCATATGGGTTTTAAGCAACTACAAAGACATATATGCTGAAAAGCTGGAGTTGGCAATGCAGTGGCTCAAACTCAACAGGGACAACCAGAGAAAGTGCTGGCCGCAGGAGGACTGCAGTACATTTACGACCGCAAAGATAATGGCTTATCTAACTTTGTCAGGCTATCCTGATACCTACAGAGTGATTTATGACGGCGTAGTATTTCTTGAGAAGGAGCAGAACTACTTTGTTGATACTGATGAATGGACACTTAGAGTTTTTCCCTTTGAGCCATATAATACTTCATGCATAATAAACTATAACAGGAGCTATCTAAACAATGAAAGTTTTTGGGTTATGGGTAGCAGCTCAGCAACATACACAATAACTCCGGTAGAAAACCAGAAGCTTGATGTTGTCTGTGACAGAAATATAAGGGCAAACCTTTCAACAAAGGAAGGAGAGACTGTGTTTATTTATGAAGGAGACAATATGTCTTATACAATGCCTGATCACTGCTGGTCAAAAGACCAAAAATGGGGAGCGTGCGATGTAGCGACCACTGCATTTGCTGTTATCTCAAACATATCACAAGAGAAAAAAGATGCTGCTTTAAGGTACCTTGTCCACGAGCTTAGAAACGAGCGTTCTGGGGAGAAGTATCTCGGAGCGGATGCAAACATAAGCAATACTGCATTATTTCTTTACAGCGGATACAACTCTTCTGTTGTGACCAACCTGACCAATATAAGCGATGTGATTTCATGGTTAAGGTACAAGCAAAATAATAACGGAAGCTGGGGCAACGGCTCAACATATAAAATGATATACCCAACTGCTTATAGCATTTTAGGGCTTATGGCAGCCGGCTTCAATAGGACTCATGAGGTTATTGACGATGCAGAAGACTGGGTTGTCGGAGAAGAGCTTGCATTTGCAGAAAATATTGAATCAGAGTATGTAGGATGGAACAATACTGAAATGAATGCTCTTGCATTTATAGTTCTTAAAAACAATGCAAGACCTATACTAAAGTCAAGACCTATGATTGTAATAATGGACAAGGAGTCTGTACCAATAGAAGTTTATAACCCAACAACCTTCCCTTTGACTGATGTAACATATGAATTTTCAGACGAACTTAAAGATGTCCTAGATATTGAAAAGAAGAGAACAGACATCTCACCATACTCTTACATAAGGCTAAATCTGATAAGAAAAACAGCTGAAACAGGAAATATTTATGGTCACCTTTCAATCTACAACCTTGGTGATGAAACAGGAAGAATCCCTATAATAGTAACAAGCCATCCTAAGATTGAGATAAGCCTAGTCGAAAAGTCCCTTACTGTATTCGGCACAACAGCAAAGATAAACTTCAACATTGCCAAAACAGGCCACCCTTTTTCATGCAGACTTCGCTGGGATGACGAGGATATTACGAGCCAAAGTGACTTTACTATAACAGGAAACTCTCTAAGCGTGGAGGTTTCATTCAATAAAGCAGAAAGAGCAGAAAAAACCTACAAAGGACGTTTTGAATGCACAGCTGCAGACCAAAGCTTTGTACTGCCATTTTCTATCCATATAAGCAGATATTCTACATTTCCATTCACTGTAAGTCCAAGCGAGATTTTTGTAAACTCGACTGACAATCAGGTTTTTTTTGTAAAGAACAGGCTTGATGAAAGCATTGAAGTAACTGTTGATTTTGCAAAAAAACAAGCATTTTTTAGCTTTTCTCAGAGCACAAAAATATTGGACCCAAATGAAGAAGCGAACTTCACAATAATAAACACAGCAAAGAACGAAAATGTAACTGAATCCACTCAAATTGAGATAATCGCGCTTGGACAAAAAAAGACTATCCCCTTCAGGGTGGATATTGAGGCAATCCCTGAAAAAAAGATGAGCCCAATAGTGTTCTGGGGGATTATAGGAACAATATTAGCAATTTTGGCAGGAGCGGGTGTTTTGGGATATAAGTACAGAAAGGAGATTATTAGCTTTGTAAAAAAAGGAAGCAAGGTGGATATACTCAAGGTTAAAATAAAAAAGCTCGAAGAAAAAGAAAAGCAAACTGCAATAGCCAACATGGTAAAGATTCTAAGGATGCTAAAGAAGGATGACCTTGCAATAAGAAAGAGATTGAAAGATGAGGGATTCAGTGATAAGGAAATTGACGACGCTCTTGCTGAGCAGATGGGGGAAGAAGGCAAGTCCTCATACCAGACAGTTGAAGAAGGGTTATACTCTGGAACCAAAAAATAAGCGCCCCTCTTTTTTGAAAGGGAGTTTTCAAAGAAGCTAATCTTTATAAGAATAAAGTGTGATTTCTATAAAAAAAGGGCTAACTAAAACAGCTCATGCACCAACTCAAGATAAGTTGCAGCGCTCCACAGCTGTGAAAAACAACCCGCAGACGACAATCTCTCTGCAGGACTTACTTCTGCATGCGAACCAACGGCCCCTTTGTAAAGGATTTCTTCTGTGCTTGCCTTAAGAATTGCGGATACTTCTTTTTCAAATCTTTTTTTATCAATTCTTGCAAGGCATATTGCTGTAAGGTTGTTTATGAAAAACCACGAATCGCCTCTGTGGTAGCTTCGGTTATCTTCGCCTGTATACTCACCGATAAAAAACTTATGTGACTTATCAATGGAGGCAATTCCACCCCATTCAAGCCAGAGTCTAGGCAGGGAGTAGGCAAAACAATCGACCCATTCGTCTGTGCTGAGAAGCTTTTGATAGATATAGCAGCAAAGAAATATGTTTGGCCTTATAGTAGAGTCATCGACACCGTCAAAAAGAATAGGTGGCTTCCAGAATTTTTGCCTAACTTTTGCTCGCATTTTGTCCTCCATTCTTTTGTATACTGCATAGTCCGTGTCACCTGTCTTTTTGCAAATAGCAGCCATTATTTCATACATAGCAAGCTGTAATGCTTGTATTTCGATGCGGAAACCTGCCCTGCTGTCATCTTTGTAATCCGTATCCATCCATGTTTCAAGCCTTTCGTTGTACGCAAGTCCTCCGGAGGTATGATGTTTCATCAGCATATTAATTGAATATTTTAATTTTTCTTTTACAAAATCTATGAAATCAGCATCAGATATTCCAGCACTCTCCTCAAAAACTATTATTTCCCAAGCTCTTTTAAATGCCCAACCTACTCCATCTGCGCTAGCAAGTTGTGACTCTGGGAACCTATTTGGCACTCTACCATCAGGAAGAATTTTTGAAAGAATATTTGTAATAGTTTCTTTAGCATCAGTATGCCTTCCTGTAATAAGTAGCGCCTTTGAAGAAACTGCAGAATCTCGTGTCCAGAACTGGTGAAACCATGGTAGCCCAGCAAAAAACCCAGAATCTCCATTAACTGAAACATTTAGGTCATCAACAGACTTAATACAGCAACGCACAGCGTCCCCAATCTCACCTTTCTGTTTTACACCTACTGTAAGTCCTTCATAATATCCCTGCAAACTATTCTTAATTTTTTTAATTTCAGAGAGTGTGCTTCTGCAGGCGTCCACCGCTTCGTCTTTTGTATTTGAAAAAGATATTACAAAACATTCAGCACCATCAACCGCAAGCCTAAGTGCCTCGTAAACATACATAAGCGAAGGCACGGACTTTCGCAATGCATCATACTTGTAATTTCTTTGTGTCCACAAACCTTTTTTTAGGTAGCTAGATGAACCTCCAATGACAAGATATATTTTATAGTCAATTTCTTTTAGTGTTGCATCCTTATATTTGCAATACTCGACTACCAGCATACCGTTCTCTACAGTTATATTGTATATTCGTCCAATGTCACAAAAATCATAAATTTTCCTGCAGTCAAGAGTAACATCTACAAATCCATTGAAGTTTATAACTTCATAAATCATGCAATTTTGATATAAAAAAAAGTTCTCTATAGCATTCTGGCTTTGTCGCTCAAATGCCCAAAGTTTATTTTTAATGCCGGTTGTTTCAGTTCCGACAAGCCGTATATCTTCAATTGTTCTATAAAAATCCCATCCGCTTGAAAAGAAAAGTCCGTTGTATTTTGTGATGTTTTCTTTGGCTGAGAAAAGCAAAAATCCGCCAAGCTTATTTGAGATTATAAACTGGGTATTCTCAGCTATGTTTCTACTCACCTCTTTATGGCTTACAATCATAGAGGTTTGTTTGGAGTCAAAGAATAAAAAATTTACGGAACCGCTTCTTATTAAGCATTTGACAGGTTAACTATTTGTTGCTTGCCAACGCTTTTTTGTTCAAAAACTCGGTTTGCTTCTGCATAGAGCTCTTTTGTACCGATGTCATACCAACTCCCATGAAAAAGGAAACCATAAACCGGTTTTTTTAGTGAGAGATATTTTATAAAATCTCCTAGATTATCTGGTCTGCCGTTTTCTCTGATGCAAGAGTCAATCTCATGAACATCCTCCCTTGTGAATATATAAATAGCAGTGCTTATAAGCGTGCTTTTTGGTTGCGCAGGCTTTTCCTCAAAAGAGATGATTTTCTGCGAAGAATCAACTTCAACACAACCAAGCTTTCCTGCTACTTTTTCTTTGTCCATTATATCATAAATTCCGACAACACTCGCTCTTTTCTGTCGGTAATATTTTTCCATTGAGAATAGATCAAACTCAAAAAGATTGTCACCTGCAACCACCATTATCTCATCCTTAATCCCTACCTTCTGCACAACAAAGTTTATGTCTCCTACCGCACCAAGCCTATCATCATTGGACATGGTTCCATCATTTAGTATTTTTATGTTTAGTCTGCTGCGAAAGTTTTTTCTCCAGTCAACAAAAACATTATAGAACTTGTTATTGGTGATTATATATACTTCGTTTATGCCCGCCACATTGGAAAGGTTGTCTATTATATATTCCATCATAGGCTTTCCGGCAACAGGCAAAAGCGGTTTTGGTCTGTCAAGTGTAAGGGGATATAGCCTAGTCGCATACCCTGCTGCAAGGACTATTGCTTTCATACCAAAACGGATTTTTTAGAGTTATTTATAAAAGTTGTGGTATTTTCTGTTTAAATTTGCTATTTAATATGTTTACTTTATTGTTGGATTATCTAATCAATAGTAGTAGTAAAAGTTTTTATACCATAAAAAGATTTTTTGAAGGGGCACTAAACAATGGTGGTGAAATCATACTGGTTAATGATGTTTCTATGTATAGCCTTAGCTATGCCTCTTGCAAGCTCTCTTACAATAAATCCATTAGAATACAGAATTCATCAGATAGATTTTGACAAGTCCTATAGCATAATAGCCACTGTAGTAAATAGTGAGTCTGCACATCAAGATGTAAGAGTTGAAATTGCCCAGAATTCACAATACCTATCAAAGTATGTAAAACTTGAAGAGAACCGGTTTTCCTTGTCTTCGTTTGAAAAGAAGAACCTTATTTTTACGCTAAAAATACCAAAAGATGCTCTTAGTCCAGAGGAGCACATTATAACATTTGACTTTTACTCAGGAAATGAACTGCTAGGAAAATTCTCTATAAAATTCAATATTGCTGGAGAAAGAAAGGATGATTTAAGGTTATTGGAAATTAAGTTGGAGAACACCTCGCAAGACAAACCGCTATACATTGAATTTTCCCTAAAAAACTCAGGAAATGTAATTGCAAGAGCAACACCAATGGTTGAAGTTTTTGATGGCAACAGGTTCATTGAAAGATTTGGGCAGGAGAGTCAAGTTATTATTATGCCTGACAAAGAGTACAACCTTACAATTCTTTATGATGTATCAAAACTGCAATTAAAGCCATATACAATAAAAGCATACTTCATTTATGCAAATGGGCTTACCACAAACACATTGCAAAAAGAATTTACTGTTCTTCCAAAAAAAACATACCAAGAGAACGAAAAATTAATCAAACGAATAAAACCTGGCGAGTCGTTAGTCATCACGCTCCTGCTTGAAAACCCATCAGGCCAAGAATCTAAATATAGTACAGAGTACTATTTTGAAGGAACAGACATTAGGGGCATTAAAGAAGGCGAGATTAGTAGCACAAAAGAGCAGGTTTCTCTTAATATTCAAACCGATGGTTTAAAAGAAGGAGATTACAATTTGATTATTGAAACGCGAACAGGAAAAGCACTTGAAAGGCTTGAAACCGAAACAATAAGAGTTGTTGTTCATAAAGGATATAATTCATATATTCAATTAAGTCTCGCGGTAATAGGGCTTTTGCTAATTTCATTCTATTATTTAAGATACCATATGTCTGAAGAGAACAAGGCTAAAAGAAAGCTTTCCTCACTTAAATCTATTGCAACATCGCTGTCGTCAAATTACGACAAGGACGAAGCAAGAATAAAGAGCCTAGCCAAAGATGTTTCAGATTTTATAGCAGAGTCAAATCAGTGGCTAGATTCACACTATGGAAGAGGCAGGTATGGATTTAAATAACAAAATAAGGGAACTAGAAGAGGAAATTAAGAGGTTAAAAGAGAAAGAAAAGAAGCTTGAGCACGACATAGATATTTTTAATCAGGTTTTTCATCATATCAAGAAACAGTTTGAAGATATGCAAAAAGAGATTTTAAAAAAGAAGTGAATCAATCATACAGTCCGTAATTATCAACAAAAATAATAAATTTCTAGGCTGTTATTAAATTTCTAGATTATTATTTAATTATAGTATATCTTTTTATAATAGGTATAAAGATATACTTATTCTAGATTACTTATTCTAGATTTTTAGGTCAGTTTTCTTAACTTTTTTGCTAACAAAACCGGCTGCGTTCAAAATCTCGTTTTCAGTCGGCTTACCATCATGTTGGCACTTTTCCGTTTAAATGAAAATATCAGGTTCTCCGTATGGAACAACTCACCTCAGACCCGTATATGTTCTTGAATGTGCATACGCGGTGGATGCTAACACACTTTTTGAACGCAGCCCTAACAAAACCGAAATATTTATATATAAAAACATATATGACTATATTCTATAATAGATTAATATATATTATAGTATATTAATTTATATGAGATTTAAAATTTTTAAATTTTATTTCAAATTATATTTGAACTGAATTTGACACTGATTTTCCTATAAAAACAACGCAAAGAAGAATCAGGGAGAATACATGAAAAGAAAAGCAGAGATGGGTGTTGGTACCCTAATAGTTTTTATTGCCATGCTTCTTGTTGCAGCGGTTGCAGCCGGAGTGCTTATTCAGACAGCAGGAAGCCTCCAGGAAAAGGCACTTTCTACAGGACAACAGGCAAGAAGCCAGATATCAACGAACGCGCGGGTAATTGAGGTTTCTGCAAGAGACGGAAGAGGAGGAAACCTAACTGATTTCCAGCAGATATTAAAGCTTGCACCCGGTTCAGACCCTATAAAACTTGACCAGGTCATCTTCACATTCAATACAAAAGACAGAACATCGACTTTAAAATACAAAGGAGAGAACTGCATTTGTGATAAGAACAATATAAATGGTTATAATACATGGAACGATGAGGAGATGGGCGAACTTGAGAACTTCATGGGGCTAAGAGTTGACGGAAGCGGGGGCATAATAAGAGAGGACATGTGGACCAGTATAGATGTTGATTTGGATGACGATGGACTAACAGATTATGTAAGAAGTTGCATGAATGATTGCCCTCCTGAGTACAATGGAACATATCTAAAATTTAATCTAAGCAGTGCAGGGATTGTGTATACTCATCTGTTAAATGACAATGGTACAGAAGTAAACTTATCAGATTCTGGAACTTCGTTCAGCTTCAGCCATTTGAATATAAGTTCATATGGTTATATTGAGGGGTACAGAACAAGTGGAAGCACAGCATTTAGGATAACCTTTTTTGACGCTGATGTTTTATTTCAGCTATACGAAAATCCCATACCACTTGAAGAAGATTATGATGATGATTCACAGGACGATTACCTTGCGATAAATAACACACATGCATTATTTTTTTTGAGTTCTGGACAGAATCTTTCAGTTAACCTTGGCGCAGACATTTCAACCCTGCCTGCCACAATAAGCTTAAGTTCAGAGAAGGTGGAGAATACAACTAATACAATAGCCTATCTCACAGTGTCTGCTATAACTTCTACCGTAGATATCATACCGGAAAACGCAACCTTTACAATAAGACCTTACAATTACGGAATGGGATACTTTTCAGTGATATACGAACAAGAAGGGACAAACCATGTTCCCGGCAATCTACAAAGAGGTGATGTAATAAAACTCTGCTATGAAGCGCCTGGAGAGATTACTGAAGATGAGCTAGTAAGGCTAAATTTCATCCCAAAAATAGGAACATCCACTTTAACAGAGTTTGTAACACCTGATGTGATTTCAACAGAGAGAGTTTATCTATATCCATAAATTTTTAAGATTGTTAAAATCAATAAAGTTATAAAGTCAATAAGTTAATTCTCAAAATAGACTATCATAATCATATACCCCTCTTCTGAAAAGATGTTTTCATTATAAGAGCCAGCCTATGTATTAAAGATGCAAACTAATTATTTTGTTCAGAGAAATGGCATAAGCTACTTCTTTAAGAACTGCGTTGGTTTGTTTGGTATTGAGGCTGTCCTGTATTAAAAAAGGGATTAGTTGTGTTTATAAAAGAAGGTATTTAATAGATTACAGATTAAATATAGAAGATTTTATACTTTTCTATTTTTATATCTTTATTAGATTATAACAGGATCAAGCCCTATTATTATGCCGCTTGCCTTATAGCGACTAGTACAATTCAGCACAATTTCAACTTCAAAGGTCTCTGCAACTGATAGGTTTTTTAGCCAGTAATAAGCAGTTCCAACAAAGCTTGGTCCTGCAAAGGTCTGATTATAATAAGGAGCATATGAAAAGAGCGTGGCGTTTATATTTTCAGGCACAAAAGAATATAATTTTACATTGCTTAGGTTGCATCTGCCATTGTTTTTTGCTTGAATGGTTGTATTGTAGCTGTTATCACTGCTTGTATTCTTAGTTACAAGCCAGCCAGAAATATTAACAAACGCCTTGTATAAAGTTACATTGTATCTATCATTACTATTATCAATGTCTGTGCTCAGGTTAGTGTAGACGCTAATGCTGTAATTGTCTTCTGCTGTTGGTTTCCAGATTATGCTTCTGTAATAAGTTGTATTTTCAGTTGCATTAACTATGCTTGTGGTGTTTAGCACAACGCCATTCGCCTCAAATATAACCCAGAAAGTAACATTTGTAAGATTCTCTCCAAAATTTTTGACTTCTGCTGTGATATTGAAATAAGGCTCGTAACTACAGGTATTGTTTGTGATGGTAGTAATATTAACTATACCGGCATCGTCCGTACCTATGCTTACATCGGTAGAAAGATTTGCGGTTATATTTTCGCTTGAATTTGCTGTCACATTAATCTGCTGAACACCGAAACTTGCATTCATTCCAACAGATATGTACCAAACTGCTGTATAATTGAATCCCGGCTCAAGAATGCTTATGTTTATTACAGAGCTGTTGCCTGGCATAAAGCTCCAGTTATAAGGCAAGTAAAGTTCAAGCATTATATTCGTAGCGTTTGCATTTCCAGTGTTTGTAACATTAACTGTAAAATTGACATTTGTATAACCCCTAAATAACTTTGTTGGCGCATATATCCAGCTAAGATTTAAGATGGGTCCTGTGACTGTAATATTACGTACCTCCGAAGAACCATTATTTTTCCTTGGGGAGCTATCTGTGCAGTTTACGCTCCAGTTGTGCACCCCAATGCTATAGTAAGTAAGTGTGAAGTTTTGTGTAGCATTGAGCGTTACATTGGTATTAGTGGATATGAGGGTATTGTCTATAATAAGCGAACAGTTCAGCACACCTGTTGCGTCAGTCACATTATAATAGAACACAATCTGTCCTGTTGGAACGCTTGCATTGTTCTGTGGGGATATAAGGGTTATGTTTGGAGGCAAAGAATCGTTAATCACAACAGTCGCATTTCTGAATATCGGCTGTGAGGTGTTTGCTTTACAAGTAACATTCCATAGATAAACACCCGGCCACTCAAACGATTTTACATACTCATAAGTTTTTGAGCTGTTGCTGTAAGTCATATTTTCAGTTGTGCCAAGTATAGTTATATTGCAGATTGCATCAATCATTGGATAGCCATAGATGTCTGTAAAGTTCGCATAAAAAGTAACATTTTCATTCTGGTACTTTGTTACATTAGGCAGGTCTGCACTATCATATATGCTTAAATTAACTGATGTTGCAGTTACATTTACACTTTGATTAAGTTGTGTTATATTAGTGACATTAAACCATTGCTGGTCTTGCATACTACAGAATATTGTGTCTACCAACTCAAATGAATATGCAAACTGTATTGATGCCCATCCATTAGCATCTGTTGTTGCAGTGCCAATTGTTCCATAAAATTGGCTTGTGAAGGTAACATTTACATCAGATTGAGCAAACGAATAATTTGCATCTACCACTTGGCACTGCATTGTAACACTTTCACCTATATATGTAACATTTGGCATTAAAACGCTCTGGTTAAATTTCACCCATGCCCAAACTTCAGTTATGTTTAGAGGCGTCTGGTTTTGATTAAGGTATTTATCGTTTGCAGCGATGCTCCAGTTAAGCGAACCAACACTCTTGTTTGTAGGCATCTGGAATGTAAAGTTTGACCAGGACTGATTACCGGAGAGGTTAATAGGTTGAACATAGGTGCTGTTTGTCATATTTCCTGTTTCATTTGTAATAAGCCATGCCGTATTAAGCTGATAGTTATCTGACCATAGCGCAACATAGCTAACATTTTGGCCCCTATATACTTTTCCAGGAGGAATCTGCTGAATACTAGAGTATAATGGCGCAATAGTGTCTCTTATGACACTGAATGAGTAGCTTGCATTCATATAGCTTCCGTTAGCGCTCTTTAAAATATTTCCCGTAGGATTATTAAGCTGAACATAAGCCCTGTACGTGCCATTTGTGCTGTTTGAGGTATTCCATGCTCCTCCGCTATTCCACTTTGCCCTAAGGTTCAGAATTTCATTTGGGGTTAGGTATTCAAGGGTGTTGTTAACAACAGTGGAAACAACAGACCAATCCGAGCCATTGTAGTACTGTACCTGCATTAAAAGGTATGCAGCAAAAGAATAATTTCCATTATTCAGTGTATATGATGCGTTTGTATTATATTGCTCGTTAACTGAACTAATGTAATCAGCCTCTCCAGGCAAAACTCTAAGCCCTTTAAGGTATTCTGGTCCTGAACAATCCATATGGAATGTTGTATCAAGAGTAGATACTGTAACGGCTGAATTGAAACCGCTGTTAAGAGAGGAGTTACCATTGCCTTTATGGAAGAAAACACTATTTGGGTTATAGACATTCCAGCTTCCTCCGATTATATCAAGTATTCCATCATTATCAAAGTCCCATACACTTCCATCCTTCCAGTCGTTTGTGTCAAGCCCAGTAGCAGTATCTATAAGAGCTTCTGAAAAGCTTCCTGTCCCATCATTTGTGTACCTATATATCCAACCCTGGTCGCCTTGGACAAAAATATCGTAATCATAATCTCCATCATAATCTACAACAAACGAGCCATGCCAGTCATGTGCGTTGCTTGAATGTATTCCTCCCTTATAGGTAAATGCTGTCGTAGATATCTGGCCGCTCCCAAGATAAAGTTGAGGTATTCTTCCAGTTGTTCCTGCTATAAAATCAAGATGATTGTCGCCATTAAAATCGCCACACGCGACCTGTCTTGATTGGGTGTTACCTGACTGTATACTAAGGTCTACATCTGTAAAGCCGCCACCTCCGTTGTTTCTTAGGATGTGCACCTGACCGTTTATAGTCTGGATTAAAAGGTCAAGCCAACCGTCCTCATTAAAGTCACCATGGCACAGTCCGCTCCAAACATCAGGGTTACTTATATTATACAGATTGGTAAAGTCCCAACCAGAGCCACCATTGTTCCTGAAGTATTGGTAATTTGTTCCAGTACCAGAGTTGGTTATCCAAAAGTCATGGTCTCCATCATTATCATAATCAGCAATGTCTACACGACGATATGCCATACCGGGCATATTAACATCAGTCCATGCAGTAAACGAACCATTGTAAAGGTTATAAGCATAATGATAGTCGCCTCCTGTTACGCCGGCGCAGATTACAAACTCTTCTGGCATTGAATAATTAATCTGCTGTTTTGGACCGTTTTCAACAACATCAAAATAAACATAATATGTATAGGAGGTCATTCGTGCAAGATTCCCAGACTCTGAAAGTCTCCATCTTAGCATTGCAGTTCCGCTGTCCAGCCATCTCACAACATCGTAACTTAGTAGTTTACCTGTTGAGTCTGTGATGCGTATTGACTTGTTGTCAAAGGTTCCTCCTACACTTAGGTTTAAGAGTAGGTTTGTAAAATTAACTATTTGCTTCACAATTGTGTTGTTTCCTCTAGCAGTATAACCAGTATCAACGACAATGCTGTATCTATATCTCCATGAGCTGTTCCACCAAGCAACAGGATATGTAAGGCTAACAATCTCATTTGGGTAGTATGTATCCATGAGTGTGGTTATCGTAGAGTAAGAGCTTGCACTAACTTCAAAGTTTCCGCTTATATTATTAATATTGCCTGCAGAGTCATTTACGGACACGGTTGCACTGTATGTGCCGTTCTGCCAGCCGTTGTAAATAAGCCGGTATTTAAGCTGCGTCACAGGGGTCATATTAGCAATTTCCCAGCTTGAGTCTGGTAGAGTCAGATTCACCCATGCATGTGATATCTGTGAGTCGTCTGTAACAACTATTTCAATAGTTATATTGCTTCCATACCCAGTGCTATTAGGCTGTATAACAAAAGAGGTTATATTAGGAGGTGTTGTATCTTGGCTTATTGCAAATATGTAGTAATCCGTAATATTTGAAAGATCGTCATTCAAGAGAATGTTTCCCCAAGGATCTCTCAGAGCTACAAGCATCCTATATATGCCGTAAGTGCTGTTGGTTGTGTTCCAGTTGCCTGCATCTGCAAATATCTGTTTAAGATTAATAAGTCCTCCCGGTGCTATATTTCTTGGGCTCATAAGAGTGTCATTAACAGTTGTGTTTATGTTCTGCCATATTCCTGAGTTATTATACTGCACCTGCATAGTCAGATAATAAGTAATAGAGGTGGTACCAATATTCCTACCGGACGATACCACCGGTGTTTGTGCCTTTGTCTCAGAATCACCAAGCGTCGCATTTACAGAGACAATCTCATCTGGAACTGCAACACCCATCCTATCTGTTCCGACCGCTGTGCCTATTGGATTCAATGCATAGTTAGTGAATGTGCCAGTACCATCATTTATGTAGTAAAACACCTGCTCTCCAGAATAAAAGTTTGCAATTATATCAATATCCCCATCTTTATCCATATCATAGGCATCCATTGGTGCATAATCTCCAGGGTCTCTTAAAGTATTATATGCAGCAGCAAAACTTCCGTTGCCATACCCAAATCTACAATATATAACACCATTGGTCTCAGCAGCACATATATCCGCATTTCCGTCTTTATTTAAGTCAGCGGCAAGAACGCCGTATGCAACGGCGCCGACATCCCAATTTAAGTCATGCAGCACAAAGCTTCCATTGCCAAGCCCCTCATACCAGTAAATAAATCCTGAAGATTCGCCAAACACAAAATCCATTTTTCCATCGTTGTTTATGTCAGCAGAGTCCTTGCCCCTGCCGGTGCCCACGAGAGTAAAGGTGTATGTAGCTGGGAATGCGCCTGTGCCGTCTCCAAGGAAAATCTGTCCGATATTATTGTTGCCTGATATGACAAAGTCAAAGTTTCCATCATTATTAAAGTCAGCCGTTGCAATGTCCATCCCATAGCCGCCATCTGTAAATGTAGCGATATCGGCCTGTAATGCAAAGCTGTTCCCGGCGCCTGTTTTCAGCCAGAGATCGATACTGCCTGAGTCCCCACCGGTCACAATATCGCAATCGCCATCATTGTCAAAGTCTGCAACACCTACTCCCCAGTTTTGGTAGTCGTCATCACCTACGAAGCTCTGAGAACCGAACGAACCGTTATCATAGCTTAGTATGTAGTATATTTCTCCATTTCTGTCGGATGTGACGACAAAATGTTCATCACAGATTCTGCTCTCTTGTTTAAAGCTGTAGTTTGCATTTGTCTTAAAACCATTTTCTTCTGCATCAAAGTACACAAGATAGTACCGTTCAGCTCCTGCATCAACAGAGCCGTTTGCAACAAAGCTTATCTTCACAACAGCATTAGAAGAGGAGTCATAGCTTGCGTGTTGCTCTACAAAAAGTGGAATCTCATATTTTCTGTCTCCTAAAGCGCTGGAATTGTAAATTTTTGCAGAACCGTTTGAATAATATTCAATAAGCCTAATTGAGTTTATATCAAAAGTTCTTGAAATTCCAAGGGCAGAAAACATTTGTGTAAAGTTGATCTGCGCTTCTACTAGAACATTGTTGCGCGGATAGCTTACATCATCAAGTGTTAATGGAACTCTGTAGTTCCATGAATCATTCCACCAGCCAAACGCCGGACTTAGCTCCACTACCTGGTTGTGCAAATAAACATCTTTCAAGGTTGCAACGCTTAGCGAGATATTTGCGCGAACCTTAAATGTTGCATTTGTGGTCGCATTATTGCCTGCTGTATCATTTACATGTACAGTAACATTATAGTCACCCCATTGCCAAGTATTATTAAAAACGGCAGTAAACTGAAAAGAAGTTGTCCTATTCATAGAAAGTGTTGACCATGTTCCATCGGGCATGCTTATGTTGGCCCATGCGTCACTACTATCTGAGTCTTCAAGATATACAGCGATGCTTATATTATTGCCATAACCTATTGTTTCAGGGCTTATTACAAGAGAGGTTATATTTGGAGGCGTAGTATCAGGAGATATGTTGAATTGGTGCGACGCGTTTATGAAGCTCCCATCTTCATTTCTGAGTATCTGGCCATAGATATTTCTAAGCTCCGCATAAACCCTATAAAGCCCAAATGGACTCGTTGTAGTGTTCCAATTGCCCGCTTTAGTAAATATTTCTCTAAGATCTATAATCCTATTCGGAGCAAGATACCTTGCAGTGCTCTCGTTTACTGTTGTATTTACGCTATTCCAGCCAGAGCCGGTCCAATTCTGGATTTCAATGATGATATAAGAATAGAAGCCTGTTTGCCCTATATCAAGAACCATTGAGTTTTTCTGTGAAGCAGAATGTGTTTCAACAGGCAGCAAGTAGGAGTAGCTTCTTGTTATATGGTTAGGCGATGCTATTGCATAGATGTTGTTATATGACGAGTCATAATGCTCAACTTCTAAGTCGAAAGTTCCATTTCCATAGCCTTTTCGCGTAAACATTTGCCCCGTGGTCCCTCTTATGTAGACTATGTCAAGATTTCCGTCGTCGTCAAAGTCAAACGCATCGCAGCCGAAGTAGTCAGACGCAGAGGCATTGAATACATTAACAAATGGCTGGAAGCTTCCGTTACCATAACCTTTGTAGAGGTAGAAAAGGTTACTATTTCCTATATCCCTTATTATATCGGCATTACCATCATTGTCAAAGTCTCCTGCTGCAATGCAATAAGTCTCTCCACCATCGTCAAACAAGTAGGTTATTGTAAAGGTGCCAGTACCATCATTTGTGAATAGATAAGTCTGTCCATCGCTTCTTGAGCTTACAAAATCAATTTTCTGATCGTTGTTGAAATCAGCAGAATCCTTGCCTCTTGACGCCCCACCGTACGGATAAACTATGGTTTGATTTCTAAAAGAACCGTTACCGTAACCAAGATAGAGTATATAGTCTGGATTGTTTCCATCGCCGCCTGCGACAAAGTCCATGTTTCCATCATAATTGAAGTCTCCTGCTGCCATACCCATAACCCAAAGACCTAATGGCCCAAGCGTTCCTCCTATAAGACCCTTGTCTGTAAAGTTTATGTGCACCGGGTCTGTCTGCTCTTCATAAAATAGGCTTCCGTCAGCGCCGTTTGCAACATCAAGATCGCCATCATTGTCAAAATCTGCGATTGCGACATCGCGTCCCTGCGAACCTTTATCTATCGGCGGGTACCATGTAAGAACATTGCCGAAAGAACCATCGCTTAAAATTTCTCTGTATTCATGCCTGTTGTCATAATGTACGAGCATCACAAAATTTCTTGGCTCTACAAATGAATAATTAACAGAAGGCTTTGCTCCTGACTCAATAATGTCAAAGTACACCTGATAAACCCGTTCTGTACCCATAATTGTTGAGCCATTGACTTTCCATCTTATCTTATAAGCCGCATTTGTCACTGTATTAAAATCTGGTGTCTGCCACAACTTATACGGAACTTCATATTTTCTGTCTCCGCCAAGCGAATTGTTGTAGACTCGCATACTAGAGTTTACGAGATGCTCAATAACGCGTATTGAATTTGTATCAAAAGTTCCTGTAACACCTATGCTCTGTAGATAAGCCGTGAAGTTTATAGTTTCAATAATATAGATATTTGTCCTGTTAAAGCTTGTTGTATTAAGCTTAACAGGTATTCTATATTTCCAGGAATTGTTCCACCAAGGATATGGGCTTGTAAGTTCTACAATCTCATTCCAGAGATAAGTATCTTTAAATGTGGATAAGTTTATAGTTGAGTTGACTGCAACCCTGAAAGTTTTCCAGTTGCTTGCATTATTTCCAAATGTATCGTTGGCTAATACAGTAACATTATAATTCCCGGAGAACCATGTATCATTAAAGGAATACTGATATGTTGCTCCAGTGACAGGGCTTATATTAAATTGTATTGAGCTACCTCCAGGATAGGTTATATTCAAAAGAACCTTGTCAAGATTCCCATTGTCAGTCACATTGAAAGTTATGGTAACATTATTACCATAGCCTGTTGTCTGTGGGCTTATTGAGATGTTGCTTATCAAAGGAGGTTCTGTATCTGCCACAATACTAAAGTTAATCACAGCAGAGACTTCACCAAGTGTATCGTTCACAAGAACGCTGCTGTTAAACGAGCGTGCTGCAACATAAAGTCTATACCAACCTGGCGGGTAGCTATTGGTGAACCATGCGCCATAAGATTCCCACACCGCGGTAAGATTAATGTTTCCATTGGCCACGACAAACCGCGTAGAGTTTTCATTGACTGTCGTATTTACAATGCTCCATGCTGAACCTGTCCAGTTTTGTACCTGCATAAACAGATAAAGGCTATTGTTGGTTGAACCTGTGTTATTCAAAAAGCTGTTTGTGATATTAACATAAGTGTCTGCGGTGTAATTTGTGTACGGCATCGCTAGCATTATGCTCATATTGCTCCTTATGCGCAAGGTATAGAGAACGCTATTATTGACCTGTCCAAGGGTGTCATTTGCATAAACTGAGATGTTATAGTCACCGTGGAGCCATGTGTCGTTAAACTGTGCAAAGTAAGTATATTTTTTGTAATTTAGATAATATGTTACATTATTAACATACATAGTTTGGAGGATAGTGCTTCCATTCGGATAGGTTATGTTCAGCCATGCGCTGCTAACATCTGTCTGGTCTGAGATATTTGCGTTTATAGTTATATTCTGACCGTATCCCGAAACATTGGGAAGGAGAACAACATTTTCAATCATAGGTCCTTCACTATCATCGCGTATCTCAAAGATGGCAGAGGCGTTGAGAGGTACTCCGTTTGTATTGGTAAGCAAACTTCCGTTTGGCATACGCAGCTCAAGATAAACTCTATACCATCCTGCCGAGCTATTGCTTGTGTTCCATGCAGAATGGTTCAACCAAACATCATTAAGGTTAAGAACGGTTCCTAAAGGAACAAAAGGTATAAGCCTTGCAAAGCTTTCATTTACAGTGGCGTTTACAAGAGTCCATACTCCTGAGGAGTTTGTCTCAATAGCCATATAGGTATAAACATATTGATAATAATCAAGCAAATCGTCTGCATAGCTATCAACCTGATATGGCTCACTGGCTTGTGCAGTACTTACTACAAGTTGCCACTCATCGCCATAGTACCCATAGCACTCTGTATCAATAAAATTACCTCCAGGTTGGCACGCGTTGATTGTCGCATAGAGCGTGCCTGCGCCGGCATCGTTTTCATAGTCAACCTCAATCGGATAGAATCTTCCCATTGTCACAGACAAAAGACCCGTCTGGCAGGCTGTTCCATGGCAACCACCGTTGCTCACAACAGCAGTGCCGTTTATATACATATAAGAACCAGAGTCTGAAGAGGTGGTAAAGGTTATTGAGCCAGTTGAAGGCGCTTTGAAATAGCACCAAATATTATGTGTTATCGATGTTGTATCTCCGTTGCAGCTTGCAGCACCGGTGTTAAGCACGCTATACCATCCGTTGAAGTCTATTGATGCAACGCTAACATCTCCAGGCGTGCCGCAGTTTGAATAGTCTTGATCACAGACATAATTCCAACCGCTGTAGGTGAGCATTTTCTGAGAATAGGCTTTATTGTCATCAAAATAGAGGTAGCACTTCTTTGTTTCACCGGCGCTTATATTTATCTCACCGACTCCCTCTATAAAAAGATGCGTGGTGTTTTCGCCTATGCTGTAAGATTCAAAGGGCATCTCCACATTTCCGCACACCAGCGCAATGCTTGTTGAGTTATACAACTCCTTCTTTGGTATGTTCACTGAAATCATAAAGTGCTCATAATTCCTGTTAAAGTTTCCAACTGTGTTACTTACATTCACCTTTCGCCTGAAGTTATATGAGGAATTCCACCAACCGGCATCCTCGCTTGAATAGAGTTTAAGGTCTACTGTATCATTTGCATAGTAGACGGCATAAGTGGTGCTAAGGTTGATTGTGATATTCGCCCTTATGAAATACTGACTATCAATAGAGTCAACATTGTCGTCCGTGTCATTTGCAGTTATAGTGAAGTTATAGTCGCCTATGCCCCAGTCGCCGCTTGTATTATACTCGTAGAGAGAAGAAGATATGTTAGTCATATTTGCCTGCAATACTGTGCCGTTAGGCATGCTTATTGAGATATACGCTCTCGTACCGTTTTTGTCGTCTGTGATGTTTGCTCTTATAGTTATAGCTGAACCATAACCTGTAAACTGGGGGGTGACATTCACCCAGTTTATTGCAGGAACACCCGAGCTGTTTCTAAGCTCAAAGTTATAGCTTGCATTCATAAAGCTTCCGTTGTCATTCCTCAATACAGTTCTATTACCTATATGGAACTCAACATATACCCTATATATGCCTGAGCTACTGTTCGTGGTGTTCCATCCACCTGCAGTTTGCCAGATATCTGAAAGATTAAGGGAGCTTGTAACATTTATTATTCTCCCACTACTCTCGTTTACAACAGTGCTGTGCCACACCCAAGCAGAGCCATTAAAAAATTCAACATCCATAAGCAAATAGGCTGTAAAGTTTGTTGCGCCAGTGTTAGTAGCAATAGAGTCTGAAATAAGCACTGTTTCATTTGGATAGTATATCGTCCTCTCTGTTGAAAGAGAAATTGACATGTTGCCTGCAACCCGTAAATTTTGGGATGTGCTGCTCTGCCAACCGTAGGTATCGTTTGCATAGACGACAACAGTATAGTTGCCATACTGCATGGTACTGTTAAACCATCCTGCATACCTATTCTGAGAGCCTGTTCCACTATTAGACAAGTTTGTGATAATTGAGCTGTTGTCAGGTATAGTTATATTCATCCACACTTTGTTTACGCCACTTAGGTCCTGGACATCAATAAGTATTGAAACATTATTATAATAGCCGGCTGGATTTGGAATAACTTGGAAGTTTGTAAAGGATGGTCCCTGTGTATCTGATGAGATTGAGAAGTTATAGGTCTTGTTCAAGGCAGAACCATTGAAGTTTATAAGCTGTCTATTGTAGGCGTCAAAAAGCCTCACTGCAACTCTGTACCACCCTTCTGTATTGTTACTTGTATTCCAGTTTCCTGCAGATGCAAACAAGCTCCTCAAATCAATAAGTGAATTAAGATATAAGTCATCCAAGCTGTTGTTAATTGTGTAGTTTAAGACACTCCATGTTTCAGTTAGATTATTCCATTTTTCAACCCAAAGATTGAGATAAAACCTAGATTGTGTATCACCTATGTTAAGTATTCTTGAAGGTATTGTGCTTTCTGCTCTTAGTTCTGGGCTTGAGAGAGCATATTTTCCTTTATAAAACTCTGGTGTACTTATGCCCAAGCTTGTCGTAGGCGAGCCTAAGGTAACAAAGGTTGTATTTACACTTCCGTTGCCAAATCCATAGTACACTCTTAGAGTATTTGTAGTATACATAACGAGCACAATATCAAGGTTGCCGTCTGAGTTGAAGTCGTAAAGGTCACAGCTGTGATAATTGTCAGGCACAAAAAGCTGAACACCTGTTGCATTAAAGCTGCCGCCGCCAAGCCCATTGTGGAAGTAAGTGGTTTCTGTTCCGCCTCCATAACCATAAATAAGGTCGTCAATTCCATCATTGTTCATGTCGCCAAGAGCCAAACAATATGGATCTCCTCCTGGCGGATCTAGGACATAATTCTGCGTGAAGTTGCCCGCTCCATCACCAAGCATCGTAAATATATCACCGCCGCCTCCTGTAATTGACATTATAAAATCATAATTTCCGTCGTTATTCACATCTGCTGAATCCTTCCCTCTTGTCGCGGTTTGTATGTTGTTTATCCTGATGGGCGCCCTAAAGCCCTTGTCTTTGTTATTTAAGAATAGATATATGTATTCATTGTCGCCTCCTGTGACGAAATCCATATAACCATCATTATTAAAATCCCCCGTAGCTATATCTTCAATTTCTACATCATTCATGTCAACAGGTTGAGAGGTGTATGTTCTGTTGAACACAAGGTTTCCTAGGTTCTCATAAAGATAGAAGTTTGCATAATTGGTGTCCTTGCTTGTGCCTGAAACAAAATCAAAGTCTCCATCGTTATCAAAGTCAGCAACACTAACGCCTCTAGTCCAGTCTGTAAAACCAATATTTGGATCATCTACATAAGTAAGTGTTCCGAATGTGCCGTTACCATAGCTTGTCACATAATACACAGCACCAGAATCAAGGGCAACAACAACAAAATCATCGGGCTTAGCAAGTTGCGTGTACATCGCCGGTTTAAGCCCGTTTTCCTCTATGTCAAAATACAACATGAAGTACCTTTGTTGGTTTGAAGAGGTCGTGCCGTTTAAGATCAATTCAAGCACTCCAACTGCATTGCTGCTTGCTGAGTAGCCTGGTTTTGGTGTAAATTTAAATGGCACTAGATACTTGTTATCCCCCGATGCAGAAAGGTTCCATACTTTTGCAGAGCCGTCACTTTGGTATTCAACGATTCTTATTGAGTTTAGGTCAAAAATCCCAGATACGGAGAGGTTACCCAAGAGATAAGTGAAATTAATAACTCTAGTCAGGCGTAGATTAGTCTTCGGATAGCTGCTCGCTTCAAGCGTGTGCAACTGCCTATAGTTCCAGCTTGTGTTCCACCAGCTAAACGGAGAAGTAAGCTCAACGCTTTGGTTTGCGAAATAAACATCTTTCATGGTGGCGACATCAATGCTTATGCTGGTGTTTATTGTAAAGCTTGAGTTCAGCGAAGAGTTGTAGCCAAGTGTATCGTTTGACAGTAAGGTTATGTTATACTTACCAAGCATCCAGGTGTCTGAAAAGACATATCTCCAACGATAGGTTGTTATTTTTTGCATATAACCCAAATATCCTGTGCCATTAGGATAAGTGATGTTTATTGAAAGGTTCGCAGTCCCGCTAACATCAATGCTGTCAACCTCAATAGTAATATTATTTCCATAACCTGTGTAGTTAGGCGCAATATTAAGGTTAGTAAGATTGGGTCCTTCTGTGTCATATCTTATTGTAAAGTTGTATTTTGCTTCCATAAGAGAGCCGTTGTCGCTTCTAAGCGTGTTATTGTATGCGTCTTTCACGCTTGCATATACTCTATATGTTCCGCTTATTCTGCTAGAAGTATTCCAGTTACCGGCCACCTCAAACTCGTCCTTAAGGCTTAGAAGTCCGCCTGCTGCAAGTATCGCATTGGGGGAGTTATTCAGCAAATCGTTTACGGTAATATTCACCGCCTGCCATTCCCCAACAGAGAGATTCCAATAGTCAACTTCTATCCTGGTGTAGCTTCTAAAAGCAGTGCTTCCTGTATTGAAAAGCGCAGATTTTATGGTTGTCTGCGCATTTATCTCAACCGGAGATTTTTCTGTGGTCTGCTGCATACTTGATACTGTAGGGGCGGCCACGCCCATTGTAGCAACTCCAGTATTAAGTATAGGTGTTGATACATAAGAAAAAGTGTTGTCCTTATTGTTCTTATAGTATAACAAATCCTGCCCGCCCCAGTTGCTTACTATAATATCTTGATAACCATCACCGTCAAGGTCAAAATTATCAATGCCGGTATAGGAGTTTGTGTCAAATACTGGGATGCCATTATTTGTGGTTGCAACAAAGTTAAGTTGTCCATCGCCGAGATAGAGATAATGCTCGCCATTTGCGCCAGTGTTCGCAATTATATCTACATTACCGTCATTATTAAAGTCGGCCGCCGTGCAGCCATAAGCATCTGTATCAGGCCCGTACAGAATAAAGTACCCCCATTGACTAAATCCTCCTGTTCCATCTCCAAGATAGATGTATAGTCTATTAGAGCCCGTGTAAGTGTATATGAAATCCTCATTGCCATCGTTATTTAGGTCTGCATTATCTGCACATCTCCCATTACCTCCTGAAACAAGTGTTATTGTGCTTCTTGAAAAGCCTCCGGTACCGTCTCCTGTATATAAGAAAATATCATCATTATTGCCCGCTGCAATAAAGTCCTCATTACCGTCATTGTTGAAGTCCCCACCTGTTGTTGCCATTTCAAAACCAGAAAAGTCGGTCCACACAGATTTCTGTTCAGAAGCAGCAAAGCTTCCGTCTGCAAGCTGTCTTGATAAATAGATATAATTGTTGTCGTCGTCCGCATAGACAATATCGCAATCGCCATCGTTGTCAAAGTCTGCAACAGCCCCTCCACCTCTTAAATTGTCACCGCCGGTAAGTGCAAGCGTCTGGCTTCCGAAAGTTCCGTTTCCGTTGATTCTTGCAATCCAGTGCTGACCGGCATCATTACCCCCCTTCACGAAAGAGCTTGTACACGGTTTTCTTGACTTACTTAACTTATTGTATGCATCGGGCTTATAGCCATTCTCTTCAATATCAAAGTACACTTCATAATACCTCTCCTGGTTTGAAGAGATTGTCCCATTAGCAATCCATCCGACAACAACAACGGCATTTGTTATTTTATCGTATGTAGAGGTGTTGTATACAGAGAGCATGAACGGCACTTCATACTCGTGACCTGGATAGCTTGAGTTATACTCTATTGGGTCTCCTGTAAGTCCACTGTACTCAATAATTCTAATTGACTTGTTGTCAAAACTTCCAGATAATCCAAGTGTAGAAAGTTCGTAGGTTATGTTTATTGTTTCGCTTATGAGTGCATTTTTCCGTATCCAGTTCTTACCGCTTAATACAATCTGCTTTCTATAATTCCATGATGAGTTCCACCAGCTAAAAGGTGATGTAAGTTTTACAGACTGGTTGGGGTAGTACTCGTTTAAGAGCGTTGCAACACTCATACTGGCGTTTGCTCTTATCATCAATGTCTGATTTGCTGTACTGTTATATCCAAGATTATCTTTTGTATAAAGCGTAAGATTATACTCCCCCCATTGCCAGCTGTCATTAAAGGTTACCGACCAGAGATAAGTTGTAGGATGACTCATATTAAGCCTAACAGAAGAACCATTAGGATAGCTAATGTTTATCCACGATTCATTGATCCCACTTACATCATAGATGCTTGCTTGGATAAGTATATCTTGTCCATACCCAGTCAAGTTTGGTGTTACAGTGAAATAATTGATTGTAGGCCCTTGTGTATCAAGCTGGAGTGTAAAGTTATAAGTAGTGTTAAGTATAATATCAGCAGTAATTATCATTTCGCTTCCATTGTCTGCTCTA
Organism: Candidatus Woesearchaeota archaeon; assembly: GCA_038884615.1. Taxonomy (GTDB): domain Archaea; phylum Nanobdellota; class Nanobdellia; order Woesearchaeales; family DSVV01; genus JAWABL01. The sequence goes on along the minus strand of JAWABL010000005.1, from coordinate 36,809 downwards.
AGCACATTTCCGTATGGGTCGCGAAGCGCACAATATAGTCTATATGTTCCATTGGGATATGAATCTGTGTACCAGTTACCGGCAGAGTTAAATATCTGCTTTAGATCAAGAATATTATTTGGAGCAATCTGCCTTGGAGAGGTATCATTGACAGTTGTATTTACTAACTGCCATTGAGAGGAGCTTATATTCCAGTATTGAACCTGCATTAACACAAACCCATTAAAGGTAAGATTACCTGTATTTCTTACAACAGAGGGCAAGGTCTTATTAGTTCGCTCTTCAATACTCTTCATATCAGAAACAAAGGGTATATTGCCAAAGGGTGCAGACACACCAAGCACATAATCGGTGGACGCACCTATAACTTTAGAGAATGTGAAGTTACCTGTGCCATCGCCGATATAGTACTCGGTTCTATAAGAGGTGAAACCTGTCATAATAAGGTCGTCATGCCCATCATTATTAAAGTCAAAATTATCTATCGCATTATAAACCATTCCGGGTTGGGCGTCAAATGTATTAATGCCATTTTGGAATGTCCCATCCCCATTTCCAGCGTAGAAGTACATGTCTTGGCTGTTTCCATAGCTTTGCACGATATCAATTTTACCGTCTTCATTAAAGTCTCCAAGCGCAAGACCATATGGGTCTGCAGAAAGGTCTGTAGTAATAATCTGGACAGGAGAAAGCTGTCCTGTACCATCATTGACAAGTTTGTACATATCAGGCGTGCCTTGGCATGCGACAACTACATCAATATCTCCATCGCTGTCTATATCAGCAGCATCTTTACCTCTTGCAACTTGTGTTCCACCACAAACAAGAAGGCTCTGGTTTCTTGTAAAATTTCCATCTCCTTTACCAAAGAAAACATCAAGCCAAAAATTACTTGTCGTAACAACAAAATCAAGATTGTCATCATTATTGAAGTCTCCAACAGCGCTATCCATTACCCAACCATTTGCAGTAGAAGAGGTTATGTTTGAGATTATTGAACATGCCTGGAAAGTTGTGTCTCCGTTTCCCTTGCAGAAATAAATAGAATGGTTGTTCAAAAGCCCGACATTATCATACCTTGAGCCTATTACAATATCCTCTCTTCCATCGTTGTCAAAGTCTCCGAGCACAATAGACCTTGACTGGTCATTTAGACCAGTTATTACATCACGCACATTTGTCAGTGTACTAAAAGTCCCATCTTGATTATTCTTTGCGGTCCATATCTGACCATCTTGTGACACCACTGCAATGGTTGAGTTTGTTGAACCGTCAGATTTTTTGAGAACGGTGTTCTGCCGAGCGTCCTTTGTACCAAACTCCAGTATATCAAAGTATATCATGAAATATCTTCTGCTATAGGCTGGTGTCAAATTCAAGGCATTCCATTTAAGGTTTACAACCGCATTTGCGATGGGATCGTAGTTAGCATCTTGCTGTTTTACAAACGGCTGCTCGTAAATTGCATCGCCAGGCGCAGAAGAGTTATAAATTATAGGCGAGCCGTTTGAATAGTATTCAACTATCCGTATAGAATTATTGTCAAATGTCCCGGTTATACCAAGCTCGGCAAGCTTCTGAGTGAAATTTATCTCTTGCCCCATAAGAGCATTATACCTTGGATAAGAGGTAGAGTTAAGATAATAAGGTAGTCTGTAATGCCATGATGTATTCCACCATTCAAAAGGAGAGGTAAGTTTCACGGTCTGATTTGGATAGTAAACATCTTCAAGTGTTGAAAGGTTCATCGCTGCCTGTGTGCGTATCTTAAATAACTGTGTTGAGTTTGCAATATAGCCATTTGTATCATTTGCAAATAAAACAATGCTGTAGTTGCCCCACTGCCATGTTTCATTAAAGGTATATTCCCAACCATATGTGCTCGTATGGTTCATGTATTTTATCGTAGTGCTTCCATTAGGTAAAGTTATATTAAGCCATGCGCTACTCACTGAGCTTCCTTCATCGTATATAACTGAACTTATGAGAGCCGTTTGTCCATAGCCTGTAATATTAGGGCTTACTGTGAAGGAGGTAATATTCGGCGGCTGGGTATCAAAGTTGATTGTGAAATTGTATGTTGCCTGCATAAGTGAGCCGTTGCTGCTTGAAAGGATCGTGCCGTTCGGATAAGTCAGCATAGCATTTACTCTGTATGTGCCGGTGGTTGAATTAGTAGTATTCCAGTTTGAGTGGTTCGCAAAGAGCACTTTCAAATCAAGTAGCCCATTTTCCGGAATCTGACGCACAAAAGATTCATTCACCGTTGCGTTGACAACTTGCCAATTGCCGAGCGAAGCGTTCCAGTACTCAACAAAAATCTTTGTATAAGCTAGGAGGGTATTTCCATTGTTAACAGCGCTAGATTTTATAGTTGATGACGAGTAGGTCTCGCTCTGTGAAACTGATACTTGTTGTGGCTGGCCAGCAATCGGCGAAGAGATGCCCATACGGTTGTTTCCGACTGCGCTTCCGATGGGGTTTGAGCCATAATTGCTAAAGGTAAGGTCTCCGTTGCCAAGATAGTAGTATACCATCTCACCTCCATAACTATTTGCAATAATATCCATGTTGCCGTCCATGTTAAAGTCAAATGCATCCATAGGCGCATAGCTTCCTGTATTCATTCCGGTGTTTACTTCATTGTCAAAAGTTCCGTTGCCGTGCCCTGCTCTGCAGTAAATCGCGCCGTTGCTTGCGGCAGCACAGAGGTCTATGTAACCATCATTGTTCATGTCTGCTGCAAGAACGCCATATGCAGTATTTCCAATGTCCCAACCAGTAGAATATTCCGTAAAAGAGCCATTTCCAACGCCTTTGTGCCAGTAAATCATACCGTTGTCTCTCCCCCTTACAAAATCAAGGATGCCGTCGTTATCAATATCAGCAGCATCTTTTCCCAGCCCAACCCCTGTAACTGTGAAGGTAAACGACCTGCTGAATTTGCCATGTCCATTACCAAAGAAGAGCCTATGAATATTGTTATTGCCGGAAATAATAAAGTCTTCATTACCATCGTTATCAAAGTCCCCTGTAGCAATATCCATCGCATAATTACTATCCGTGTAGTAGCCTATATTTGTAGGGCTTGCAAAGCTATTGCCAGCAGAGTTCTTCTTGTAAAACTTAATTGTGCCTTGCTGGGTAAAGCCGTCAGCAACAATAAAATCACACATGCCATCATTATCAAAATCTGCGACACCGATACCCCAGGAATAGTCAGTTGTTTCGCTTGAATCAATATTTCCAATGCTGCTTTGCGCCTGGAAGGTTCCGTCATTGTTGCTTTTTATATAGTAAAGATTACCATCCTGGTCGCTTGTCGCGATAAACTGCTCATCACAATCATTCCATAATATAACTCTTCCAAAATCTTCACTCGACTTGAATCCGTTCTGCGTTATATCATAATAAACCATATAGTATCTAACACTGTCAGCTGGGGTAGTTCCATTTGCAATCCATCTAAGAAGTACAACTGCGTTATTGTTGAGATTAAAGTTGTTTGCTTCGCTAATCAGGACCGGCACAGAATACCTATTAATACCACTTCTGCTCGCATTGTAAACCTTCTCGCTTCCATTTACATAGTATTCTACAATCCGTATAGAATTATTGTCAAATGTCCCTGTTATCCCAAGCTCGGCAAGCTTCTGGGTGAAGTTTATTGTCTTGAAAATAAAAGCATCCTTTCTATTTTTGTTTTTTGGCTCAAGGGTAACAAGGAATCGGTAATTCCAGCTCTGGTTAGCCCAGCTGAATGGGCTTGTGAGCTTAACTATTTGATTTGGATAGTACGAATCGCTTATTGTAGCAACGCCTACTAAAACATCTGAGCTAACATTAAAGTGTTTTACGTTGCTATTATCCGTATAGCCTAGCGAATCGTTTGTATAGACTGTAAAGTTATAGACGCCAGCAACCCATAACTCAACAAGCTGTGCTGTATAGACTCCATCATTATCAGAGTCATTCATATTATACTTAGTTATTGTTCCATTCGGCATAGTAACATTTGCCCAAACACCTTTTATTTCACCAGAATAACTCACTTCTGCGTTTAAAGTGACATTCATACCATAACCTGTTGAATTGGGCTCTGCCCATACTTCGCCGATATTTGGTGCGCGGTCTATTGTAAAGTTGTAGGTAGCATTTAGAGCTTGCCCAGTAGCATTTATAAGAACATTTCCATTTGGATCCTTCATCTCCACATAGACCCTATACCAGCCGTCTGGGTTGTTGCTAGTATTCCACGAGCCATTGATATGCCATATCGGCTGCAAGAGAAGGTTTGGGGAAGTGGAGTAAGGCTGATTACTGGTTATTGTTGACATGACACTCCATGCGCTTCCAGTCCAGTTGTGCACCTGCATTGTAAGGTAGCCTGTAAAATTTGAGTCACTGATAATGAGCGACGCGTTCTGCAGCCTTGTTTCCGCCTGACTGACAACAGGAATTATAGGGTCGTTTAAAAACATAAAATTATCAATATAGTAAGTATGTGTCCCTGCACCACTCGCGTCATAAAACATGAGAGAATCAAGATAAGCATAACCAAGCGAGGAAACATCGTACTCATAAACATGCCATTCATTGTCATCCTGAAGATCTAGCGCAACCGCCGGAATTGTGGTTCCGCCCGGATCTCCCTGTGGCGTGCAGCCTATTGAAACCCATGTTGGTCCGCCTCCCACTGTCTGAGCAAGGTAAAGAAATAGACAGGTTGTTGTCCCAGATGGCGCCTTGAAAGCAAAATGCAGGAAGGGATTTCCCGATAAAATGTTGAATTCAACATACTGCGAGCTTGCGCAAGGCACTCCAACGCCTCCATTGTCTCTCCCTGCATGAACCTGTCTGCTTGCGCCTGCAACATCTGTGACGCGCATGGACTCACCATAAAAGGTTGCGTTGTTTGTCGCGAGAGGACTGTCGTAACAACTGTCAAACTTTCCTATGCTTCCATTGTTAAGACCAAAGAAAATATTATCCTGTATGAGACCTGTATATGTATAATTAAAGCTTACAACATTTTTTTCTGTTGTGCCATTAGTAGAGTCAAAATATACATAATAGTTTCTGGTTGTTCCAGCATAGGTTGTCCCATTAATAAGCCAAGTAACATAACCAACTGCGTTTGTTAAGTTGTTATAGGTGGTTCTTTGCGCAAACATCACAGGAACAAAGTCTTGAGTAGAGTTGTAGGGTATCGGTTTCCCTGAAGAATCATATTCAATGATCCTTATTGAACGATTGTCAAATGCGCAGTTCAAGCAACTCGCATTTGCCAGCTTTTCAGTGAAATTCACGAAAATTTCAACTGGGTAATTTGTTCGGTTGTAAATGCCTGCAGGCATGTTTACTCTAAACCTATATCTCCAAGATTCGTTCCACCAGTATGCTGATGCGTTTGTAAGGTTGACTATCGTTGCGGGTGGATATGCGCTCATCTCGGTCTGCAAAAATATTGATGCATTAACACCAACACTGAAGTTTCCAGTAAGATTAGACTCCCAGCCACCTGTATCATTCGCTATAATAGTCACATTATAAATTCCGCCGCCCCAAGTGTCAGAAAAGTTGACCTCGTAAAGATTCAGCGAGATATTAACCATAGTCAGATAGGTGACAGTAGTATTAGGGTATCTAATCATTGCGCGTACATAGCTTACATTGCTCATCGCTTCTGTAACATTGGCTCTTATATTTACAGTCTGGTTATAGCCAATCCTATTTGGTGTAATATTTATGTATATAATTATAGGAGGCGTTACATCAACAAGGAGAGTCCTGCTCTCTGAATAGTCCGAGTACAGGCAAGGTGTGCTATCTCTACAATAGACTTTCCACTCATATGCTCCAGAACCATTGAGGTCTACAAATACATCTCTATTAAATGTCTGTGTGGCTCCTTCTGTGACAGGCGTAAGTGCTGGGCCGTTTTGCGTGCCGTTGACATAAAGCAAGCAGAATTGAACATCTGAAAACTCGTCGCTAACATTGAATGTGAAATTTATTGTTCCAGTTCTGTGTACTGTGTTATTTAAAGGAAGTTCGCTATAGATAACTGGGGGTGTGTTATCTAGCACTATAGTATCGTTCGTGGAATTTGTTTCATTGTTCTCGTTCTTAACCTCTACAAACACTTGCTTTACACCAGAGGTTGAATTGCAACCCAGGCTTGAATTGGTAATGTTAAAGTTATTGTACCAAGTGAAAGGTGATGAGTAATTTAACCAGGTTGTCCATGCAGATTGGTTGCAGGAAAATCTTACCTTATCAACATACCCTCCGCTAACCCTTAAATCAACGAGCTCATCGCATGTGCTTAAAGGATTGCCTGCGTCAATAACAAGAGTCGGGCTCGGTGTGGGTACGTCTATAGTGAAGTATCTTACAAGATAGTCAATGACTCCTGTATTATTAACAAAAACAGTTACATTATGCGGCCCTTCCGGAAGGTAGCCGAGAGGGATGGTGAGATTAGTTGAAGGTCCAAATTGTGAGCTGTTGCTGTTGTTGTCAACTCTATACCACGAATACCAGCTGCCGTTGAATGTTGCGTTAAGCAGCGGATAAATTGTATCTACCGTGCCGTTCTGTGGCGACACTATAGTAATCTGGCCTGAACCTACCACAAATGTAACAGATGCATTTGCAATGCTGCCAAGTGTGTCGTTACACCAGAAAGTTACATTATAGGTCCCATACTCCCATATTGATTGGTTATTATAGAAGTAAGTAAGGTTAAGCCGGTTCATTGTTACATTTGCAGAGCCATTAAATGAATATACGCACCCTCCGCCGACATTATTTGTTGTAACATTAAACCAGATATCTCCATTTGGGTATGTTGCAGACTGAGGAGAAACTATAGATATCTGAAGCGTTTCGCTAAGGTTCTGTACATAGATGAAATCAAAATCAGAGAAGCTGTCCCTTGAATAGAAGCCTACTGTTCCATTATTGTATCGCGTCGCGCTCGTCTCATTACAGTTTATATGCCAAGTGGTGGGCTCTGAAACACTGCTGTTCCAAATTTTTGCCTTTATGTTTGTTGCTCCGGAAACATTTCTTACCTGTATTTTTATATCGTACCACTCACCAACAACAGGCACAACTCCGCTATTAAAGCAGCCAGCAGGCGAAAGTGTAAATCCTGACGAACCATCAAAGTTCAGCCTGTATTGCACACCTCCTGAAGAGTAGATATAATAGTCATTGTTATTGCCGTTACTATAAAAGATAATACCGTTGCCCTCTGTACCATAATCAACTGAAATCCTCATCCTTGCAACGACCTCGTAATTGCTCCATGTCTTCGCAAAGGATGTATTGTAAATAGAGTAGTAGATTATGGGGACAGCGCTTGTATTTCCTCTGTAGAATTTTGCTGTTCCATTGTCAAACACGCTATACCTATCAACCGGTACTGGCGCAGGCGGTTGAGTCATGTCTGCCCAGTTTGCAGCCTTGCTTCCATTTGCATAGCTTTCAAAATCCTCGTACAACAGCAGCCCAAGGTTATGCGCAAACGCCACATCATTGCCAAAGACAAACATTAGATGATGCTTGCCTGTGGTTACAATTTGGTTCACAAGTTTTGCTGTTTCATTGCACTCCCAATCTGAGTAAAGCAGGCTTCTAACAACATATCCGTCTGAATGAGTGATATCTGAATACTTAATCAATGCACCATCATCAAGCACGGCATAAAGATTGTTTTTGGAGATATCAATGTCACCGCAGAAAAGAGCGAGGTAATTAAGGTCATTTAGCGTTGAGACATCATCCTCAAGAAATTCTGTCCATGTTGTACCGTTAACTGCGCTTATTGTAAGGTTCGCTCTGCCAGTTGTATTAAATCTAACAGTCCAGTTCCCATATAGGGAGGGATAACTCTGCACATTAAGTATTGTAAGGTCTATCACAAGCTCAAACTCTTGCTCTGAAAGTTGAGGAGTTATCCAGCTAAGTCGGTCATATAGCCCATTGTTGTTTGTATCAAGTAGAGTAACATTAAATCGTTCATCATTCACAACATCAATACTGCCTTCATCTGTTTTCCAATAAAGGTGGACCTGCTCTTTTCTTGACTCCGGCATGTCAAAATACGAAAGCACGCCGTTATAGTGAACAGAAGCATTATGGCTTAGTGAAAGGATGGAGATATGCATGTAGTTATGCAACGCCCTGCCCTTCTCTTTTAGTACAGGAGCTGGTGTCTCGTAGGTAAGCGTATAGTTCATCTTCTCTGAAACAAAAATAGTCAGGTTGTCAGAAAAATTAAGTCTTGTTGTCTCCTGCCCAAGCTCCCTTATTTTGTTTTTAATTGACATCTCTTGAAGATAAAATGCTGGTTTTTTGTAAAAAGGTGCTTCTTTTGACAGCTGCCTCACACGCTCAAGCTCCCTGTCCATAACTGAAATTTCAACTGATTTCTCAAACTCTTGCAAAGTCAGGTTTTTACCCTCTGTCTTTACAAATGCGTTTACAGGACGGTTGGTCTCATCTCTAAGAGTGATGTTTTTTGCTTCTTTCGGAACGAAAAAAGCAGTTATGTTTTTATGGGCGTTAGCTGTCTGAACCCACCGAACAGGCTTGTTTATTTCAGCAGGAAGCTGTACAACTGCTGGCTCGCGCATCTCTTGATTAAAAGAGGACAGCACTTTGCTAATATTCTGGCCTAAATCATACTGCCCACCTGTCAAGTTTGCATCCGCTATTAATGCAGGGTTTTCCAGCTCAGAAATGTTAGATATTAGAGATTCTATGCTTATATTCTCAGACTTGACAAAACTTGTATTTTGGGTAAGGTTAGATGTTATGTTTATATGGAATCTAAGTATAAGCAAGTTATTGTTAAAAACAGCAAGCGCAGTTCCTGTGAAATTATTTTCAGGAATTATCAGCGCAGTGTTGTTATTAAATACGAGGGTTATATTACCGGTTGTGTTGTAGGAAACATAGGTTACATAATCCATATAGTCTAACAAGTTAATTGAGATGTTCTCATTAACCACCGCGGAGATATAGTAGTCAACACTTTCTTGTAAAGGCCATTCTACAGTTTTATTTTGTGTTAGATTATAAGCAGGGACAACTGCTCCCTCATGCAAAGTCTCTTTCTCCTGAACGGTCCCATAATAGCTTATCCGTTTAAACATCATAGCGTCTGCAACCACAAGTCCAAATGTTCCGAAGGTCTCTATAGCTACATAGGAGTCTGTATCAAGATCATAGGCGCCTAAATAGTTCCACTGCCCGCCACCAGTCTGCTCATTAATTTCTGCGTATCCTATGCCGTTTGAGTGCGAAATTATTACAGGAACTCGTTCAGCAAAATGCCCGTCAGCAGGATAGTAAGCATATATCTCATACCCATCTTTTTCTACACTTGGAGCATACAAAACCGATTTCAACCCTTTCTCCATATTTAAGTCATGCAAGTAATCCTTTCCAAGATAACCAGAGACTTGCCTATCAGAGACCCATCGCCCTGTTTGTTCTGTTTCATCATTATTAATAATAATCTGTGGCGAACACGCATAGTCTACAATGTTTCTTAAGCCTGAATCTTTGTTTTCACCACCAAACTCATTTGATGAAAGGAACAAAGCCAAACCTACATTGCTGGAATTAGCATAATAATCATTAGCTAAACCTGGTAAGGATGCATCTGATTCTGATAAATCAATAGAAGTATTATAAGAAGTATTATAATTACTAGAAGTATTGTAATTGAGAGTATTGTAATTGAACATACTATAATTGGAAATGTTGTAATACAAGTAAACTGTTGAATCAAAATTCGCTTCAATACCATCAATAACAATAAGCGCAGTACCTTCACCTGTTGAGGCATCAAAGGATTCCCAGCAAATCTTTCCATGCCTAAAGAGAGTGTTTTTATCTAATGATAAAGCAGACCCAGATAAAGAAGGCAAGATGCCACTGCTTGCATGGTTATAAGCATATCCAGGCCATACTGCATAAACGCTTTCTTTTGAAACACCCTCCCCCATGCTTAAGAAAACTTTTATAACGTATTTATCATGATAGGCGTTGTGAGTTTCCTTGAAAGGTATAGCAATTCGGTGTGTGAAACTTTCATTCCACCACATACTATTAATAAATTTTATGTGATAGTTATTCCCAATTACTTCATCTGCATATGGAGTGTTGTTGTCTTGCAACAAACTTGCTGAAATTAGTAAAGGAGAATCGTAAGTACTATTAATATCAAAATTAATATCAAAAACAAAGGTCTCAGTTGAGTTTGGTTTAACCTCTATCTCTCTTACAACTAGAGGGGAGCTTGCAGTGGAGTGGTCTGCATAAGCGTTTTCGGATAGTTGTAGTATGACTCTCCGTGGCTCAGTATAGTAGTTCCTCACCTTAACAAGAGCAATTCCCTCAACAACATCAAGCGACAAAATTGCAAGGTCATTAACAGGCATTTCTTGGGCGCTAAAAAACGCAACTAGCCGCAGGACATCCGTGGAGGAAGCATTAACAGAAGAGTCAAGCGAAGATTTTCCTAACAAGGTTATCGTCTCTATGGTGTTTAGAGGAACATTAGGCGGTATCAGCACTTTGATTAAAATGTCTTTTGAACCACCTGGAGGAATAAGTCCGCTGTCCCTTAGACCATTATTGTTTGTATCTGAAAGCAGGGTTTTACCGTCTGCATCATAGAACAGGACTGAAGAGAAGTTTGCGAGGTATTCAAGATCTATTGTATCTGCCTTTTCATAGTTGTTGTTTATAATTGTATGCTTCAAAAACAGCTGGCTATTTCGTGCAGCAGAAGTGGAAGTGTTACCTATTATAGTTATCATCGGTTTTGATGAAAGCACAGTCAAATAAAGCAACGCCGTGTCCCTTGCCCCTCCCGTATCAACGCTATTTATCTCCAAGAAATAGTCACCGATAGGTGCATCATCAGATATGTTAATAGATATGCTATGGTTAAATGTTCCTTGTGCCATTATCGTTTTGTTTGGCCATAAGAGAGTATAGTTGCTTGAGACTGGTTCAACGCTTAAGATATTTACCTCCAAGACTGCGCTGTCTCCCTGCAAAAGCCTCTTTTTATTCAGCTGAGTTTTTAAGATTTCAACAAATTTATGGCTATACACCTCAATGCCTGACAAAGTGGAGCTAAACACCACGCCGTCAAGCGTTTCAAGATACGGCTGATTGCCTCCGTCAAGATAACCAACAAGGGAGATATTAGTAAGATTTAAGGGTGCATAATTAAAGAACTTTCTCGATAGTGTATAGAGATATACAGTATAAGTATGGTTCTCTTGTGCATAGAAAACAACTTCATCATGACCATCCTCGCTTATTTGTGTAAAAAAGTTTCTACTTAATGTATATTCATCATTAATAATATATTTTGCTTTAGAGTTGTTATAAAGTTTAAGATGGACTCTTACAGATTTATTTTTAGCGTCCTCGGCAAAGCTCTCTAGAGCACTTATTTCAAAAGAGTTGTTTTGCCATCCATAATTTGGCCTTACAAATATTTTTTCAGGCAGAAGCCTCACAGACAATTCTGGTTTTAGTAGAGTTTTATTATCCACGCCTATCTCAAACAGGAAAGTACCAGAGTATCTTGGAAGCAGAACCCTATTGTTCTTCACTTCAAGATTTATTTTATCTTGTCCTAAGATGATAGCAGCTGTTGAGAGATTGAGCAAGTATTTTTCAGAGAGCATCCCGAGCTCAAGATATGTCCGTTCACTTGAATTTGGAACATGGATATTTGCAAACAACCAAGCCTTTCCAGTTTTTGAATCGCTTGCAATAGAGAAGTCCCTGTCAAGCGGTATTATATATGGCGCTTCCTCAAGCAAAAACGCCGTTTTCTGCATTCCAAAAACTTCACCCTTGGCAACACTAACAATAACAGAATAATTGCCTAAAACACCAGCGTGAAACACAGCCTGATAGACACCCCTTGATATTTCGTCAGCCACGAGGTTGAATTCATAGCCGTTCGGGTCTACAATTTTTACACTTACATATGCACCTGCAAGTATGTTGCCCCTGTACTTTGGAATTATAACAATGTACTCTGTTTCGTTCCTTAGATACTGTTCAGCATGAGAGACATTTATGCTAAGGTCCATTAATGGATTGTATGTTACTTCAAACTGCTCTTCTGCTGTAAAGATTTTTCCGTTATAGCTTCTACGGGCAAGGAGGGTGTATGTAGTAATCTCTATGTTTTGGCTCAATTCGCATGAAAAGCTGCAGTTGCCTGAACATTCCACCACACAAAGAGGGGAAAAGAACGGCGTGCTTTTGGTTGTTGTAAGAAGAGACACCTCACCTGGGATGGGGATATTATTGTCTGTAAATATGATGTCTCCACTTATTTTGACAGGCCCATATGAATAGTTTATAACTTGAGGTATAGTAATCGCAAAGTTAACATTCTCCTGCATAACTTCAAAGGTTTGTTCAGTAGAATAGTTTCTTTGGTCAATCATAACTGTCGCTTTTATAGTATAAGTACCTGTGATTTTCGGTTTGTACTCTCCAAAATACTCACCAACCTGGTTCCCTGTAAGATAAAACTCTTCAGTGTTTGCTGGACCAATAACTGTAACTTTTGTAGGCACGGAAAGTATCTGTGTATTATACATGTAAGCTGCAACTACAATTTTTATAGTTTCATTTATATTATAGTAATTCTTTGTAAGAGCAAGCTTTACAGTCACTCCGTCTTCTGTATTTTGGCTTATAATATCCCCTGCACTGACAAGAGCAAATAAGAATAAACATGCAATAAAGGAAAATAAAGAGATTCTTAGTAAGTTCTTATTATTAATGAAGTTAGCTCTTGTTTTTAAAAGTGGAGCAATAAAAATAGGAGAGGGGCGTTTTTTTATGCGATTTTTGATTTTATGAGTAACATTGTGATAAATATTTGAGCACAACAGTAAAGTGAAGACTATTGGCTCTATGTCTGTGCAATTTTTATCTATGCAATTTTTATCTTTTTTAATTTGGTATGATTTTTTCAAGCGTTTTACCTCTATGCTAAAAATTTCTTGTAGGCATCTCTGGGTCCGATAAGCGAGAGCTGGCTGAAGATTTGTATCGCCCTTGAGCGCTTAAGTCCGACCTGCCTTATTATTGCATCAACTGGAACACTTTTCTGGTAAGCATGAGCAATATGGGTATATCTGATAGTCTGAGGATTTGCATTCTCAATGCCTACATTTACACACCGCTGCTGAACTATCTGCCGTATCCTTTTTGTAGTCATTGATTTGCTCTGTCTTGTATAAAGAAGAAACTCGCTGTGGATGTTTTTGCTTGCAAACTCTCTTATAAGCGCTGCAAGCTTAGGAGATATGACCGTTTCCCTAAACTCATGGTTTCTGCTGTTCTCAGCATGAATTTTAACAGTATGCCTATGAAAATCTATGTCCTTTATTTTTATATGAACAAGCTCGTTTACAGTGCATCCGGTTTCATAAAGTAACCTTAGAATAAGAATATCCCTAAGGCTGTCTACTGAGGCAATAAGCCGCTCCCACTCATCGTAAGTGAGGTATCTAAGGTCATCACGCCTTTTCATCAGTCTCTTTTTTTGTGGTTTTATAGGGTTTTAAGTTGACAAAAGCTCACAATCCAATCTCTTATAGATTTCCGATAAATTCCAAAAAAGGGAAACTAGGATTTATAAATCTTTGCTTTTTTTTTATACGAAGCAGTTTCTAATATTGTTCTTATATATGTTCTTATATAATTAAACATAATTAGGACATGCAAAAAAAAGAGATATAAGAAAATAGGTCTACCATTTAAAAGCCGAACTGGTTTTGAATAGCTCTAATAAGATGTAAAAAATAAAAGAATAAATAATGAGAAGACAAGTTGTACAAAAAAAGGTAAAAAAGCACATAAACAAGCAACCACATTCCGATGATAAAACAAAGAACATATTAAAGAAGGATTAAAGAACCAAAGTAATAGCAAAGAAGCAATAAAAGATAATCTGAAATAACAAAAAAAGGCCATGGTATTTAACAGAAAGTTTCCTTTAATATACGAAAAAGGGAAAGTGAATAGCTAAAAACTAAATAAGTTAAGTAATAGATTAATATTAAGTAATAGATTAAATAATAAATAGCAAAAAGAAAAATAATAAAGAAACGAATAAGAAGAGATATAATAAGAAATAAGATAGAATAAGGATATAAGAGAGGAATAATACTAAATATAGAGGGCACCGTTCAAAAAGTGTGTTAGCATCCACCGCGTATGCACATTCAGGAACATATACGGGTCTGAGGTGAGTTGTTCCATACGGAGAACCAGGATATTTTGATTTGAATGGAAAAGTGCCAACATGATGTTAAACCGACCAAAAACGAGATTTTGAACGCAGCCACAAGCAAGCGAAAGATTTAAATATTCATTACCAAATTATTTTAGGCAACTATGCGTAAATTGCAAAAAAGGGCTTTAATGGGAATTGGTACCCTAATTATTTTTATCGCAACAATTCTTGTTGCAGCTGTTGCTGCCGGTGTTCTTATCTCAACTTCAGGTGTTCTCCAGCAGAGGGCGTTAATAACAGGACAAGAATCAAGAAAGAAGATAACAAACGCAATAGAAATAATATCCATAACAGCCAGGGGGAATAAAACCACAGAAAAGCTTAACGACTTTGAAACACTTATAAGACTAGACGCTGGCTCAGATCCATTGCAGATGAAAAGATTTGACTTGAACTTTATAGGTGAAAACACAGACAGTCCTGCATCATTGCAGCATTGGGCTCTAAACGACCCCGCTGTTGATCCTAATGGATTTAACTGGAAGCTAACCACAAATATATTAAATGCAACACCTACAAACTTATTTGACCTTGATGGAGATGGAAAAACAGACAAGGTAACCATCTACAAGCCAAATAATATAAGCAATTATATTTTATTTAATCTTTCAACCGCAGGTTATTATTATGTGGATTTAGGTTATAATTTAACATCCGCAGCTTCAAATCCAGTAGTGATGGAAATAAGAGACGAGCCAATAATCGGACAGGATGGATACTACTATGGCTACTTCCATATTGTCGGAACAACTAATATTAATGATGGAATAAATGTTACAAGCGCGGATTTCAACATAACAAGCAATCCAAGCGAATGCAGTTTTGAAACTGTTGCTCCAAACTTAAAATACTGCTTTGTTGTCATGCATGGCGATGACGATCTTGTACTCGGAGACGGAGAGGTTTTTGAGATACTTTTCAAGCTAAGAAGCCATATTGTCCCTGAAACTAACATTACAGATGCAGCAAATAACCTTATCTTCACTATACCAGCATCAAGCATTGATGAAAGCCTTGGCATACAAGAAGAATTTAGGTTTATATATTCCTCAGAAAAAGGTAGGCTTACACAGGCCCAAGCAAGAACTCCTGATATAATCCAAAGTGTAAAAACACCGCTCTGGCCAGTTGGATAAAATAGATTAGATAATCCTTTAAGATAATGCTTTCTAATTTAGCCAGATTAGATTTTATACTTTAGGATCGACTTATGTTTCAGAATAATAAGAAGCTATGTCAACAAAATTTAGCTATAAAGTAAGTCTATAAGATAATATATTTTTTATTCGTAGATAGTGAACAAAGTATTTATACTATTAATTGCTGAGGAGTGTAGATGGCGCTGGGGTTATTCAAGAAAGACACTACTGTCAACAATGCAGAGCTTGACAAATTAAGAGCAAAGCTCAATGAACTTGCCGGAGCACAGGCACAGCCAACCATCCAGAATTCTTCATCGCCTAAGCCAAGCTTAAGCCAAATTCAGTCAGCATCACAGCCTCAGTCTTTTGGAAACAGCTTAAGCTCACAGAACCAACAAAGATACGAGTATGTGGACATTGAAAGAGTTGAAGAAAACGAAAGAGTAACTAACTTGATAATGCAGCAAATTAAGGAACTTATTGAGATTGATAACAACTTGAACACAAGAATCAAAGAGCTTGAGAATAAGCTAGGTGAGAACAACACAGCCATAAACACCGTAAAATCATCGCTTGATGCATACACGCATAAGATGGATATAATAGACAAAAACATGGAGAAGTTTATGGGACTATATGAGATTGTCACAAACCGGTTTAATCCGTTTATTGTTGAGGACGAGCAGGAGCTTGAATTCACAAAGCCTTTTACTAATAAGACTGCTTCACCCCCATCACAAGCAACACAGCAAACAACACATCCTGAAAAAAGATTAGAGTCGCAAATACCTAAAGAATCTTCTAC
Source organism: Candidatus Woesearchaeota archaeon (assembly GCA_038884615.1). GTDB lineage: Archaea > Nanobdellota > Nanobdellia > Woesearchaeales > DSVV01 > JAWABL01. The sequence goes on along the minus strand of JAWABL010000005.1, from coordinate 20,497 downwards.
TATTAAGCATTCTGAAAAAAGTGCAGATAAACCAGAACAAAAATCAATACCTATAATTACAGATAGTCTCGAAGGAATACAAAAATCTGAGGGGTCTATCTTGCAAAACCAAGAAATCAGCCAGATTTTAAAAGAAACACTGCTTAAAGAACTCACAAATGAAATCGCAAAGGCAGTGACAATTCAAGTCAGAGAAGCAATAATGGCAAATATTCCATACATGCTAAATGCACAAGTAAAAACAGCGGTAAAAGAGCATATGCAAAGCCAAGATTTTAAAACCCTGCTTCAGAGCCAAATAAGCAAAACAGATAGCAGCGTCCAGCAAAAAAACAACGACATTGTTACAAAAAGAAGGATGGAAAAACTTCCAACAATGTTTCACTTCCATCTTCCTAATGGATTTCTTATAGATAGTAGGCAAGCATTTATAGATGGACTTAAAATAATGGATGAGAATACATTTAGAAGATATATAAACAACGGCAAAAATGACCTTGCAAAATGGATAGCTATTGCACTAAAAGAAGAAGAACTAGCGAGGCAAGCGGCAGAGATATTAGACTGGAAAGAGATGGTAGATTTTGCCGAAAAAAATCTCTAAAAAAATAATAAAAAACGATTATTAAATTTAATTTTTATAAATTAGTAATATTTTATATTGATAAGCCAAATTCTAAAAAAAATGTACTAACAATCTTAATATAGCACTGTCTTTCACATGGAATCAGAAGATATAGAGTATAAATTATAGTATAGAAATTATAGTATAATGCAAAATAGCATAAATTAGTATAATAGGATTCTTACTATTATACCAATAAATGGGGTGATAAGTAATTAAATGGCAAATATAAGGATTTAGTTATAGAGAGTTAGTAAGAGTTATTGAGAAATCAGAGAGGTGTATGGATAAAAAAGATAGGAATTGGTATTATAAAAAGCAGGGGTTGTGTTATAAAGAGAGGATAACTCAAAAAAAAGCAAGAAAAAGTATGCTTAGAAGGAGTGGGGATAGAAAATAAAATGGAATATGAACTAGAAAAAAAATATCATAAAACAATAAAGGCGGTATGTTTTTGCCTTGCATTCACCACTGCAACATATTTTTCAGCAGACAGGATTAGTACAAGAACTGAATACAGACTACCAAAAAGATTGGAATCAAGAAATAGCCTTGTTGTTGGGAGTGATACAAATACATCAAAACCATCTAACTATAATAGATGGGAAGTAAATATAAGTCAGCCGGCTATGGCAAATGTTGGTCTTTTAACTTATAATTCAATAGACGACAGCGTTTCAACAATTCTAGATAAGAATAGACATATCAATAATAATTACAACGATAAGTGTGAAAGTAGCTACAAGGAGCATATAGAAGAGGAAAAGAAGAACAACAGAACTAACTATCATGTTGAAGGATCAAACGAGAATGCAGGAAGTATGACCCAACCGAGGATGGATGCTTTTGAACAATTTTCATTGACAATAAAAGCAAGAAGGGTATCATTTGAGTCACAAAAAATAAAGTATTATGTAGAAAGGATTTTGTCAAACGAATGGAGGAAAAAAACCCTAAAGGAAGCTCTAGAGAGAGGAAGCAAGTATGATGATTATGCCTCCATTGCTTCTGCAATAAGTGGGCTGCCAAAAAGTATTTTGTATGCAAACTGGTCTGTGGAATCAGAGTGCAAGCTTGATGCTGTTAGCGCAAATAATGTAGGTATTGCACAGTATGAGCCATTTACAGCAAAAGAGCAGAACATAAAAGTCAATAGGCATATTGATGAACGGAAGCACCCTTCTGTTATTTTAAAAAACGCGGTTCATCTAGCAAATTTGGCCGCAAGGTATGATAGTATTGTACTTGGGATAGCTGCTTTAAATATTGGTTATCCAAACATAGACACGATAGCCAAGAATCCAAAGATAAAAAAGGCTGTAGAACAAGGGGATGAAAGAAAGGTTTATGAGACACTCGCTTATTTGTTACCAAAAATGAGGCATGAACACCTAACAAAGATTTTTGGAGCAGCCTACATTATTGAGAATAAGTATGAAGAGATTTCTGTTGCACCACAAATTCCTTTTTCTAAACAAGTCAAGGTTTTAAGAGCCGAAAAGGTGCAAACTCTTGAAGAGATAGCAAGACAATATGGAATTTCAAAAACACAGGTAAAAACAAATAACCCCCATATACTATCCTCAATAATTAAACCCGAAACAGAGGTTTTCATTGCCAAAGGGGGCCATTTTAATTAAGACTATTTTTATTTGCAGCATTTTTATTTATAGTTAGACTATTTACTATTGTAGGTTGTAATTTTTCAGAACTTACCAATTCTTACTAGAAAAACAACAAATAACTACTAGTAAGTAGCGAAAAATTTATAAATAAGTATATTTTAAGTAGAATTATGAGAGAATACCCTATAATAAAACTAAACAGATGGCAAAGAGTCAAAAGAAGGGCATTGGAGACCTTGATAGGTGTAACTGCCTTGACCTTAGGTATAGAGTCATATATGCCCGGAACAGTTAATAAACTAGTAAACAATACTTCTAGCCTTATACAGGGAATATATGAAAAATCATCTAAATATGTAGAAAACACCTATAATCAAGGCAAGAAAAAAAAAGAGACCTCAAATTTAGAAGAAACAGTTGAAAATTCAAGAAAAATAGTAGACAAGCAAAAGACCTCACTGACACCAATAAAAGATACATCGCTTGAAAGCATAACAGATTCTGTCTATGAAAATGGGACAAGTATAAGACTTGATGAAAATGAGATTAATGAACTAATCAAGTACCTAATAAATGAACCTGCCAAAGCAAACGAATTCTTAGTTTATAAATGGATTGAGAAATATTCTTCTGGCTCTCACAAAGGAACTATTGAAAAAGCATTACAAAAGAACATGCATATCATACCTGCAATGAAGAGAATTTTTAGAGAACATGGCCTATCTGAAGACCTAGTTTATCTCTTCATAACAGAGTCTGCAGGAGACCCTGAAGCCGTTTCAAATAGAGGCGCTGTTGGACTATGGCAGTTTATTCCATCAACTGCAAAAAAATATGGTCTATTTATTGACAATAGAATAGGTACTATAGGGTATAAAACCAAGTATATAACAGAAAGCGGAAAAGTCAAAGCTATAAAAACCCCTATTGTAGGGAGTGTATATGATGAAAGAAAGTTTTCTCTTCTAGCTACTATAAAAGCCGCAGAGTTTCTCAAGGATGAACAAAAATTCTTTAAGAACAACACAGAACCAACAAGTATAGTACCATTAATGCTTGCACAGTATAACAGCGGAATGCCAAGAAACCAAACAAGAGGATTATGGGTCTACTGTAATAGCAACAGCAGCAACAAGAATGGCATAAGTTTTAATTACGATGGTTTTTTGAGATTTAATGGAAACAGACTAAAAGAGATAAAAGAGCGATGCAAAAGAAAGGACTACAGATGCACTAAAGAGATTGAGGGGTTTGTTAAGGAAACACTAAATTATCCACCAAAATGGTATGCTGTTAAAAAGATAATTGAGCGCGAAGGCTTAGATACTTACTTGTCTAGTAAAAAAACAGATTTTGCAAGCATGTTCTCAATAATGGAGGGCTACTACTCTCCATATACAATGTACACAGTTAAGAAAGGAGATACGATTCAATCAATTGCAAAGAGATATGGTGTTTCTGTTGATTCCATTAAATCTCTGAATAAGATAAAAACGGGTATAAAGCCAAACGAAATAATAAAAGTCCCATCACAGAGAGGGAAAGCGGCCGTAAGCAATATTGTTTCTGAACTATGCACAAAGTACGGAATGTCTGAAGATGAGTTTTATATGTTAAACCCTCATTTAAAGTCTGCACTTGACCTACCCTCTTCAGGCATATTTCATTACGCAGTTCCTGCTATGAAAGCAAGGTCCGCTGCAAACTACATAACAAAAAATAGATAAAGAATTAAAAATAGGAGAGGAAGTAGAGAGTAGAGAAGACCTATTAATCAATAAAAGATAAAGTTTTATAAATAAGGCTTATTCTGCAGTAATAATGCAGAAGTGGAAATACTCAAAACAGAGGATACAATCCTCAAAAGAGGTTTATTTAAGGATTCCTTCAGGAAAGGTAAAAGTAGTCAAGATTACCTCATGGAAATTTGCGAGGTTTCCAAATGGAAGCCTCTTTCAGTGCCAGGTAATAGAAGAGGATGGATTGCCGGCAGACAAGTTCTGGTTTGTATGGGACTATGACCTTGCAGAGCAGCTTAAGAAAGTGCTAAAAGGCAGAAAGCCTGATAAAGCAAAAGTAAAGCTAAAAGTAATAAAAGAAGTTAAGGAAGGGGATGAATTTTTTTCAGTAGAGGTAGCAGATGATTAAAGCTGTATTATTTGACCTTGATAATACCTTGATTGATTTTATGCGAATGAAAAAGGAATGTTGTGACGCAGCGATAAGTGCAATGATTTCAGCAGGGCTTAATATTGAAAAAAAGAAAGGACTAAAAACACTCTTTGATTTGTACGACAAGTACGGAATAGAATACAGCCAGATATTTCAAGAATTTCTAAAAAAAGTAAACAGGAAAATTGACTATAAGATTCTTGCAAATGGAATTTACGCATATAGAAAGGTACAAGTCGGACTTATTGAGCCCTACCCAGGCGTTGTACCAACACTTATAAAGCTTAGAGAAAAAGGGCTAAAATTGGCCATTGTGACTGACGCACCAACGCTAAAGGCATGGCTAAGGCTTGTTGAGATGCGACTGGACAGTTTTTTTGATGTTGTGGTATGCTTTGAGGACACTGGAAAACATAAACCGCATAAAAAGCCATTTGCACTCGCAATAAAAAAATTGAAAGTAAAGCCTACTGAAGCAGTTTTCATAGGCGACTGGCCGGAAAGAGATATTGTCGGAGCGAGATCACTAGGGATAAAAACAGTTTTTGCCAAATACGGCTATTCAATGAACAAAAATCCGTCTGCAACCGCTGATTTCATTATTGAAAGATTTGAAGACATTCTAAAAATATTAAAAGAGATAGAAGAAAGAAGCATAAAATAAAAGAAGATATAAATATTAAAAATTAAAAATACAACACTGTTTCCTAAATAGTGTACCTACTTGAAGATTAAGGATAAAGGTAAACTCTCTCTGTGCTTATCACATCAGGCGTGACAAACTGTGTCAGTGTTGAGGTTCCAATCTTTGGGATAAAATTCAGCCTTATCTCCTCATCTTCTCCTATCTGAGCAGGCGCTTCATAGCACATCTTAATAATATCTCCTCTCTGTAGGTTTCCATTTACCCAATTGGTACCCTGTTGTTCATATTCAACTGCAAAATATCCTTCTCCTCGCCTATATGGAGTAACTGTGAAGGTCATATTTGCAAGGATGGTCATGTTGGTATTTGTAGTCCCAGAAATTGTAACATAACCGTATGTTGTTCCGTTTTTTATCAATGCTTGGTTTGCTACATTGACTGCAACAGGGGTTTCACTTGCGCCAGAGATGTTAGGTATTGTAATGTTAATCATGCCTGCAGTACTCAAGCTAAAGTTAACACTTGTGCTTGTTGCAACAAAAACATAGTCATTTGCTCCGTCATCATCAAGGTCTTCTTCAAGCATATAGTCTGTGCTGCTACTATTATCAACATCAGAATCTATCTCTTCAGCATTCCAGGTATTATAACCGTTTATATTGTTTTTGTCACAGATGCTATTTTCTCCTCTATACTTAAGCGTCGCTGTGCTGTCTTTTGTATTAAATGTAAAGATAACCTGATCAAGTTTTATTGGGTCAGAGCCAGGAGAAAGTTTTAGATACTGTGTAAAATCAGTGAGGTTTCCTCCTCTTCCATCTGTTGCAGAAACTTCAATAGTTTCTGCGTTCGTTGATATCTGGCTTCTTGCTTGTTGCCCTGTGGAAAGTGCTTTCTCCTGAAGACTTCCTGCTGTCTGAATAAGCACTCCGGCTGCAACAGCAGCGACAAGAAGCATAGCAATAAATATTATTAGAGTACCTACTCCCATCTCTGCTCTTTTATAAATTTTCTCAAACACTCTTTTAGACATTCTCTACCACCCCAATTTTTTATTTCTTAATTTTTTTATTCCTTAATTATTCTTTAATATGTCCTTTTCAGCCACTATTTTTTTAGTTAACAATAAAATAATTTATAAAAACCCACACTAAAATGTTTTTTACTATAAGAGGTAATATTTATATCTTTTGATTATCTCTAGAAAATCGCTGGAAAAATATAAATACCAAGTGAGGACTAAACTGCAAACATGGCAAAATTTTCAAAAGTAAAAGGAACTTTGGACTATTATCCAAATGAAGCTTACATAAAAAATAAGATTTTCAGCGTCTTTAAAACAACTGCAAGGGCTTTTAATTTTCAGGAGATTGATGTTCCATGTATAGAAAGCTTTGAGCTACTTGCAGCAAAGCAAGGAGAAGAGATAAAAGAACAGATATTCAATCTAGAAAGAAAAGGGAGTGAGAGGCTTGCTTTGCGTGCAGAATTCACACCGAGCTTTGCAAGAACGTTCATAGAAAAGCATAAGGAGCTACAAAAGCCTGTGAAATGGTTTACAATAGGCAAGGTGTGGAGGTATGAGCGACCACAAGCAGGAAGGCAGAGAGAGTTCTTCCAATTCAATGCAGAGGTATATGGTTCTAATAATCCAGAGGCAGATGCAGAGGTCATAAATCTTGCAATAGAGTGCCTTGTGTCTCTTGGTCTAAGAACTAATGATTTTTTTGTAAAAATTAACAACAGAAAGCTTCTCACAGGGCTACTTATGGAGATTATAAAGGAAAAAAATGAAGAAGACCTGGCTAAAGTGCTTAGAGTTATTGACAAAAAAAAGAAGATTTCTGAGAAGATGTTTGAAGAAGAGCTAAGCTTTCTGAGAAAGGAACAGATTGAAAGCATAAAATCATTGTTTAATATTGACATAAAAATTCTATTAGAAAAGAATCTTAATAAGCCCTCTAAGGAGGGGCTACTTGAGCTTATGGAAGTGCTTAAATACACGAATAAAGATTTCGTAAGATTTGATATGTCTGTCGTAAGGGGGCTTGCATATTATACAGGCACAGTCTTTGAGATATTCGATTCTGAAGAAAAATTTAGGTCGCTTTGCGGAGGGGGGAGGTACGACAATCTCCTTGCTATTTATGGATGTGAAAAGACCCCTGCAACCGGCTTTGGCATGGGACTCTCAACTCTTTCCATGCTTTTGAAAGACAAGGGGTTGATTCCAGAGCCAGAAATGTCGCCAGACTATTATATTGCGATAATAAGTGATGCTGCAAGAGAAGAAGCGATTAATATTGCAAGCATCCTACGCAAAAAAAGGAGCGTCGAGATAGATATTATGAGGAGAAATCTTTCAAATCAGATAAAATATGCAAAATCAATAAAAGCAAAAAAGATGGTGGTAATTGGAGAAGACGAATTAAAAACCAAAAAGATAAAAATAAAGGACCTAGCCACAGGTGAAGAAAAAAGTATGGGCTTAAAAGAGTTCTTGGCTGATTTCAAAGACAATGTCAAATAACATTAAATAAAGAATAGATAGTATTAATGACTTTATTAATGAAAGTTTTTTTGCAAATTTCATCTATCTTTTAATTTTGTCGTTTTTAATTTATTTGGTGAGAACTATTATTTTATCTTCTGCCACAAAAAAGCTGTGCTCTGCCTGGCTTACAATACCCTTGCTTATCTCAGTTAGTGGAGGATAGTCTCTTATGTTTCCTGCAAGCCTAAGCTCTCTAAGCCCAAGATTAAGTTTTGCCTCGGTGTATGTATCCTTAAACCATCTAGTGGCAAACGGAAGCCCATTGTACTTGTAAATATCAGAGAAGAGCTGCCTTGCGTTCTGGCTTCTTACAGGCTTTGAAGCAATCTGCGAGAATATCATAGCACCAATGCTTTCTTTTATAAGCCCTCTTCCATTTGTTGCAAAAGGCTCAATAGCAAAACAAGAGCCTATTTTTAGCTTTGATACATCGCCACTATCATAATTTGGAATTGAAGGTTTCTGATGAACGCTATTTATACCTAGTCCATGGCCACAAAGATTTCTTATAGGAGAATACCCATAACTCTGTATGGTTTCTTGTATTATCCTTCCAATCTCACCAAGAGTTATATCTGGATGAATTTCCCTAACAACATTATTAAGAGCCTCCTCAGAAGCTCTGACAAGGTCAGAATATTTGCCTGAAATATCAACAGTGTATGCTGTGTCCCCTATCGCCCCGTTATAAACCACGCCAATGTCAACTTTAATGACCTGGTCATCAAGAACTAAGGGGTCATCCATAACTGGAGTATAATGGGCAGCAACATCATTTATCGAAAGGTTCACAGGAAAAGCAGGCTTTGCTCCAAGCTCCCTAATCTTTGCCTCAATTTTGTCTGCAATTTCAAGTATGCTCGCACCCTTTGAAATAAGAGGTTTTGAGAACTCTCTCACTTGTGCCGCGATTCTTCCCGCCACAATCCAGTCGCTATATTTATGAGCCAAGTCATTAACATCAGAGTTTTTGGGAGAAGAAAAATGCTCTCCTACATGCGATACCTCTTCCATTTTTTAGTAGTGCTAAATATAGGTTTAAATAAGTTTTGAATGACTATGCTTTTATTGTAAAAAAAGAAAATGCCCCGATGCCGGGGCAAACCTGCCTTCGGTTGTTGGGGGTGATAACGAAGGCAAAGAAATAACTCACCTCAGACTAAAAGGGGTGAACATTAATGGATTATCTCTATGCCGAAGCCATCTTCTTCATGCTCTTCGTGCACCTCCGGACTTTCCACAACATGCTTTTTCTGCCTTTGATGCGACCATGGAGTCTTAACACCTGTAATAATGGTCATGACCTGAATCTTGCCTTCCATTGAATCAAGTATTCTAGCACCCCAGATGACATTTGCATCATCATCCATTGTTTCTGTAACAAGTTCTCCAATTCTACTTACTTCATCAAGAGTCATATCGGGGCCTCCTACAACATGGACAAGAGCACCGGTTGCGCCTTCATAGCTTATCTCAAGAAGTGGGTTTGAAAGCGCACCTCTAACAGCCTCTTCGACGCGATTTGCAGTGTCGCTTCCTCCTACACCAATGACTGCTACTCCACCATTTGTCATTATTGCCTTTACATCTGCAAAATCAAGATTTACAAGCGAAGGAACTGAAATTATCTCAACAATACCTTTTATCATGTTTGCCACAAGTTCGTTTGCAACAGCAAAAGCTTGTTTTATAGGAAGATTACCAGCTACCTGAACAAGCCTATTATTGTCTATAGCTATTACTGTATCAGACCATTTGCGAAGCTCTGCAAGGCCAAACTCTGCCTTCTCAACTCTGGCTCGCTCAATTCTAAAAGGCATTGTCACTGTACCTATGACAATAGCCCCGCTGTCTTTCGCGAGCTGTGCAACCACAGGAGCAGAGCCGGTTCCAGTTCCACCTCCCATTCCCGCGCAAACAAAGACCATGTCCGCTCCTTTTATGCACTCTTTTATTTCTGCTAATGATTCTTGTGCCGCCTCCCTGCCTTTTTGAGGGAATCCTCCGCAACCAAGCCCTTTTGTGACTTCTTTTCCGATAAGAAATTTCTTGTCTGCTTCGCTTATCTTAAGATGCTGCTGGTCTGTATTGAAAGCAATAAGCTCGGCTCCTTCAACCCCTTTTTTATATAGCCATGATACCATATTATTTCCAGCGCCGCCGCAACCGACCACCTTTATTGTTGCTGACTTTGCCTCTACTCCCTCAGATCCGTCTTGCTCACAAGAAGCACTGGCACTTCCCAAAGACACCATTTTACACCCCTCACTTTAGTCCTTAACCTAAAAAATTTTAATGATTCTAATATAAATTTTGAAGCATATTTTAGACTAGCGAAAACTTTAAATAAAAGTTCCGCATCTAATTCTGCTTAGAAATAGTTTTTTGTTGCTTGCGCCCACAAGCTACGAAAAAAACTTTTACCAATAAATTTAACTAACAAATTTTTTACCGACTGAAAAAATTTATTTGCCCATAAACAAGAGTTTTGCCCAAAAACTCTTATTTAATTCTAATTTTAAATGAACAAATAATATTTAAATATTTCTAAACTTAAAAACATATTTAGAAATATACATTAATACACCAACAACAAAAGATACAAAAAATACATTAAAAATAAAAAACAGATAATATGAAAAAAAGCAGATAAACCTAGCCAAAAAGAGATTAGGAATCATTTATTTTAAGGAATTATTTTTTTGCTCTAAATTTCTCTGAAATCTGTTTTACTTTTTTGTCAAGCTTGTCAAAAAGCGTTCCAACATCTGTCTGCAAAACACCTTTGACTTTCTTTATCTTCGCCTCTACGATAGGACTCCAGTCTTTAACGCCTTCTGTGTCAAAATTCCATTCCCTCCTTCCCCAGCGGTGAATGAAAACCACATTCTCTATCTTAAACTTAGGTGGTGCGGGTACACTCTCGCCAGGATAGCCAACTGGTATCACAACCTGTGGCCTTGCATAATCAGGTATGCCTGCTATTTTTTTTACAGCATCCTCGTCAAAAGCACCTACCCAACAAGCACCAAGCCCCTGGGCGTGTGCTGCAAGAAGCATATTCATTGCAGCGGCGGCGCAATCTTGAATAGAATAGAGTCTTTCACCTCTTATTCCATAAAATCGCTGTGTTTTTGTAAAGTCTGAGCACAGTAAGATTATTACTGGTGCAGACGCTACCCAATACTGCTGAAGACACGCTTCTGCGAGCGCCTGTTTTTTTTCAGGATCTAAAATAATTATAAATTTAAAGTCCTGAATATTTCCGGCAGTTGGAGCGTTCATTCCAGCCTCAAGCATTCGCCCAACTTTTTCCCACTCCACAGGTCTATCCTGAAACTTTCTTATCGAACGCCGTGTCCTTATGCATTCCAAAACATCCATAGCATCAAACACCTAATTATTAATTATTACAATTAAATCTTGATAGATTCTCTTTATATATTTCATATATAAAAACTTTTGCAAAAATTTTTTAAACTTCACCAACAAATAAATAAGCATGCAATATTCTGAGCTTGCAGAAGTTTATTCAAAACTGGAAAAGACCACAAAAAGGCTTGAAAAGACGCATATAATCGCAGAGCTAATCAAGAAAACATCTCCTGAAACCATTCAGGAAATTCTTCTTCTATTAGAAGGTAAAGTGTTTCCTTCGTATGATGAAAGAAAGATTGGCGTTGCATCTAAGCTTATTCTAAAAGCAATTAGCCTGGCATCAGGATTGAGCCTAAGAGAAGTTGAGGAGAGATGGAAAAAAACAGGTGATTTAGGAACTGCGGCTCTTGAAATTTTTCAGAAAAAAAGACAACACACTCTCGGAAAATGCGAGCTAAGCGTAAAAAAGGTTTTCTCAAACATCAAGAAGCTTGCAGAACTTGAAGGAGAAGGTTCTGTTGAGCAGAAGATAAAACTTATTGCAGAGCTTTTGACGAGCTCGAAACCTGAAGAAGCAAGATATATCGTAAGAACAATACTTGAAGACCTCCGAGTTGGGATAGGTGAAAGTGCAATAAGAGACGCGATAGTTTGGGCTTTTTTCTCAAAGGAATTAGGAATTAGTTATGATGAAGGAAAAAAAGAGCTTATAATTCCAGAAGGACGAAGAGATGAATATAATCGCTATATAAACCTTTTACAGGAGGCTTATGACATAACAAACGACTATGGTGAGATTGCCAATAAAATTAAAACAAAAGGCACTAAAGCCATAGAGGAAGCTGAATTAAAACCAGGCAGGCCTGTCCAGGTAATGCTTTTTAAAAAAGCCAAGGACATAAACGACGCTTTTGATATAGTAGGGAAGCCTGCAGCATTTGAGTATAAATACGATGGATTTAGGGTGCAGATACATAAAGACGAAAAAAAGATAGCACTTTTTACAAGAAGGCTTGAGAATGTAACTGAGCAGTTTCCAGACATCATAGAATATGTTAAGAAGTATGTTAGGGGTGAAAGCTTCATACTTGACTCAGAAGCAGTGGGTTTAAAGCCAAAAACAAACCAGTACCTTCCTTTTCAAAGCATATCTCAAAGAATAAGGAGAAAGTACAATATCTCTGAAATGGCAAGAGATTTTCCAGTTGAAGTCAATGTTTTTGATATTCTTTATTATAACGGAAAAAGCACGATTTCAATGCCCTTTAATGAGAGAAGAGCACTAATTTGCAGGATTATAGAACCTATAGAAAGGAAGATTCTTCCTTCACGGCTCATTATAGCAAAAACTAGAGAAGAAGCAGAAAAATTCTATCAAGAAGCATTGGATAGGGGCAATGAAGGCATAATGGGAAAAAACTTAAGTGCAGTCTATAAGCCAGGAAGCAGAGTAGGGTATGGAGTAAAGATAAAACCTACAATGGAAAGCCTTGACCTTGCTATTGTAGCTGCTGAGTGGGGAGAAGGCAAAAGAGCAAAGATGCTTACAAGCTATACTCTTGCATGCAGAGATGGCGATAAGCTTCTTGAAGTTGGAAAAGTAAGCACAGGACTAAAAGAGCTTGAAGAAGAGGGAACCAGTTTCAAGGAAATGACCGACATTCTTAAACCGCTTATTATTGAAGAGAAAGGCAGAACTGCGGTAGTTAAACCGAAGGTGGTAATTGAAGTAAAGTATGAAGAGATTCAAAAATCACCATCTTACTCAAGTGGATATGCATTAAGATTTCCAAGATTCATAAGACTGAGAGACGACAAGTCTATCAAGGATATAGACACGCTAAAAACCATACAAGGATTATTTGCTGGACAGAAAAAAAGGAAATCTTAAGTCTCTGGCTAATTTACTAAATATTTCTAAATGGATAAAACTAGTAAGAATAAAAGTATAAAAACCATTTTTAAATGGTCTTAATAATTTATTATCAAAAATGAAAATTAATTTCAAAATAAGAAAACAATTCCAAAAATGAAAATATTTTAATATTTATTATGTTATTCATCTTTTTATGGAAGAGCTGGAAGTACTTGAAGGGTTGTTTGACAAGAAGGTAATAAGGATACTCAAAGTTTTTTTTCGCGACCGCACAAAACAGTTTTATCTTCAGGAAGTTTCAGAGCAAAGCAACGTGCCGATAGCAACCACTTCAAGAATACTTAACAAGTTTGCCAAGAACGACATAATTGAAGTTCAAAAAGTAAGCAGAATAAAACTTTACAGACTAAAAGGAGGGAAAAAGACAGACTTTCTTGGCGAAATTTTTAAAGAAGACACCCATATCATAAAGCTTTTCATCTCGCATGTAAGCAAAATGCCAGGAATAAGACGCATAATATTACATGGCAGGGAGCAGAAAGATAGAGCAAATATTCTTCTCATCGGCGAAGGGCTGGACCATGGAGAGATTAAAAGGATTTGCGCAGAGATAAGAGACAAGTATAAATTTTTGATTAGCGACCTTTCCCTTACAGAAGAGCAGTACTATCAAATGACAAGCATGGGGCTTTATCAAGGAGAAAAGAGGGTACTTTTTGAAAGGTAGATGCAAAATTTTGAAATTCATAAGTTCAAAAAAGGTAACTGGAAAAAGTGAGAGAAGATGTGCGGAATAATAGGAATCTTTAATATGAAGAATGCGCCTGAGATGGCTATTCTAGGGCTCAAAATAATGAAGGAACGCGGTAGGGACGGTTTCGGCATAGGCTGTAAAGATAAAATAATTCATAAAAAATGTTTAGAAGAGATGGAGGATGTTAAAAGATGGGAAGAAGACATGGCCGTAGCCCATTGTCTTCATGCAATGGTGGGATATGTATCACAGCCAATAAAGGGAGAAGGGCTTCTTGTTGTTAATTGTGAAATATACAACTGGCCTGAGCTTTCAAATATTTATAATATAAAGTGCAGAAATGATGCAGAGTTGCTTCTGAAAATTATTGAGAAAGTCCCTGATATTCGTAAGGTTTTAAGCGAACTTGATGGAAGTTATAGTTTTTGTTATTGGAAAGGTGAAAAGGTAGTGCTTGCGAGAGACATTATAGGTATAAAACCGCTTTGGTACAGCATAGAGAAGGGGCTTGCTTTTGCATCAGAGAAGAAGAGTCTCATAGCGCTCGGCTATAAGAAGGTTATAGAGCTAAACCCAAGAGAAATGCTCTTTTACAACACAAAAACCATGGAAACTGAATTTGTTCAAAGGACTTTCTTTGAAATAGAGCCAATCATAAAACGTACAAAAGAGCAAATAGTGGATGATATTTACTTTCTCCTAAGAAATGCGATAGCAAAAAGGATATCTAAAAACAGATTAGGGGTACTGTTCTCAGGGGGTATTGATTCTAGTGTTATTGCACTTATTACAAAGCAGCTTGGTGCTGACTTTACATGCTACACTGCAGTTATGGATGATGCCCAGACCATTGCAGAGGACTTGCTTTTCGCACAGAAAGTCTCAGAAGTATATGGCTTCAAGCTTCGAATAAAGAAGATACCGCTTGAACAGGTTGAAGGCTTGATAAAGAAAGTTATTCCGCTAATAGAAGACAGTAATGTAACAAAGGTTGGGGTTGCTTTGACGCTTTATGCTGCGTGCGAACTTGCAAAGAATGATGGCATTAGAGTAGTATTTTCAGGGCTCGGCTCAGAAGAGATTTTTGCCGGCTATGAGAGGCATAAGCTAGCAAAAGACATAAACAAAGAATGCCTCTCTGGACTGATGAAGATTTATGAACGCGACACATATAGGGATGATGTTGTAACTATGCACAATAACATAGAGTTAAGGTTGCCGTTTCTGGACATAGCACTTGTTGAATACGCCCTTAAAATTCCACCTCAGCTAAAAATCAGTGAAGGCGAGAATAAGGTTGTACTTCGTGAGCTTGCAAAAAAAATTGGATTAAAAGAAGAATTTGCAAAACGAAAAAAGCGCGCCGCGCAGTATGGCAGTAGGTTTGATAATGCGATAGGAAGACTTGCAAGAAGAGAAAGAAAATTAAAATCAGAGTTTCTAAAAAAATACTATACCCCCCCTAACCTAAAGCTAGGTGTACTTTTTAGCTCAGGAAAGGACAGCGCTTATGCAATGCACCTTATGCAAAAGCAAAACTATGAGATAGCTTGTCTTATAACAATAAAAAGCAAAAATCCTGCGAGTTACATGTTTCATACCCCAAATGTTGACATTGCGAAGCTTCAAGCAGAGGCAATGGGCATTCCGCTGTTGGAGTTTGAAACAGCCGGCAGGAAAGAATCTGAACTTTTTGACCTTGAAAGAGCGATTGAGAGCGCAAAAAAGCAATATCACATTGAAGGGATTGTAACAGGAGCTCTTTTTTCAGAGTATCAAAGAAAGAGGATAGAAAAAGTCTGCGATAAACTTGGGCTGAAGATATTTTCTCCTTTGTGGCATATGGACCAGGAGCTAGAATTAAGGCAGATTGTAAGATCTGGCTTTGAAGTTATACTTGTAAGCATTGCTGCATTTGGTCTTGATCAGAAGTGGCTAGGAAAAAGGATGGACCACAATCTTATAAACAACTTAAAGACTATATACAATATGTATAAGATAAACATCGCTGGGGAAGGTGGAGAATATGAAAGCCTCGTGCTTGATGGACCTATGTTCAAAAAAAAGATATTAATTGAGGACTTTGAAATAATAGTAGAAGACAACAATACTGCGAGGCTACAGATAAACAAGGTAAGGCTTGTAGAAAAGGGAGGTTAAAATGGGAGGTATTGGTATAATTTCTGACACGCATGACAATGTTAAAAATGTGCTTAAAGCTGTAAAACTCTTTAAGGTTCACAAGGTAGACTTTGTTGTGCATTGCGGAGACATCGTAGCTCCAAAGACAATAAGGTTTTTTAAAGGTTTAAAGATGAAGTTTGTCCGAGGCAACTGCGATGGAGACAGCGAAATGATAACAGAAATTTGCAACGAAGAGGGGCATGAATATCTTGGAGAGGTTGGCGAGATTGAATTAAATGAAAAACATATTGGCGCTTATCATGGGCATAATCAAAGTGTTATTGAGGAGATGATAAGAAGCAAAAGATATGACTACATTTTGACAGGGCATACTCACAAAAAAACGATAGAGAGATTTGACCAAACAGTGATGATTAATCCAGGAGGACACTATTTTGGTGATGAGGGAACCATTGCAATTCTTAATTACAAAAATGGAGATATAAGGTTTATTAAGTTAAGATGAGTGAAGAAATAAGAGCGCCGATTTTAAGCCATTTAGCGAGTCTATTGCGTAAAATAGAACACTGTCACATAAGAAAATAACAGAAAAATTGAACTTATTAAAATAATATATAAAATATATAAGGTTATAGATTACATATAAAGTATTATATGTAAGATATGTATTATATATAAGATATATATAAGATATATATAAGAATATAAATAAAAAAGATTATTATATATATCCAAGCGGATGCAGCTGAGTAGTAATACCTGCCAAAACAAGTTGGCGTTCTACTTGAGACAGGGTATAACCCCAGTATCCACCGTACAAAATAACTTTTGAACCTGGTTGAATTTGCTTTATTGCTTTAAGAGCATCTCTGCTGTTTGTTACAATTAATCTTTCTGAAAGGCCTGCATTAGTTTTAGCCTGCTCAAGCAGTAGTTCAATGGTCTTGCAAGCAATTTTTGCTCTTTCTCTTCGCTCTTGTGACTGCGACATTATATTTTTTTCACGGCACACTCTATCACCATCAATTACAAGATGGTATATTTTACCATATCTGTTTTCAATCATATTAACCACCCAATAAAATCATATAAGTTTTTTATCCTATTAACCTTCTAACATACTTTTAGTTATGCCCTTCTGACCAGTTTTAATATTAAATTGTCACTTGTGAGAGCATGCTATACTTCAAGCGACAGGTAATGAGCAACACATCCACTACCATACCAATCTTTAAAATCATTTATGTTTAAGGCTCCTTTTCTGGCAAACAAATTGAAGGATGAATCAAAAAAATGTCCTGCAACAAAGCGATATCCATTCTCCTTTGCCAAAGATATCAACTCGTCAACAAGTTTCTTACCAACACCTTTTCTTTGGTTTTCAGGCTTAACAGTTATAGATTCTATATAAAGAGCATTGCCTTTCCCAAAGTTAGGGTCTCTTTTAAAATATTCTTCAGTATATGAATCTAGTGGTCTAGCAATAATATAACCTATTAAGCTAGCTGAAGAGAAAGCCATTAAAAATATTGTTTGCCTATCTTCAAAATATTTTTTAATTGTTTTCTCATCAGTATCTAAATTGATAGAGGAATAAACAATTCTTTCAATTGCCATAATTTCAAAACCTACTTCTGACCACTTCTTATCGGTTGATAATTTTAATGATAAATCCATTTTAAAACACCAAAAGATAATTATTTAAAGATTGGAACCTTCCATAACCCTTCGCTCTGAACAAGTTTCCCATCTACATAAATTTTTCCACCTAAATGTCCACTTTGTCCTCTTAAATCGCAAACAATATCCCAATGAAAGTCAGCATCATTTAGTCCACCACCATTATCCAATGGTTGAGGATAAGATTTACCAAGTGCAATGTGAAAAGTACCACCCATTTTTTCATCATAGATGATCAAACCAGTATGCCTATTAAGATTATAATTACATCCTATACCAAACTCTCCAACCATCTTGCCGCCTCTAAGATTTAACATTGCCTCTAAAAAAGACTGGTTTTTTAATGCTGAATATTTAGCGACCACTCCGTTATGGAACTCAAGTTTTATTCCCTCAACGATCTGGCCATCTCTCAAGGTAGGGTTTCTAAAGTAAACAGTACCATTAACAGACTCTTCCACAGGACCATAGCTTACTTCCCCATCAGGAAGGTTGTACTCCCCTGAATTGACCTCCCCTCCACGACCTGACAAGCTAAAAGTAAGTTTTGTATAAGGTGGTGAAGAGATGCATATTTCTGATGCATCATCAAATATTTCTTTTACCCTTAGCATTTCGTCTCTCTTTTTTTTCCAGTCTATATTAGTAGCGCCAAAAACGAAATTTTTGTATTCGTTGAAGGTCATACCAACAAATTTTGCTTCCTTTGGGGACGGATAAACAACAAAATTCCATCTTTTATCTGTTTCTGCACATAGTATTTGCTCTAAGGGATTAATCACAGTTGAATGATAGTCTGCTATTTTTTGAGGATTTATTCCATTAAGATAATAAGGCTCGCTTAACGAATCTATGGTTATAGAAGCGGTGCATTCTTTTGCAATCTCACAAAGCCTACCGGCTTCTGCATATAACTCTTCTGGGTTATTTCGTTCTAGTAACGCCCTTTTTTCTGCCAGATTTTCATAAATCACTCTTACATCAGCTCCACACATCTCAACATTATTTTTTATCTCTTCTACAAAAGGCTTAAAGTAAATATCAGACTGTACAAGAACAATGTCCCCCTTTCTGGCAGAGATAGAATGGTTTACGCATATTGAAGCAAGTACTTTTCCACGATTGTCAAGAGTCATTTTAATTTTACTTAATTATTACTTATCCATTGTTATTTATTATATAGTAATTTAAAGGATCTCTAGGATAACGTACTTCCTTTCCTTGGAAGGTTCGTAAAACAGCCATTTCATCTTCAAACCTTACACTATCAGGAAGCACTCTTATCTTTCCGCCTCCACCTGGAGAATCTATGACATAATGGGGTACTGCCAAACCAGAAACATTGCCAATAAGTTTCTGCATTATTTCAAGAGCTGTGTCAACACTTGTCCAAAAATGAGCTGTTCCTTTAGCAAGGTCTGCTTGATACATATAGTAAGGTCTAACACCAATCTTTTCAAGTCCAGTAAATAGGCTCATCATTGTTTCTGGAGAGTCATTAACACCTCTTAACAAGACGCACTGATTTCCTATTGATACCCCAGCAGACCTTAGTTTTCTGATTGCTTCAATGCTTTCAGGAGTAATTTCTCTGGGATGATTATAATGAGTATTTACCCATGCAACATCATATTTTTTTAAAAGATTAGTAAGATGTGCAGTAATACGCTCAGGATCGGTAACTGGTACTCTTGTCCCTATCCTAAGCGATTCCACATTAGGAATTTCCTTTAATTTGCCTATTATTTCATCAAGCATGTAATGGTTCAATAAAAGAGGATCGCCCCCTGACAATATAACGCTTCGTATAGGTGTTTGATTATATTTAGAGGTGGCTATGTATTCAAAAGCATCCTTTAAATCTTCAATCTTTGGATTTTTTCTGTCATCCCCAACCTTTCTTTTTCTTGTGCAATGCCTGCAATAAACAGCACATGTGTTTGAGACATAAAGAAGCACTCTATCAGGATATCTATGTACAAGGAAGGGAACAGGAGATTGCTTTTCCTCTGAAAGGGGATCAGGGTCCAAATTACCGTCTATAAGAATTTCTTCTAATTTTGGAACGCTTTGTTTCCATATTGGATCGTCCTCTTCTTTTATAAGACTTGCATAATAAGAACTTATTCTCATAGGAAACCGGATTCTTACCTTATCTATTTCAGCCTGTCTTGCTGTTGAGAGGTATATTCTAGGACTTAAAGCTTCTGCTAGTTCCTTGGAATTTTTTATCATTTTATATAAAAATAAAGAACCTATTTTTCTTGGCTCTTGTTTATTCTCTTCTTTATTTTTACAAAATATTTGTTACAACTTAAGAATAATAAAGTTATTTTTATTTTTTACCATAGATTTTTTTTATTTTTAGGCAAAAAATTATAGGATTATACCAAAATAAAAAAATGCCTCCGCTGAGATTTTCGCAATTTTGGCGAAAAGCTTTTTAGTTTATGGTAGCTAAGGTCTAATTTTTAACCTGACCATTTTATTTTTATTTTTTAATTTTGTTAGATACATATTTAAAAAATTGGCCAAAATTTGTTCGAACTCAGGTTCCAGGGTCCGCAACCCTGTGTCCTATTCCTGGCATTCTCCTTGCAAATCCAAACAGACTAAAATATAGGGATTAAAATTTAATCAATATAACTTGGATTTTTCCAAGGTTTTTGTTTCGCCCAATTAGCGAACACAAAATCTTCCAGGCTAGACTACGGAGGCGATAGGCAACAAAGAAAGAGTGGAGGTATTTAAATGTACTGGATTAAAAATATAGGCACTAAAACCAATGGATTAGGCAGAGACAGAATTATCTCCAATGCGATATCATATGGAAAGCGAGATTATAGTAGGAAATGAGGTATATAAAAAAGATATAATAGAAAAATATATGTACAATAGACAAAGTAGGATGGATAAAGAGGTCCGCTATAAGCATATAGAGTTTTCAAATAAAACCATTTTTCTTAAGTTTTTCAACAAATTTTTCTTTTGCAATTGTTGCTCTTCTTCCAAAATTAAGCCTATACTGGTTTCTTATGCTTG
>JAWABL010000004.1:0-70833 GCA_038884615.1 Candidatus Woesearchaeota archaeon | reverse complement strand
GTATATTTATTAATTTATTCATTGATTAATTAGATTATTAACAGTATATCAATTATACATTTATTACAGCATATTTATTATAGTATAGGTTATATATAATTAAATACAAGTGAGTAATAAAAAATTTGAGGAAAAATATAATTTTGAGGAGGAATATAGAATGTAGAATAATAGAATGTAGAGAAAATAGGAATAAGCATAAGTTAGGAAATAGATGTAAAATATGAATAAATATAAAATATAATATAGGATATGGTGGAAATTGTGGATAAGCTGGTTTTTCAGGACCTTGAATTTTTTAGGAAATCAGATGGACTTAAGGTGGTTTTTCTTAAAAATTTCTTTTTTGAATTGACAGAACAGGATTTAAAACCACTCGGAGAGTTTATCATAGAAAAGCAGAGTATAATTCTTAAGGAAAGCTGTTCTGCAAAGCTCCATAGGCTTATTGACAGAGGATTTATGCATCTCAAAAACAAAAATACAGGAAGACCAACCGTTTATGTACACCAGAATTCAGGAATACCTCTCATTGGAAGCAATTATTTTGGTATTATTGAGAGAAACACAAACCTTATTGAGCTCAGGCCTATAACAGGTTGCAACCTAAACTGTATTCATTGCTCTGTTAACGAGCCTGGAGAAAAACAGGTTGATTATGTTGTTGAAAAAGACTACCTTATAAAAGAATTTAGAAAGCTTGTTAAGTTCAAAGGAGAAGACGATATTGAAGCACATCTAAATGGACAAGGAGAGCCGCTTATGTATAGCCCTATGCCTGAACTCATAAAAGAGCTTAAGTCTACGCCAGGGTGCGTTAAGATATCAATAGATACACATGGGCTTATTTTAACAGAAGAGTTAGTTGATAAACTTGCTGACTCTGGACTTGACCAGATAAACCTTTCAATAAACACACTTGACAAAAGAAAGGCATGCGAAATGGCAGGAACAAGTTATGACTTAGAGCATGTTGTAAGAATGGCGTATTATATCCCAAAAAGAATGAGCCTGCTTCTTGCACCTATATGGCTCCCTGGTGTTAATGATTCTGGCGTAGAGGAAATAATAGAACTTGCAAAGAAACTCAGAGCTAAGATTGGAATCCAGAATTACTTTGAGCATAAATATGGCAGAAGACCTATAAAACAGGCATCAATGGAAACCTTTCATAATTGGCTAAGAAGCCTTGAAAAAAAGCACGGAATAAAGCTTATACTTGATGAAAATGACTTCAATATCCACAAAACAAAACCATTGCCAAAACCGTTTAAGAAGGGTGAGATTATAATTGCTAAATCTGTTTGCCCAGGAAGGCAGAAACACGAGGTTCTAGCTGTTTATAAAAACAGGGTTATTCAAGTTCATGGCACTGATAAGCTAGGAAATATAAGAGCAAAAATAATAAGAGACAAGCATAATATATTCTATGGTATAAAGAGATAAAAATACAATAGTTAGAGATAGTAGAATAAAGATTTACAAAATATAAAGAGGTATAGAACTATAAGAAAAGATAGTATAAAATTTATTTTGAAAAAAAACAAAAATAATTAAGAAAGATAAAAAAGAAAAAATTTACTCTGTGGTAGTTTGCACAGATAGGCTCTGCTCATTTACTGTTGTGGCAACCATTTCTTTGCCTGACAGCTTGTACTTGTCATAATTCTGCAAGATTCTTGATGCAAGCTGTGTGTCCATGCCTGTTCCACCTGCCACAATCAGCGCAATCTTGTCGCCTTTCTCAACCAGCTTTATTATTGCCTTACCTGCTTCAAAGCCTTCATTGCAGGGCTTTGGATTGCCCATAAGCTCTGCTGTGACTGCGTTTGCGCATGGCCCACCTACTGCAATAAGGTTCTGAGCTCCGACATTTGTGATTTCTTCATCAAACTTGTTTGCTGTTGAAGGTATCGGATTTATTGTACAGCTCTCTTTGCAGCCAGGTGTTGCTGAGCCTCCACCAGTTGCAGATGCGCCTGTTGGCGTCACAAAGACCTGTGCATACACATTATCATGGTAGTGTGTTACATCAATCTCTGTGACATCGCTGTTGCTGTCTTGCTTCTGTACAATAACACTTCCTTTCTCTGTTACTGTTATAAGGTCCGGATCGTCGCTGTCATCGAATGGAAGCTCGTTAACCTTTATATATGAATCTGGGTATAAAGTCCAGATTATATCTTTGTCGCTGTTTAAGGTCGCATTTATATCAAAGGTGCTTGGGTTTACATCTCCGTCGTTATACTCTGTAACCTCAAAGTTCACTTCTGTGGCAACTTTACTCAATGTCACTACTGCTTCCTGGTCTGTTTTAAAGACACTGCCACTGCCACCAGGTGTTATGTCCTGGAACACTAAAGTTGTACAGTTGGTAAAGTCGCATGTCCCATTATCGATTCTTGTTTTAAAGACTATGTCACCATAGCCAGAACCTAAGGCAACTGTTGTCAGATTTGGTGCAAATGTCGCATCCCTGTCTGCCAATGTTTTTCCATAGGTCAGGTCCTTAAGACTTACTTCTCCGTTGTTTGCATCAAAGTCTGTTATTTCAAGGATGTGTGCTTCTTCATTGTTCTTTACGAACAAGAACCTTGCGCCTTCACACTGAGTTATGTCTGTACCTGTAAATGAACAGGTCTCGCCTTCAAGGTAGATTTTGTCATCAATGTCTGTGCCGTCACCCAAAATAATGTTTGTTCCGCTTTGTTTCAAGTCAAATTCAAGCTCTTTGCCATCTGAGTTGGGTATTGTTACTTTTGCTGTGCTTCCTGAAGACTTAAACACTATCTTGTCAGCACTGCCTGTCACCAGGTTGGCAAAGTATATCTTAAAGTTGTTAAACACAGGGTCTATATAAGAGTCTCCTTCAGCCAAATATACATCGTCATCAGGCTTGAAGTCAATTGTAAACCCATCCCATTTATATGCAGTTCCAGTTATTTCTACATTTGCCCTGCCAACATTTATACCTGACAATGTTTTTCCATTTACAATAACTTCTTGACCGTCTTCAAGTACTATCTCATCGCTGCCGATGGTTATTTTACACATGTCTGGCGAAGTCAACTGTCCGCCTGCTGTATGCATTGCAACAACATCAAGAACCCCAATGTCTATTCCGCCGATACTCTTTGTAGAGCCTTCGTTTACTGTTGCTGAAACACCATCAACTTTTAGGCCACACTTGTTCTCGTTTATATTGACGCCTGTAACCTCAATCTGATGGTTCTTTCCATTGATTGTTTTTTCCAGCGGCTCGTCACCCTTGGTAAGCCAGAGGGAACTTTCTCCTGACTGAAGAGTTAATTTTGTTAAGATGTTACTACTGAAACCTGCCTTTGTTATTGTATATTCTCTTCCCTGTATCATAATGGTGGTACCTGTCAGGTCGCTGCTTGTGCCATCATGGTCAATGGCATTGTCAAATTCAAGTGTATAGTTGTACATTACTGTCTCTTCTGCGAGCTTTACAGCCGGTGCAGCTTCTGGAAGGAGGTGGTCATCTTGGTAATAGCTAAAAATATTCCCTCCTATTGTCAAACTTTGCTCATAGTCTTCATCATTTTCATTGTTGCCTTCACTATCCTCGTATGTTCCATCTGCAAGAATGTCCAAGTCGTTTGCGTCAAGCAGAGACTGGTCTGCTGTAATAGCTGAACCATAGAAGAGGTTTTTGTCTCCAAGTTCAACGCCGTCATCAACTGAGACAGGCACTGCTCCGCCACCAGTGCACACTTGCGTACATGTTTTTGCAGCTCCCTGCAAACCCAGCGCAATATTGGTCATGCCGATGGTGTCTGTTGACAGCGCCTCCTTACCAACAACGATAACACCCTGGAATTCGCCGTTCTTAATAAACATCCCCGGGTATTCCGATAGGTCGGCAGCCAATGCACCCATCATTGTCGCGCCCATCATTGAGGCACCAAGGCTGAGTGCAGCAATTTTTTTAATTGCTTTCCTAACCTTCATCTATCACACCTCCATGTTTTTTAAAGCCATCATTATAGCCGTATTCTACCTTTGTTTTTAAATGTTACGCCCCAAACAAAAGAGCTATAACAAACACTATGACAGCTATTAAGTTGTTTGTTTATGAACCCTGCTTTATAAATTTTTCGTGATTAATAAAACTATAAAATAGGCAAAGAGCCTTATTAAGGCTTAATAATACTATTAAACTACAAAAGAGGCTGTTATCACTTGTAAATAGATATCAAATAGTAAGTAGTCACAAGGTATTAATTCTATTTTTATTTTGTTATAAGATTAAAAATAGTTAAATTAAAAGCAAAAACAAAATGACAAAATAACACCCACATAGAGAATAAAACACTCAACTTACTACTTAAAGAATTAATACTAATGATTTAATTAGTATATAACGTGTATATAATGTACTATTACATCAGCGTACTATTAGATACTATTAATATAATATATATTATATAATATATATTAGAGCTGCATTCAAAATCTCGTTTTCGGTCGGTTTAACATCATGTTGGCACTTTTCCGTTTAAATGAAAATATCTGGTTCTTCATATGGAACAACTCACTTCAAACCCATATATGGTTCCTGAATGTGCATACACGGTGGATGCTAACACACTTTTTGAACGGTGCCATAATATAGAGTATAATAACATAAAATAGTATAAAATAGTGTATAACATGATGATATGTATAACACAATAAACACAATAATAAAATAGGGAATTAATAATATGGAGGGTTTATTATATGATATCTATAAATGACCCTATAATTATATAAGTAGTTATAAGTAGTTAAAGAAATAAATTAATGCGGGGGAGAGGACTCCCAAGCGAATTCCGTAAATGGTTTTCTATTTTTTGTAATTCGCTATTTGAACCCCTGTAGGCACTGAGCCACACGACGTTTCAATCTGCCTATGTCAGGCAGGCAAGTGCCTGAATCGTGCCCGTTTGGCCACTCCGGCACCCCCGCAAAAATGTTTTACAGGTTTTATAAAAACCTTAAAAATTTGTAGCAAAAAGCTTCTTTATATAAAATTCTATTAAAAACAAAGGGCAAAGGTCTTACGGTGTTTGCCCTGTTTGCCATATTATTTTTATGATATAAATTTATGATATAAAAAAGAGCTTGTATATATATCTATAGTGTTTTTATAAAGTATTTTTTTATAAGTATTCTATTATATAGGTCATAAGAATAATAGGGCATGAATTCAAAGTACTGATAAATAAAATCCGATGGCATGTCTTTGCATTAAAAATGCTTTGCTAACAGCAAATTTTTTTATTAAAAAATTAAATATGCGGGGAAGAGGACTTCCGCCAGAACACCAAAAATAAATTGTCTTTATTTAACCACTTTTTAATCAAATAAAACTATTTAAAACCATGATGGATAAAACGCGCATTTTCTGTTTCATTTGGTATTCTGTTTTTCGAACCCCTGCAGGCACTAAGCCAATAGGTCCTAAGCCTATCCCGTTTGGCCACTCCGGCATCCCCGCATTTAATTAAATACATTTAATTAAATACAACATATTAGATTTTATGCACCTATATTTTATGTACAGGTTAGATGGTAGTATATATTTATATTGGTTTATAGTTATTATTCTGTTTATTTATAGTGGTTTATTTTCTAGGTTCAGGATCCCCTAAAAGAGATATATCAAAAAATTAACCCTTTTTCTGCCATGCATAGCTTCTTTTGCGTTTTGATTTACCAAAACCACAGCTTGAACAAACCTTTTTTCTTATATGATAAGAATAATTACCACAACGCCTACAAGGTATATGTGTCTTTTTACCAGATTTCTTGCCATGACTTGCTGTTCCTTTTGACATTTTAATTCACTATTAAAGCTTGATATTATGTTTGATATGCTTTATATTTATTATATTATTAGAGATTGTTTAAAATATAATACTACTATCACGCTTGCTTTGAAGCCGATATTATTGTTATTGTGTCTCCTCTTACAAAAACAGTGCCCAACTTTCTCTTGACCTCTCCATCAATTCTCTCTTCTGCATCTTCTAGTACTATATTTATATGTATATCAAAAGCTTTCAGAAGACCTACATACTGCTTATTGTTCTTTAGCTCAACAATTACTCTTTTGTTTCTTGACTGATTAAGAGCATCTAATGGTCTTGTCTCCATAAATATAACCTCCATATAAACCTTGCTAAGTTAAAAAATCAACCTTAAAATTTAATCCCAAATCAAAATAAACATATATAAAACTAAATCAGCGGAATTGTGAACCATATTTAAATCTTTTCTTTTGCAAGGGCTGCGTTCAAAATCTCGTTTTCGGTCGGTTTAACATCATGTTGGCACTTTTCCGTTTAAATGAAAATATCCGGTTCTCCGTATGGAACAACTCACTTCAAACCCATATATTGTTCCTGAATGTGCATACGCGGTGGATGCTAACACACTTTTTGAACGGTGCCCAATAAAAAGGTAAATTATTTATATAAGTTTCTATAAAAGTTTAAAAGGTGATAAGAGATGAAGATGCTTAAATTAAAAAATGCTTTTGTAGGAATGTGGTCTGATGTTTTCAAGGGATTTTTTTTTGGGCTCATTGCAGGAATAATCTTAATACTTCTTATAGTATACAAAGTTATACCAATAGGAATTGAGATTTGCCGTTGCAATACACCTTAGCAACATACCATAGTCTTTCTATTTTTATAATCCCCTATATTATATTCTTAGATTATATTTTATAATCTAGATTGAGTATTTATGCTTGTATTTAGAAGGTATTTATTTTAGCTTTTTAAGCAACCCCTTAGATATCTTGCCTTTTCAATTGCTATATCAAGCATTGCCGATACATCATCAATGCTTAATGTTTCATTACCTCCTTTCTGAAGCGCACAGATTGTTCCATCTTCTGTTGTTGCTGCTGTAAGCCGCGCATCGCACGCAGCTTCCTCTTCAGGAAGTGGATCAACTATATAGCTGTCACCTATCTTTATAACAGTCACGCTTACTGGAAGCTTTGTTATAGGAAGCCTTTCCTCTGTTCGTTTCTTATAGTTGATTTCATCGTTCTCATAAAGAGGCAAGGTAGTGTCCTGTATGGCTGCAACCGCTGCAAGCGCTGATGCATCAAATAGATTTCCACTATCGTTTACGGTTATTATATCTATTGAAACAACCCAGCACTTTTCACCTTTTTTTATCAATAGTTTTTTTACATCAATAGCCTTGCTTTCCCTTATGCCTCTATCAACAACTCTTGCAAGCTCGATTGCATTATCCCCTGGCGGACCTGGTTCAAATAAAGGGTTTGACATTGGCAAAAGCTCTGCATTTACCATGATAGTACCCTCATCAGGTTTGTCAGGAAAAGGTTCTGCAATCAGCATCTTAACTCCTGCAATCACCTTTGTTTCTCCGATAGATACCATTGCAGAGCCTTCTGCTGTCCTTGAAACGCCATACTGAATCTTTATAGGTCTATATTCGTCTAGCTTTCTTCCATCAAGCCTTATATTTTCTTTAAGTGAAACAATAATGTGCACCCTAAAATCATTGTTCATTTTTACTCACCGCTTCTATAGCATACCTCTCTTTTAAAGCATTTTTCTGAGCTTCGTATATCTTCATAATTGCACTTTTCCCAATGTCGAAAAGCTTTATGAGTTCTTCCTTTTTTATTTCGCCGTCCATCTGAAGCAATGACAGCCTTCCTGTTGAAGGAACCATTGCAATAGGTATATCAGCAACAGGGCCTTCTTCATACGCCTCTTCTTCATATTCAAGGTCAACAAGTAGCTTATCATCAACCTTGCCAATGGACACTGCTGTTACAAGGTCTTTCATTGGGATTCCTGCGTCTGCAAGAGCTATGCTAGCAGCACAAATGCCTGCACAACGGCTACCCGCATCTGTCTCAGGAAGCTCAATAAAAACATCAACAACTGCATTTGGGAACTCGTCTAAGTCAACCACTGGAAGAAGTGCTTTTTCAGTTACCACTGAAATTTCGCGTGATCTTCTGCTTGGACCAGGCTTCACTCGCTCACCCATCCCTGCAAAAGGCATCATATTATAGTTGCACCTTAAAATGCCTTTTGATGGATCCTGCAAAAACTTAGGATGCAAATCTCTGGGTCCATAGACAGCTGCATAAGCTGTAGTATTGCCAATTTTAAAAAACGCAGAACCATCTGCATTAGGTATAATCCCTGCTTTTGCCTCTATAGGCCTAACATCAGTAAACCCACGATTTGAAGGTCTTTTCTCATAAGTCATCTTCTTCACCTATTTCATATTTTAGCTGCTCAGATCTTATTTCTTTTTGTGTTTCTTTTTGCTCTTGTTTTCCATAGAAGCTTTCCAAATGTTGCTTTATCTTGTCAGTCAATCCTGGAAGGTGCGCCTCTTTTTCAATCATCCTTATTGCCTGAACTGCAATAACCTCATCCCTTGGCTTTCCTTGCAGCCAGATAATGCCGTTTTGACCTACTATTATCCAGCACTTTGTAGCATCCTTAATCATACTAACCATTGAGCCTTGCTTTCCAATTATCCTAGGTACCTTGAATGGATTCACCTTTAAGATTCTTCCATTCTTAAGCTTTTTAAGTCCCGGACCTCTCATTGTAACATCAACAAGCTTTTGTGTGGTTACATTTATTATCTTGCATACTATATAGTCACCAAGATTATAGTACTGAGTAAGGTCTGCGCCTTTGTTAACAAAATCGCTTGTTCCATCCTTTATCATAAGCATTGCTGTGTATGCGCTATTTATGTCAAGCCTCCAACCATTAAGAGTTACATCAATCACTCTGCCAATTATCACATCATTCCTCTTTGGTAGATATCTCCCACTTAAGGGTATTATTTTAATCGCCCTGCCGTCTATGTTTACAAGCCCTAGTCGTGAGGCAAGTATTCTTTCACCAAGCCTATAAGTACCGAAACCCGGCAAATAGTCCATCCCTTCTACAAGCACTTCGCCTGGAACAACCACGCACTTGTCTTTTGCAATTAATTCACTCTTTGTCATTTTCACTCCTCGTTGTTTTTAGGATTTTGCTTTCAACACTGCCATGAGTAAGGCTATTTAGCTTCTCAAAAAACTCTGCCTGAAGCCCTGCTGGTATTTCAACCACTGCAACCCAGCTTCCATCGTTCTGCCATTCGTCCTTTTTAAGTTCACCAAAATTCTTTACTGCCTGGTATGCCTTATGGCCAAACTCAGGAGGTATCTTTACAGCAACTTCCTTTTTCTCAAAAGCAATAGGAAGAATAGGTCTTAGCTTTTTCAGAATTTCTTTGATCTGCTTCTCTTCACTTTGATACTCGTCAATCCTTATTTTCGCCTCTTCAAATGCAAGCTCAAGCCTTGTTATAGGGTGAGGCAAATGGGTTTTTGGGTCAACGCCATTTTTATGGATTGTATAAAGTATTCTTTTTCTTTTTTCTTCCAGAATTTTTGCCCTGTGCTCTGCAGTTATTTGAACTTCGCCTTTTATTATTATATCTTTTGCCACAGAAAAAACATCGGAGGTACCAAATATCTGGATAAGCTGGTTTTCTGGCGCAACCATCGCTTTCCTTGCATCATTAAATACCTTCTGAACTGCAAGAACATCATGCATGTCTACGCTCTGGCCTCCTTTTAAAGCCAATGCCAAATCACAATCAACAAGAACCTCAAAAACAATGCCCTGCGTCTTAAACCGTGCAATTATTGCCTTGTCTACATCAACCATTTTAAAACACCTTTTTTAATCACTGTCGCTTTTTCTTCACATCAGAGGTTGGTTTAATATCAGCAAGAATTCTTGATATTTTCTCCTGAGGAACCCGTATAAAAGTCTTATCCTTTGTCGCAATCATGACGCAGTCAAGCCTTTCAATTGTAACATTATAGTTTAGTGAATGCGCAAGCGCCTTTACAGCAAGCTTAAGCCCCTCTTCAGTAGTTATATCTGGCTTATACTCTTTGTTTAGTATTTCCTCGGCTTCTGTTTCACCTTCTCCAATGGCTGCTGCTTTGTACTGGAAGTATATGCCTGTAGGGTCTGTTTCAAAAAGCTTAGGAGTTCCATTGTCTATACCAGCAACGAGAATAGACACGCCAAAAGGCCTTAGCCCACCTGATTGTGTACACAACTGCATAAGGTTGCACATGTCTTTTATGATTGAAACAGTGTCAATAGGGCCATCATATGTAACTTTGTATTGCTGCGCCTTTAACTGTGCACGCTCAATAAGCACTCTTGCGTCAGAGAGGATACCTGAAGCAGTGGCTGCAATATGATCGTCAATCTGCCATATCTTTTCCACAGACTCTGGAACTACAAGAGGGTCAACTATGCGTTTGTCAGTGCACAGAAGCACTCCATCTTTACATACAATGCCAATAGCAGTGCTTCCCTGCTTCACGGTTTTTTTAGCATACTCTACTTGAAGTAGCCTTCCATCTGGACTAAACATTGTTATTGCCCGGTCATAACCCATTATCTGATGATTCATCGGTTGCATTTTATCATCCTCCAGCTAGTTTGTCTAAGTTATTATTCATTTTTTTTCTTTTTCTAAAAAAGGTATTTTTTTCTAAAAATTTATTATTCTTATTATTCTAAATATCTATCCTAAATATTTATTTTAAATTAATTTTAAATATTAAAACTAAAAGTGGCTGTTTTTTATGCTTTATGCGCTTTTTACACCTCTACATCGCCATCTTTCTATCTATTATATGCCTTTTTATTTTGCCTATCATTCCTGAAACTTTTATACTCCTTACAATAACATCTTGTTCTCCTACCCTATTTACAAAGCAAAGCGATGCCCTGACATGGTCTACATACTTGTTGTTCACTTTAATTATACCATTTATTATATACTTATTTATAGTATAATTATTTATAGGTTCATTATATTGTTTTTTATATTTGTTATACTTATTCTGTACAAAATCTTCCATGCTTTTGCTTTCTGTCTTCAATATTTCATTATTTGGTGTTACATTACCTATAGTACCTCTTATAGTACCTTGTGTGCAAGATTGTTTATATACTGGTATATATATCTCAGGCATAATTATAATGCTTGCTTTTCCTGCCTCAAGTTGCCCTAAATAGTCTATAAAAGATTTGTTTAAGGCGTCAAATAACACTTTTTTATCATTTATTGGTTGTTTAGATAAAACTTCATACGCCAAATAACGTTTTTTTTCTCTTAAACACGGTGAAACCGCTTTCAACCGTTTCATCAGTCTTTTTCACCCGAAAACAACTTTTATTAATTGAGAAAAAAGCTTTTGATTGCTTTTCTTCCTTTTTCTCTCCTTATTTAGCAAGAAGCCAGTGGTATTTAAATTTAATGTTTTTATCCTTAACCAAGTTATATATAAAGTATTATAATTATTAAAAATTATAATTATATTGAAGTCATAGAATTATAGATATAGGAGATATAGAGATAATAAAAAGTATATTATAGATAAGTATACATAATAATACATAAAAAAGAAGACATTATATTGATAATATTGGTATGATATTGAAATTAGATAATTGATATTTGATAATTATATATATTGATATACATATATTGATATATAAACATATATAGAGATTATAATAGTAATATAGATAGCGATATATAGATAAATAGACAAAAAAGTAAAAAGAATAAAAATAAAGAAGATGAATACCAATCTCTGTAGAAGGGATTTTTAAAATATGCTTTTTTAGGAGTGTGTGCAGAATATTGCTCAATATATACCCATAAATATGCATCTAATGCAGAAGCATCTAGAACATTAGGAAGAGCCGTTATTGTAGATGGTACCGGGACCATTAAATCTACAAATAGCGTCGCTGACGCTGTTCGCTCTGAATATTATCCTATAAGACTCGGAAATTCTTTGATTAATGTTGTAAACAAGAATAAATCTGGTGCATACATTACTTATCTTTGGGTTCATCAGAACGAAAAAACTGCGATTGAGGCTGCAAGGATTGTGCATGAGACAAAAGGAGGCAGACTTGTCGTAATTGAAGGCCAAAAGCCAGAAAGGTTGATATGTTTTGACAACAATGGAAAGTCTTACAGATTTGACCCAAATAGGATTTATACTATTGAAGGGATTGTTGGAACACTAAATAATTACTGCGGCAATGGATACTCAAAGGCAGACGCCGAATCTACAAGGCTCGTGAACAAGCTTGCAGAGGTAGTTAAGTCCTCTCTTTTGCCAAATAGCCCTGTTCTCGCTGTCCACAATAATGTTGATTTCCGAAGCAAAAATGGAAAGGATTTTTCTGCGCGTAGTTATCTTGAAGACGACGAGTTTATTAAGCAAGCAAAGGAAGTTTTCATAAATGACAGTGAGCCTGACGACTTTTTCCTTGTTACACATGAACAGGACTTTCATTATATGAGAAAAAAAGGGTATAATACTGTTCTTGCAAGAGAGCATATTAATGACGGTTCTATGTCATATTACTGTGGAAAAATGAATATTAGATATGTAAACTGTGAAGCTATTTTTGGCAGGCTTAAAAAGCAGATTAAAATGATAGAGGATGCAGTTATTATGCTTTCTCGCAACGCCTAGCGCAATCCAGCTTATTAGCCCCTAACTTAGTTCCTAACTTGCTAGCTTTTAATAATGGAAAATAGTTTTGAACGCATCCTTTCAAGTTTTTCAGCAGTATTTGCCTCAAGGCGCAGTCTGACTAGAGGTTCTGTATTTGACTTTCTTAGGCTAAACCACCAATCAGAATATTGTATCAACAAGCCATCTAGCTCTATGTTTTCTCCATCTGAAAATTCTCTTCTAACTTTTTCAATTACAGAATCGGTGTCTTTCACATGAAGACTTATCTCTTCAGACGAAAAATAAACCTTAAGAGGGTTTATAAGCTCTGAAAGAGGCCTGCCTTTTGAGGATAACAAAGATAAAAGTTTAATTGCTGCAAAAAGCCCATCATCAATGCAGTAATTATCCCTAAAAAACATATGCCCCGAAAATTCTCCACCGCAGACGCCACCCTCGTAAACAAGCTTCTCTTTGTAATAAGGATTGCCAACACGCATCATAACAGGAATGCCGCCGCTTCTTTCAATCACATCCTTTACAACCCTGCTGAATCTAAGATCAAAGTATACTTTCTCGTGTGTATGCTTTGCAAGCTCTGCCTGAGCAAGAAGCGCAAGCAAAAGATCTGGAAAAACTATTTTGCCATGTTCATCCACAAAAAGGCATCGGTCTCCATCTCCGTCAAAAAAAAGCCCGACATCTGCTTTTTCCTCAAGAACCTTTTTTTGTAAAGGAGCTATATTCTCTACATCATGAGGATTCGCAGGATGATTAGGAAAGGTTCCGTCTGGTTCCTCAAACATCCCTATGACTTTGATAGGCAACTTTGCAAATACAGGCTTCGCAGTTATAGAGCCAACACCGTTGCCATAATCAACTACAATTTTTATACCTTTTATTCCAACTACAAAACTCATAATATGCGATATATAATCCTCCAATATTTTAAAATGGATTATCCTGCCTTTTTTTGCATCGGGGAAAACTCCCTTTTCAACAATCTGTCTAATATTCTCAATTCCTGTATCCTTATGCAACTGCACCGCCCTTTTTCCGATTATCTTAAAAGCATTGTACTGTGAAGGGTTGTGCGACGCACTTATCATTATTCCAGCATCAAGTTCTTTGCTTGCAACAGCAAAACTAACTAATGGAGTGGTGCAAACACCTATGTCCATAACATCTGCACCTTGGTCTGTAATGCCCCTTGTAAGAGCCTCAAAAAGAGATGGACTTGAGAGCCTTGCATCTCTTCCGACAACAACCTTTTTGCAGGAAAGAAATATTACAAATGCCCGTCCTATCATGTATGCAAGAGTTTCATTAATCTCTCTTGGATATACACCACGTATATCATATGCCTTAAATACGCTCATTTTTAATTAATGTCCTTCCACTTCTCAATTGCTTCCTGGTACCTTTCCATAGTTCCTGTATCAAACCACTGACCATCAAAAGGAAAACCAAAGAGCTTACCCTCCTTTGCGAGCTTTGGAAACACATCCTTCTCAATAGAACCCACTTGTTGAGGTGCATAACTAAATATCTCAGGCTCGAGCATATACAAACCCGCGTTTATAAGCTTGCTAGGAGCATGTTTTGGTTTTTCAATGAACTCTACAATCCTATTTCCCTTCAGCTTAACCACACCAAACGAAGAAGGATTCTCTACGGTAGTCAGAGCTATCGTAGCAACTGCCTTGCTTTCTTTGTGTTGTAAATACATCTCATTAAGGTCAATATCCTTAAGCTCATCGGCGTTGCACATGATAAAGGTGTCGTTTATAAAAGGCTTTACAAGGTTCAATGGCCCCGCTGTACCAAGAGGTTCTTTTTCTTCTATATATAGGATATTAAGCCCTATGCGCCTGCCATCACCAAAATACTCTTTTATTTTGTCACCCTTGTAGCCTATACTGATGATTATTCTTCTAATGCCATATTTCTTGAAAAGGTCAATAGTGTGCTCAATAATCGGCTTGTCATGCAGAGGTATCATTGGTTTTGGTATCTCATTAGTTATCGGCTTAAGTCTCGTCCCTCGTCCACCTGCGAGGATAAACCCTGTTTTTGGTATATCTTTCCCAAGACTTTTTAAAAGCAAAAGTTCTATTGCATGGCTTCTGTTCTTAACCTTAAAGCCATCTACCTGACTATCAATCTGTGAAAGAATACTTGATTCTAATGTGAGTGTAACCCGCTCTTTCATTTTGTGAAGCACAATTTACATATTTATAAAATTTTGTATTTGTATTACATTATATGATGTGGTATGAGATAAAATGTAAAATAAAGATAAAATGATATAGGTAATTGATTGACAAAGTACAACAGATAGTATATAAAATAGGATATATAAGGTAGAATATATAAAGAATTATAAGATTTAATAAAAACAAAAAAGTTTAAGATAAAAGTAAATATTTAAATAGGATTATTTAAAAGAACTAACTGATATGTCAATTGTATCAACAAAGAGAATTCTGGAAAAAGCGCGCAGAGGCCATTATGCTATCGGAGCCTTCAATGTTTACAATATGGAGAGCGTTAAGGCGGTCATTGATGCTGCTTTTGAATGCAACTCGCCGGTTATACTTGCAGTAAGTGAGCACAGCGTACATTATTGCGGAGTTGAGATGATTATTTCAATAGTAAAAGCGGCAGGGAAGAATGCAAAAGTTCCTATATCGCTTCATCTTGACCATGGAAGGGACATAACAATAATAAAAAAATGCATCACAGCTGGCTTTACTTCTGTTATGATTGATGGCTCGCATCTATCTTTTGAGGATAATATTGCTATCACAAAGAAGGTTGTAAGCATGGCCAAGCCAAAAAATGTGAGCGTTGAGGGTGAGCTTGGAATGATAAGAGGCGCCGAGGATAATGTTGCAACACGAGAATCTTTTTTTACAGATCCATATGAAGCAGTCGAATTTATAAAAAGAACCGGCGTTGACTGCCTTGCCATAGCAATAGGCACAAGCCATGGCCCTTATAAGTTCAGTGGCAAACCAAAACTTGATTTTGAAAGGCTCAGAAAAATAAGCACGAATGTCAAAATTCCATTGGTTTTGCACGGCGCTTCTGAAATCCCATCTGATATTGTAAACAACGGTCTTAAGTCAGGAATGCTTCTTGAAGGCGCGAGAGGCGTTGATCCGGAAAGCATAAAGAAGGCCTGTAAATTAGGAATCTCAAAAATCAACATAGATACTGACCTTAGAATTACTGCTACAGAAGCAATAAGAGAATATCTATCTACAAACCCAAATATATATGACCCAAGAAAGATTTTCGCTACTGCGAGAAATGCAATAAAAGAGATTGTGATGGCCAAGATGGTTCTTTTTGGGAGCAAAGGCAAGGCTAGGCTCTAAGATCATAAGAGGTCACACTTTTTACCTTAACATTTACTTTTGTTCCAAGTGTATGTGCTTCGCTTAAAACTACCTGCTTGTAAGCATAATTTCTTCCGACAAAACTCTTATGATATTCATCAACAAG
This sequence comes from Candidatus Woesearchaeota archaeon, assembly GCA_038884615.1. Classification (GTDB taxonomy): domain Archaea; phylum Nanobdellota; class Nanobdellia; order Woesearchaeales; family DSVV01; genus JAWABL01. The sequence goes on along the minus strand of JAWABL010000004.1, from coordinate 54,737 downwards.
AACCCAACCATGCCAACCAATCCATTTTCTATTTTCCTGAAGGCTGATTTTGGAAAACAGTTTTGTAGCCGCTCTGGAGCGTGATTTTATGACGCTTCCTGCTTGTGGTTTAAGAGCCGCTGATTTTGTTCCTGGTCTCTGCGAATATCTACTAATGTTTAATACTCCAGGTTTTACCTCCTCTACAAGTTTTAAAGTATCTAAGAACTCTTTATCCGTTTCACCAGGAAAACCACAGATTATATCTGTAGAGATGGTTATTTTGGGTATCTCTCTGCGGAAGTAAGATATGGTCTCTATAAAATCCTTTGTTGTATATTTTCTTTCCATAAGCCCAAGAATTCTATCATTGCCTGACTGAACAGGGATATGGAGGAACTTAAACATCTTATCATTTTTTAGAATATACGAAAGTCTTTTTTTTAATGGCATGATATGCTCAGGGTTGGCCATTCCAAGCCTGATATGAAAATCACCATCAATTTTAACTAGCTTTTCTAGGAGCGAGACGAGGTTTGTGCCGGTATCTATACCATATGCTGCAGTGTCCTGTGAAGTAAGCCATATTTCTTTGGCTCCTTCTGCTATTGCTTTTTTTGCTCGATTAACAACATCATATTCTCGAAACGAAACGAGCCTCCCTTTTGCAAACTTCGTATGACAGTAGCTACACTCACCAAGACAGCCAACAGAGATAGGCAGAATCTCAATAACCTTGTTTTTTCTTACATAAGGAAGCTCAAGCTTTTTTCTTTTCATCATTTGCTCGTCATGCTCCATATTAAGATATTTTTCAGGTTTATTTGCAAGTGCGCTTAGAACAGCATCCTTTATTCTATGGATATGGTAAGTGCCCAAAACAGTATAGTCGGTGAATAATTCTGGCCTTGCCTGTGCAAGGCAACCTGTAACAACCACAGGAATCTTCGGAAGCCGCTTAAGATACCTTATGACCCCTACTTCTGTGGCTGATTTAACTGTGCAGGTGTTTACCACAACCATGTCTGCATTCTCTATACAATGAACTATCTCAGTGCCTGAATCTACCAATATACCTTCCATTATTTCAGAGTCACTTTGGTTTGCACTACAACCAAATGTTTTGATGTATATCCTAACCATAAGCCCACCTATAACCATAAATTAAATCTAAGACTAAATTGTTTGTGCCCCTTTATACTTTTGTATAATAATACTCCTACGTTTATATTATGTGTATCAGAGTATTATGTATATTATATATTCTATGTCTATCCTAGGTCTAATTAGATATTTATTCACGATATAATTATTCGCTAACAAACAAGCTGGGTTCAAACACAACATTTAAATATTTAGATAGGTAAATATAGTGAGTATAAGAGGGTATTATATAAGAGTGATATAATAATAATTTAATAATTAAGAATATAAATCTAAAAAAGAAGAAACAAAAATAAAAATAGAATACAAAAAACGATAGTAAGTGGTGAAGCAACATGATAGAGCTTGGCGGGAATATAGAGCTTGCAGGATTTAAGGATATTGACGGCGGTAATATGATAATAATAAAAAAGATAGTAGGGAATTTTGTTAAGGATTTAAACCAGCACAACCCTAAATTCCAGAGGCTAAACCTCACGCTTAAAAAGGTTCATGAGCGAGAAGATTCACAAGTTTTTGAGCTTCAGGCAAAACTTACAACAGACCATATATATCATGCTGAAGTTGAGGATAGAAACCTGCTTTTTGCAGTAGACAAGGTACTGAAAAAGATTGAATCACAGATTATACATAAAAGCCATTAAATAAGCAATAAGATGGAAGCAACGAATTCTATAAGAGACCTTTGTTCCGGAACTTTTTGTGTAAAGGCAAAAACAAGGATGCCTGAAACAAAAATAACCGCATGGGATGGAAGGGTCTTAAAAATGGATGTTCATGCAGCTCCTGAAAACGGTGCTGCAAACATAGAGATAATAAAATATCTCAAAAAGCTTACCAATAAAAATGCAAAAATATTAAGGGGTGTAAAAAACTCAACAAAACTCATAAAGATTGAGTGAGTCTTTCAGTTATATTTTTTAGGGTCTTTTTTGTTTTCAGTTTAAGGTCTGCAAGAGTTCTATTGTTATTTATAAAGAAATCTGCCAGCTCCATACACTTTAAAACCTGTATCCTCTCCGGCCCTTCTTCGTTCTCTCTCTTTTCAATCTCTATAAATCTTGTTAATGTAGGGGCATTCTCTTCTCTTCCTCGTGCAATGATTCTTTTGTATCTAACTTCAACTGGAGCATCAACAGATATTAAAAAAAAGTCACAAAGTCGTCTTAAGCACTGCACTTCCTCAGGGTTCCTTATGCTGTCTACAACATAGTTTTTATGTTTATAATTTTTATCGGATAAAATCTTTTTTACAGCAAGTTCTGCAAGAAACCCTGGCCCGTTTCTACGCCTAAGCCTATTTCCAAGGTCCTGTAACGCAAGTCTTGTATCAGGCACTCCAATTTTTTTAGCCTCTTCACGCAAAAAGTTTGACAGCGACAGGTAGACAAATCCCTTTTCAATAAGATAGTCTGCAACACTCCCCTTGCCTGAACCGCTTGGCCCTGTCAAACCTACAATCATACTGCATATGCTAGATTAAAAAGAGTTTATAAAAGTAATTATTATAAAAAGTAATTAAGATTAGACCTCAGCACCCTAACTTTAAGAAACATGTATTCTAATAGGACTTTAGTATGTCTTGTTGATATTGTTTACATCTCGTTGATATTATTTATAATTATTTATAAATAGGCATGTACAATCTTTATATATTATTTAAGATTAACTTAACCTATGAAAACGATTAAAATTGGGTATGATCCTTTTCTTATAAGGGATATTAAAAAAATAGTATATGAACAAAATGAGATTCCAAAAGTCCAGCTCTTCAATTCCAAAGATGTCGTATCAGGAAACCCTACATCAAATGTGGCTGTCGCATTTGTGTATACATGGAAAAGCGATTTGCCGCCTGAAGAAATAAGACAGTTCTTTTTGAAAATTTCAAACTACTGCGCACTGACTGGTTTTTGGAGAACAACCAACGGTGCAAAATATGTGTTTGCCAACCTGCTCTCAAACCCAAACATAAACAAAATTATCTTGCTTGTGTTTGACAAAAAAGACAATGGCCATATGCTTGTAGATGCCCTTGAAAAATTCTGGAAGAATGGAACAAACAGCAATGGAATAATCCTGAACACAAAAGCGGCAAATCCAAAATTTGAAGGTGTACCAATTGAAGCACTTGAAAGAATAAGAAAGCAATGCGACTTGATTATTGGCAGAGATCTCAGTTTTGGTGACTTTGACAGGATAGAGCATCTTGTTCGAGGGTGCATTCAAGAACCACAAAATGCTATTGAAACACCTGAGGGGTTTGAATTTATAACAAATACACTCTGTAAAGCATCCTGTAAAAAGATTTACGATGGCGGTTGCAGATTTGACGAACCAATGTTGCTTGAGCTTGCACAAGCAGCTGAAAATATAATATTTGAGGAGAGAGCACTCGCAACGACTATCGGCCAATCGGTTCAAGCAGAGACACTGACAGATGCACTTACTCAGGCTGCGGCGTTTATATACAAAAATGGAACAATGCTTAGGGATCAGCGCGGCATAATGATTATAGAATGCAGAAGCATATCTATAACAATACTTGAGCCGCTGAAAAGCATACCCGACGGATTTTCTGAGGAGTATTTAAAAAAATATACCGATGAGTTCTTGAACGGTGGAGAGAATATTTTGGACGATTTTGTCTATACCTATCACAACAGGATTTTCAAAAGATGGGGCAACCAGGTTGAAAAAGTGGTTAAACTTCTTATCTCTAAACCAAACACTAGAAGGGCTACAATATCTCTATGGGACAGCCAAGATGATATTGAGCGCGAGAATAGCCCCTGCCTTGACATACTGTGGTTTGTTGTAAGAGAGAACAAACTTGAAATGCACGCACTTTACAGAAGTCATCATATTGCGACAGTCACGCATGATGGAAGGCTCATTAAAGGAGAGGGCGCGTTTGTTCCAAATATATATGCTCTTGCCAGCCTACAGAAGATTGTTGCACAACGAATTGGAGTTTCAAACGGCCCGATTGTAATAACAGATTTTTCAGGCCATCTTTATGTAAGCAACATCCAGCAAACTATTTAAAACATAGCTCAATACCAGTTTTTCATGAAAGGCTATTTGGATATTGTCAGAAAAATTCTGGAGCAAGGGCAAAGAAAGGATGATAGGACAGGAACAGGAACACTTGCCATTGCTGGCGTGATGTTTGAACATAACATGCCTGAGGGGTTTCCGCTCCTTACTACCAAAAAAATGCCGTTCAGACTTATTGCGTCTGAAATGGAGTTTTTCATAAAGGGCATAACAAACAAGAAATGGTTGCAGGAAAGAAACAACCATATCTGGGACGAGTGGTGCAGCCCTGAGAAAGTAAAATATGGGCATGATGAGGAAACAAAAAAAAAGATGATGGAGGAGATAGAGCTTGGGCCGATATACGGTTGGCAGTGGCGCAATTTCGGCGCGAAATATGTTTCATACGATAAACCACCACAAAGCAACGGCATTGACCAACTACGTTGTGTCGTTGAAACTCTAAAGAAGAATCCTTCAGACAGACGAATGATTGTAAGCGCCTGGAACCCTACTGACCTGCCAAGAATGGCTCTTCCTCCATGCCATTTTTGTTTTCAGGTTGTTGTAATAGAAGATAAGCTAAGTCTTATGTGGAGCCAGAGATCCGTGGATGTTGCACTTGGGCTACCGTTCAATATCGCCGGATATGGGCTGCTACTGCATCTTCTTGCAAAAGAGTCTGGATTAAAGGAAGGCAGGCTTGTTGGTTTTCTCGGCGACACACATATCTATCTTAACCACATACAAGGACTAAGAGAACAGCTTGGCAGAGAACCGTTTCCATTGCCAAAAATAAAAACAGAGAGATTTAAGTCAATATTTGAATGGGAGTATACTGACTCTGAAATATTAGACTATCGCTGCCATCCTAAAATACATTTTGAGATTTCAGTTTAAAGAGCCGTGCTACAATGGAAATCATCATAATTGCTGCAGTTGCTGAGAACGGTGTTATAGGGAAGGATGGAAAAATTCCATGGCATATAAAAGAAGATTTCATGCACTTCAAAAAGCTTACAATGGGACATGCATGTGTGATGGGCAGGCTTACCTACGAGTCCCTGCCGGACAATGCTAGACCTCTCCCTGGAAGAGAGAATATAGTTCTAACAACTAACCGCAATTATCGTGCGAAAGGTGCAAAAGTGTTTGAATCATGGGAGAGTGCCATCTCATATTTAAAAAATAGAGAAAAGGTTTTCGTGTGCGGAGGCGCCTCTGTTTACAGGACGGCTCTTAAAGATGCTAATACACTTGAAATTACGCGAGTACATACAAGCCCAATTGGAGACGTCGTGTTCCCTCATATTGACTGGAAAGAATGGCGCCGTGTAAATGAAGAAAAACATAACGGATACAGTTTTTTAAAATACGAAAGAATAAAGCATCTAGCATCTAGTCCTGCAAAAACACCTGATTAGTTAAGATATTTAGTGTAGAGTTTATTTATATTATTTATATTATATTAACCGTATATATTAACCAGGTATATTAAACCATAAAATATTTGTAGTAACTATATTAGTTCAGCATCGGCTTATTAGATTATTAACCAAAAAAACTATAAAATTAAGTCTAAAGACGACACTTTGGTTTGCTGCCATGAAAAAGTATGGTGTGTGTCTTTTTTAAGAAAATAAAGGGCAAGGTTACCTTCTTCACGCACAAAAAAACCGCTCCTTGCCACAATAAAGGCCATAGTACTGCTTAAACATGAGGTATACCCATATGCGCGAATTTGTTCTTTTATATCTTTAAGCGAATAATATTTGCCATGAAAATGTTTTGCACATAATGCTAATTTCTCATACATAAATAGTTAGGAAAGGAAAACTAATTTATAAGTGTTATTTTTTTATGTTCCTCTTTTTTGGCGCTATTAGTTTATTTTTAAGTTTAGAGATAAGTTGGGTATGCGAGTTCTTTGACGCATATTTTATTTACCAGAATAGCTACATTGATTCAAGAATTTTTATCCGCTCTTCTATAGGTGGATGTGTGCTGAACATCCTGTTTATTACACCTTCATATTTACGCAAAGGATTTTCTATCCAGAGGTGAGCAGTTACCTTGTTTGCAGAGTCAACAATCCTATCATTATCATTTTTTATTTTTCTAAGTGCATTTGCAAGAGCTTTTGGATGTCTTGTTAGAAGGGCACCATCTGCATCTGCAAGATACTCCCTCCTTCGTGATATGGCGAATTTTATTATCTGCGCTATTATAGGCGAAAGCACTGCAAGGATAAGTCCTGCTGTAAGCAATACAACAAAAAAAACACCCCCTCGGTTTTCATGGGCGTTACGACGACCTTTTCCATATATAAAGGTCCTTAATATCATATCGCTTAAAAGAGCAGCAACACCAACAAGAATAACAACAATCATCATAAGACGGATATCATAATTTTTTATGTGGCTTATTTCATGCGCTATTACACCCTCAAGTTCTGACCGGTTAAGTTTTTTCAGCGCACCTGTCGTCACAGCAATGCTTGCATGCTCTGGGTCCCGGCCTGTAGCAAATGCGTTTATAGAGTCCTCATCAATAACATAAACCTTTGGTGCTGGAATTCCGGCTGCAATTGATAAGCCCTCTACGGTATTTATAAGATAAGAAAAATTTTCTTTTTTAGCAAGCCTTGCACCAGAGAGTTCGAGGATTGCGCTCGCGCCTTCAAAATACGAGAAAAGCGATAGTGCAACTGCAATTGTAAGTGCTACTGCAAGCCCGACATATGGAGAACCCATATACAAACCAAACATATACCCCAAAAATCCAATAATACAGGTAAAAAGAAAAACAAGTAAATAAGTGCTTCTTTTGTTGACGCTTATTCTATCATATAGTGTCTCCATTTTTTAGATGAACCTACTTTTGCAGCTTCTTTTTGTTGCCAAATTCGCTTTTAGCAGCAAACATCTAATCAAATTTTACTTTAACAGGCTTCCTCTCCTCTTCTGTATCAGTCTTGAAAAATTCACGCTGGGTAAAATTAAACAACCTCGCTAAAATGTTTGTAGGAAACATCTGAAGCTTTGCGTTATAGACCATAACATTGTCGTTATAGAACTGCCTGCTATAGGCTATCTTTGACTCAGTTCCTGAAAGCTCTTCCTGAAGCATCTTGAAGTTTTCATTCGCCTTGAGAGTTGGATAGTTCTCTGCAACTGCAAACAAAGACTTAAGAACTCCTGCAAGACCTTCTGACGCTTGCACCTTTTCCTGAACTGATTTTGCATTCGCCCATGCGCTACGTGCCTTTGTAACTTCCTCAAAAACTTTCCGCTCGTGCTTTGCATACCCCTTAACTGTTTCTACAAGATTAGGTATAAGATCATATCTTCTCTTAAGCTGAACATCTATCTGAGACCACGCATTATCTATTCTTGTCCTGAGCACAATAAGCCTGTTGTATGCGAAAGCTATCCAAAGCAAAAAAAACGCTGCAACTCCAAAAAAACCCCACAATAGCCAATTCATTTGTATCACCCCTTGGATGCTATAACAAAGTTGTTATTTATAAATATTTAGTTATTTATTAATTTATGTTCGTCTCTGTTACTTTCTATAGTAAGCAAGATATAAGAAAGAAAATTTAAGAAAGAAGATTATAGAAAAGAAGATAAAAGTAGAAAATAGAGAGGAAATAACAATCTACCTAAACTAAACATCAAAATATTAATATATTATTTTATGTTTACACGACAGAGTGAAAGGAAAACTTATTATCGTTGATGGGCTTGACGGCTCAGGCAAGGGCGTGTGTGTTACAGCAATTAAAGAGTATCTTGAAAGTATAGGAAAGCGTATCTTTGATTTGAATGAGTACTGGAAAACCTGTAATAACATCCCTGAAAGTGAGGAAGTTAAAGAGTATGATGCGATAATCTCGTCAGAGCCGACTTATGGGCTTATTGGAAAGGTTATAAGAGATGAGATAATAAGAGTAAACAGTCATGGAAGGAGTTATTCTGCCCTCTCAACTGCGCATGCGTTTGCACTAGATAGAGAGATATTATATACGAAATTGATTATACCTATTTTAAAAAAGGGCATGATAGTTGTTCAGGAAAGAGGCGTTGTAACCTCACTTGTCTATCAGCCAGTACAGCATGAAAAGATTGACCTTTCAACAGTAATGTCGCTACCAGGCAATAGGCTTGCGCTTCAGTATCCACCAGATTTATTAATAATAACCAAGGTTCAGCCTGAGGTTGTTATAAAAAGGTTAGAGCTAAGGGAGAAGAAGGACTATGCCATATTTGAGAACCTTATTTTCCAAAGAAAGATAGAAGAGAGATACGAAAGCGAGTGGCTAAAGAGACTTTTTGAGCAGCGAGGTACAAAGGTAGTGTATCTTGATACAAATCCTCCTGACTCTGTTGAGGATACAAAAAGAAAAAGCATTGAGATTTTTAGGGAATTTTTAGGACAATGAAATTCTAAGTAATCAAGTATCAAAAAGGAATTAAGGAAACTTTGCTTTCCAGCGGTATTGATAACCAAAAAATGTTTTTTTGCGCTCAATGATGCCCTTCTTTACAAGCTCATTGAAGGTCTGGGTCCATAGCCTATCTCTGCCTATCAATGCTGCTTGTGGCACCCACTGATCCTTATAGTTGTACTGAAACATATGCATAATAGCATGGGCATAGTCAATCTTCTTTCCTACATCAGGGTCTTTCATGAAACAACCACTCTCATGTCAGGGTACTGTTTTCTGATTGCATTTGCAAGATTTTTTAAAAACTCCTTGCTTGGCGAATTTATGTTTTTCATATTCTTATCTGCAACATTCTCAGGCCTGTACTGCTGAAGTCTGTACCTGCTATAAAACCCACTAATCTTATCGGCTATTTCAAGAATGTGCTCCTTTCTATAGATGTTTCCTGGGATAATCGTAGTGCGAAACTCTATATCAAGCTTGGGATTTTTTGCTTGAAACTCCTTAAGAACATCAATGCTGCATGTTATGTCTTCAATAACAGAATCTGTTCCTTTGAAGAAGGTGTTGCAACGAGAAACCCTTTGGAATATATCTTTTGTCAATGGAGCCTTTATGTCAAGCGCAACAAAATCAATAAGCTCCATTAAAAGGAGAGCACGGAGAACATCAGGTCTTGAGCCATTTGTTTCTATTGCAGTTTTTATACCAAGTCTACGGCAGAACTTTGCCAGATCAAAAAGCGCTTCTTTCTGAAGACAGGGCTCTCCACCTGTAAAAGTTACTGCTGTAGGCATTCTCATCTTGATGTGGTTTTTTACCTCTCTAAGTTCTTTCATATAGACGCTTTTAAACTCTCTAAGTGCAGGTGTGTTGCAACCAACACAGTGAAAATCGCAGCCTGCAAAATAGACTGCAAGAGAAAGTCTACCATGAAGATTTTCCTCTGATATATCAGATAGTTCTGCAATATACGCCTGCAATTAAACCCCCTAAAAGAAAGAATTTTAAGATACCTTAAATAATTTTCTTTAGGCAAATTTATTTACATGTGAGGATGCATTCAAGAAAAATAATGCGTTTTATGACTCAGAGTTGGTATCCTCATTCTTCTCTTCTGATTTCAATTTTACAAACTGTGATAGAGTCTGGTTCTTTTTTATTGTGTTATAGCTTATATTGTTTCTGACTAACGCCATTTTTACACCCCCTATTTACCTGTGCTTCCAAAGCCTCCCTTATTTCTTGTAGTTTCTTTAAGCTTATCAACCTGCTGAAAGGACACTCGCTCAACTTTACAAAAAACCATTTGAGCTATCTTAGTATGCTTTTCAACAAGAAAATCGTGCCGCGAATGATTTACAAGAATCACACCTATTTCTCCCCTGTAACCAGAATCAATAGTCCCTGGTGTGTTAAGAACGCTTATTCCATGTTTAAGCGCTAGCCCACTTCTTGGCCTAATCTGGGCTTCATAACCAGACGGAATCTCTATAGACACACCTGTTCTAACAAGCTGCCATTCTCCATGTTTTATAACAATATTTTCAATCGAGTATAAATCAACGCCAGAATCCCCTTTATGCGCATATTGAGGTATCTTTGCTTCCTTATGCAAAAGCTTTATTCGTACCCTCACAACATCACCCCCACTTTTTTAAAAATTTTTTTAAAAAAAAAGCAAACAAGTAATATATAAAATATTTTATTCTACAAAATATATTATAAAAAGACATATAAGAGTGGATATAATAGTAGGGTATATAATAGCTGTTCCATATATTATTCTTGGTTATTCTTGGAGTTTAACTACTATCCTCCACTATTATAAAATATCCTCTTTTCTTGTCATATCCATAAGGGAGTGCAATTCATAATGAAGCACTTCACTTTTGTCCGCATCAATCTTTATGTTAAGCATTTTAAAGCTTCGTGTTAAAAAAGTGATATTATACAAGACACCTTGCTTTGTTTCCTGAAGCACCGCAATCTCCTTATCAATATGCTCATGTGGAAAATGTTTCTCTGCTACAATCTTTGCTTTTTCCACTGCATCCTTATAATCTATCTTAACAGATTCAACATTTAATCTAGAAAGAGGTAGAGGACTGTCCTGAAAAACATCTGACTCCTCAAGCCTTTTTACCCCGCCGTTTGCCTCAAATGTTACTATCCTCCCTGTACCTTTATTATAATAACCAACCTGCCAATTATGGCCGGTCATATAAAAAAGATGCACCAAATAGAAGTTTTCTCTTCCCTCCCATGAAGTATAGGTCTGGCTTTTTTCAACCTGCTCAACAATATCCGTTACAAGCATAAGTGACCAATATTTTTATTCTTTATATAGTTTTTTGAAATAGTTTCTCTGAAATAAGCTTTTAAAATGGGTATTCATAATTATTCATAACATTGATATATTAGCTACAAAAATAAGCTATAAAAATAAACTATAGAAATAAACTATAAGTTAGATATTCAAAAAATTTGTGATTTAGAATTAGGAAAAAGGTAAAAATGATAGTTTAATATTTATTATAGTCCAATAGTTATGTTTATAATTATATTTAATTAATTATTTAATTAATTGAGATATATTTAATTAGCAGTAATAAGGCAGATTTATAAACTACTGCAGCATTCCTGTAGTATGGTTATTAAAATCGGCTCAAGAGTTGAGGAGGCAAGAATGGAACTTGCGGAGAGAATCAGAGAAGGATATGCTGAGATAAGGGGGCTTGAAAAAGATTATGACGCAATTGGACTTTCAAGATTTCAGTGTTATTTTTGCAACAAACCAATCAACGGAAGAATAAGAATTGCAGTTCTTAAAGATGAGAGATGCAACACATATTATCCAATAGATTCAAAATGCTATTATAAGGCAATAGGTTTTACATTGATAAAATAGCTTAAAATGAACTACAAGGGAATTCTTGCAAAACAGCACTATGCTTTTTCAGGAAATCATTCTGCTGTGAAGCTTTGTACATGGACAAAAAAGGCACTCAGGGGGCAGGGTCATTGCTACAAGCAGCAGTTTTATGGAATTGCAAGTCACAGATGCGTACAGATGAGCCCTTCTATTGGCTACTGCCATAACAGATGCGTGTTTTGTTGGAGACCGATTGAGTACACTGAGGGAACAAGAATACAAAAGAATATCCTTGACAAGCCCAGAAACATAATAAAAAATTCGCTCCTTATGCAGAAAAAGCTTCTTTCAGGATATGGTGGGTATGAAAGAGCCGACAAAAAAAAGCTTAAAGAAGCAGCACAACCAAAACATTTTGCAATATCTCTTGTAGGCGAACCTACAATTTATCCAAAACTTAATGAGCTTATAACCGAGCTACACAAGCAAGGATTCACAACTTTTCTTGTAACAAACGGAATGATGCCGAGCAAGCTGGCAAAGATTGTGCAGCCAACGCAACTATATGTATCTGTTGACGCGCCAAACAGGGAGCTTTTTAAGAAGATTGACCAGCCAATGCTAAAGGACGGCTGGGAAAGGCTGATGAAAAGCCTTACGATACTAAAGAACCTAAGGAACAAAACAAGGACAACTCTCAGATTTACAATGATTAAAGGCTTAAATATGGTACACCCAAAACAATGGGCAGAAATAATAAGCAAAGCAGAGCCGATGTTTGTGGAAGTCAAGGCGTATATGCATGTTGGTTTTTCGCGATTCCGACTAAAAATGGAGAACATGCCGCTGCATTCAGAGGTGAAAAACTTTGCAGAAGAAATTTGCAAGCACTGCAATTATAGAATAACTGATGAAAAAAAAGAGTCACGAGTAGTGCTTCTCACAAGCGTTAACGACAAAAAACATCCTTAAAGATTAATTAATTTTCCTTTATGGCCCGGATTACAAATAATACTGTCTTCTATCTTGTCTATTGTTCCATTGTTCTCGTGTATATGACCACAAAAAACATAATTCGGCTTCTTTTCACGAATAAACTTTGTGTAGCTTTTGTTCCCACAATGGCCATTCATTATTCTGTCCTGCTTTACTCCATACGGCGGCCCATGAAGAATAAGTACGGAACTTTCAGCTTTTTTCATTGCACCGAAAAGCTTTTCTGCATCCTTTTCAAACCCTGCATCGTGCATTGAAAACCCACCGCCGCCATAACCTAAGAAAACAACATCACCGTAAACAAAATAGTCCCTGTGGAGATAATGGATACGGCTAAAAAGAGACCCTGCCTTCCTCATCGCGCTTTCGCCTTCATGATTACCATGAACAATGAAGACTGGTTTTCCAAGGCGGTTTAACTCAAGCAAAAGATAGGAAAGATGCTGTCCAAGGATGGTTAAGTCTCCACAGCAAACAACTACATCTGCATTTCTTGCTTTCTTCTTGATTGATTTTAACGAGCTTAAATCTCCATGCATGTCAGTAAAGGCAAGAATTCTCATAACATACCGAATGTACTTTAAGTTTTATAAGTTTTTTCTTTGCGCAATTGTTTGTACTGCTATTTATTTAGTATATTTCTAAAACTTAGTTTATTTCTAAATTGCTCTTCCACCTCTTTAAATTGAGTAGTAGTCTTCAAGCACAACTTTATCAAGATTGTCTGTCCCAGCAATATAAAACCTACCTTTTCCAATCTCAACTATTTTTTCTCCTAGATTCTTTCCCTTGTCATCAAGGTTTATGCCAACAACAGAGATGGTGATGCCGGCGCTTCTTGCCTCCGAAACAGCTTCAAGCGTCTCTGTAGAAGGGTCTGTCCCGACAGTAGGCAAAACATCAGTTATAAGAATAAGATGTCTTGTCACTTTGCTGTCTGAAAACAACTCCATAGATTTTTTTATTGTTGCAGAGAGATTGGTTTCGTGTGCTGCATGTATTGAAGATATTTCTTTCACAAGCATGGCGAAATCATTTGTCGGAGGGATTGCCTTTGAAACCTCCTTGCCAAAGACAATAAGCCCAACCATGTCCTTTTCAGACAGTGCCTTGTAAACAAGAGCAACTCCCGCCCTTTTGCAGCTATCAATTTTTTTGCCCTTCATGCTGCCTGATGCATCAAGAGCATATATTATATGGTTCATACCTTTTGAGCTCCGCTCAAATACCCTTAAATCTTCTTTCTCAAGAGAACGATGCCCTCTACGCAAGGCTGTCTTTATGGAATTTCTCAACGCAATGTCCCTATACCTTGATTGTTTAGTATAGTTCCTGACATTCTGCTTCTCACCATAAATATAGGATTTTCTATGCTCCCTTCTTCCTTTCATTCCTGTAGGCACTATTTTTTCAAGCTCATCTACATACATAACAAGAGCAGCAAGCTCAATGCCTTTCTCGCTTATTGAATAGTCTCTTTCAAGCAGCTTAGAGAACCTCATGGCATCAAGCTTGTCTTGAATGCGCTTTTTTAGCCAACGCCGAAATTCTGGGACTGATGCGTTTTTTTCAATGTAGTCCGGCTCGCAACCACATATCTCCCTTATAAGCCTTTCGCCATAAAGGTTTTTTGCAACCGCAAAATTATTGACGATGCTCTCAAACATGAGTTCCGGCATAAAAGAGCCGACCCCTAAGTTGATGGCTTCGCTAATCAGCTTTCCCTCATCAATAACTCCCTTATCATTTTCAATTACAGAATGCATAAGTTTTGCATCAAGCGCCTGAAAATGCAAGCTACCCGGGAACTCTTTTATGTTTGAAGAGCACTTTACACCCATATGCCCATTATGCAGACTGCTTACGCTACCGATAATCACCGCGGTCCTGCTCCAGTTGCTGTGCTTCAGGATAATTATTGTTTATAAAGTCTTCAAATTCTTTTTTTAAGTAGCTTGTTGGTTCGTCAAGAAACTTTGCGCTAGGCTTAAGGCGAATTCTGTGCGCCACAACGCTAATCACTGCGTCCTTTATGTCTTCAAACTGCACTTTTTTTCTTCCTTGAAGCAACGCATTTGCTTGAGAACGCTCATAAAGCCCTATAGTAGCCCTAACGCTTGGAACAAGCTCGAGCTTGCTATCTTCACGAAGCGAGCGGATAAACCGCACCAAAAGTGCAAGCATCCCCTCAGAAATCTCACACACTTGTTTTCCATTTGTCTTTACAACTTGTATTTCAATCTTGTCGCTCTCAGGATAACTCATGTAGACAACATCAAACCTGTCAAGGAGAACTTCTGAAAGTTCCTCTGTGCTTGTATCTTGGGGGTTCATCGTGCCTATAAAAAGAAAGTTCACAGGAAAATCGAAATCATATCCTCCAATTGTAATTTTTCCTTCCTCAAGCACCTGAAGCAGAGCATTTTGCAGTTTTTCGGGGCATCTGTTGAGCTCGTCAAAAAACAAAATTCCGTTATTTGCCTTAAGTATTTTGCCTGGCGTGAATGCCTCGATACTTAATGGACCAAATTTCATCGCTTTTATCGGATCAATGTCCCCAAGAATATCCTCTGCTGTGAGGTCAGGGCTACCCTGCACACGAACAAACCTCTTTACTCCCGGAACCTTCCGCGTCCTGCTTTTTCCTGCGATACACCTAGGACAGAGGGGCTTTTCAGGGAGACAATTGTAATCGCAGTCTGAAAGCTCAAGCTCTGGAAGCAGCCTTGCCACATTTTTTGCAAGAGTGGTCTTTCCAATCCCCGGCTTCCCAAAGATTATAATATGCCTGCCCATGAGAAGCGCACTCATAAGTTCTTTTTTTGCAGAATCCTGACCAATAATATCAGTTAGTACATCTTCTCTGCCTAAAAATGCCTTTTTTAGCTGTTCTTGAATTTGCATAGGATAGAAGTGAAGTGCCATTTATTTTATAAAGTTTTGTTTTATTGTTAATGCGATTTATCGGCGATTTCTGCTACTTCAAAAAAGACAGCACAACACCAGCCACAACAGGGAGGTAAAGATTATCGTCTAAATGGCGATTGAAAAGTGTGACTTCTATAGTTTCTATAAGCATTGCTAAAAACGACGCTATAAAAGCATCAATAAACGGCACGAAAATAGATGCAGCTAATGCCGATGCAACAAATCCTGCAATCATTCCCTCTAGGTACCTTTTTTTATTGAACCACATCCTTCTTCTGCCGTAGTTTATTCCTACAATCGGCGCAACAGAGTCACCTAAAGACAAAATCAGAATTGACGCATATGCGATATTTTTTTCAAATAAGTAAAGCGCAGCCACCGAGCCGATTAAAAAAGTTATTGCCCCCTGACCAGGAATAAGAGACGTCTTTCTGTCAAACTTTTCAAGCATGAAAGCAAAAAATGGAAGCCGATACCATATTGAAAAAATGCTTATTAAAATAGATATAGGAATAAAAACAAGCATATGAAACCTGCTAATTACTCCAAAATAAAGAAGCAGTGTTAAAACTATACCAGATACAAGATGAAATACCTGCCTCCTAAACTCAACCTTGTCCAAGACAAACACCTGAACTAATTATGCGCCTCGTTTATGCTTATTTTCGGATAGCAGCCTAACCGATGCAACCTTTTCTTTTATATAGCTTTGATTTATAAGATGCTCAATAAGGTCCCTATGAAATACAAATTGTCTCTTTATTCTGGCAAAAATTCTATGTCCGCGAACAAAAGTATCACGATGAGCCGCCTTGAATGCTGAAACATCCTTCTTGCAATGTAGCGGAGGACCCATGTGCTCTTTCGTATGCGCAATCTCGCCTTTTGGAACAAAAAACCACATAAGCGCCTTTTTTTTCCTGTCCCATGACCACCCTTTATCTGTTACTATGAAATCATGCAACTCCAGCTGCCTTGAAATAAAAATAAAAACTTTAAGCATCTTTGTGCCTATGATATCTTCTTTTCCTTCTAATGGACTTACCTCAAGAATCACTGCATCACGACCTGGTGGACAAAGCCTCCTCAAAACTCCAACAGTAATAGGCTTTTTATCGAAAAACTTTGGAGAAGGATGGTCTATATACTCTTTTGCTCTTTTTTTGAAGAGTTCAAAATTTTCAATGCTCAACGCCGCCGCTGCATTCCTATCCTTTTGTATTGGATCTATAACAATAAGAGGAGATATTTTTGATTTGTTAAGCTCTCTTCTTGAATTATGCCCTTCAATGTCAATAACCTTGTACCTGTGCCAATGAACAGCGTTTCTCAGCAAACTCTCAAATGAGCCATAGTATGCAACAAGTATGTCAAGAACATGCCCCGAAAAGCCTCTTATGTAGCTCTCCGCACCATACAGGTTCTGTGCCTTGCAAAAAAGTTTTGCAAGAAGTATCTCATCAACGAGAGAAGGGTTTTTTTGAATCCTTGCCTTTATCCAGCTGACATGCAAAGGAGATAGATCAGTAACATTTTTTGCCTGTTCAGTTTTATCAACCCTTAGAACAGGAACTATTTCATACTTTATTCCTTTTGAATAAACTTGGAAATAATCTCTTGAGCCGTGCAACCGTTGATATTTTTGGCTATGTAGAGCATTCTCAAGAACATCAGAAATGTTTACAGATGAGTATTTATCATTAAACCTTACAAAAATATCGCAGTCAAAGTCGCCTTTTATTAAAGTGCCTTTTGCCGCGCTTCCACCAAGCATAACATCTGCGCTGACATTATTTTTTTTAAGCTTCTGACTAAGCTTATTACAGAAGGAGTTTACTTTGTCCATTATTTCAGCCATTTCTTTCTCGCTGAACTTGTACTTCTTAAGTACGGATTGCATGTGCACAAGGTTATAAATGCAAAATATAAAAAGATTCCTAATTATCAAGTACATGCTACGACATATTTAAATAGTGAAAATAATTGCATCTAGCGAATGGTTGAGCTAATAATACTTGGAACCGTGGGAATTGACAGCATAAAAACTCCGTTCGGAGTGGCTGAAGAGGTTCTAGGTGGCTCTGCAGTTTACTCAGCACTTGCAGCGTCATTCTTTTTGGATGTTGGGATAGTAAGTATAATAGGCGAGGACTTCCCAAAAGAGCATATCACTCTATTGAAAAAAAGAGGTATAAATACCGAAGGTCTGCAAGTTAAAGGCACGACTTTTAGGTGGAAAGGGGAGTATGAATATGACATGAATGAAGCAAAAACCATTGCCACAGAAATTAACTGCCTTTCAGAGTTTAAGCCTGAACTCCCTGAAAAATACAAGAAAGCAAAATACTGCTTTCTTGCAAATACAGACCCTGAGCTTCAAATAAGCATACTGAAGCAGCTTAAAAAGCCAAGGCTTGTCGTTCTGGATACAATGAACTACTGGATTCAGACCAAAAGAGACAGAGTTATTGAAGCCATCGGCATGTGTGACATTCTCGTTGTAAACGACGCAGAAGCAAGGCAGCTTTTTGAAACCGTTAATCTTGTTGATGCTGCAAAAAAAGGAAGAAAGATGGGGGTAAAGACGATGGTCATAAAGAAAGGCGAACATGGTGCGCTTCTTTTCAGCAACGGAAGGTTTTTTTTTGCTCCGGGGTTTCCGCTTGAAATTATAAAAGACCCGACAGGCTGCGGCGACAGTTTTGCAGGGGCATTTATAGGGTACCTTGGAAAATGCAAAGATATTGACGAATCTTCCATGCGAAAGGGGATAATTTATGGCAGCACCGTTGCAAGCTTCAACGCTGAGGACTTCTCACTCAACAAACTTAAAGTAATTTCAATGATGGACATCGAAAAAAGGTATAATGAGTTTGAGGAGATTGTTAAGTTTTAAAAAAGATTATAAATATCAATGATTATTATATTATAAATAACTATAATCAGTAGCTTAGGCAGAAAGTTATAGTAATGTTGCGCGAAAGAAGAGAAATAAGAGCATAGATTTATACGCGAAAAAGGCATAAAAACGATTTGAGGGCTAGTATGCAAACACTTGTTATTTATTATTCAAGAACTGGAAACACAAGGCTTGTTGCAGAAATGATTGCAAAAGAGCTAAATGCGGATATTGAAGAAATAGTAGACAAGACTAGCAGAGAAGGAGTTCTTGGTTACCTCCGCGCAGGGAGAGACGCTATCCGCAAAAAAATGACAAGAATAGAGTCGATAAAGAAAAAGCCAGAAAAATACGATACAATCATAATCGGCCAGCCTGTCTGGGGATGGACTATGGTGCCTGCGTTGCGAACATTTCTTTCAAAGTATGATATAGGAAGGAAAAGGGTTGCGTTGTTCTGTACAATGGGCAGCTCAGGGGATAAAAAGTGCTTTGCTGAAACTGAGAAGATGATACCAAATGCAGAAATTATTGCTAAAATAGGGATAAGGATGCCTAGAGAAAGGAAAATGATACCTGAGATTGTCAAAAACTTCTGTAAAGACATAATAAAAAAGATGGAGACTAAGCGACAAAAAAAATAGGGAGCTCATAATAAGATAATTGTATTTATAGGCGATAGATTTATGCTAGCTCCTATTAATATGAGGATTCTTTAAGACACAGTGTCGCAACCATGCTAAGTGTCTTTTCAACTGCATCAACTTCCCGTAATCTAAGAAGGAATCTATTAAAGTCTTCTATGCCGCCGAAAGACATCTTCAGGAGAAGGTCATATTCTCCTGTTATGCCGTACGCCTCTTCAATATGCAAATTGTCTATAATAGACAAAGGAAGTCTACCTTCTGTCTGAATAAGGACAAAAGCAACCAGATCCCTACCGACAGATTTGCGATTGAGGCCAATTGTATATTTTTCTATGACCTTGTTTTTTTCAAGCCACTTTATTCTCATATGCACTGTGCTTGGTCTTAACCTGGTTTTTTTAGCAATGTTTCTTATTGTGCTTCGGCTGTTTTTTTTTAGCTCTGCAATAATCCTCCTATCTCGCTCATCAAGCATTTTTCTCACCATCCTCAAATCTAATCACTGCGCCTATCCGGCTTACACCTCTCCGATTAAAAGTACAATTTCACCTTTAAGCTTTTTATTGCCTATCTTGGAGATAACCTCACCGGGTGTTCCTCTTATAAACTCTTCAAACTTCTTTGTTAGCTCTCTTGCGACGCACAGATTCTTCTTAGGCAAAACATCGCAAAGAAGTCTAAGAGTTTTATGTATGCGGTGAGGAGACTCGTAAAAAATTAATGTTTTGGTTGCAGCAGTCTCCATGCTTAAAGACCTGAACAATTTCTTTTTTTGATGCTCTTTTTTTGGAAGAAAACCATAGAATGAATATGAGGAAGTCTGAAGCCCTGAGCAGACAAGAGCTGTTACAGCTGCGCATGGACCAGGAAGTGGAACCACTCTTATACCTTCAGAAATTGCGGCACATATAAGATGGTATCCTGGGTCTGATATGCCCGGTGTTCCTGCGTCTGAAACAAGCGCCACTTTTTTTCCATCCTTCATTTTGCTTATAAGAAAGGGTGTTCTCTTTTTTTTGTTGTGCTCGTTATAACTAACCATATCGCAAACGATATTATAGTGACTTAGCAAAATACCTGTCCTGCGAGTATCTTCTGCTGCGATTATATCTACGGTTTTTAGTGTTTCAAGCGCACGAAGCGTTATGTCCTTCAAATTTCCAATGGGTGTTGCAACTATAAACAGCATTTTTGGAAGTATTTATGCAAAAATATAAAAATTTTTTCTATTTGTCCATAAAAATACAATTATTATGAACAATTTATTTTATAGAATGGAAAAAATATAAAAACATTGACAATAGTTAACCAAGCATGATAAAGGCAATAATTTTTGATCTTGATGGTGTTCTTGTTGACTCCGTCGGACTACATTATGAGGCTTGGAGAATAGTACTTGCAAGGTATGGAATAAGGCTTTCACAACGCGAGTTTAATAGGCTCAATGGGTACTCTGTGGAGGAGACTGCTTTAATAAGAAAAAAGCAGTTTAAACTTAAGGTTCCTGTAGTGGATATTATAAGGCAGAAAAAAACGCTCAACATGACTTTACTGAGAAAAGCCAGACTTTTTACAGGAGCTAGACCAAAGCTCAAGGAGATTTCTAAGAGTTATATACTTGGACTCGCCACCTCCAGTAATAGAGCAGATGCGTTCCTGCTTATAAGAAGATTCATGCTAGACAAATTCTTTTCGACTGTGGTTGTAGACGAGGATGTAGAAAGGGCAAAGCCTGTACCTGATATATTTTTAGAATGTGCAAGAAGGCTCAAGGTTGCGCCGAACGAGTGTGTAGTTATTGAAGACTCAAAAAAGGGTATTGAAGCAGCAAAGAAAGCAGGAATGAAATGCATTGCAATAGCAAGCACGTTTAAAAAAGCAGAGCTTTCCAAAGCGGATGTAGTCATACCGGATATCCGTAAGCTTACAAAAAAAATTATTTCAAGATTGGAGGGAAAGAATGGACCAAGGAAAAACATATGAGGTAAGAGATATAAATCTTGCTGAGCAAGGAGAAAAAAATATAGAATTTGCACGCATGCATATGGGTGCACTCACAAAAGTTAGAGATAGATTTGCAAAAGAAAAACCGCTCGCAGGGCTTAGAATAGGGATGGCCCTCCATGTTACAAAAGAAACTGCAAATCTTGTGGAAACACTTATGGCCGGCGGCGCTGAGATTGCAATAACTGGTTGTAATCCTCTTTCAACGCAGGATGATGTAGCAGCGGCGCTTGCAAAACGAGGCGTAAAGGTCTGGGCTTACAAAGGGGAGACCAAAGAAGACTATTATAGGTTTCTTGGATATGTAATTGGATTCAAGCCACATATCACAATTGACGATGGATGCGACCTAGTTAGTGAGATACATACAAAACACAAAGAGCTTATAAAGGAAATTATAGGGGGCTGCGAGGAAACAACCACAGGTGTTATAAGGCTGAGAGCTATGGAGCATGCCAATGCACTTAAATATCCGATTATCGCTGTAAACGACAATAAGACAAAACATCTATTTGATAATTTTTACGGCACTGGGCAAAGCACAATAGACGGACTTATGCGTTCCTCAAACATCCTCTTCGCAGGAAAAACTGTGGTTGTGTCAGGCTATGGAAGCTGCGGCAAGGGGGTGTCTCTTAGGGCCAGGGGTATGGGTGCAAATGTTATAATAACAGAGGTAGACCCTATAAGAGCGCTGCAGGCAAAAATGGACGGGCATCTTGTAATGCCGCTATTGGAAGCAGCAAAAATTGGTGATATTTTCATCACTGTAACAGGAAATAAGCATGTGCTGGACGAAGAACATTTTAAGGTTATGAAGGACGGAGCTATTCTCGCTAATAGCGGACATTTTGATGTAGAGATTAATCTTGTTGCACTTGAGAAAATGGCAAAATGCAAGAGAAAAGTAAGGATGTTCCTCGATGAATATGTTTTCTCAGGAAAGAGACTATTTGTTGCCGGGGAAGGAAGACTTGTAAACCTAGCTGCTGCGGAAGGGCATCCAAGCGAAGTGATGTCAACGAGCTTCTGTGGTCAGGCGCTTGCATGCGAGTACCTATCAAAAAATAGAATAGATCTACCAATAAAAATTATAACCCTACCAGAAGAAATTGATAAAATGGTTGCAGAACTTCAGCTTGAAGCAATGGGAGTTAGAATTGATAGAATGACTCCAGAACAAAAAAAGTATTATGAAAGCTGGGAGGAAGGAACTTAAAAGCACAATAAGCAAAAACATAAAAAAGAGAGCTTAATAAAAAGAGCTTATGCTAAGGCACAAAGTCAAGCTATGCAATTTGTGCAATTAAATTTATAAGACTTGAATTAAACCCTGTTTTAAATTATGTAATCATTTGCGCTATTTAAGATATGACCGAGCAAGACAAAAAAAAAGCATCACTGGAAGAAGAAAGAAAAAGGCAGTGCATCGAAGAGCTTGTTATAGATAAAGACAATTACAGAGAAGGTTACAAATATTTTGAGACTGGCAGCAGCAAAAAAACAATTAAACAAGAAAAAGCAAGTGGAAATATAAAGAGCATTTCTAAGAGCGTAAATATTGAATCCTCGCTTGAGAAGGAAAAGCTTACAAAAAAAAGCGACTCTGAACCTAAAGGACTAAGTGATACGCACAAGGTGAAGTACAGAGAGATTGAAGAGATGTTATTTCGCGAAAATTATGAGAGAACTCTTAAAAGCCATATGAATTTTCTTTTGGCTTATCTTAGAGAAGGCGCGTCTACAAGAGTTGCCGACTATGAGTATATCAGTCAAGATGGTAGAAAAGCCTCAAATATCGGAGAAGAACTAATATCTTATGATGAAAGGAAAGAGGTTGTAAGAACTATCCAAATGAATGCACTGATGCAAGGTAACCACAACTATGTTTCTCCGCATCTAAAAGAGCTTTATGAACACTGGAAAAATATAAACAAGTTCAACATGCTACTAAGCTTTATGATGTATGAGAGAATTACAGGAGGATGGTAGGCTCCTAGCTTTTTTATTTGTATGCTTCTATTTTGCTGTTCTTTACTTTGACAAAAAATAAAAAATGAGGAAGCAAATCTTACTACACTTATTTATTACACTTCTCACTCTTATTATACCTTTCAAGATGGAGCAGTTATTTTATCAATTATCAACTTGTTCATTGCTGTTGTGAGTTCACGGCTGCATGAAACTTCAATCCGCATTTCTTTTCCCCGTATAACAACAGAGATTTTCCCGCTTTCTATGGTCACGGTTGATGTTGAAAGAGCATCGGGTTTAAATCCATTACTCTTGAGCGCTGTCTTAAAATTTCGCTCAAGAACTGTAATTTGGTCCTTATAGTCGGTCAGTTCTGACATCTTACTTATATGATCAATTATATCAAAAAGGTCTATTTTGATAAATCCAAGTAAAGTTTTATATCCAGGGTTGTCTAAAAATATATCACATCTCTCTGAGGAACAGGAGGCTTCAACCCCTCTTAAATCTTCAAGTATTCTTCCTGTTGAAACAGAGGCTGTTTGAACATAGCATGGTTTGCTATTGCTAGCCATTTGCAAACCAGTTATTGAATAAATACTATATCCTGTGCCGCTGATTTCTGTTTTGCAGGCCTCAGAAGGATATTCTTCCCCAGCGCCTCCTACGCCATTATATGAATAGAGTGTTCCATCGGAGTTAAGCAGAAAAACTGCATGGCTTGTCTGTAGGAACAGTTCAGAACCTTCCGTGCCCATAAAAGATAACTGCTGAAAAACATTGCCGTTTTCGTATCTTATGCCACGTCCGACAACTTCAAATGAAAAATCGCCGTCCGCAAAAACTGCTCCATCTCTTATTGAAAGGCAGTTGACGCTACACCCATAGCCAAACTGTATATTTATCGGTATAGCATCTGTTGTTATATCAAGCGTTTTCTCATTATCCTTATATAAAAGCCTGCTTTCTTTGTCAATAAATAAAAGACCATTATCAATTATAGTTAATGTTCCTGATTGTAATTCAATATTGCTATTAACAACAATCTTGTTTTCTGCCCATTTTATATTCTTTTCGCCTGAGCTTGAAAACTGAACTGCTGAGCCGCCAAGCCTTATGGATTCTATGTCAAATAAAGCAGAGCTTGGAAAAGTTTTAGCATCATTAAAATCAATCCCGGAAAGTTTAGCATACAAAATCCTTTCTTTACGTGCAAGCTCCTTTGGAAGTTTTCCCTTGAAATAGTCTGCAGCATCCTTCGTTGTTGCTTCATTAAGGATGCTATCAGGGACATCTAAAAGCTGCTCTGGTTTTAGATTTTCAAAACCAATTTCCCGCAACGCTTCAATAGTTATGCTTTCCTCTTTAGTTTGTAAAATGCCGGCTTCGTTGCTCTCTTCAGCAGAAACGGATAAGCATATTAAGCATATATTTAAAATGACAATGCTCGCGACCATGCTAAACAAACCTTTCATTTTACAACCTCATATAGGAACATATAATTCACAGTTGGATTAATCTGGTTATCAAGGATTGTGAAGAGTGCTGTTTTGTTTCCTATAAGAACAACCGAAATTGCAAGCCCTTTCTCGGTGGCGATTGTGTATGCGCAAGTTAAGCATATCTCGGTAGGGTATCTTTTCTGAATCTCAAGAATCTCAAGAACTGCATTGTAAACCATTCCAAATTGCGAGTTTTTCTGAGCTTGAAAGCCTGAAAGCCTTGTGGTTTTCTTTTGATTGCTTATTTCAATTGAGCCAGAAGTAGTTGCCTTTATCGCATCATCGTAAATGGCTATGCTGACTGCAAGATCATGCGAGCTAATGCCGTTATAGGACTCTATGCAATATTTAAGTCTGTCTGAAACATACGCCCCAAGCTGCTCTTCAACCTCCTTTTTTGTTGGAACATGTAAGGTTGCATTTTTAAAGTAAAAAGGAATCTGATGAAATAGATACACAATAGTTTTTGGCTCAGGAACAACATAATAACCGCCGTGCTGTGCAACATCACTTATTCCATCACTAAGAGATGATGCAAGACACGACTCAACAAACGCCCTTGCTTTTTTTGCATCAGAAGACGGCTCTTTAAGGCTGTTAATATCAGTCAAAGTGCTGAAGGACAGTGCAAAAGCAAACAATATAAACAGCCCTATCAAGATAAAGAGCGTAACCTGGGCTTTCATTTTGACATTCTTCAATTTTTAAGAGTAGATTATATTAATATTTACTTGAAATACCTCTTAATTTTATCCAGCGCCCTTCTTAGCGGCCTTTTTTTTATCCTTACTACATCAATAGATATATTGTTTTGTTCAACGGTGTCGCTTGACTTTTTTTCCAGTGAAGCATCAGCCTTTCGCAATCTACCCTTGCCTTTGTACTCCTTTATTGCATACTCGACCGCTGGCGATTTGGTTCCTGGTTTTGTAAGAGGCATGTCTATTATTAATTAGATAATAAGTATAAATAATTTTCTTAAAGTAATCGGCACCGTTCAAAAAGTGTGTTAGCATCCACCGCGTATGCACATTCAGGAACAATATATGGGTTTGAAGTGAGTTGTTCCATACGGAGAACCAGATATTTTCATTTAAACGGAAAAGTACCAACATGATGTTAAACCGACCGAAAACTAGATTTTGAACGCAGCCTTAAAGTAATCTTCTTAAAGGCTTGCTTACTATAAGCTTTTGCTCTACATCTTTAAAAAATTATATAAAAATTAAAAACAGTATATATTTTTATTAGTATATATTTTTTATTTTAGCAGATTATTTTAGAATAGAGAAGGATGGTATCATTAGATGATAGTTACATCTTATGAAATAGATTTAAATAGTATATCTCCAAAATAGTAGGTCTCAAGCTACTAAAAAAGAGGGTAGATGATGAAAGGGGTTAGGTCGCAGTTTGCTATTGAATATGTAGTGATAGTTTCATTTGCGCTTCTTGCATTGATACCGCTTCTTTTTATATACGGCTCTGAAAAAAGTGCAGTGGAGATGAGAGTAAATGCTAATCAAGCACACCTTCTTGCAAGAAAGATAGTTGACTCGGCAGAAACGGTGTACTACTTAGGTGAGCCCTCAAAAACAACACTTAAGGTTTATATGCCAAAAAATATTGATGCAATTATAATAACAGAAAAGGAACTTGTTTTTAGGATGAAATGGCAAGGAGAGACTACTGATATAACCCAGCAAAGCCAAGTCAATCTTTCAGGAAGTTTATCGCCTCATGCAGGTATAAGGTATATATCCATAACTGCTACAGACACTGGCGTCATAATAGATGACTAAACATAGTTAAAAGGATTACTTATTTTTTGGACGACTAAAGAAAGGGTCGTTGAAGCAAAAAATAGTAAAGCTAACAAAGACAATAAAACTAACAAAGAGGATAATACTAACAAAAAACACCATACTAAAGAAGAACGCCTTAAAAACCGAATAAACTTTAAGTTATTTTAGAGTATAGCGGAGGTGGAGTATTGCGAAAAGCACAGATTTCCACAGAATTTGTAATTCTTATATCAATAACTACAATGCTATTTATCTTTATATTAGGGTTGATTTTTGAGGAGATATCACAAGTAAACGAGCAAAAAAGACTTGAAGCAATAAACGATATCGGTGAATTTGTCCAAAACGAGATAGTCACCGCCACAATGGTAGACGATGGCTATACCAGAATCTTTGTACTCCCTGAAGAAAAGGACGGAGTGTATTATAATATAACACTTCAAAAAAACAGTTCAATAATAATTACATCGGCCAACATTCAAAGAGAGTTTATAGTACCTGATGTGATCGGAAATATAACCAAAGGAGCAAACAAGATAGATAAACTTGGGGGGATTGTTTATATAAATGTAATTTAAGACCTAAATATCAGTTAGATGCAAAATAATAAACATACGCAGGGTGCTAAAGCAAAAACAAGATTGCCAGTAAAAGTGCGTGCATGAAATGCTAAAAAAGAGGCATGGTCAGGTATGGTACCAGGATTTTATAATTGCAATAGTGATATTTAGCATTTCAATGGCGTTTATATTCAGCTTTATTCCGAATATAAGAGAACAAAAACTCAAAAAGATTGAGGAGGTCTATAACGACGCAAGGTCTATTTCTGGAGGACTTATGACAGAAGGATACCCACCAGACTGGACTAACACCACTGTGCGTAGGATAGGGCTTTTTAAAAGCGATTATGTGCTTGACAAATCAAAAGCAGATAGGTTTGCAAACCTCACAAACAGCAGTTACTACAAAAGCAAGTTTCTTTTTGGGTCAAGAAGCGATTTTGCGGTTTTCTTCAAAAGCCCCGATGGAAGATTAAGAAAAATCGGAAGCCAGTATTATATAGGGCATTGGTCTGTTGAGGTAAAAACAAATGCTGACGAGAAATTTTTTGGCTATTATGCAATGCCAGCAAGCCTGTTGCATACAAAAATGCCTATTCTTGAGGCAAGGACAGGGATAAATGTTGTATCGTATACAAGTCCTGACGAACTTGTTACAAATATTAATTCGCTTGACGCAGCACTGATAGAAAATCCAAGGTTCAGCCCTGCACAGGTCTCTATTATTGAGGACTATGTTAGAACAGGACACTTTATTTTTTTGTCCGGCAATGTTTCCCAAACAGATGGGCAGTTCCTTAATGTAACATATATTGCCGGAGATTTAGGTACATTTAATTCTACTGTTGTAAGCAGCGACAACTATCTGGACTTTAATCCTAATGACATAATATCCTATAACCACAACAGCACAGTTCTAGGAAACCGCACACAATATTTTGAAACTATAGCAAAATCTGGAGAGACTAGCACGATTGCAAAATGGGTTTACGGCAAAGGTCAGGTCTACTATTTCAGTAGTTTTGACGCAGTCTACTCTGGGGAATACGGAGAATACCAAGACTATATTGAGGAGGCAGTAGAACAACATTTTAATGATGTAGTGATAAACGCAAGCCTTGACTTCAGTAAGGTAAACTCAAGCAGCCTTGTAAGCCTTCAGAGAGTTATGTTGTATAACCGTCAACCAATTATAATGGTGGTGTATGCATGGCGGTGAAAAGGGGATTTTTCTTCAGCACTGATGCACTTCTTGCTCTTATGCTCATAGGAGGAGGGTTCCTTCTGTTTTCCGCCATCTACGCGTATAAGCAGCCGACCGCACAGATAAACTACGCACCGATGGATATAATCCGTATCCTCTCAACAACCAAGGTAATAGAGTTTGACAATCCTATCCTAAAAGAGCTTATATTCAATGGAACCATCCCTGAAACGGAGTATGATAATACAGTTATAGAAGAAATTGGCATACTATGGGCAAAAAACAATACAGAAATTGCAGAGGTGCTTATACAAAACATTACTGCTCAACTTGTGCCAAGGACTTACGGAATGATGGCCATTTACGGCAATCAAACTATGTATTCTAGAAATATTTCTAGACAAAAGGACCTTGCAGTCTATAAAAGCATGATAACAGGAATACAAAAATCAAGACCAATAAAGGGAACCTCTGCAAGAATATTTCTTACAGGAGGTGAGGAGCAACTTGCAAGGTCTATTTATGCATATTTTGGAGGGTTTGAAGGACAAGGAAACATTACAAAGATTATACAGCAAACCCCAAGCGATGCCAATATAACAAAGGTTTATATGGAGATTTCCGCGGGAAATAATTTTAGCCTTTATATTAATGGAACACATTGCGGAGATTTCGTAGTCAGCGGGAGAAATATGGAGGCCGACGCTTTTGACATAACATCATGCAAGAACCTTATAAACAAGGACATAACTACAGAGTTTACACTCGTATTTCCAGAAGAGATAGAATCTGCATATGTCGCCGGAGGGTTCATAAGGATTGACTATTACACCAAACAAATATATTATAAAGATATTGACTCAGAAGTGTTCCTTTTCTCTGGAATTTCAGGAATTATAAATTTTTATTCTGCTATTGACATCCCAGGCGATCTGAACAGCATGGAGGTATACCTTCATTATTTTGCAAACCATTCAAACAACTCAAACAGCACACTTTCACTTCTTATAGGGAATACGCTGATCTACTCAGACAACTACTCCAATACAACTATTAGTGTATATATTAATAACAGCAACCTTAGTAGCTTGATTGATTATAAAGCAATCAGCAACCAGACAGTCCCTGTGAGGCTTGGGTTTGAAAACCTTTCTTTTGTAAGAACTATAAGTGATAGAGGAAATGGAGACGTTGTAGTAGTGAACGATGTAAGCGGAAGCATGAATTGGAGGTTTGACGATACAAATACAGGGGTTGAAAGGTTTTGCAAAGACCCTCTACTAAAACTTAACAGCACACAAAGGCTGAGCTTGCTAAAATGCATACTTGATGATTTTAATAGGCAGATTGTTGTAAACACATCTGGAAACAGGATAGGGCTTGTAAGTTATTATTCAGGCATTAGAGATATATTAAGTTTAACAAAAAACAGCACACTTATTTTAGACCAGATTAAGCAATATTATGCGAACGGAGGAACTTGTATTTCATGCGGGGTCTATCAAGGAGTCAATATACTTATGGGCAACAATGTGACTGACCTATTGCACAATAAGTGGAGATATACAAGTGAGTTTCAGGTATCAGAACCTCCCGGATGGACTGCTGTTGACTATGACGATAGCCTCTGGCAGGAAGGAACACTAAAGTTTGGTATAGGCTTTCCTGCAGACTACTACGCTGGTAACACTATTCAGGCGTATCTCTGGCCTCACCCATCCGATAAAATTGCACCAGTTGATTTCAATTCAGGCATATATTCTAAGGGAAACACTTTCGGACTTCCAACTGCTATTACAATAATGCCAATCAAAAACATGAACTTTACAGGACCGAGTCTTAACAGCTGGCAGTCTACTGGCTCTGTCGCAACAGAGAGCTCTAGAATAGCGGAGTTTATGTATGATAATTTCAACAGGCCAAACAATGATAATATAGGGAGCAACTGGATGGAGGTTCCAAACGGAGGAAACTGGCAAATATTTAACAATTATCTTGTAGAATCAACAAACTCTGCACCAGGCTCAAGGGACGACGGTTACGGTCCATATGCTTACTACAGAAATGGATTCAACTGGAAAGACTATACTGTGAATGCAAGAATAAGACCTAACGACAACGACTGCATAGGACTGCTATTTAGGTATAATGATAACCAGAACTACTATAGATTCAGAATTGACAACGACAACTTCGGCGGACTATTTTCCAGGCTTGAGAGGATACACAGCGGAACAAGAACTATACTATGGTCAAACGAAGGTTCATCATCCGGTTTCAGTACTGATAACTGGAATAACATGATTATTGAGGTTACCGGGACTAATATTAAAATTTATAGGGGTTCAACGCTCATCGCACAAGCAAATGACAACACATTAGCCAATGGAACCGTCGCTGTCTATGCATGGGCTATGGACGATGGAAATTATGGCGCAGATTTTGACTATATCAATGTAAGCACAAATGTGTTTGGAATGACCGACTATTTTATTGTAGACTCATGGGTTGGCGGAATAGGATATGTAAACCAAACATTCACAAGCCCAACATCTTCGCCAAATAATGTATCTTTAACACTTAGGCACAGCACAAATGACCTTTACTTTAATGGAACTGCATACCTTTTTTGCAACATTACTTCCCCTATCGGAGAAACAGAGGTATGGTCTGTAAACTGGTCGGCAAACAACAACACAGAAAGACCAAAGGAAGAGATTATAGATATAACAAACCTTATTACATCCGATACATTCAGCTATAACCTCCTATGTGGCGCAGTCGTAAGCAATGGAACAAGCAGGACGGTGGTTGCGTTTGATGATATAGGTGTAACTATAAACTACACTCCTTCAATAGAAAGCACAGACGATGGCTGGGACTGGCAGGGGGGTGTTTTTGGCTATAATGGTAATTATACTGATTTTTACTATAACGCGACAGGAAACCTTGAATTTGTTGTAAACGGCTCAGGTTCTGGCTCAAACTCGGGCGCATGGGGCATACAGATTAACATAACCCCCGAAATGATAGACATGATGAACAGCAACGGTGGAAAAGCGCTGTTGTCATTCAACTACAGATGGGACGCTGCTGACGACGGAAGCTCCAGCGTGTTTGAAACTTCTGATGAGGTATGGGTTAAAGGCTTTTTTATGAACAGAACAGGAAGCAAACACTACCTTGGTACTGAAATGTCTTCAGATGACGGTGACGCCGGCGAAGAAATATGGTCTGCTGATGACCCGGACTATGAGCATAGCGGACATTTTGTCCAGGATATAACAGAGTGGATTACAGGTGAAGGATACTATTACCTTGCAATCGGCGGAAAACTGAGAAGAGATTCGTCAAGCGAGATAGGCTCGTTTTCATTTGACAACATCCAGCTTGTATTTACAAACACTAGTAATAACACATTTTATAGAAATAAATTTTTTGTCCTTGATGCAACTGGAATTGATGAAAATGTATATATTAATATAACATCAGACGATGGAGCTGATGTCTATATAAACGGAAACCTTGTAGACTCCTATACTGGGCATGTAGACAACAGGGTGACACAGATAAGCAAGGCGCTCCTAAATGAAGGCGAAAACATCATGGGCATTAAGCTGTACAACTCAGATAGCAATGGCAAACTGCAAGTCGGGCTTTATGCAAACGCAACAAAAAGGCAGAAAGCGCTGGTTTTAATGAGCGATGGCGAGGCAAATGTCTGCGTTGATGACGGAGGGATGGTTGACAATGGCTGCGACAACTGCGCTGGTTCAGGATGCTGTCCTGACGCAATAGGCCAGCTTAGCGTGCCATGCCCAGACCTGCCTGAAATCGACCAGGCTGAATTCTCTGACGGAGACGAAGACGCCGCAGAACAGCTTATAAACATTACATGCTACTATCAAAAAAAATACAATCTTTCTATTTATACAGTAGCATTTGGTTCTGTAGGCACCGGCGGCAGGAAAACGCTTAACCTAACGGCGCTGTGCGATCCAGAATATAATTCCACAAACAATACACACTACTATGAAAGCGACAACCCAAGCGGACTTTCTCTAATATACAGCGAGATAGCCGAGAAGCTAAGCAACAGCTTTTCATATAAAGTCCAGCAAATTATAACAATAGTGGGTAATTTTGAGAAGAGCTACCTGTACCCTGACTCTTACATAATGCTTAATTATACCCCATATACACAGCCTGTTCAATATGGAGAGGTTCCTATATTCTTTGAATACAAAAATCCGGAGAATTGCACTTTTAGTGTTTTTATTCCAAGTCAGGTAAGACCTATTGAAGCTGCGGTTACATCATACTCTGGTACGCATTGGACAGACTTGCTTACAATAAATAACTCTATGGGAACTTTTGTTTTCTATAACCTCAGCCGTTTCAGCACAGACTATAGTTATATGGGAGACCCATTCGCTATCCCATTTAGCACCTCATATATTGTAAGAGGAGAAACCAACACTATAAAAATAAATGTGGGTGACGAGCCAACAAATACAAGCAACTGCTCTGTAAACAACACATTCCTATATACTGGGCTTATAAATGTTGTAAACTTCACTTTGCCATACAGCGAAGTAAAATACAAGGCTGAGGGCTGCAACTGGACAATAGAGCTTGAAGACTTAACCCTCACAAACGTCAGTGTCCCAAGCAGTTATTCAGGTAGTAAGAAGTGCTTTTATACAAACTCGTCTCATGATTCATCCGGATATGACTCCGACGATAGTTATGATGTAGCAATGCATCTGCTTCTTACACATCTTGACTACAATAACGATGGTAGAGTGTTTATAAATTTCCATGAGGAAGATGCAGTCATTGACGCTAAGGTAGTAAGGGATATACCCTACCTCTGGGGACCAACCATTGTTGAGGTGAGGGTATGGCAGTGAAAAAAGGGTTTTTCTTTACATTAACAGCGATGGTATTTTTAGTTCTACTCTTTTTGTACATCTCGCTAGATTATCAGACGCGCTTAAGAGACAAAGCAATTGTAATTGACAGCAGAGTTACAACGCTAGACCATTTTGTTGATGACCTAGAAAAGGACATTGAGAGGGGTGTTTATATCGCGTCATTTAGGTCTCTGCTAGCAATCCAGCAGTATATAACATCAAAAGGCGAGTTCCTTTATGACACAGATGATGTTATTGAGGAGATTATAATAAACGGAACAATAAACGGCGAATACATGAGTGTTATGAATGATACACAGCTAAGTATATGGGTTGAAAGAATAAGGGTTGAGGCTGTAAAGACAGGGATATATTTCAACTACACGCTTAATGACATAAGTATAAGCCATTCTGATCCTTGGACACTAACAATATCGCTAGATGTTACAGAGTATATACAGGACAGAAACGGACTTGCCTACTGGTCACGAAACAAGAGAATAAACACATCGCTCAGTATAGTGGGGTTTGAAGACCCACTATACACTGTAAATACATTTGGAAGAGTGATAAATACAATTGAAAAAAGCAGCATAACCGATTTTGTCGGACCAAATAACGACACAACAAACCTTCTATACCATCTTGACAATTCATTATATATAGACTCACAAAGTGCACCGAGTTATCTTATGAGGCTAAAAGGAGACCTAAATAGCTCTCCGTACGGCATTGAAAGCCTTGTAAACCTTATTGAGCTCGAGGCAAATGATATAAACACACTAAACAAGTCTTGTATAGATTATATATATTTCAGCAAGGAAAGCCCAGAACACTATCTTATAAAAAACACATACAACTGGTTTAGGCTGGACAACGAGAGTGGACATCTTGCAAGGTATGAGGTTGAAGAACTCATTGAGTGAGTGCGTAGGAGATATAATAGCAAAGAGCAGCAGATATAGCATAGAGATATAACGCATAGAAACATTTTTAAAGAAAGAAGGTTTAAAGTCGCCTTTATGGTTAAAGGAGGAATTATTGAAACAGGAGTTGACAAACTTGTTAAGCTGGTAAATGAGAAAACGAGAATATCTACTAGCGAGGCTGCCAAGATTCTGGGGGTTTCTCCTGCAGTTATTGATGAATGGGCGGATTTTCTTGAGGAGGAAGGTATTATAAGCCTTGAGTACAAGCTCGCAACAACTTATCTTGTTGAGAGAAAGCTTTCAAAAAAGGAGATAACAAAAAAGGAGAAGGAATACCACAGCTCAAAGGAAGCGTTTATAAGGAAGGTAGAGAGTGCAATAACCACGCTTGACAGAGAATGTGAAGGGCTTGAAAACCTGAAAAAGGAGTTCGCCGCCATTAAGAAGGAGCTAGGCAGCGATATAGACTCCGTAAAACAGGAACTCGCCGAGCTTGAAAACTACGAACGACTCAAGAAAAATATAGACAAACAGCTGCTTGAGCAACAGGCAGCATTCAAAAACAAGATACAAGAGCTAGAGAAAGAGCTTTTAAAGGAAAAATCAAAATATCAGGAACTTGTTGATGACATAGAGCTTGAAAGAGTTAAGCTTGCAGAAGAAAAATCGCAGTCGTTGGGCCTTAAGGAACAAGAAGCAGGGCTTCTTAAAAAGCTAGACGAGTTCTCAGACATAATAAAAAAGATACGCGAAAGCATCTACCAAGAAGACAAGAAAATAGAGATAACTGAAGAGCATATAAAGGCTCTTGAAAAGTCAGCTGAAAAAATAAAAAGCAGAATACTTGAAGAAAAGAAAAAGCTAGAACCTCTGATTGAGCAGAGCAAGATGGGTGAAAAAAAGATACTCTCCTTGCAGCAAGATGTGCTTGCAAAAGTCCTGGAAAAAAAGAAAAGCATGCAAAATGTTCCCCAGGACGCAAAGTCTGCGGCAAAGAAATTTGAAGCCTTCTTCAGCAGGAAGAACGAGGTTGAGAAAATCCTTGAAGAAACCGATGCCCTAAGGATAAGCCTTCGCGAAGAGCTTAACAATCTTATCAAGAAAGCTACCGCATTCAATCTAGCATCAAACAGCGCAGATGTCAAAAAGCATATTTCAGAGCTTGAGAAAAAGTTTGTAGAGGTAGACAAAAAAAGAGAAAGCTTCCATAACAAGCTCAAAAAACTGTTAAGTCTTGTAAAGGATTGAAGATGGTTAAAAAAAGAGGGGGACATGGCAAATCAAAATTAGTTTGGAGTCCAGAAACAAAAAAAACGAAAGAGAAAAAAAGGAGAGACTCGCAGGAGTTGACTAGCGGCGTATCTACACAAACTTCCAGCAAAAAGGAAGCAGGCAAACTAGGCGCAGTGAAGGAAGAGGTAAAAGAGCATCTGGAAGGAGACGCATCTCAAACAAAAAGTGGTGATGCCTTACAAGAAAAGCAGGGGACTGCCAAAGATAAAAAGAAATTAAACAAAAAAAATTATCAGCATAGTGCGTTTGATAAACAGGAAAGACTTGATGAGAATTCTGATAGAATAATACGGCTTCTTGACGAATACCATTTTAACTGCGATAATATGCCGATAACAATAAGAGTATATACAAAAGAAGGAGAGTTTGTGCCTATATATGAGGTCTCAATCGCAAGCATCAGCAAGACTACTGAGATGATACTTGAGCAAATAAGAAAAAAGCTGATTAAGGAAGTAACCCTTGGAATGGTTGAGATAATAAACCCAAAGGAAACAGGGATTGTAGAAGAAAAGTTCAAGGAAACGATAGCAATTCTTGTTAAAAAGTATTTCCCTGATGTCGACGATGAGACCAAGGGGTATCTAACAACATATCTTATACAAAAGAGTCTTGGAATGGGAAATATTGACATATTAATGCATGATGTTGCTCTTGAGGAGATAGTAATAAACAGCGTTGAGGAACCGGTTTGGGTATACCATAAGAAACACGGCTGGCTAAAGTCAAATATATTCATGCCAAATGACGACCAGACAAAGCACTATGCAGCAATGATAGGCCGCAGGGTAGGGAGACAGATTAGCATACTTGAGCCGTTGCTAGACGCCCATCTCTCAGAGGGTGACAGGGTCAATGCTACAATCATGCCTATATCAACAAGAGGCAATACAATTACGATAAGAAAGTTTTCAAGAGACCCATTTACAATAACAAAGTTTTTGCAGCACAATACAATCAGCACAGAAGCGGCTGCACTTATCTGGCTTTGCATGCAGTATGAGCTTTCTGCGATAATAGCTGGAGGAACTGCAAGCGGAAAAACAAGCGCGCTTAATGTGCTTGCAAGCTTCTTCCCCCCCAACCAACGAATAATATCTATAGAGGATACAAGAGAAATAAGGCTACCTAAGTTTTTGCATTGGGTCCCTATGAATACAAGGCTTCCAAACACCGAAGGGAAAGGAGAAGTAACAATGGAAGACCTTCTTGTAAATAGCCTTAGAATGAGGCCAGATAGAATACTTGTAGGCGAGGTAAGAAGGAAGAGAGAGGCTGAAACTCTTTTTGAGGCAATACATACTGGGCACAGCTGCTATGCAACATTCCACGCAAACACAGCTGAGGAGACCGTAAACAGGCTGACTAACCCCCCTATTGAGGTTCCAAAAAGCATGATGCCTGCAATTTCTCTTATAATTGTTCAGTTTAGAAACAGGAGAACTGGCCTTAGAAGAACATTCCAGATAGCCGAAATTTTACCTGACGCATCAGTTAATGTTATAATGCAGTACGACCCAAAGGAAGATAAACTTAAAAAAGTAAAGGAAAGCAAGGCGCTTATGCAGACACTCCAGCTTTTTACAGGGCATTCGCCAAAAGAGATACAAAACATTCTTAAGACAAAGGAGGAGGTGCTCAACTACCTTGTTAGAAATAACATAGATACAGTTGATGGAGTAGGCAGAGTAATGGCAGAGTACTACACAAACTATGAAAATCTATTGAAGTATGTAAGAGCAAATAAAAAGCTTGCTTAGGTGATTAACATTGTACATTTTATCTTTCATAAAATAAGCGATTTCTACCCTGGCTTAAAGCTCAAGCTTGTCCAGGCAGAAATTCTTGACTCACCTGAAGAATTTGTAAGAAAAACTTTAATCATCTCTCTCATGCTTTCATTTGGGGTTGTTGTGCTTTTTCTTGGAGGCATCCTAAAGGGATTTGGAGTCCCCATAGAAATAACCCTTGTCCTCTTTCCCATAGCTGTTGCAATAATGTTCTTTTATATGATGAGAGTGCCCGATATAAAAATCAAACGCCGTGAAAAGGCCATAAACAAAGAGATTGTTTTTGCTACTAGATTTATCATAATAGAGATTGAATCAGGAGTGCCCATATACAACGCGTTTGTTAATGTAGCAAAGGCGTATCCTGCAGTAGGAAGATACTATGGTGCCATTGTAGAGAAGGTTAATCTAGGGACATCTATGGACGATGCAATAACAGAGGCAACTGAGATTGTGCCATCCAACAACTTAAGAAAAATATTCTGGCAAATTCTTAACTCTATAAAAACAGGCGCAGATGTAACAACTGCACTTTCATCTGTGCTTGAGCAGATTGTAAGAGAGCAAAAAATTGAAGTTGAGGAATATGGCAGAAAGCTTAATCCGCTGGCTATGTTTTATATGCTGATAGCAGTAATCCTTCCCTCACTCGGAACAACAATGCTAATAATTTTCTCAAGTTTCATAGGATTTAAGCTTTCCCTTGTTTTTTTATTGATGGTTGCAGGAATGCTTGGTTTTATACAATTCATGTTTTACGCAATAATCAAGAGCTCAAGGCCGTCAGTAGAATTATAATTAATATATGCATAACGGGTGTGTAACATAAGTATAACAGCAAGAATCTAGGAATTATTTTAGGAATTATATATTTTATACACTCAATAAAAATAGAGGAAAAAATTAAAATAAACAAAAAAAGAGAGATAATGGCTAAAAAAAATATCAAAAGCGCATATGGAATGCTATATAAAGGAAAGGCAGTTAGTACAGGAAAGAGAACGAAAGGCGATAAAAGAGAAAAAAAAGTCAGCAGTAATATGAAAACTAATGCTGCTGGAATGAATAGAAAAAAAACAGAAATAACAAAGAAAACACAGGAGTCTAAGTTAGATGTTTCTAAAGTTAGTCGCAGAGAAAGCATGGGAGAAAGTCTTTCAAATGTCGCAAAAAATGATGAAAAAAGTACAAAGAAGGCCGGGTTTACTTGGAGTTTATATAGAAATTTGCTTGGTAAACTAAAAGAGAGTTCT
Organism: Candidatus Woesearchaeota archaeon; assembly: GCA_038884615.1. Classification (GTDB taxonomy): domain Archaea; phylum Nanobdellota; class Nanobdellia; order Woesearchaeales; family DSVV01; genus JAWABL01. The sequence goes on along the minus strand of JAWABL010000004.1, from coordinate 16,530 downwards.
AAAGAGAAAAAAGAGGAACAGCAAAAAGAAACATTTGAAAAAAAGGCTGAAAAAGTAGTAGATAATCAAGAGGAGAATACACCATCTGCTAAAAAATCTGAAGATGTAGTAGAAAAATCAAAAGGGTCTCTCCTGCTCAATGCCATAAATCATGTCAAAAGTAGATTTAAGATTTCAAACAAACAGAAAGATGGCCTAAACAACGCAAAAAAGGAAGAAAGGATTGAAATTGCTAAAGTATTCAGAAAACAAACAGAGGAGACAAGGAAGAAGCTGACAGCTCCTGCAAGAAAAAGGCGGCTTGTTGAGCACATGGAGAAGGCAGGGCTTGAGCTTGAGCCCGCAAAGGTACCAAAAATAATTCTTACAGTCTCAGGCGTAATTACAGCAATTGCAACTCTCTTTGTAATCATAAGGCTAGCTTCACATGACGACTCGCTAAGTCATATTGCTTTAATGATTCTACTATTAGGGACTCTTGGATTCTTCCTTATATGGGTAGTTATCTGGCTGTCTTTTATGATTTATATTGATATTAGGATGTACCAAAGAAAGCTTATGATTGAAGAAGTACTGCCAGATTTTCTTCAGCTTACATCTGCAAACATAAGGGCGGGCATGTCCATTGACCGAGCACTTTGGTTTGCTGTAAGGCCAAAATTTGGTGTTCTTGCAAAGGAAATAGAAGATGTTGCAAAAAGGACTCTCAGCGGCGAAGACCTTAACAAGGCACTTATTGATTTTTCAAAAAGATATGATTCTACAATACTTGAGCGCTCAATAACCCTTTTAATTGAAGGCACTGAGTCTGGCGGAGATGTGGGCGAACTTCTTAACAAGATTGCAATAAACATAAGCGAACTACGAGCGATGAAAAAAGAGATGAGCGCGAATGTAATGACCTATGCGATTTTCATAACATTCGCCTCTATAATAGCCGCACCAGTACTTTTTGCCCTATCAGAACAGCTTCTTTTAATTGTACAGAAGATAGCCACTGGCGTAAGTTCAGCGGGTTCAATGCCAAGAGGGGGAATGATATCAATAAATATATCTAGCGATAATATCAAACCTGAAGACTATAGAATATTTATCTACGCATGTCTTGGAGTTTCTTCCCTATTTTCTGGTATCATTGTTACAACAATAAGAAAAGGCGATGTGAAAGAAGGGCTACACTATCTCCCAATATTTATTTTGGCAACAATGATTATATTTTTTCTTGCGTCAAAAATAATGGGAATGCTGTTTGGAAGCATCTTTTCATAATGTATAACCAACACTAATACTTATCTGTGTTGATATTTAGATTTAGTTTTTTAAATACGGCTGCGTTCAAAAAGTGTGTTAGCATCTACCGCGTATGTACATTCAGGAACAATATATGGGTTTGAAGTGAGTTGTTCCATACGGAGAACCAGATATTTTGATTTGAATGGAAAAGTGCCAACATGATGTTAAACCGACCGAAAACGAGATTTTGAAGGGTGCCCAAGATAAAAGAAAAATATTTATAAATACTACTGAGCAGATGATATAGTTTAGAGAGTATATTTGCTGAAAAAAATTATGTGCTGAAAATATGAAAAAGGGTGGCATAAGAAAAAACGGGCAGCAGAGTCTTGAATATTTATTAACAATAACCCTTGTTTTTCTCGCACTCATAGGTGCGCTAGTAGGATACTATTATTTTCACAAAAGGACGGTAAGCGATGTTGAGACTATAGAGGTAAAGAAAATAGGCAACGAGATAATTGATGTTGCAGAGATGGCTTACTCAACTGGGGGTTACACTTTAAGAAAATTAAATTTTAAGACGCCTGACTCTGTTGAGAGCATATATGTTCCAAAAGGAGCTGGAAATGAGCTTGTATTCAATATTTCAACGCCTGTAGGCATAACAAGCGTATCCTTTAAATCAGATGTTTTGCTTGTTGACATGATAAATAAAAGCAATATTGGTGGCGGCTTGATATATATAGTAAAGGATTACGGCGTAATAATTCTAAGCACAGGACTAGATTATACATGTGTTGAGGAATCGTGCCATAGCGATGAAAACACCCTGCAAGGTGTCTGTAAAGAAGGCAACTTGAGGTGCAGTCTTGGGGATAAAAGTGTTTGCGTAAATGAGATACTGCCAAGGCCTGAAGACTGCAACGCTCTTGATGACGACTGCGACGGAGAGACCGACGAGATTTACACCGACAACGATTCATGCATTTATCTTTGCCTTGCGAGTGGCTATAACTGGACAGGATATTTTGGACAAAACGCGTGCTGCGGTGATGATAGCCCTATAAATGGTGGCAATGAGCCATCTGTATCAGCAGATTATGAGATAAGCGAAACTATAGACAATGATGGAATTGACAATGATTGTGACGGCCTTTTGGACTATAGAGGGGATATTGTCTGCAGGATGATAAACTACAGCTCAGAATGTAATGACATTACAAAAGAGATACCGATTTTAAGGCTGGAGAACAGCACCAGAGGGCATGATAAGGCAGTTGTCCAGACAACAAATTATAGTGATTACAAATGGACTCTTTGCTGCAGGTCAAGAACACTCGATGTTTTGGAGGTTTTCAATATAAGCGATTCGGAAAGGTGCATGGACATATCTGGGTCGTCTGCAGGCATAATTGAACTGTCTTCATGGAACAACAGCAAGATTGCAAGATATGATGATACTACTCCATTTTATAGCATACGGCTTTGCTTAGATACCAACATAGGAGACACGACTTGTAGTGTTAAGAGCGGAAGTGCTGGTGGTTGCAGCGGAAATGAAGGATGTCTTTTCAGTTTTGGAAACGATGTTGGAGAGCAAACAGACGCTTATATTGGAGATTGCAACTCAGAATACGACAAAAAGGTATGTTGCAGTATAAACTAGATACAAATATATAACTTACAGATATATAACTTGAAACTTTAGAATTTTTCAGGAATCGCATACGAAATTTTTGCTCCAATAAAGATATTATCTCTATATTAATATTATCTTTATATATTACTCCAGTTTAAAAATTTGTTAATAAATCTTTTATTTTTTTGAGTTTAATTTAGAGTCTAGTGTAACTCTAAAGTCTTTACGGCCCATTTGTCTTTTTTTGCAGGAACAATTTCAAAATTAGTAAGTCCTTTTGTTTGAGCCCACTTCTTTGCAGCCTCTTGCGTATTAAAGGTCTTGGGTCTAGGTCTTCGGTTTCTCCCAAATCTAGGATTGTACCTCTTGCTATAAAGCGTAGTTCCCATTTTCACATCTCTTCAGACTGGACAATTCTTCTTACCCTCGGCCGATTCCGCATTTTAACAAGCCGAGTTGCATAGCCCGCAACGACATTTCTTATTTTTTTTGATGGAAAATCAACAAGCATCCCAACAATCTGTTTGTTTTTTTCAAAATTATCCGTAATTTTATATCCATGCTTCTCCATTATTTTATGTGTAATGCGCTTTATCAGGTCTGTTTTTATTCTTCCCATCAGATTCACCTTTTAAAAAACTCACCTTCTGACTGCTAACCTTATATCCGCTCCCTTAACAGTTTTTCTGCCTGTGTGCTCGGCAATTTTTATTGCTTTCTGTGCGATGGCAGTGGCGCGTTCTTCAATTACCGCTTTAAGTGCTTTTTTCGCCTCATCACTAACTCTTTCAGCACCGCACTTTTTAAGTATTCTCTCCATGGACGATAAAGGCAATGATCTTTTAACCATTTTAGTAGCGAAAATAATGTCGGGTTTAAAAGTGTTTTCCTATTTTTTGTGTTAGTAAAGCAACAAACCAACTCATAAATCAGCCCATGTACGCAGGTTTTTCTTCTTTTATTTCATTGGCCTTTGCAGAGCGCAGATAATTCTCCATCTCTTTATATACTTTTTCTACCTCTTTGGTAACAGACGGCCTTACTTTTTCCATTGCCATATCAAAATATTTTTTTGTTACCTCTTTAGTATTTATATCGTCTCGAAGCGCCAGCATCGCAGCCTCTCTGCAAACAGCCTCTATGTCCGCACCTACATAACCCTCTGTTTCTCTAGCAAGTTCTTTTAGGCTTACATCCTTCAAGGGCATTTTTCGAGTGTGTACCTTGAATATTTCTTCTCTTGATTTTTCATCAGGTACAGGCGTATAAATAAGTCTGTCAAATCTTCCTGGCCTGAGAAGGGCAGCGTCAATTATATCTGGCCTATTGGTCGCAGCAATTATAACTACATCATGCAATTCTTCAAGCCCATCCATTTCTGTGAGCAGTTGGTTTACCACTCTTTCTGTAACATGACTGTCTGAACTTGCATCGCGCTTTGGAGCAAGGCTATCTATCTCGTCAAAGAATATAATAGTCGGCGATGCCTGCCTAGCTTTTTTAAATATTTTTCTCACTGCCTTTTCGCTTTCGCCAACCCACTTTGAAAGCAGCTCAGGTCCTTTTACAAGTATAAAGTTTGCCTGGCTCTCGGTTGCAACAGCCTTACCAAGCATTGTTTTTCCAGTCCCAGGCGGACCATATATAAGAATTCCTTTAGGAGGGGAGACGCCGAGCCTCCTGAAACTTTGCGGGTTTTTTATGGGCCACTCAACTGCTTCTATCAGCTCCTGCTTGACATCATCAAGTCCACCTATATCAGACCACTTAACATTGGGAACTTCAACGAGCACTTCACGCATTGCACTAGGCCTAACGCTTCTTAGCGCCTCTTTCATGTCCTGTTGTGTTATTTTTAGTTTTTCTAAAAGCTCTTTTGGGATAGGCTCGTCCTCTCTAAGTTTTATCTCAGGAAGCAGCCTTCTTAGAACTTCCATTGCAGCCTCTTTTGTAAGTGCGCTTAAGTCTGCACCTACAAAACCATGTGTAATTTCAGCTATAGTTTTCAAATCTACAATTCTTTGATCCTCGGTTATCATCTGGATGTACTGTTTTATTTTGTTATAGTCAAGTTCGGAAAAAAGCTTGTTTTTATCAGGATTATCCTTGAGATACTTTCCTATCTGTTTATCTAGTGTTCTTAGATTTATGCCTTCCTTGTCACGTATATTGGCAAATAGGTCAATTATTGCTTCCTTATAGTTTTCCTCGATATTTGCATTTTCCCTAAGTGCATCAAGAGGTCCGAACAGAGGCATGTTTCGTGTGTGTATTTTTAAGATTGAAAGTCTGCCCTCTTTGCTTGGCACGCCGATTTCAATTTCTCTGTCAAAGCGCCCAGGCCTTCTGAGTGCTGGATCAAGAACATCTGGTATATTTGTCGCTGCAATAACAACAACTCGTCCCCTGCTTTTTAACCCGTCCATTAATGCAAGAAGCTGCGCAACAACCCTTCTCTCAACCTCGCCGTAACTTTCCTCTCTTTTTGGTGCAAGGCTGTCAATTTCATCAATAAACACTATCGAAGGTGCGTTTTTCTCGGCATCTTCAAACTTTTTTCTGAGGTTTGCTTCAGACTGCCCATAGAATTTGCTCATTATTTCAGGACCATTAATAAGATAAAAATTGCTTGCTGTTTCATTCGCAACTGCCTTTGCGAGCAGTGTTTTCCCAGTTCCAGGTGGGCCATGCAAAAGAACGCCTTTTGGTGGTTCTATTCCCAGCCTTTCAAATATTTCGGGGTGCTTCAGAGGAAGCTCAACCATTTCCCTTATTTTTTTTATTTCGTCCCCAAGCCCGCCAATATCCTCATAGGTTACCTCAAGAACTTTTTCCTCTCTTACCTCCACAGCCTCGGGATTAAATACTATCTCAGTAAGCTCGGTTATAATAACAGGTTGCTTCGGCATTGTATCCACAACAATAAATTTTATATCTGAAAATCCAAAACTTTGCACTCCTTCATCAAGCATACTCGCAAAGATATCATCAAAGAAAGGCGAACCGCCCATGGCTGTTCTTCTGCGACTTGTGCCTCCAAGACTTATAATGTCACCTTTAACAGCCGCCCTGCCAAGCAGCCCCTGCTTAAGAAGATGTGGTGATACCCTCACCATAATTCCTTTCTGTGCTGGTGCGATTACTATTTTCTTAGCCTCTTTGACATCAGCCTTTCTTACAACAACAGTCTCGCCTATGCCGGTCTTGGCATTGCGTCTTACAATTCCGTCCATCCGAATAATTTTAAGTCCGATATCCCCAGGATAGCTTCTATCAACTATTCCAACTGTTTTTCTTTCTCCTTCAATCTCAACAATGTCACCTGGCCTTACACCAATATCGTGCATAAAGCCAGAATCCATTCTAACAATGCCCTTGTTTACATCATCCTGTATGGCTTCCGCCACCTTAAGCTTTGCTTCCCGCATTTCGCACTCTCGGCATTGGCAATGGCAATGGAAGATTCACATCACTAGCCAGATTCAACGCCTTAAGGTTTGTCTTGAAAAGTATATGATTCATAACAATAGGCATAACATCATTCGGAAGCTTATTATTTTTTTTCCAATATTCTTGGATTTCCTTTAGTTTTTTGGGTTCCTGCATATATAGGATTTCACCATCAATACTAAGGTTCCCTACATCTTGGGGTGAGTATTTTGACTCAAACTGAAAAAGAAACCTTAGGGCCTTCTGTTTTTCCTTTCCGAACGCAATAGACACCTCTTCAACATCCTTAATGCTCAAATTATTGCTTACACTCACCTTTTCCTTTGGAGCCGAACCCCGCTCTGCTACAATTTTGTTGAAATTAAAACCAATAACTGCCATTTTATCACCTTCCAGTTAGTTTGAATGGATGTGGGAGTAGTTTATAAAGATTATGCTAAAATTATTTAAATATTCTAAATTTAAAGAGTATGATAACTAGTATAATAACTAGTATAATATAAAGAGATAATAAGTATAATATAAAGAATTGTATAAAGAATTAATATTAAAAATATAAAAAAAGAATTAAAGGATTAAAGGGGTATAAAGCAGATTATAAAATACTAAAATGCCTTATAACTTAAAAAGATGGAGGAGTTACTGGAAAAAGGAACTTATTGTAAGCCTAGGTCTTTTTATGCTTATTACCCTCATACTAGTATTTATAAAAGTCAGTGCTAAAAATGCCCCATTTTTTCCGCTTGTGATATTGTTCTTTACGAGCTTTATTGTGCTGTTTCTAATTGCCTATTTTGTAGGCAAAAAAAGATATTTAAGCTAAGATTGGCTAATTTGGATATTACTCGTATTTTTATCTTACCTCTATAATTTTTACCCTAAAAGCAAGAGTTTTACCAGCAAGTGGATGATTAAAATCAAGCGTGACTTCTCCCTCGCTTATCTCCTTTACACGCGCATGAATATGCCTACCATCAGGTGCCCTAAGCACAACTAGAGAGCCGGTTTTAACATCCATACCAGGTGGAATAAATTCTTTTGAAACTTTCTGCACAAACTCAGGTATTTCACGGCCATACGCCTCATCTGGCAGAATCTTAAAGTTTGCCTCATCTCCAGCCTCTTTGCCCAACAGTCCCTCTTCAAAACCTTTTATTATCTGCCCATCTCCGATTGTAAACTCCAAAGGTTCGCCCCCCTCTGAGCTGTCAAACACACTTCCATCATCAAGCGTCCCTGTATAATGGACCTTTACCCTGCTTCCTTCTTTTATTCGCATAAAATCACCCAAAATGTCTAAAATAGATGAAGTATATAATAGTTGTCAATGGCTCTTAATAGTTGCGCTATGTGTTCAATAAATAAAGTGGATGTATAAAGATTATAAAGATTATAAAAATCATAACAATAACAAAAAATTTAAGTTAATAGCTTATGACTAAGAAAGAGAGTAAAAAAAAGAAAAATCCAGAAAAAAATAAATAAAAAGGATAATAAGAGGAGAACAAAAAGGAATAAAAGTTATTTTATGCTGCACCTTATGCTGCAGTGATAAAGGTAGCAAAGTGATAGTAGCCAAAAGAATATAGCAGAAAACATATCAAGGCAGAAAGGACAATAAGAGGATGGATGTTGCAACCAAAAGATGCGCGGTGCCTTTTCTTTTTTTGCAAAGAGAATTTCATCATCAAAGTAGGAATTAAAAGGAGAATGGTGAGGCCTTATTGAAAAGGCGCAGACAACTATATTTATAACGGCTGGCATATTTTTGCTATTTATACTTGCAGCCGCACTTTACATAACAAAGTACAAAAAAGATATTTCCAATTCTTACACCGAACCAGAAAAAACATTTTTTAGAGTTTACATTGATGCTTGTGTAAAGAGGACATCAGTAGAGGGTGCTTATTACCTTGGTAAGCAAGGAGGTTTTTACAACACAAAAAATAATAGTCTTGAGACTTTGTTTTTCTCGGTGCCATATTACTATAAACAAGGTAGAGGAGATGTTCCTACTCTTGAAACCATACAAAACCAGTTGGCACTTTATATTGAAGATAATCTAAAGCACTGCATTAGGTCAACGCAGTTTGAAACACATGGCTACTCAATTGAGTTTGGAGAAGCTCTTGCTGAAGTGAAAATTGCCTCGGCCGTGGCTAAAATAAAGGTAGATTTTCCTGTTAAGTTTATTAGAAACGACACTGTAATCAACATCGATGACTTCTCGTACGACCTCCCTTTTAGGATTGGTTATATAAGACAGAAATCAGAAGAGATAATAGAAAAGATTGAGGAAAACCCAAACTATGTTGACCTTACTTTCCTATTAAATCAGGATTTAGAAATCTCTGTGCTGCAATATGATAATTGCACAGATATCTATATTATATTAGATAATTTATCAAGAGTTCCTGATTTAAACAAGCCTTATATTTTCCAGTTTGCAGTGAAGTTCTCGCAATGCAATTCAACAATTAAGGAGATTCCCAGAGATAATGATATATACTGGAAAAACAGTGCACCGGTTCTGAAAGAAATAGGATACCAGACAGCTCAGGTCGGAAAGAGTTTTGATTACGCTTTTACTGCGGCAGACGCAGATAATGACTCGCTTATATTTTTTGATGACTCTGAAATGTTTGTAGTTGAGCCTCTGACAGGCATATTAAACTTTACACCAAGTTACGCCAATATTGGGCTTCATATTATAAACATCACAGTTGTTGATGTAAAAGGTGCAAGAGACAATCAAATGTTTTATCTGGAAATAAGATGACAAAAAAGAGCATTTCACTTTTCCTTATACTTGTTTTAGTAGTGGACTCTTTATGCGTTTTTGGACAGAACGACGAACCAGACTCTGATGTGAGCTATGTTGATTTTAATCGACAATTGGAGCAGATTTCGGATGCGCAAAAAGCCGAGTTCATACTAAAAAACTACGACAACCCTGCGGCCAAAGAAGCGGCATTAAAATATCTTAAGGAAAGGAGCACCTACAGAGAAAATGAACTCCAGCTTGCAAAGAGGGTTGTTGAGGACAAAACAGTTGCTATTGCAGGCAATGAAAGAATATTCAGGGAAGTTCTAAGTAAAATTGTATACGAGGAACAACCAGAATCCTTCAAAAGATATCTGTCATATATAGCGGACGGCTCAAGAGTGTTAAGCATGGAGGATAACAGCATCGCACAGAAGATTTTGGTTGCAGAAACAGGCGTTAGGAATATATTGCTTGTAAATGGCATTTCCTATAGATATGAGTCCTCCATAGGAAGGTTCTTTTTTGGAGCAAAGGATGGCAAAGATGTATGGATTGATTTTAAGACAATTAGGGAAGACTCTACAATTAAGGCAATTGAAGCATTAAAAGGCGGTGGCTACATACTCCGCAGGGAGACTGGCCCATTCTTAGAAGTACTTCAGGGAACCATAAGAAGAAATGGTGAAGGTTACGAATACAACGGCGAGGTTTTTAGGATTGATACGAGCGGCAAAGAGCTTAAGAATTCGGTTTCTTTTTCAGTTAGTGATGGTAGTTCTATAGTAAGCTGCGCAAACGGCTGTGCGCTACAGATAGGAGAAGCCGAGATAGTGCTCAATCAGAATGGCGTCTTACAACGCCGTGAAAACAATAATTTGCAGGTAAACGACGGGGTTTTAAGAATCGGAGACAACCTCCTCGCCGGAAAATTTATCATCAAGCTTGACGAAACAGGCTCGGCGATTGATTTAAGCAATCAAATTGAGCTGATGAAGTTTGAAAGGCGGTCGCTTGGAAAGTTCAACAGTTTTATCATCTTAAAAGACCCAAAAAAAGACGAAGGAAGACATTTTGGAGATGTTGAGATCGCAACTGGTTCGGGTGGAAATTCGGTTGCGGTTTGCTTCGCATGCAACTCCTTTGATGACATGGGAAAGGACGGTTCTGTAAGGTTCACAGTTTTCGACTATGGAAACTGCAATGCTCTAGGCTGCGATAAAGGTTACAAGGCAGAGATTACTGGCCTTGTCGCAGCAAGATTTGAGAGAGACACTTTTCATGAGGGATTTGATAAGAATCTCAAGGTTTCTTATTATACAGATGGAAAGGACCCAACAGAAACTCCGATGGCAGTCTTAAAAATTGAAAGTTGTGACGGTTGCAAATCAGGCAAGGACACGATAGTGGGAGTAAACATTATAAACAATAAATTCATCAGGATAGGAAATGACTATTATTCTTCAGAGCATAGGGTGCCTCAACTGCATTATATGGAGAACAGAATTGATGCAGGAAGTATTGCGCCATACATTGAGTTTGCAAAGTTCAACGAATTTGGCATAACTTTTGCAGACAATGACATATACAACCCAAACAGAGGTAGTGATGTATATGGAACTGGGGTATACAGATCTAATAATCTCCAAGGTGGCGGAGATGGAGGAAGCAAAAGTGTGAAAAGATACCTTGACGAGTTTGAATACCTGCATGGAAAACAAGCAGTAAGCACATTTAATAAAGGCGACAGCCAGAGAAACATATACATTGTTGACGATACAGCCTTCAACTTTGATAATAGTGGCACAAAAATTTCCGTCCAAAACCTATACACAATAACAAAAGAAGACCATCTAATAACAGACCAGTTCCGTGTTGTAGAGAGAGGGACATATCAATGGTTTTTCAGCACCAAGGCGCCTTCAGAAGAGTTAATGAAACTACTAGAAACAAAGGATTACAACAATGAAGAGGAGAAGAAAGCCGAATTTGAGAGGCTATTTGCGCTAAAACAGGAGGAGATTTTCCTAAAATCAAGGCTTCAATTTGTATCAGCCATTATTGACTCCTCCAAAGCGGTTAACACAGACAGCCCTCGTTCAAGAGAATTAATAAGAGAAATCCTAGCGACATACCCAGTTGAAGAAGCTAAGAAGCTGATAGGCGTGTATCAAGAGAGATATGAAGGTGGACAACAAATTTTTTCTGCGAGGGTAGCAAACCCATCCCTGACTTTACCAGAGATTTTCGCATCTACTCAAAGCCCAGAAATTCAGGCCGCTTTTCATGAACCCTATTTACTACATCAAATGAATAAAGAGATTGCTGAATTAATGAGCACTGAAAAGGTTCCCTTATTTTACTTGGAAGAAGGCAAAATAGAAAAAAAGATAGTGAATAGAGAAGATGCAGAGATTTTATCTGCGTTAGAAGTTGCAAGGGCCTATTTAAGAAAAGAGCCAGGGTTATTGAGGGATGGTCTTGTTGCTTTAAAAATACTCGGGGGAGAGATAACATCTTCCCTATCAGCCGACGACCAAAAAATTTTCCAGAATTTTCTATCAAACGCCATAGAAGGCAGGAAGCTGAAGGGCGCAGAACTAAGAAGACACACTGAAGGCACGGTTGAGTTTATTGACGAAAAGACACTAACATCCATAGACAAGGGTGTTACACCCCACGAATATATTCAAATAGAGTTAGACGGAAAACCCGCTCTCTTTTTCGCATCTCCGGAAATAATTGAAATGATTAAAGAAAATAAGATACCAATGGATGCGGTAACAGAATTTGCGAAGTTGAACCTAGTATATAAGTCAGAAGAGAGATGGAGAAATGCAAAGGTGGTGTTTGAAGAGATAATCCCAAAATCTCCTTTAGAGATCGCATTGAATTTAGCTCCTGAGATTACAACAATTGGAAAAGGCGTTTCTGCGGTAATAAAAGCAAATAGTTTGATAGGGGAAGGTAAAGAGATTATGTACCTCACAGCGAATTTAGTTTTGGGCTCTATAGGAGCTCCATTGAGAACACAAAAAGTTGGGCTAATTGAAATAGAACAGGAGTCTTTCTTAAGGAGATTAGAACCATTCATTGAGGAGAGAATGAGCAGCGACATCCCAAAACTACATGGAACTTCTAGCATAGTTGCAGACACAATCACAGTAATGGGAACAGATATTTATGGGGTAGGACCGACTATAATAAAATTTGTACCTGACGGTTCAGAAGAGCAAGCTAAATTGTTAAGCGAACTATCAAAAGAGTCTGAGTACTTTCCAAAGGTTTATGGTTTTTCAGAAAGATTTTATATTGCTGAAAAGGTTGTTGGCACTTCGATTAATAGATTGAGTCATGAAGAACTAATGGCTGTAGAACCGGAGTTGAATAAACTAGCTGAGTATCTAGCAGAAAAAAGACTGTTGATTGAAGATTTTGGTGGAAGTAATATAATTGTTATAAAAGAAGGAGATAGACTGGTCCCGAAATTGATTGATGTCGGTACAAGCACTCGCTCTGCTGACCGAGATAAGTTAGAAAGGCTCTATCAGATAGAGATTGATGGAATAATGGGAAGAGGATATAAATGCGATGAGATAGACATATTGACTAAGGAAGAACTGAAAAAGATGGGTATAGAATGTTTATTGTAACAAATTTTATCAGGAGATATTTGTCTTTCTATCTTGTTCAGCAGTAAAAATTTCTGACAAACTTTCTAGGTCTAGTGTTATTTTTCCAAGATGGTCGTATGCGCGGTTATAACCATCTTCACCACAGAAAACAGCTGGACCCAGCACTTGCCGTGTGTTTACACCGGTTATTATGCCAAACACTTCAATTCTGGACGAAAAATAATTAATCTGGGCACGCAATTTATAATCTAAATATGTTTTTGAAAGGATTTCTCCTGAAACAAAATCCAACTGGTATAAATCGTTTCTAGATGGATATACTAAAGAATAATGCCACTCGCCTTTCTTCATTATAGGACATTCTAAGTTTTTCATTTTATCCCACAACAAAGGTAGCCATCGAATAAGGTACATCAAAGAATATATAGTTGTCCCTGCACGCTGCACCAACATTAAATATATATCTGTGTTGCTGATCAATATGGATGGCCATTGTTTTTCTAGGCTGAAACACCTCTAAGGCAGTTTCATGTCCTTTTCTGATTTTGATAATTTCATGATAGTGTTTTCCTCCAATAAAATTCAAGTCGCAGTTTGAGTAGGACAAAAAATCAAGGGCATTTTCAATACTTATTTCAACGGGCGAAATGTGACTAGGCTTAAGAGAACCATGTGAAAAATACATTGAGCGACCGCAAATTTGCATTGTTAGTTCTTTTGGCATTGCCTTCAGAAACTGCTTATTCTTATGAGATATACCGTAGTCATAGGGTAGAACTTTTCCATTCTCTGAAAGAAACAGCAGTTTCTCTGTATTAAGATAGCCGACAATTGCTTCCTGGTCATGATTTCCGATCACACAGATAACCTGAAAACGCTTAAGCAGGTCAAAACACCGGTTAACATCACCAGAATATCCCACAGTGTCACCCAGACACAATTTAAGAGCTTTGGGAGATTTTTTATGCATATTTAATAGAATTTTTTCTAGATTAGCGTCATTGCTGTGAATATCGGAAAAGATATAAAGTTTCATGAAAAGACAAAAAAAGATTGAACTATTTAAATTTTTCTTTTTTGTAACCACAATATAGTGATGAAACAAAACGGATAATCTACTGAAAATTAGAAAATAAAACTCTTACTATATACAAACAAAACCAAAAATTAAAGTGCAGGGCTTTGGAACAGCAAACTTTTGAGTAATTCCAACAGCCTAAACATACACTTATCAAATGAAGGCAAGACCACTATTTTTATGTTCCTGGATTTGATGAGTGGCCAGCGGAGCAGAGATTTTACTTGGAAGACAAATCACACAACCTCAAAGGTACATTGTATCAATCACAAACAATTTAAACCTGGCGTCTTTCTTAATGTTTATGACAATATTAAGCTTAAATGAAATTATAGATATATTTGTTATGACTGCTGCAGTTGGCTTCATTTTCAAGGATGTTTTTAGGACGCCGGCGAAGCAGTCTGACGACGAGTATGATCCTCTAAAGGATTATGAGGGAATAAAAGCAAAATTTGACTGGGAAGGCTTGAAGTTTGCGATGTTAGTTACTGCTCCAGCAATTATCCTCCATGAGTTTGGCCATAAAGTTTTTGGTGTGTTGTTTGGTTTGCATGGAGTATTTCATGCATCTTACTGGGGGCTTGCAATAGGTATATTCCTAAAGCTAATAGGCTCGCCGTTCATTTTCTTTGTACCCGCATATGTAAGTTATGCAGCAGGCGGCACTTATATTCAGCAAGCAATAATAGCATTTGCAGGACCAGGCATAAACCTTTTATTATGGCTTGGGTGTCTAGTTGTGCTTAAGTCAAAAATAAGAATTACAAGAAAGACAAGAACGATTCTTCATTTAACTTCGCAGATAAATATGTTCCTCTTTATATTTAATATGATTCCTATCCCCCCCTTTGATGGAGGACATTTTTTCACGAATATTTATCATGCTTTTTTTGGGTAAATCAAAACCTTTAAAAAAGCCAAGCGTTTTTATTTTTTGGGGGAATGATGAGCAACAACATATTGTGCAGTATATCAAAGAAATCAGACGAACATGAGTTCTATACTCCAGTCCCAACTGGCTATGTGTGCGGCAGAACAAAATATGTAATAGTCTTCGGAACAGTTATGTCTGGCATAGGCAAGGGGATATTTTCATCTAGTCTGGCAAAACTTTTACAGAATAAAGGATTAAAAGTTAGCCCTATAAAGTTTGACGGTTACCTGAATGTCGACGCAGGAACTTTAAATCCCTATAGGCATGGAGAAGTGTTTGTTTTAGACGATGGTACAGAATGCGACATGGACCTTGGCACTTATGAAAGAATGATTGGTAGGAACCTCTCAAAAGACAATTATCTTACAGGTGGCAAGATTTTCACAAGCATACTTGGCCAGGAAAGAAAAGGCCATTACTTAGGAAGAGATGTACAGTTCATACCACATGTAACAGGAGAGATCAAGAAGTTTTTGAGGATGCTTGCATTAAAAGACGAGTCTGATGTTGTTTTTGTTGAGGTTGGCGGAACAGTGGGTGACATTGAAAATGGATATTTTATAGAGGCGATGAGGCAGCTTGCATATGAAGAAGGTAAAGAGAATGTATGCTTTGTAGCAATGACCTATGTCCTTGAGCCTTCTTTTTTGGGAGAGCAAAAATCAAAAGCTGCACAGCTTGGTATACACAACCTATTATCTCTTGGAATTCAGCCGGACATTATTGCCTGTAGAGCCCACAACCCAGTTACAGAGAAGGTAAGAGAAAAGATAAGCATTTACTCTAATGTTCCTGTAAAAAGAGTGATAAGCGTCCATGATTGCGAATCGATTTATGAAATACCAAATATTCTAAAATCCGCGGAGATTGACAGAGAAGTAGTTGAAATTCTATCATTATATAGTAGGATAAGCCAAAAGAGTGAGATTGATGAGCAAAAAAAATGGGATGCGTTTCTCGAAAAAATAAAGTCTGGTAAAAAAAGGGTAGTTATTGGCATGACAGGAAAATACACTGGACTTCGTGATTCCTATGCTTCAATAATAAAGGCTCTTGAGCATGCAAGCGCCGCCAATAGCTGCGTGGTGGATATAAAATGGATAGAAACAACTGATTTTGAAACAAAGAAGCGAAGAGTCTCTGATGAACTAAAAGATGTTGATGGAATAATTGTTCCCGGCGGTTTTGGTAAGCGTGGCACAGAAGGTAAAGTTGAATGCATAAAATATGCCAGAGAGAAAAATGTACCATATTTAGGTCTCTGTTTTGGTTTTCAGATGGCTGTGATTGAATACGCGAGAAATGTCTGTGGGCTTAAAGATGCAAACTCAACTGAAGTTGAGTCTACAACACCACACCCTGTTATTGATATTCTTCCTGAGCAAAAGCATATTCAAAGTTTAGGTGGTAATATGCGCCTTGGAGGTCACGATGTCGAGGTAAAGGAGGACACTAAAGCCTTTAAAATTTACGGCAACAAAACAAGTATTCGTGAGCGGTTTCGCCACAGATATGAATGTAACCCAGAATATATAGAGATTCTAGAAAAGAATGGCTTAGTTTTTTCAGGCAAAGCGCCAAAACAACCAATCATGCAGATTCTTGAACTACCAAAGCACAAGTTCTTTATCGGCACGCAATATCATCCTGAATTTAACTCAAGACCTCTTTCTCCACACCCTTTATTTGTTGAATTCTTAAGATGTTGTTTAAAGTCTTAAAATAACATAATAAAATAAATAAGATATATTGATATTTTTTAAAAATAAGTATTTTTTTAAGTATAGAAAT
>JAWABL010000003.1:0-75197 GCA_038884615.1 Candidatus Woesearchaeota archaeon | reverse complement strand
TTGTAAAGCTTTCTATATTAAGCTCACTTTCCTTTATACTTCGTGTTAGCTTGTCAATTTCGCCCGCTGCAAAGCTTCTTCCAAGAATCACGCCGAGTATAAAAACTATTACTATAATAAATGTAACTATTAAAAAATTGTACCTTCTCTTTCTGTCTACCATTTTTTATTTACTCTTAAAACTTCCTGGGCGATGGCAACCACCCAGTGCAAGAAGGAGATAAAGGGGAATATAAAAAAGTATGCCCATATTATAGCAGGGTTTTTTATTTTCTGCCGTGTAATTTTATGCGCAACATAAAGGATATAAAGTCCAATAATGCTTGCAAATATTATGGGTATTGTTAATTTCATATTCTGTTCAAGTAGAAACTCTTTTGGCGTTGTGACGCTCAATATGGTGTTTTTAAAGTAACCATCAATAAGAATGCTTCTCATTATAAAATAATAAGTGTCTTTCACAAACCCATATGACATTATTAAAATCATAGCAATCAACAAGAAAATCCCTATTATATTGAAAGGCATCTGAAAAAAGCCAAATGCTCCATATCTTTTATTCATCAACATTTTTCTGTATTTTAAATTGTAGTATATGAATCCTCTGAACCATCGTAGTCTCTGCCTCCAAAGCCCTAAAAATGTCTTTGGTACTGTGGTATATGTGTGTGCGTTTGTCTCAAGCTCAATTTTGTATCCATGGTACTTAAGGCGCATCGCAATCTCAAAATCCTCTGTTTTGCTATTTTCATCAAAACCGCCTATCTTCATCAAAACATCTTTTCTGTATACGCTGAGCACCCCTGGAGTCATCGCAAGCGTATTTATTGTTGCCATAAGCTTTCTGGTTACAACACCAAGCATATATTCAATTCTTTGAATTTTCTCATAGAAGTTTTTTGGCTCATGAACTTGAATTGCAGTTGTTACCGCAGCAACCCTCTTTTTTTTGAAATGATGCAACATTAGTTTTAAGCTCTCTCTCTCTACAGTGCTATCCGCATCTACACATGAAAAGTATGTGCCTTTTGCTCTTTTGAGGCAATAATTTAGTGCGCTTGCTTTTCCTTCATGCCTTTTTGTGTATATATAGACATTGCTATACTCTTTTGCAACCCTTCTTGCAACATCTACAGTCTTGTCTTTTGAGCCATCATCAATTACAATTATCTCAAGTTTTTCCTTAGGATAATCTAAAGAGGCCACAGAGCGTATGGTTTTTTCAATCTTTGCCTCTTCGTTGTAGGCAGGAATTGCTATGGTTACGGAGGGGTATTCTTTTGGTAGCCTTCGCGTGCTCTCTAAATTTAGCAACAAGAAGCTTGTCCAGAGAATGGCAGTATATAAACTCACAAAAACAATAACCATCGTGATGTATTCAATCATTTTTTCAGCCCAAAAATTCCCATATTTCTATACTGTTATATTGTTTTGCCTTTTTAAAATTTTCGCTGTTTTCAAGCAAAAATGGAAGACCTATTTGTTTTTTTTCATTCCTCATAAGAGGAGTCATCTCCCTGTCTATTAAAATGTAGCGTACATTGTATTTTTTGAGCAGTTTTGTTGTGGTCTCGTAATCTCTTGAAGTGAATATTGTGCGCGTATCGTTATACCTCTCCTCTACGCTAGGAGCGTATGTGAAATCTGAGTCCATTACGGTCTGCCTGTTTGCAAAATACTCTATCCAAAACCCGTTTTGGTATGATGATAGTATTGTTTCCCTTGTGCTCGCAGAGCTATGAAGCCACTCCATCGCCTCTACAGTTTCCTTGGTCGGCTTGCTCTTTGCGAGCTCACCTAAATACGATAATGTAGTAAACAGAATTCCAAGCACTATAATAAAAACAGTCATGTCACGGACAATAATAAGCTCCCACCTCCTTTCTATTACACCTAGAAAACCAACTGTGCCGAGCAAAATAATTATGATGTTTAGATATATATTATATTGTGGACTTATTAGAATGGAAATGGACATTATAAGAAAGATTATTCCCAAGTAGAACGGTCTTAGCCTTGTTTTCCATGCCATTATGAGTCCTATTGTAGCAAGAAACAAAAGAAATATGCTAAATCCCATGTTTGCTCCTGTTAGGGCGATAGACTCTCTTATGTAGTTATGCTTTATAAATGACGGCTGATTCGGAATGCCGTGCTCAAGGTAAAAGGATATACCAAAAAAAAGGGCGACGGCAGAAAAAGGAATTAAGAATAAAAAAAACTTTTTTGTTTGCTTTCTGTATATCGCATACGATAATATAAAAAGTATGCTTATATACGCGTGGAATAGCCCAAAAAGTGGTACTATACACAGAATCAATGTTCCGAATATGAAAGCTATCTTCTCTTTGCGCGAGAAAAGATAGAACCCAAGCATATCCAACATAAGCAAAAAACCAAGCCTATTTGGTGAGCTGTAAATGAAGATAAATACTGGGGTGGTTACAAAAAAGCCTATCATTAAAAACCTCATCGTTCCATCAATCTTGAAGTCCCTTAGAATAAAGTAAAATATTATTGTGGACGCAATCCCGCACATAAACGGAAGGAGCATTGATGCAATCTGCATCGTGAATATAATGCTAAAAAACGCAAGTATATAATCATAAGGATCAAAAATATACTCCCTCCCTTGAAAGCTTAGGGGGTCATTTTCAGCCCCTTTTAGCACAAGTTTAGCCATCCTAATATGGTGGTATGGTTCCTCCCCTATAACAAGTCCGTCAAAAAAGAAAACTCTTACGAGTATAGGGATTATAAGAACCACAATTGTAAGCGCAATTGTATAAGATAATGCGCTCTTCTCGTTCAAAATCTTTTCAATCCTCATTTTCTCTCTTGCATCTGTTCTCATATATTATAACAGCGCCGTTGTCGTATCTTTTTTGCAGGCAGCTACCGGCGTATAATATGCCTGTTATGTTATAACGCTTTTTTGCATTTGGTGAAAAGTATATATAATTAATATTGTACTTATCTAGTATGTCAGGTCTAATAATAGCAGACTTAAAGAGCAGCCCTATATCATTAAATCGCAGAGGTGCATCCTCCATAAGAAGGAAGTTAGTGTCCATAACTACTTTTCTATTTGTAAAGTATGTTATATAATGTCCATCCTCAGGAGTAGACGCAACTATTGATGTTGAGTTTGTCATGGATTTTAATGCAATCATCCCAACAACTTCCATGTCTGTTATTGTTCTCCTAATCTCTTTGCTAGCATAGTTTACTGCCGTAACAAGGCTCGTTGCAATTATAAGTACTATCAAAATAGCGAAGACCTGCTTCCTTATTCCTGAGATGATACTTTTCTCAGTATACTCCTTGAATATCACTAGGAATTCTCCGAATAAGACGCTTGCGGAAATGCCGATAAAAATCAACCCAACCGTTACTTCAATGATATTAAAATAAAGGAGTAGTGAAGCAGAGAAACCAAGCGCTGCAAATAGATAGACTCCCTTTTTCTTTCTTCTAAAAATATAAAAAAGCAAAACCACCATAGAGCCTACAAGGGTTATAAACCCAATATCTCCTATGATTTCAAGTAGGCTAACTTTTGAGAAGTAGGCTGATAAAATCTCTTCAGGTATGTTCTGCCAAATTACTCTGTATCCATGCAGTGCAAGATATTGTTTGAAGACCAGGAGGTGAAACCAAAATGTTACAAAAATGCTAAAGAGTGTTATCTCAACTTCGCCCTTGCCAATTTCAATGTTCTCAGCAGCAAGCAGTATAAGATAAATAACAAGCGCCAATATCATTATATATATGCTTGGGTGCAGAAGAAGAAGAAGGCAAAGAACAACTATGAAGCGCAGTGGGTTTTTTTTAATATTTATCTGGCTGAAAAAATGCAGGGCTATTATTGTTAGTGGTATAGACAGCGAATAAATAGATATGCTGTTTAGGGTCTGGACAAAATAGATGGGAACCAGCCCGCTTAAAATCGCGGCGACAACCGAACTCTCTTCATTTTTTGTCATATTTAAGACTACCATATAAACTATGAATATTATCGCAGAGGCAAGTATATTTGGTACTATCTTGCATACAAGCGCCACAGGCATAAACAAGCTAAAAAAGGCAAGAGTGTAGTGGAACAGAGGCAGAAAGATATAACTCCGACCGGAAAAGCTCAGCGGATCTTCGTAGAGAGGCAATCCGATGTTTCTTATATGCTCCACCTGTCTTAAGGTAAAATAAGCGAAATCAGTGTTGAAATATTCAGACTGAAATGCAAAGTAAAGCCTTATTCCAAATGTTATCACAAAAGAAAGACCAAGTATCCAATAGACTAGCCGCTTATCCATTAGCAACAAGGGGCAGAACCTGCTTTTTATATTTATTTGTATTATTATATTTATTTATCTTTATTTCTTGTATTGATTCTTATATTCTTATTGATATCCTGTATCTTTAATACTCAATAGTTTTATTTATTTCTGATATCTTTTTTATTTAGGTGGTTTATATATATGTTTGATGTTATATTACCTATTGAATCTAAACCTCAGTTTTACAATTAGAAATATTAACAGCAGAACTATGCCGATTGGAATAAAAAGACCCCATAGCAGTGCCCCATTTCTATACTTTGAAACACTCAAGTATACAAAAAAAACAACAAGAACCATAGTTACTGCCATGAAAAATCCAAGTATTTTTGGGTCTTTTAGGTTCATCCTTTAAAATTTCTCATCAAGAGCATATTTATATTTTTCGATTGTCTTTGGGCACCGTTCAAAAAGTGTGTTAGCATCTACCGCGTATGCACATTCAGGAACCATATATGGGTTTGAAGTTGAGTTGTTCCATACGGAGAACCAGATATTTTCATTTGAACGGAAAAGTGCCAACATGATGGTAAGCCGACCGAAAACGAGATTTTGAACGGTGCCGATTGTCTTTGGTAGATAGCTTGATTATCCACAGTTTAGCTTTTAAATTTTAACATAGCAAGGAAAGTAGGGAAAAAGCAGATATTCAATTAAATATTTAAATCTAAATTAAAAATATATGTTTGAATATCTTAAAATAAAAAGAAAAATAAAAAGAGGTTAGAAATGAAGCATAGCCAGGTAAGCCTGTTTATAATTCTTGGATTGGCTTTGCTTCTTGTCACTGGAATGTTAATATATTCTATAAGGTCTGTTCAACAAGGGCAGGTTGAAAATGAGCTTTTAGAGCAGTATATCATAAAAGATGATATCTCCCCTCTTAAAAGATATATAGAGTCATGTATTGTTCAAGTTACGCCAGAACAAGTGCAACGCATTGGAGCAACAGGCGGAGTGTATAATCCTGTTTTTTTTAGGTACTATAATAAATCAAGGCTTAATTATCTTTCCTATAGTCAGCAGGCGCAGAAGACCAACTCCTATCTTACAAGGCAGGATATAGAGGCGGAACTTGCGCTTGAGGTTAAAAGGCAGTTGCAGAAATGCATTGACCTAGGCCTTTTTGAGAAGCAGAAATTTGATATTGAGAAGGGAGATATAAATGTAACTGCAAAAATATCAAAAGGTCGTGTTATAATAGATGTAAACTATCCACTTACTTTAAAAAGAGGGGATGCAGTTTTCTTTGCTTCTGAGTTCTCCGCAGAGATTAGCTCCCCGATTGGCGAGCTTTACGACCTTGCCATTGAAATAGTAAACTCCGAACTTACTAACGGCTATTTTGACCAGGTGGAGTATATGAAAGCACATCCGGATATAGTGATTGAGAAGCACAGGCCTTATCCTGATATAGTCTATCTTATTCGCAAAGAAGGAACAAACTTTAATTTTGCAATCGAAGGAGAGAACACTGTTATGCAGGTAGGTTATTTGAGGCAAGTTAAGCATGATAATGGCTGTTGTGTGAATAAGTATGATGGGAACTGCTATAAGAGTACTCCAAGTCAGATTTGTATTATGAGGGGTGGTGTTTACGAAGACAATCCTGAGTGTACATGTCAAACATCAAAACTTCCAGAGAAAAAGAATGTTGAACAGAAAAGTTGTAGAAGCTATGATTACACAAAAAAATCTTTTTCAGGGCCAGTTAAGCAGAGCGGCGAATCTTGGTGTGTGTATGATGCAAAAGCAGGGCTTGGCTACGACTATGTCGGTTCAAGGCATTACAGGCATTATTGCATTGACGGCGTTGAATATGTAGAGGAGTGTAGGGACTTTCGCGAAGAAATATGTGTTGAATCTGAGGGGGCTGGACTTACGAAGTCTGCATGCAGACCTAACAGATGGCATGACTGCTATAAGTGTGACACAAAAGAATGCTGCGAAAATACAGACTGGCGTGACTGCAGTTGGAAAGAATGGCTAACTACAAAATCAAAATGTGTTCCTTATGTTCCTCCTGGGTTTAGGTTCTGGGAGGGTAACGGATTTGAAGTTTGTTCGGCGGCAACAGAAATAAAGGAGTGCTATGGAACGAGCTTCTCGTGCCCTGCCATTTGGATTGATGACTCTGCGGTTTACTGCTACATGCAAGGTGATTGCGGAAATTATAGGAACATTGCTGATAAAATCACATATTACGGATATTTTAACACAGATATAAGGTATTCACCGCGGGATTACATCTTCCATAAAAATGGGGAAATAAAAAATGGCCATAAATATGTTATAAGACTCCCTGACAAAAGAGCGCAGTTGCCACAAGAATCAACCAGGGTGGTTGAAGCGCAAAACAATTTTGCGATGCTTATCGCGTCAGCATATAGCTACCTAAACGAGATTTCGTCATTATCTATAATGGATTTTCTTAACCCTTTCAAACCCCGCCCACAGATAAGAATAATGGATGTAGCGATTTGTAGTGTTTGGTTGCCTCCAGAAGGAAGCGCCGACTGTGAGCTTTGTGAAGCCGAACGGCTTAAGCCCTGTACAGAGTATAAGTGCAGAAGCCTTGGTACCGGCTGCATATATTCAGAGGACCAAGGCGTGCCACACTGCATGCCCTCAAAAAAGGACAAGACTCCACCGAAAGTGTGGCTTGACTACAACTCGCTGACTAAAGGGTATTCAGCAACTAAAAAAGAGTTGCGAATCTCAGACAAAACATATGGTGGCTATGAAATAACACCCGACTTAAAACCGCACAAAGTTTTCACAATAGGACTTGAAACAGATGAGGATGCTATCTGTAGGCTAAGCTACCTTCCGAGGCTCAAGTTTCAAATGCCAAACTTTTTTTTCGGTGATCTTGGCTACTCAAAAAAACACACAATCATGGTTAGAGTTCCGCCAAGGGCAGAAATACCTCAAAAACTATTTGACGCGCTCAATATAACCAAACTAAGCGAAATTATAAGACTTCTTGAAGAGCCAAAGGAATTTTTGCTTGAGTACAAAGTAAAGTTTTCAGGACCCATTGCCGCATATAAAATGGTTACAGGAAAAGATATAACCAAAGTTATAGACCCATTCATTTGGCAAATCATCTCTTTTATTGACGAGCTGTCAGCTCAAAAGCCGTTTTACAAAGAGCTTGTGAACACCCTTCTTAAAAAACTTGATGACGGCGGACTTTACTTATTTGTTACCTGTACTGATAAATCTGGGAATGAAAATATAGAAGAATTCTTCATTGAGTTTTCCATTGATGCTGAGCTGAATGATACACTCGCGCCTATTATTCTTGGTACGCTTCCCGAAAACCAAAGTTTGCTTGCAAACTCTCAAGATGAATTAAACATTAGGGTATATACAGATGAACATGCAGTCTGTAGATACAGTACAGAGGACAAAGCTTTTGAAGAGATGGAGCATCAGCTTATATGCCCTTCCTCGCCTTATACAATGAGCTACTATTTTGGTGGAAGCTATGAGTGCACAGCAAGACTAAATGCAAAGCAGGAAACTAAAATTTATGTGAGATGCATGGATAATCCATTAAAGTCAATCAAAGGCGAGATTAAACTGGAGAGTTCAGAAATAAACTCCATAGTCGGTACAGAACCTTCAAAATACCTGTCTATTGCAGAAGCAAACATAATAAATGCGTCAATCAATATGCTAAGTAGTGATATCCTTTTTAGGATGAACGCCACAAGCATAAAGATTCAGCTTAATATGGAAGAGCCAATGGTGTGTACGCTTGACTATGCAAATGCGACAATTCCATTTGAAAAATGCCTCCCTGTAAATGACCTAGATGCAGGGCTTTATGCATGCACTGTCTCGGTTAACCTTATAGAGCCAAATTTCGATTTTTTCACCTTTAATATCACTCTTATAAACACAAGTGAGGAGCTTATTCTGCCCCTTGGCGTGAATTTTTCCAATAAAGTGCTTGAACTATGGCCGAAAAACACACCAGTGCTTACAATAGGCGCAAATGAAACTATAAAAGCAATTCTGCTCCTTGAATCAGGATGGCGTTGTAATGCGACCATTTGCAACGAAAACGCGTGTATAGCAGAACTTGAAACTAATAACTCCTACTTGTTCATGTGCACCAATATAGGAATAAGCGGATCTTATAGTGCAACCACCCTCCCTATAAACTGCATAGAAGACAGGCCTTCAAGGCATAATGTCAATGCACAAAGTACGCTTCTTGTTTTTAAAAAATCTCCTCCCCTGCGTATAATAGACTATGGACCTAGAGATGAATCAGGCACAAAGACTGTACTTTTTGTGAAAACTTCACAGAGTAAAAATATTATGTGTGGTTATACACAAGGACTTACGCTTGAAAAGATGCCTATGCTGAAAATGGATAACACAACTTTCGAGTCGCATCTTAAAGGACTTTCAAAGGGAAAGAAAACTTATATTGTTGGGTGTAACGACGAATACGGAAACACAGCAACTCAGGATATAGTCTTTTATGTTGTTGAATAGCGGGAGATGGATTTGAACCATCGACCTATGGGTTATGAGCCCATCGGGCACTCCTGACTGCCCTATCCCGCTGTACTATGCTTGAAACTGGTGGTTCTTTATAAAGATTGCTTCAAAATATTTATAAAGCAGCCCAATTACCTCAAAAACCAAGCCGCGATCGCTTAACCTGGTAGAGCGCAGGATTGCTATCCACATGCTTTTTTCGCAGATGAACAAGCGTGAATAAATGAGTTCAAAATGTTTGATTTGGTTTCATTTGCGAATGCCCAGCTAAACATTTTGGTCATTGTGGGTATGATGCCTACTTTACCGGACAAAGATCCTGTGCCGCAAGGCATTGAGGGTTCAAATTCGGAATGCATTATACATAATAATAACTATATGTCGTCGGTTAGAATCTTATGTTCGTGCATCTGGTGAGTGTCCCTCTCGCGGCGGTTTTTCTTCCTTTTTTAGGTTGCATCTGTTTTTATGCTATGCTAGCTACAGAAAAAAATTAGGCTATCTTTGCACTCTTTAATGTAAGCTCAACAATAAGAAAGAGTATATACAGGAAAACCATGACAGTACCCTGACTGACACCTATTGTTCTGCCGTGCTCTGCGAATGCGATAAAAAGCAGCACCGAAAAAATAAGGAATATAAATGGTATGGTCATGAAATAGAAAGAAACATATATTGGGTTGATTACTGCGACAACACCTATTATTAGGGTGGAGTTTGTTACAAGGCTTCCAACCACATTTCCAACCATAAGGTCTCTTTTGCCTTGCATTAGACTTTGTATGCTTACCACCATCTCAGGCAGCGTTGTACCTACTGATAGTATAAAAAGACCTATAAAAATATGTGAGAGGTTCAAGTCCTGTGCTATAAATACCGCATAATCTATAGCGTATTTTGCCGAATAATAAAGAGAGATTATACATAGAAATGCTGTTATGAAATATAAAAAAATGCTGGTTCTTTTTATACCTTCTTTGGCTTTCTTTTCGAACTCTTTTTCTTCCCTTAGAAGATTGTAGTTATATAGGAGAAATGTAGCTATCAATATGCATCCTTCAATTCTTGATATCTTGTTATCAAAAAACAGCATCGCAATCGGCAGAAGCACCAGAATAAACATATACAAAATATCCTTACGCTCAGATTTTGATTCAATCCTTATGCTTCTTAGTATGAGTATTGGTATGCCTACAATTAAAGTTATGTCAATAATATTTGCACCAACTATATTTCCGAAGGATATTGATGATTTATTTAATAAAGCAGAGTTTATGCCCACAAAAAGTTCAGGCAGGCTTGTTCCTATGCCGAGAATAAAGAAGCTTATTATAAATAGTTTTATCTTAAGAAAAAAAGATATCTTTTCAATGCTTCTTAAAAGCCCAATACTACTTAAAATAAGCCCTAGACAAGCCAAAAGAAACCAGAATATATGAGCAAGAACCATGATAAAAACGCCTTTTGTAGCATTTATAAATTTTACTTACTACTTCTTGATACTTCTTTTCTATATTAATGAGGTAGTAATTAATAACTAATTAACAACTAAATAATAACTAAGGTAACCATGTTTTTTGATTCTTAAGTTTTTGTGGTAGATAGTCGCTTATTACATAGTTAAGCCCCCACTGCGCAAGTGCCTGCTGTTCAGCCCTTTTTTTCATCGTGGTCATCAAGTCAAGAGCTTTTTTCCATTCCTTATGTGCCTCTACGAAGGGGTCATTTTTTATGCCGTCCTTTATTCTTTTTATATCAACATCTTTTAATGGGTGGGTGGGAAGCTTATAGTCAATTATGTCTTGTGGGGTTATTCCTATGAATTTGGCGTTCGGAACGCAAAAAAACTTGTTTATATGCGCGGCGTTGCCGCTGCCAACTTTAAGTGTTCTGTAAATGTTTAGGTAACCATAAGGATCTCCATCGGTAAATGCATAAACCGGAATCTTCATTTCGTCAGAAAGCCTCCTTATGAATCTCCTGCAGCTTCTTGTTGGCACACCGCCCATGGATATAAGAATACAGTTAGCTTTTTTCCAATAGTTGTGCTTCACAAGCCTCTGAAACATACCTGCTGTTTCTATTGCCAAAATGAATTCAGCCCTTGTTTCAAACTTTAAATCTTCTACGCTGCTTGGTACGCTGTATGCTCCGGAGCCGAATTTGGTGCAGTCAATCCTAATCTCCTTTCCTGTTTCTTGATCCTTGTCTATTACAATAAGCTGTCCAGCAATTTCACCGCCTTTTTCTTCAGGGATAAATCCTAGCTGTTCGCGGTTAACCATCATCATTGCTTCTATATCATCCATAACCATGTCCGATTCATCCTGCTCATTGAATCTTGCGTCTCCCCAATTCTTGCTAACATAGTATGTTTCTCTTTTGGTCGCCATATCGTTCGTTTCTACAAGCTGCTTTGACAAGGACATCATTCGGAGGCTCTGGGCAAATGTTTTTACCGTCGACGCTGTCAATGTCCTCTCCTTAACTTTTCCATCAAGCTCAAAAAAACCTAAATTTTGGTCGTAGCGAACATTCTGCAAAGACCTTATAGGAACAGTAAGCTGTGGGTTTTTCTTCTCCATTATACTCTTGTATATGTTGTCTGCAATTCTTTTTATCTCTGTAGCAACTTTAGTCATTGTTTCCCTCTTCTTCACTTTCTTCTTCTTTGCCTATCTTTGCAAACTCTTCATCATATTCTACATTTTTTTCAGGGTCAAACTCTACATCATCAAGTTTTCCTCTGGACTTTTCAAGTATCTCCTTAAGTGCCAGATTTATTTTTTCGCCTTCTCGCTCTGAAAGACCCATTATCTCACATAGTGCTATGCTTACATGGGGTATATATTTTTCAATATAGCTTCTTTTTTTAAGTTCCTCTCCTACGCGTGCCTTTTTTCTTACATAGCCTCCTAGCAACCTTCCGCATTCCTGAAGCGCAAGTTTTGTTTCTTTTATTATCTCAGGATAATGTGCAATTGCTTCCTTGCTCTCCGATGTAAATGGAACCCATACAGAACCTATATGTATCATAATTGTACATGGTCCTATTGGGAGATTGCCATTGCTTTGCTGAAGGCCATATGCTTTCCAGTTGGTTGTTACGACCGACTTATAAAATGCGCACGCGCCCTGCTGGTAAAGTAATGGAACCCTATTTGCAAACCTTAGTAGATTAACGCTTCCCTCCTTGTCTTGTTCTCCTCCGTATGCGATTCCCGCCTCAATGACAAATGGGTTGCCACGATAGACCGCAGGCGGACGCGAAACACTGCAATAAAACTCGGCATTTATTTCCTTTTTTAGCCCTTTTTCAATAAGCTCGGTTCCAATAGGCGTTATGCTGTCTGCACTCGGAGCTATTATCTTTGTCTTTTGAATTGCATTATAAAACTTCTCGGCTTGCTGAACACTTATACTCTTCGGAGCTGTGTTTGGGAGCAATGCAGCCGTCGCACATATCTCCTTTGCAGTGCCGCTGCCAACTCTCGAAAACTCTGTTGTGAGAAAGCTCTGTAATGTTCTTGACTCGGTTTCTTGAAGCATTCTTATAAGCACACCAAGCTCAACACCGTATGGATGTGGCTTTACTGCTTGTGGGAGTTTTGGAAGCTCGCTTGTTGCCCTTGGAAATATAATCTGTTGTGCCTTTGGATTTGTATAAATAATTGTGACATGCGGATTGATAATTGCTGTCTCTTTTAAATATTGATCAACGCTTTGACTTCCACCCTGATAGCTTGCTTCTATGTCAATCTCTACCCTTGTGCCATGTTCTTTTGCCCATGCTTTTGTCTCCTCTTTTACAATGACCGGCGCATTTTTTTTGGTGTCAATCAAAAGCTCATAATAATGTGCCGGTTCAGCAGGACCAATTTTTGAAAGAATTTTTGCGGGCCTTCCAGTGGTGAGCTGACCATACATAACGCTAGCCGAGATTCCTATCCCCTGCTGACCTCTTGACATCCTAAGTGTGTGAAACTTTGAGCCGTAGAGAAGCTTGGCAAAAATCTTTGGTATCTGCTGCTTTACAATGCCTGGGCCATTGTCCTCAACAATAACCCTATAGCGATCGTTTTGCATATCAATTATCTCAACGCTTACTTCTGGAAGAATCCTTGCCTCTTCACAAGCATCAAGGGAGTTGTCAACGGCTTCTTTTATTGTGGTGAGAAGCGCCTTTTTTTTGTTGTCAAAGCCAAGCAGGTGCCTGTTTCGGCTGAAAAATTCAGCAACACCTATCTCCTTCTGTTTTTTTGCAAGCTCAAGCGCAATCGTTTCACTCATCTTATTGCAACCTTTCTTCCCTTTTTTTCTTTGCAAGCCATTTATAAACTGTGGCATGCATGCTTCCGCCAAGTAGCGATTCAATTGCACGCCTTGCAGTGCTGCAGTTTTCAGCGGTACCAATTATTCCGACTGTTTTTCCATAAACGCAGATGTTCGTATCAGTAAGCTCCTCAATATTGCGGCGGGCTTTTCCATCCTTACCAATCACCCTCCCTTTAAGCCGAGGTAGCTGTGTCTTGCTGTTTGAGAAGTCGTCAATCTTTATAGATTCAAAGCAGTAGTCCTGTTTCAGCAAAAGCTGTGCAACTTCAGGGTTAAACCCCCTCCCTATCGCCCTTACAAGCTCTTTTGCAGAATAAAGCTTAATTGCGTCACAGCCCGAGATAACAACATCGCCTTCTTTTGAATCAATAGTTATTTTTGTTTCCGTAGCCTCCTCTATAGACTTTTTTACCTCGCCCTTCTTGCCTATTAAAACTGCAATCCTGTCCTTAGGAAGCTTTAGCTCATACGAATATTCCATAGGCAAAAAGAAAAAACTTTTGTTTTTAAATCTTTGCTATCTCATTTTGCAGTTTTTTAAGACAACAGCCTCATCTACCTTTAGGCCTATCTTTCTGAAATAACGACAGACGTTATGGACATCCCTCTCTAAAAGCTCTTTTGAATTTTGGCTTTCTGTTGTTGTAGATTGTGAAAAGTCAATGAATATTGGTGTTTCTTTGTAGTTTAAGATATTGAATTCAGAAAGGTCTCCATGTACAAGCCCTGCATCGTACAACTTCTTTATGTTTTTCAAAACAAGCCTAAAGAAAAGTTTCTTGTCTTTTGGCGGATGGTCTTTGAGTTGCAGCGCCGGAGCATCATCACCTATGTATTCCATTACAATTACATTATACACACATGAGTATGGGGTTGGCACTCTTACGCCACCCGCGCGCGCTTTTATAAGGTTTCTATACTCCCTCTGAACCCACGCAAAAATAACTTCCCTGCGCTTTTTTTTGAGGTTCTGAAATCTTGGGTCAAGCCGTATGTAATTGTACATCTTGTTGAAATTGCACGAATGCAAACGATAAATCTTAACAATTACAAGAGAACCGTCTTTCCTTTTCGCAGAAAATATATTGGCTTCCTTGCCTATCTTTATAGGGCTAGCAAGTCCTTCAAAAAGGCCCTGTGTTATAAGCTTGAATAGATTCTTAATTGTGAAATTATCAAAAACATTCTTGTATACTTTCCATATCTCTTTTGACTTCTTTGGCATTCCATTATGAACCCTCAATGTGTTTAATAAATTTTGCTATTAAATTTCTATTAAATCCCAGTTGGCAATTTCATTTTGCTCATTTAGCATTATTAAAAATAAAATATCGGCTTTTGGATGCTAAATTCCATCTTTTCGGAAGACAATATTTTTATAATATATTTTTTTTATTTTGTTTATGATTGGGTACTCGCATCTTAAAGAGGGGTGGCGGATTTTTAAAAGAAGCATAAATGTCAGAAGACATGGCTGGAAGAAATATCCTGGAAGTGCAACAGAAATTTGCCAGCAAATTGTTAAAGACTGTTGGAACGGCAAATATTTTCAAACAAGCCTTGGACATTTTAATGAATTCTACTTGAGAGATCTTGGTATCTCTATTGAGGCACTTTTGCATTTAGGTTATGAGGAAGAGGTACATAAAACACTTGAGTATGTTTTGCATGTGTTTTCTACAAACAAAAAAATCTGCACAACGATTACTTCAAGTGGAAAGCCTCTAGATGTATTTAAATATGCACCCGACAGCCTTGCATTTTTACTCTACAGCCTCCGGATTTCAAAAGCAAATGACTTGGTAGAGGTATACAAGCCTTTTCTTGAGGCAGAGGCAGAGAAGTTTGCTAGTGAAGTTATACATCGTGAAACAGGGCTTATCAATCTGAAGAGCTATAGCTCTATGAAGGACCACAGCAGTAGGCGTAGTAGTTGCTATGACAACTGCATGGCCGCGATGATCAAGCAGGAACTTGCTAGTCTTAGGATTAAAAATCCTCTTGCAAAATACGACTATCAGCAGCTAATAAAACTAAACTTTTGGCACGGCACGCATTTTGACGATGAGCTTTATAGCAATGTGGTAAGCGGCGATGCAAATGTATTTCCCTATTGGTGCAGAGTGTTTTCTGATGTAGGAATGGTCATGAAGTCCATAAAAGCAATTGAAGAACAGGAGCTTGACAAGCCGATTCCTTTAAAATATACAAAATCAAGGGCAGGGGGGCGGAAAAGCAGTATTGCATACCTGTTCGCTCCTAATTATGAGGGCAACACCATCTGGTTAAACATTGGGCTATGTTATTTGGATTTACTTCTTTTATACGACAAAGCCAAACTTAAAATTCATTTAGAGTCTATCGCTAGAATAATAGAAAAGAACCATAACTTTCTTGAGGTCTTAAATCAGGATTGCACTCCTTACAAATCATTATTTTATCATGCTGACGAGGGTATGATATGGGCTGCAAAATTCCTGTATTTAAATGATAAACTTTAAAATACGATGCATAATTTTTACTTTTATGGAAAAATTTATTGATAGCTTTGACGGTATAAAAATATTTTATAGGATTGAGAAAGGAAAAAAGAATACTTATCTTATATTCTTGCACGGTATAAGTGGGAACTGCACCGTCTGGAATCATCAAATAGATTTTTTCAAAGGCAACTATCCTTCAGTTGCAATAGACTTATGCGGGCATGGTAAGTCACACAAGCAGAACCATAATAAAAGATATACAATAACAAATTTTGCAATGGATATTGATTCAATTATTGAGTCTGAAAAGATAAAAAATTTTGTGCTTATCGGACATTCGCTCGGAGGGATGGTCGCGCTTGAATACGACAAACTCTATCCTGGCAAAGCAAAGGCGTTTGTCCTTATTGCAACTCCTGCAGTAAATCCGCTTAAATATCAAATAATTCCTTATCTTGATAAAGTAACGCCAATTTTTGTTGCTGGCGCAAAGGGACTTGCATGGCTTACGGGGAAAATAAAGAGAAAAAGTTACCCCTATATAGATTATAGCAGGCTTGGTAGTTGCAACGCATTCACTGTATTGTTTCATGACCTAAGATGCACGCCCGCAGACGCCTATTTTTCAATAGCCGCCGAGATGTTTAACTTTGATATAAGGTTTCATCTTAAAAATATCAATAAGCCAGTTTTGCTAATTAGTGGAGATATGGATATGGCACTTTCTAGAAAGGCCGTTTGTGATATAAAAAAAATAATCGGCGAAAAGGCAAAGCTTGTTATCATGAGGCGTACTGACCATCTTAATCCCATACGAAAACCCCATGAGCTTTCTAAGATAATTAATGATTTTCTTATGGTGATATAACGAGAACCTCTCCTTCCATTTCGGTAATTATTCCAGCATACAACGAAGAAAAACTAATAGTCAGGTGTATAGACTCTGTAATTCATCAATCCTATCAAAACTTTGAAATTATAGTTATCTGTAATGGCTGCACAGACAGGACCTATCAGGTTGTTCGAGCCATAAATGACGGTAGGGTAAGGGCAATCAAAATTAAACCTGCAAATGTCTCTCTTGCTAGAAATACCGGTGCTGAGAAGGCCAGAGGCGAAATACTTGTTTTTCTTGATGCAGACTCAATTATCGCAAAAAATCTCCTTGAAAGAATCTCCTATTATGTTTCCTTGGGCTATGTAGGCGGAACCACAAAGACAACCTCAATTGAGAACGCCGTTGCTCCCAAAGTCGCTTGGTGGATAGGCAACATCTCAAAACAATTTTTTTTGACGGCATCAGGAATTATGTTCTGTCGCAGGGATGTTTTTCCTGGCTTTGATGTTTCGCTTAGGATAGGTGAGGACACTTACTTTCTGCTTGCCTTGAAAAAAAAAGGAAAGCTTGCTTACATCACTGAAAGCTTCATAAAAACCTCTTCAAGACGCTGGCAAAAGGAAGGAATTCTGAGAACAACTTTTAAGGTGTGCAAAGGCTTTTTTCTAAGGAAAAATTATGAATATAACCCAGTTAGATGAGAGCTCCTTCTTCCTTTTGCTACTTTATGCTTCTATTTTGTTATAGAAAAAAAGATTTATAGGAAAAAGGCACCGTTCAAAAAGTGTGTTAGCATCCACCGCGTATGCACATTCAGGAATCATATATGGGTTTGAGGTGAGTTGTTCCATACGGAGAACCAGATATTTTCATTTGAACGGAAAAGTGCCAATGATGGTAAGCCGACCGAAAACGAGATTTTGAACGCAGCCATAGGAAAAAGAAAACTATTTATAACAAATAACGGTGTGAAGTAGCGTGAAAAATGCAATCATTACCTGTTCTGATGAAAAATGCGGCGATTTTCTTGTAAATCACTGGTTTTTTTCGCTTCGCACAAATGTGAATCTAAAGGATATTGATGTTGTTGTGCTTGACTATGGTATGTCGGAAAAGCAAAGAAGCGTACTCAAGGAGCATGGAGCCATACTTTACAGGTGTGTAAATGATGGTCCAATTGTCATCAATCGCTTTAGGGATGCAGCTACTTTCCTTACGCACAAAAAATACGACCAGATTATGTTCTGTGATGGTGGTGATATCATATTTCAAAAGGATATAAGCCACCTCTTCGAAGAAAATAAAAAAAGTTTTAGGGTCGTTTGCGAAAATCTTATTCAATCCCGCTTTATTAAGCTATCTTTGCTTATTTTTAAGACAGGTACAAAACACGAGTTTTTAAACCTTCTAAATTATATACAAGGCAAAAAAATGATAAACACAGGACTTATTATAGGGAATTGCAGGCTTTTAAAAACACTCTGTAAGGAAACTCTCTCTAAAATAGATAAAAAGATGTTTGGAGCCGACCAGTTATTTATAAACTTCTATCTCTATGAGCATGGCTTTGTTGAATTGTCCGAGAAATATAATTTCATACCCTCTGTTGCAAGAGAACCTTTCTTCATCAAAAAAGGAATATTTTACCTGAAATCTGGTGAGGTTATTCCTGTGGTTCATAACGCAGGTTGGCTCAAACCGCTTAGGGTTGTTGATAACTTCGGCTATAAAACGGCACAGCTTAACAAAAAAAAGGTTTTACTTAGAAAAGCCTTCTTGTTTGCAATAGGACTAAAAAGAGCATAACCACTTATATAATATTTTATATATTTTCTTCTTGTTATGTAATTTTAATCTATCCTTAATATATTAAATATCTTTAATCTAACTTTCTACAGTGCTTACCTCTCTTTATTTCTATAATGCTGAATGCAGTCTTTGTATATCTTTTCAAGTAAGGTAACAACCACACCGAGGTTATGTGCTTTTATATCATCTATGTTTTGCTTGCCCATCCTTTTACGAAGGGAATAATCTTCAATTAAGAGTTTTATGCATTCAGCCATAGAACTTGGGTCAAAAGGCCGGACAATAAATCCGTTCCTTTCATGCTTGACTATTTCAGGGATGGCATACTTATTTACTCCTACAATTGGAAGTCCGCATGCCATTGCTTCAAGAATTACGAGACCTTGGGTTTCCATCGTGCTTGCAGTGGCGAAAACATCCGCTTTTGTATAGTATCTAGAGAGCTTTTCATGCGCTACTTTGCCAATAAATTTAACATTTTTTTCAATGCCAAGACGATTTACAAGACTTTTAATACTTGCCTCAGCAGGTCCCATGCCCACAATATAAAGTTTTATCTTTGGGTTTTTTTCTGTAACAATCTTTATAGCATGTATGAGCACATCAATATTTTTTTCAAAACCAATCCTTCCTACATGTATGACTATGTTGCTTCTCTTATAGCATTTTTTTCTGCGCCATCTTCCCATGTTAATTCCGTTTGACAATACCCTTATTTTTTTTGCTTTTATGTGATTGGCGATAAGCACCTTCCTAATTATTTTTGTAGGTGTTGTTACAACATCACAGCAGTTATAAAACTTTGCAAGCAAGAACCATATAACCCTACTGTCTCCCTTCTTCTTGATTTTTTTTAGTCTGACCTTTCTTATAAGGTGTCTTTCTATTTTCCTTTTTATTTTACTCTTATTAGCATTTTTCATAACTTTATTTAGGAAACTGCTCATAAGCTTGTCAATCGCTTTTTCTTTTACTTTGTCAAATCTGGTTATTCGTGCAAGTGAAACATATGTTGTTTGCTCAGTTAATAATGTATGGAAAGTTCCTACTGTAGGAATCTTCAGCGTCTTGCTTGCAAAAAGCCCGGCGAGCCCCATGGTTGATGGACTATGAATATGAATCATGTCAGGAGCAAACCTTTTTATTCGGCGGACTATCCTAAAAATGTTTGGAAATACGATGCTTACATCTTTGTATGTTGCTAGTGGAACTGAATAGTGTCTTTCAATTGATATGTTTTTTGGCAGTTTTAGCGGTATATCGTGTTTGTGTCTAGGTGCAAATATCTTTATTACATGGCCCCTTTCTGCAAGAATTTTTGAAAAGTTCAAGATTGAGAAGACCACCCCGTTAACTTCTGGGTGAAATGTGTCAGTGAATATTGCAATGCGCATTTTAGACATTATTTTAAGCATCTAATATAAAAAATTATACTCTCCTTCTTAATTATATATATTATATTATTCAGGCTTCCAATTTCTTATCATTGATGTATTGTAAGTGTGAGTATGAATATTCGGTTAAGTATAAATATTAGTTTTATCTTCTGAAAAATATGAACGTTGTTATGCTTGGACTCCAAGGCTCTGGCAAGGGAACACAGGCTAAGCTTATCTCTCAAGAATTTGCTTGGCCGCATATCTCCACAGGAGATATCTTTAGGGAAAATATCAAGAGTAAAACTGAGCTTGGAAAGATTGCGGAAAGTTATATAGCTAAGGGAATGCTTGTACCGGATGATGTTACAAACGCTATAGTTGCAGACAGGATTGCAAAAAAAGACTGCAAAAAGGGATTTGTTCTTGATGGATATCCGCGTACAATAAATCAGGCAGAGGCGCTTGAAAAAGTCGCGAGGATAGACCTTGCACTTGAGATTTATATAAGCGACAAAGAGGCAGTCAGAAGGATTTCAGGCAGGAAAAACTGCGAAAACTGCGGTGCCATCTACGGCTATTTAGACAATGCTAAGAAATGCTTAAAGTGTGGTGGAAAACTTAAGGTGCGTGACGATGATAAGCCTGATGCTGTTAAAAAAAGGCTTGAATTATACCATAAGGAGACAGCTCCGGTAATTGATTTCTATAAAAAAAGAGGCGTACACCAAAGGATTGAT
The DNA here is from genome assembly GCA_038884615.1 of Candidatus Woesearchaeota archaeon. Taxonomy (GTDB): domain Archaea; phylum Nanobdellota; class Nanobdellia; order Woesearchaeales; family DSVV01; genus JAWABL01. Next base: position 54,758 of record JAWABL010000003.1, on the reverse strand, counting down.
GGTGAAAGACATATTGCCTTGATATTTGAGGATATAAAAAAAATACTAAAATAATTTGGTTCCTCCTTACAAAATGTAGAGTTAGCAATATGCTTTAGGTGAGCACTAATGAATACTATCAACAGAAGGCAGTTTATTAAAGGGCTTGTTGGTGTAGGCATTGATGCTGTTTTAGGAGAAAGAAAACCGCTAATCTTATGTATAGATGGAATTAGTTACACTGATACTATTAATGAGTCCTTGCGCCTCTCAAGGGAGTTGTCTGAACTCTCAGGATGTCAAACAAAGTTTACCTATTTTATAAACACTGTGAGCCTTTTTGAAACCATAAAAGGTGGGTCAACTTTAGGATGTTCTTCAAAGCAGGACATATCTAAAAGACTGGAGCTGATGAGCAAGGCAATAGAAGAGGGGCATGAGATCGGTTCGCATACAGTAAGGCATTATGATGGAGGAAAAAATGGAAAAAATTGGAGCAAGCAGCAGTGGGTTGATGAGCTTTCTGAGTTTGATGGGCATATTGAGAAACTATTTTTTAAAAATGGCAGACCATATAAGGCTGTTGGATTCCGTGCGCCGTATTTAAGCTATAATGACGCGATGTATGAAGCGCTTCGAGAGCTCGGCTATCAGTACGATACGTCTCATGCAGGCGATTTTCTTAGGATGCATTTTGGAATAAAAGTGATAGGCGTTCCACAATATATAAGAGACAATAAATGTAAACTTCTTGGTATGGACTATAATTGGCATCTTGCTGGCATTTCAAACAGCGAGCTTGAAAGAATGCTAAAAAAGGAGATTGAAATAAAAAAAGCAGTAATTATCTCAATGCACTCTCAGAAGTTCTATAATGGAGGAAAAGCGTATTGGGATACAGTTGTTGAGTTTATTAAAGCTAATCTACATAAAATAAAGCTTATGTCGATGTGCGAGTATGCAGCAATGGTTCTTTAGAAGGTAACTTCTGACTCTTTTTTTATGGAAATCTTAGTAACATTATAATGATGAATTATTCTCTGTCCTCTTTTCCTTTTATTCTCTTCATTCTGAATGTATTCTCTCTCTCCATCTCTTCAAGCCTTAAGGTGATGAAATTTTTTAGCCTTGTCATCCTTGGAATTATTTCGAATTCAAGCCCATTGACGCGCCTTTTTGTTTTCTCAATTTCTATCAGTAGCTTTTTCATTGAAATCTCAGCTTCAGCCACCTTGATTGCTTTCTCAACTACAATCTCAAAGCTGTGCGCAGCCTCATCAATTCTTGAACTTCCTGATATAATTCCATACCCCCTATGTGCAAACTGCTTCTTTATATCTGAGTCTCTTGATATCTTCGGGACAACGACTCCCATGAGATTTCTTGTTTCCACCATTATTTCAGGCTTTTGTGCGATTGCAAGGGCAGTTGACTTTATATGCAAGTCAGACTCTGCAGCCCGTGCAATGTTCATCTTATAAACCGCATTCCTATACTCTTCAACAAGCTCGTGCCTTAATGTCTTTGTTTCTTTCAAAATTTCAAAGAACTCCATTATAAGTCCATCTCTCTTTTTCTTAAGAAGGTTGTATCCGCTTTGTGCTAGCTTTATCTTTCTCTTGAGATTAATCAGTTCACTCCTTGTTGGCTTTATATTTTGCGACATTTTTAATCTGCACGAATCGGTTTAAAATGGTTTAAACTGCCTTGTAAACAGTCTTCTCATTACCTCTTAGCTCAACGAGGTATAGACTTCCCTTTTCTCTTCCGTTGTTTCCATGGACATACTCTTTGAGTATTTTTGATCCTGAGAGAAACTCTTCGAGTCTTTCAGGCAACCCACCTTTTAACGCAATGATTGTACTTCTGCTGCTTCTGAAACTTCCTTCTCCAAGTGCGTGGCTTACTGCGTAATGTAAAGAGTCCATAACCACCTGTGTTATTTCGCTTTGCACGTTCACACGGAAAACAGGCTCGGCTGTCTGTGCAACATTGAAATTGGTAACCATAATAATCTTTGGGTCCTGTCCCCTTTTCATAGCCTCAAGTTCGTCATTTGAAAAATACCCCTTTAGTGAGCGCTCAACCCTTTCAAAAAGCGCCGTGCCCTCCTTGTACATTGCATACTTGCTATTTGAAGGCTCGCTTCTTATTCTTCCAGTGTCCTGCTCAAAATAAAATACTCCAGCCCTGAACTTTTCAGGAACCCGCTCAAGCTGGGCATGTGCATTGTCTTTAATTCCAGGTAAAACATTTTTTTTGAGTCCTGGAAATCCGTCAGAATTTCCATGCGTAGCCCCCCTGCCAAGTTCTTTTTCAAGGCTTTTTTTGTAGTCAACCGCGCCGCAACCCTTATCAAGCGACGAGATTCCGTGGCCTATAATTATCGATAGCCTTGGATTTGGCGATTCAACTATGTTGCCAGCTGTTGATATTATATTAACATTCCCCATTTGGCTCAAAATCTGCCGAACGGCGCTCATCCTTGCATCTGAGCATGTATATACATCAATCTCAGGAGTTCCTTGAATCTCACTTAAGTCCCTCAAAAATTTTCTAGTGTCAGGGTCTTCAATATCACCAATCTCTATTTTTTTCATTTTTGCCCACCTTATTGTTCTTATCATTGTTAGTGCTCGTTCTATCTCTATCTATTTTCTACCTCTTATTTTCCATAATACTTTTCTTTCAGCTCAGGGCTTATTCTTGTGAGGTCCTCTTTTGGTATCATCTTTAGGAGGTCCCAGCCAATCTTAAGCGTGGTCTCAATTGATCTGTCCTCAGTCCTTCCCTGGCGAACAAATTTATCCTCAAACTCTTTCGCGAACTTAAGCAGCCTCTTGTCGCGCTCGCTTAAGCTTTCTTCGCCAACTATCGCAACTAGTCCGCGAAGATCTCTTCCCTCTGCATAGAAAGCATAAAGCTGATCACTAACTTGCTTATGGTCATCCCTTGTTTTTGACTTTCCAATGCCTAGATTCATTAGCCTTGAGAGAGAAGGCAGGACATCAATAGGCGGATAAACATTTTTTCTATGTAGCTCTCTTGAAAGAACAATCTGTCCTTCCGTTATATACCCACTTAGGTCGGGAATTGGGTGTGTTATGTCGTCTCCGACCATCGTTAGTATAGGGAACTGTGTAATAGAACCTTTTCTCCCATGTATCATTCCTGCCCTTTCATATATGCTAGCTAGGTCTGTGTACATGTAGCCTGGATAGCCCCTTCTTCCAGGAATCTCCTCACGCGCAGCGCCAATCTCTCTTAGGCTTTCACAATAGTTGGTCATGTCTGTCAATATGACAAGCACATGCATATCATGCTCGTAAGCAAAATACTCAGCTGCTGTAAGCGCCATCCTTGGGGTAATAAGCCTTTCAACGGCAGGGTCATCTGCAAGATTCAAAAAAACTACTGCTCTTTCAAGCGCGCCAGTTTCTTCAAGGTCCTTCATAAAATATTGGGCCTCTTCGTTTGTAATGCCCATCGCCGCAAAAATTATCGCGAAGCTTGTACCCTCAGTTCTTACCTTCGCCTGTCTTGCTATCTGAAGCGCAATCTCGTTATGCGGCAGTCCAGAGCCTGAAAATATAGGAAGCTTTTGACCACGTACAAGCGTGTTCATGGCGTCAATTGTGCTTATTCCCGTCTGAATAAAATCAGCTGGACTCGCTCTTGAATATGGATTTATTGCTGCTCCTGTTATGTCCATCCTTTTTTCCGGTATTATCTCCGGTCCTCCATCAATAGGTTTTCCAGCTCCATTAAGGATTCTTCCAAGCATGTCCCTAGACACTGAAAGCTTTATGGTTTCTCCAAGAAACTTAACCCTCGTTTCCCTATCAATGCCAGATGTTCCTTCAAAAACCTGAACAACAACAATATTTTCTGATGTATCAAGCACCTGGCCTTGTTTTATTCTTCCATCCGGAAGTTTTATGGAGACAAGGTCATTATATCCAATGGGGTCTGTTTTTTCTACAAAAATGAGCGGACCCGCAACTCGTGTAATGGTTTTATACTCTTTCATCGCAATCACCCTAATGATTTGAATTCCTGCTCAATCTCTTTCTTGACACCATCAAGCAGCTTCTCATAGTCTTTTTCGAATTTAGCATTTCCAATCTTTGTTTTTGATTTTGTTGCAAGAATTCGTTTTATTCCTGTTCCTGCGGCAAGCGATCCGTTTGCGATCTCATTGAAATAAAGAACAGTCTTCATAAGCTTATAGCTTTTTTTCAGGTCGCAGTAAGTGTCAATTTCATGATAGGCGTTCTGCTGAAGTACGAACTCTCTGATAAGCCTTGCAACCTCAAGCGTCAGCTGCTCTTTCTCAGGCAGTGCGTCACTTCCTACAAGCTGCACAATCTCCATAAGCTTTTCTTCTTCTTGGAGTATTGTCATTATCTGGTCAACGCAGTTTCTCCAGTCTCCTGCGATGTTCTGCGCAAACCATGGCTCTAGTGTGCTTAGATAAAGCGAGTATGAAGTAAGCCAGTTTATTGAAGGAAAATGCCTTCTCTGCGCAAGCTTTGCGTCAAGAGCCCAGAATGTTTTTGTAACTCTTAGCGTGGACTGTGTGACTGGCTCTGAAAAGTCTCCTCCTGGTGGGCTTACTGCGCCTATTATAGTCACGCTGCCTTCCTTTTCAACGCCCATAGGAATAACTCTGCCGCTTCGTTCGTAAAACTCTGCAAGCCTTGTTGAAAGATACGCAGGATAACCTTCCTCGCCAGGCATTTCTTCAAGTCTTGATGATATCTCTCTCATAGCTTCTGCCCATCTTGATGTAGAATCTGCCATAAGCGCTACATTATACCCCATATCCCTGTAATACTCTGCGATTGTTACTCCGGTATATATGCTTGCTTCTCTTGCTGCAACTGGCATGTTTGAGGTGTTTGCAATAAGCACCGTTCGGTTCATCAAAGGCCTCTTTGTCCTTGGGTCTATTAGATGAGGAAACTCTGTAAGAACTTCTGTCATCTCGTTTCCGCGTTCACCGCAGCCCACATAAACTATAATATCTGCATCAGCCCATTTCGCTAGCTGCTGCTGCGAAACTGTTTTTCCTGCACCAAATGGACCCGGGATTGCAGCAACTCCACCTTTTGCGAGCGGAAAGAGAATGTCAAATATTCTTTGTCCTGTGATAAGCGGAATCTCAGGTGCAAGCTTGTTTTTTACAGGTCTTGGAACCCTAACTGGCCACTTTTGCATCATCTTAATTTCACTTCCATCTTCCAGTATGCATATAGTCTCTGTCACAGTAAATTTTCCGCTTTTTATCTCCTTTATTTTACCTTGAACACCATGCGGAACCATAATCCTATGCATAAGACCTTCTGTTTCCTCAACCTCTCCAATAACCATTCCAGGTGTTACAACCTCTCCTTTTTTTGCTATTGCTTTAAAATCCCACTTTTTCGTATGGCTTAGTCCTGGAGCATCAACTCCTCTCCTTATGAAATCCCCCATCTTTTGTTTTAGGGCAGGAAGCGGTCGTTGTATCCCATCATATATACTTGTAAGCATACCCGGTCCAAGCTCTACTGAAAGAGGGAGTCCGGTGTTTTCTACAGGTTCTCCTGGCTTTAAGCCAGATGTGTCCTCATAGACTTGAATAACTGTTTCGTCTTCATTTATTTGAATTACTTCACCCATAAGCCGTTCGTTTCCAACTCTTACAACATCGTACATCCGTGCACTGATGTTTTTTGCGACAACAACAGGTCCTGCAATCCTGTAAAGTACGCCTTTTTTTGTAACCTTCTCCATGATATCACTCCTTATTCCATAAATCAACACCTATTGATTTTTTTATAAGCATTCTGAGTTCTTCGCTGGACTCCTGTTCGGATAAAACTACAAATACTGGTTTAATGGACTGAAGTACGCGCTCCTTCATGTTTTGGCTTAATAACTGATATGTCTCTTGACCGAGTATAACTATGCCTACTGTTGAGTCTTCAATAAGTTTTTCAGCGGATTCGTTGACTCTATTTGGCTCGGTTTCCATAGCTCTAACACCTGCAAGCTGAAACCCAACTACAAATTCGTTTGAGCCTAGTGCAACAATCTCTGACATCAGACTACCACCAGTTTTTCTTCTATAATGCTTTCTTCAATTCCAAGCTGTTTTGCTTTGGCAATGGTCTTTAAATTTTTCACTTCCATAATCTTTCCTAGCATGAATGCAAGAATAGACATAACGCTCATTGGATACTGATGTGTATATAGGAATGAACGTTTTATAAGATATCTGTCCAGTTCAAGCTCAGCATCTATGAGCGAGGATTGTGTGTTTTTGAGCAGTTCTCCGTAGTTTGTTTTTTTTAGCTCTTCAACCACTGACTCAACGCTTTCAAGCGCTGCAAGCTTTTCAAGCATACCTTTCTTAAGTTTCTCTCCTGAGAAAATAATGTAACTCATGCACTCCTTTTTGTCAAATTTCTCTCTCTTCATTCTTAATATGTTTCTTATATTTATAATGTCTATCTCCATCATAAGAAATTTTCTAAAAAGTTTCCCCTCATGACCAAGCCGCTTTGCTACAAGAAGGCAATTCTCGTAATATATCTGGTCAAGCTTGTTTTCTATCTCAACAAGCTTCCTTGTTTCAGACAGTGTTCGGAGGGCGTCCTTGACTTTTTCAAGCTTTAATATCCTTGTACTTCTTATAATGTTCTCTACACTTTCTTTTTTTAGGAGCTCATCAAGAACCATCTCGTCAAGCAAGCCAGCCGGTATAAGAAGTGACTTAATATAGTTCTTATCTGCTTTGCTATATATACCTCTTATGACTGTTTTTATATTATACATGTCCCATCTTCCAGCATAGGTATCTATGAGTATGCGCACCTCAGGAGGGCTTATCCGGCGCAACTTTATGAAAGTGTTCACAAGGTCAACATTTAGGGAGTGTTCAATAAGATCAGCCCCCCTATAGCGCAGACCCTCCTTGTCTATCGCAGACTTGTAGCTTGACTCTTCAAGATAGCGGGCGATGCTCTCAACTTTCATTTTCATGAGCTTATGGTACTCATTTCTTGGAAGAAGATTTCTTCGCATCACGCTTATCCGCGCATAAGTGTACGGATATCCTTTTGACCTAAGTTTAATTTTTGTGTTTAGTTTCATTATCCTCGTCCTTCTATATTATCTTTCTACAAACTCTACTCTTAGCCCAATCTATTTGAAAAGTACACCAACAACAGCCTGAAGCTCCTTTTCGCGAGCCTCGTTTAGCAGTGTGTCTAGGCTATAATCTATCCTAATTGAGCCATCTTTGTTCTCGGCTATGAGCCCACCTGAGATTTCTGCGCTTTTTACCTCAACACCTTCAATATATTTCATGTCCTGTTTATTGCAGTATACTCTTGCAATATCCATCTCTTCTTTCGCTTTCTTGATGAATGATTTCATAATTTTTTCGCGCTCCTTTGAAGAAAGCTTTGATATCTCTTTTTTTGCAAGAGTAAACACATCGTCAATCTGCTTTTTTTTAGCTTCGAAAACCAGTTTCTTTGCCTCAAGGTTCGCAGAGGACCTTTCCCTCATCCTTAATGCAGATATGAGGTTTTTTGTCTCTTCCCTAAATGCACTTTCTCTTTTCTCAAAGTCTTCCTCTGCCTTACGCTCTATCTCATGGGCTTCTTTTTTTGCAGCTTCAATGATCTGTTTTGCCTTTGCTTTCGCACTGCTAATTATCTCTTCTTTAACGCCGTTTAGCGTCATTTGCTACACCTACTTGCCTATAAGTCCTATCAGCATTATAGCTATAACCAGTCCGAAGATGACAAGCGTTTCAGGTATTACTGTGAATATAAGCCCCTTACCAAACATCTTTTCATCCTCAGCGGTAGCGCCCACTGCTGCAGCACCTATCTGCTGTTCTGCAACTCCAGCCGCAATCGCGCTTAAACCGACCGCAAGGCCAGCTCCTACAGCAATCAAGCCAGTTCCAATATCTGCCATTTTCATACCTCCTGATTTTGTGCGCCAAACGGCGCGTATTTTTTTCCGCCGCCTTTGTAGAACTTAGTAAAAAATTCCACATAGTGCAGCCTTAATGAGTGCAAAAAAGGACCTATTATGCCCAATGCTATATTAATGATGTGCCCTATTATCATAATAAGTATTCCTACAACAATCATTGCGCCTCCTTGATGGATGAATTCAAGACTATACTCGTTTACAACGACAGCGAGAAATACAGATGCAAGCCCTACAGCCATGAGCCTGGCGTATGAAAGCATATGGCTAAAAAGTGTTGGAAGCTCAATGACCCCTTTAATACCCTCGCCAAAGAACAGCATCACTGCGCCAAGTCCCGCAATAATTGCTCCAGTAGCCCAGTGCAGCGGCAATATCTTTGCAAGGCTTAATGCAAGAACAGCAATGCCAGCCTCCATAATTAGCCACGAACCCTTCTCTAGAAGTGCACGCTTGAAGCCATGATGCAACTCATTTATGAACCCCATTACAAGGCCAAAAGTTACATGAAACGCGCCTATGCTAACAGCTATAATAAGAAGAGTGTTTATTTCATGTGTCCTGCTTAAAAGATGGGGCAGTTCAAAATGGCCTATCTCTTCAAGTCCGAAAAACTCTCCATAAGCAAGGCCAAATGCAATTGTAAATAGCGAGCTTAAAATCATTGCATTTAATAGGAATCTTCCCTCAGGAATCTTACTCCTAAGGAAAATAAAAAGTGCTAGCGTTACAAGCCCATATCCAATATCGCCGAGCATAAAACCAAAAAAAATCGGAAATGTTACAAACATAAATAGTGTCGGATCTATCTCAGCGTAATTTGGCAGGCTGTATAAGTCCATAAACCATTCAAAGCTCTTTACAGGTTGGCTATGTTTAAGCTTTATAGGTACCTCATGTTCGCCATCCGAATTAAGGCACTCTATGAACACCTTTGTCTGTGTAACCTCGTTAAGTTTTTCAAATACTTCCTGATATGATTCCTCCGGAATCCATCCTGTTATTATTGCTGTTTTTCTTGACTCTGCAAATTTCAATGGCGCTTCTGCTTTTTCAATCTCTTTGCTTAGCCTTTTTTCGTTTACCACGAAAAAATTAGCCCATTCGCTTCGGAGACTATTAATCTCTTTTAGGATTTCCTTTCTCTCAGCTTCAATTGTTACAATATTTTTTTGAAATTTTTTTGCAAGCTCTTCAGGAGAACCTTTAAGTGTTGCATCTATCTTTATCTCTGTGAAGTTTCTGCTTCCAAGAAACTGTAGTGCCTTTTGTTTGTCTTCGTTTTTAACAAAAAGAGCAACTGCCTGCTTGCCTTTAACCTCTGCAGTATGTAGCGAGAACTTTTTTATATTTTGTTTTATTTCTTTTTCAAAACCAACTAAGCTTCCAATTGTGCCGAAAAAAGAGGATATAACCTTGGAGTCCCTAAATGTTGTCGGTTCAAGATTTAAAGCCGAGAGCATCTCCATATCTTCTGCTAACCTTGTAAGCCTTTGAATTTCCGCGTTTAACTCCTTTTCTCTGTTAAGTCTCTCTACTATCTGCTCATGAACCTCTTTTGCGGCATTGCCTATACTCTTCAAATCGCAGGTTCCTTTTTTGGCGACAAATTCCTCATAGTCTTCTTCACTTGGCTTGAAATTTGCTAAGTCTAAGTAGCTTATTATGCTGCGAATCTTTATAATTATTTCTGAAAGACGCTGTGCCTCTTCTAGAGGTGTTCCAATATCAAGAGCATCATCTTTTCTATGCTCTACAATATGCAAAACTTTCATATTGTGCAGTTCTTTTACAATCCTTCTCAGGTGCTCTTTGGTGCAGACAATCCGCACCTTAGCCATTCGTTCAGGCTTAAGCATTTTCCTTGTTTTTATTTTTCTTTTATAATACTCTGAATAAGATAGTCTGCGGCCTTCTTTTGGTTTGCAAGGCTTCTTTTTTCAATAGCCTTTATCTCTTCTTTTGTCTTTATTATGATTGTATCCCTCTCTTTTTTTGCCTCTTCCTTGGCTTTTTTAATCTCTGCATCCCTCTGCGAAACAAGCTTTCTTTCTCTCTCTTCTGCTTTAGTCAATGCTTCCTTTTTTGCAGACGCAATTATCTTCTCAGCTTCATATTTGGCTTTTTCAAGAATCTTTTCAGCATCGTCCTCGCTTTTGAGAATCTCTTTTATCTTCTTGTCCATCCTAATCACCACTTAAAACCATTGACTTATGATATTAACTTATAATAACAAAGTGATATAAAATGATATACAACAGGCTCCCATTGTATCATCATATTCTTAATTTTAAAGGCATTTGTTGGATTTCTGAAGTGTTTATAAAAGTTTTGTTAGCTTTCTTATTTTTATATTGGACCTTTTAATACCTGAATTATACCGTATCATTGTGTCACACTGCACTTACATCGTTCAAAAATTACATCAATAAAAATAACTTTTCTAATTCATACGCAACGCCACTTAAAAATACCTGTCAATCCCTTTTTAATTCTCTCTTTCTATATAAATTACCACCTTAAAGTAACAAAAAATTTATAAATAAGTAGTGTATTTATTAGTTATAATATGAAAAATATGAAAGATTATATCACTAATGGTTTAGGGGCTGCAATAAGTGCTGGCTGCATTGCCGGACTACTTTATTTAGGTATGTCTACACTTAATAAATATAGTATTAACTTTATTGGCACTAATAAACCTGATTTAAAAGAGTCAAATACCTTTTTTCCAAATTCTGGTGGTAAGCCACAATCTACTTTAAAAAATATAACGGAAAAAGAACTTTCAGACAAGGTAAACCTGTCTGGAGAGTTGTTTGAGGATTTAAAAAAAAGAATAATTGATAATGAATGGAGAAGTTATGCTAGGAACATGGCCATCATATATGAATTTAATAACTCAGATTTGACGAAATACTTGTCATGGATTAATGAAGCAATGGGGTATTCATTAAGAACTAAGCAAAGTGCAATAATCATTGATAAGTCGGAATATACACTCTCTCTTTTAAAGGATGGGCAGGTAATAAGGCAGTATCCTTTGGAACTTGGCTATGACCCAATATTTGATAAGCAACAGGAAGGCGATTATAGGTCTCCAGAAGGAAAATACTCAATTTTAGCTAAGAAAGATAAGGGCCAAACTGTTTTTTATAAAGCACTCCTTATTAACTATCCAAATAAATCCAACCTTGAACGGTTTGCCGATTTAAGAAAAAGAGGAGTCATCGCAAAAAATACTTCTATTGGAGGGCAAATTGAAATTCACGGAGGGGGAAGCGGCAAACCCGGAAATTATGGCGGAAGCAACTGGACACACGGATGTTTTGCACTTTCAAACGAGGATATAGATGATTTGTTTTCTTTAGTTGATGTGGGCACAACCGTTACTGTAGTTAGGTATGGAACAGGACTAAGGGAAGAATTTAAGGCAAACAGTGTAGATAGAAACTGGCTTTCAGTATTTTTGTCAGACGATATGATAAGAAAATAAATTCTTTTTATAAACACTTACTATAAACATTTATTATATTTTTTATTATATCCTTTCTTAATTTGTTATCTACTACTTTGTTATATACACCTATTGAGTATTTATACATACTTAATAATATACAGAAAATACAAAGATAGTAAAATACAAAAGAAAACTTGTTCATCCTATTCTTCACTATATCTTATTTTTGCCAGTTGCGGTACTTGTGAGTAGCTTTCAAAAGCCAATCTAAGATCACTGCGCATTTTTATTTTTGTCTGAACATATGAATCAATAAACTGCGCCATTTTCTCCCTATCTGTAATGCCTTTTTGTATAGCTTCAAAGACACCTGTTAATATGTAGTTATTTATCTCTCCTCTACCTGTTCCAGTTGTTGCGTATGCCATTTGCATATTAGAATATTCGCTGAAAAACTTAAAAGCGTCTCTGTACTCATAGCATCCTCCAAAGATGACTAATTCGGGTGCCGTCTTATCTTGAAAACTTTCTAATGTGGCCGCTGAAGTCCCTACATGTCCGCGGGTTGAAACAATTGTTGGGACTTCGTCCGATTCACTTGCTATCCTAGGATACAGATTAACTTTAATCTTAACATTTAAAATATGACCCCCGTCAGAATCTTCATATGTAACAGGCACTATCTTTTCAAATTGCACATATGAAATTTTTTTTCCTGAATATTCCTCTACATCTTTAAGATACACCTCCTTAAAGCCATCTTCTTTCAGTGTTTTAATTAGGTTATCATAATGGTACTGCTCCTGCTTTTCATGAAGTGAGCCGAAGAATATAGCAGAAGGCAAAATATAGCTCCCATCATTTTCCTTTCGAATTAGCCTCTTGATATCAATATTTTTGGATGCAAAAGCATCCTTTACATTTTGAGCAAAGCTAGGAAAATCTTCCTTCTCTTTGTCGTAGCCTAATAAATCAAGTTCCTCTTCTGAAAAAATATTCTTATTGTCTAAAACGAGATACTGCAAATATAGGTTTGAATCATCAGATGTTAACGCACTGATAATCTCATCTTTAAGCATCTCTCTTGTCTCTGCGGTTTCCTGCTTATCATTCTTCAGAATCCTTCCGATTGTTAAAGTCGCGACTTTTGTCCTGCTGTAATAATCTTCTTCGCTCTCTTTAGGATTAGTAACCTCTTCAAGAAGAAATTCTGTGTAATGCCTTTGTACCTCTGGTGACGCTTCTATCAGTAATCCGTCTATCTGTTTTCTGTCAGATAGAGTGTATACAAAATTAGAATAGGCAGGAAGTCCTTCATACTTTAGAGCATCTTGAAGAGGATTTACTTTGCTTTTATAGTAATTCAATACAACCTCTTCACTGCTTGGATACACCTGTGGCGGTCCGCTTGGATAACTTATTGTTCCAAAATTGTTTTCTGATGATGCAATCATGTAAAATAACAATTCAGGTGGGATTTTTTTAACAAACTCCTCTCGCAAATTTTTATTGTTATGCAAGCCGTTCAAATACAAATAGAGTGACTGTGACTTATACATAAGATAGTCTGACAGTGTTTCCCTCTCTTCAATAGACACTGATTCATCAAGAGCAACAGAGTCCATATAACTAACCACCCTCTTTAAGGGGTCTAAATTCTTATACTCAATTGGTTCTCCTTTATACTCAAGAAGGCCTGTAGGAAGCACTTTAAAGGATGGTTTACTTTTAAATAACATGCTATCAAACTCTACTTGTCCGTTGCTGAACTCATTTAATGCATTGAGGGTGTTTTCATCCCCTTTTTCCAGCGGTTTCATGTATAACTCAAGTGCTAAAAATGTGGTAACAGGTGCAAGATCTCCCTCTTTTCTTACAGCGAGCCTCTCCATGTCTTTTGCTGTGTACAGATAAAATCTGTACATATCCCTCATTTTTTCAGGAGGGTAAGCTAAATCAGGCGGTTTGTCATAGCCGGAGTCAATTATTGTATATATAAAATGAAAAAAGTCATCCGAGCTATGGACACCTACCTCATGAGTTTTAGCCAGGTAAGCAAGGTCTGACATTGCACGAATTCCTCCTGTTTCAAAATAGAGGTCACTTATTTTTGTGACATCTTCTTCCTTTGAAAAATCAACAAGGTCCTTTAATGCATCAAGGCTTAAAAACTCTCTTGGTTTCATTTGTGTTATTAACTCCCTTGAGAATCTGCTATTAGGCATTTCCTTGTATAGGTTGATAAGCTCATCAATGATATTGGCGTTGTACTCTCTCTCTCTCAAAATATACTCCCTAACAACATCATACGCAAAAGAGTGCTCCTTATTTATCCTGTTAAGGTAAGTCCCCAAGAATGAGATATCATCTTTGCTGAGCAGATATACCGGATTCCTATATAACTCAAGTACGAAATCTATTATCTCTTTTTCTACGCCCTGTTTCTGCAATGAATCTATGTTCTCTTGAGCAACTAGAAACTTATCTATAGAAAATCCCAGTCTCTCTTCATGTTCCCTTAAAACTTTTGACATTACTTCGGCAGAGAATGAAGCAATCTTCTCTCCATTCATTTCTTCATAAACGCCAGTATAGCTTGTAGAGTCAATAACCCTTCCGCCATTTTCATCCCTTATTATAATTGCATTTAAATCTTTTGGAAGCACGGTATCCGATATGCTCTCTTGCATATTTCTCTGCGTAAATAAAAACTTCTGTGAACCAACAGAAAACTCTGCATCTTCAGAGATTCGCGAGTCTACGAGCCTAAATGGGAAACTGTCTGAGTATCCACTTATTTCTATTTTATTCTTCTTTTCAAGCGAGGAATATAATGTTTGGGCGCTTGTAAACTCAACGCAGTTTTTTTCTTGTCCGCAGCTATTTTTTTCGGGTGATTCGCCAATAAAAAATTTTGTTGATTCTGTTACTCCAGTAACCCTTATAACGCTATCAGCTATATTATAAACACTAAAATTAGCGTTTTGTGCGGTAAACTCTACCTCACTATCTCCTGAGAAAAGATAATCTCCTGCTTCATAAAGCCTTATAACCTCTCCTTCTCTGTTTGTTTGATAAATCATGTTTGCGTTCTTGATAGCAAACTCTCCATTGCCATATAAGGTTATTACATTTTTAACATTTTCTTCAATGGAGTACCCAGACTGAAAATTAAGGCGATTTATAGAAATCCTATAAAAACTTATTTCACCTTTGCTGTAGCTTAGCTTATTCCCTTTGATATCAAAACCATTAATGTTCACGGAGTCAAGTATGTCGACAAGTTTGAATCCTGCAATCTTTCCATCATTTATGCTAATACTACTTCCATAATGGAGTCTTATGCGCGCTCCATTAATTTCAGCAGTTGTGCTGACGGATGCAGGTTCAAGCAAGAAACCTTGTTCAGAAAAAGAGATTTTGAGTGGCTGTTCTGGATTTAAATTTTTAATATGAACACCGTCGATTGTGCATGACACTCCACACCTAATCGTATCCGAAATCAAACTTATACTTTTGCCAATAACTTTGTGGCCTGCTAAAACCGCTTCCTCATTCACATCCGCGTTTATTATCTCGGTTATTTTTCCATTTTTAATCTTCACAACTGATCTTTCTATAAGAATCAGTGTAGTGCCTTCGGCTTTTATTATGCAGCCGCCAAAGCCACCAATTAAAGTTCCTGAGAAAGTAGGCAAGACCTCCACTTGTACTCCTCCGCTTAACACAATATCTCCACTTGGGTTTGTAACTATCTCTTGCTGTGCAGTACCAAAGATAAGCCCATTATACTCCGCTTTTGTATTCTCTTCTAAATTACTTTCCTGTGCGTTTGTTATTAGCAAGGTTATTATAAACAGCAAAGACCAAGCTATAATGTTTAGTTTCTTTTTTTTCATTTTCATTGTGCTTCTTTTGTTAGGATTATCACTTTTTTGTTGTCATGCTTACTTTTTCTGCTCATTATTCCTTCTTATTATACCACTACTCTATTATTATATTGAAAAATTCAAAATCGTGCGACCCTGCACTACTGTACGCATCGACCCTTACACGATGTATGCCTTTTTGAGACTTATCAGGAACAAAGCTGATTATGCCATTAGTTGTGTCACCCATATCAAGAGTGCTGTTAACAATGAAAAATACTTTATGCGTTTCGTTGCTTTCTACTGAAATGTTAATCATACATTCGGCACCTACACTGCATTCTTTTGTTCCAATATCCTTTATTGCCAGCTCACTTTTCGCAGGCAATATGCTCAATTTAAGAGTAATGCTCTCTTTATTTCTCCCTTCCAGATATACAAAATGTTCGCCTACATCTTCCTCCTTAGGGGTAAAATCAATCTCTCCTGTTGTTGTATTTATCTCAAAAAGGTCTGTAGTGTCAGAAAATGGCGGACTTATGTTGATTTGCATATGAAAGGGGTAACCAACAACCGCTTTTTTCTCAACAAATACATGGGGTGCTAAATTCTCATAAATTGCTTCTCTTGTAAATGCAAATATATGCAGGTACGGTTTTCCTGGGCTTATAGACTCATTGAATACAAAGTATATGATATTATTTCCAAGCCCTATATCCACTATGCCAAACTTGAAATTTTCTTTTTCTGATAAATCACCCAGTATCCCAAGCGGAATTGTTTTCTGCTCTTTTTTTAACTGTTCAACAATCTCTTGGAATAGATTTATTTTTTTGGCATAATCAAATCTTAATTCTGAAAAGTAACTGTCGCTTATTTTGAAGCTTGTTTTGTTGGTAAAAAACTCCATCGGATACTCCATTCTCATCTTTATTTTGTTTTGAGTTATAACTATCTCTGCTTTTACTGCTCCTGTTTTGTATTTGTACCCTGAGTAATTTAAAGTGTGTTGTCCTTTCACACATTCATCTATATGCTCAATTACATATGACTCCATCTCTTTCTCTAATAATTCATTATCTGGGATGTATGTTTCATTGTTGAACAGATAAAATGGAACTATGTATCCATCAAACTCCATTGGTGTTGGCTCATTTGGCGGATGTGTATATCCTCCCTGCATTCCTGTGAAATATACAGCATGCTCAAGAGTTTTCTGAGAACACTCTCCTATGTGGGTTTTCACTCTCTCTATAAACTGCAAATTGCTTGATATAATCTCTTCTTTCTCTACACCAGGTCTAATCTCAGTTAGAATGAGTGCAAGCAAACTTAAAATAATAATTCCTATAATAATAAATATAGTTACCTGTCCATTTTTATGCATTTTTTGATTATCTATTTTTCAATTATACTCTTTTTTACATTTACATCCTTTATTTTGTTTATATAAATATTTTTATTTTATATCTATTTTATATTAACAAATATGAACCAGAAATCTCCGCACTTTAGTGCGTGAGATGAATGGCTCAAAAGCTTTTTCTAGTACAAAAATAAAAAAGCGTGGCGAGCGGATTTTCGCGCCACGCACCATCCAATTCAAGTTAGCGTGAGCTTTTGCTCGCCCAAGGCGAGCAAGATGGAACTGAAACAATATGCGCACAAAGTACTTGTACAAGATGTTTGAGCAGGACAAGTATAAAAATCTTTGCGAGGAAATTTTGAGAGAGACAGCAGACAGGTATCACATCACAATAAGGGAGCTATTCGTGATGCCAGAGCACATACACATGAGTGTTGAAGCTCACCGAGTATGAGTCAGAAAGGTGTTGCAGTTGCTGAAAGGAAACTTGAGCTATCAGCTGTTCAGACGGCAGCCAAAGTTTCGGTTACGTTATCATCGAGGACCTTTCTTCAGTCCCTGTGCGTTCGTGAGCAGTGTGGGGTATAACACTGTAGAAACCGTTGACAACTACATCCGGAAGCAAATGGATGTACACCAAAAGCTCCTAAGCCACTTCACCGGAAGCCCCGCACTTTAATGCGGGAAGGAGGTCACTTTTATATTCAAAAAGTATATTTTATATTAAAGAGTTATTTAAAGATGCAGAAGTGTTTTCTCCTGTAATTTCGCTTATAGTTAGAAATCGTAAATCTCCCTTAGAATCTCGCTTATCCTCTTTCCATCAACCTTTCCCCTGTATACTTTCATTGCTTCGCCCATAATCGCAGAAAAACTGGCTCCTTTGTGTCTCTCTACTATTTCCTTAAGGCCCTCTTTTAGCTTTTCATCCTGTATCTGCATATATTTTTCTAGGTTAAATCTTCCCTGCGAAATTTCAATCATTGCGTCTACAACGCTTTCTTTCGCAAGCATCCCTTTGTTTATTAGATTAAGAAGATTTTCATACTGGTCCTGTGTTAGTTTTACATCAATTTTTTGCTTTCTTTTTATGTTCTGCGGCAGGGAGAACAACAGCTCTGCGATATAAGCCGGCTTAAGTTTAGTGAACTCGGCTGCGAAAAGCTCGAACATCTCAAATCTTTCCGATTTTGCAATGATAATCGCCATGTCCCTGCTTAAATTATATTCTGCTACGTATCTTGTCGCCCTGTTCTCTACAAGCTCAGGCACAACTAGCATTTTGCTGTGCGGTGTTATTGGGAGAACATCAGTTTCGGGATACATTCTTGCTTCTCCGGGCATGGGCCTGAGAAACGAGGTTGTTCCATCTGGGTTTGCTTTTCTGACTTCTTTCGGGACGCCCTCAAAGCAAAGCTTGGCCCTCTTCGTCGCAAAAACAAGCGCCATTTCAGCTCTTTTTTTGTCTGCGACAAGAACAAACGCATCATCTGCCCTGCACCTTAATACAGACCTTAATTTTTCAACTTCTGCGCTACTTATTCCATAGTTCGGAAGTTCGTCTGAATGGAAAATGCCTCCCACTCCTGCCGTCTTCGCGTAATCTGACAACTCAGTTCCAAGCCTTCTGCCAGGCATAATCTCTCTACCAAGAAAACCAGCAAAACCTTCAAGCTTAATGCCAAGAACTCTTCCTGACTTTTTTATAACCGCGCACTCTGTTTCAGAAAAAACAGCAGTCACATCTATTATGTCTGGATTTAATTGTTTTTTTTTCAGCTCGTTAGCAATCTTTATGAGGTTCTCCTGCCTTATTGCTTCGTACTCGACAAGCTTTGAAATTATTCTTAGGTCCTGTGCTCCTTTAATCTCAACTCTGTTTCCGCCGGCAATGCTTATGTTCACATCCTGCCTTATAGTCCCAAGGCCGCGCATTATTCTGTTAGTTGATCTTAAAATCATACCAATCTTCTCGGCGGCCTCACGCGCGCCATCAGGCGACCTTATGTCCGCATTAGTCCCAATCTCTATAAGAGGAATTCCTAGCCTTGAAAGATTATAAACATCACATTCCCCCTCTCTTTCCACTATCTTTGCAGCTTCCTCCTCAATGCATATTGTCGGTATCCTTATCCTTCCTTCAGAGATTTCTATGAACCCGTTCCTTGCAACAAGCGCGGTGCGTTGAAAACCGGTCGTGTTTGAACCGTCAATTACTGTTTTGCGCATGACTTGAATCTCATCAACAGGTTCTGCGTTCAGCATCTTTGCTATTAAAAGCGCAGTTTCAAGAGCCTCTTTGTTCATTGGCTGTGGAGGCTCCTCATCAAGTTCCACAAGGCAGTTGCAGTCAGAATAAAAATGATATATGAATTCTTTTTCCTTCGATTCTTCATGAGCGGCTGCTTCGTCAACCCTTCCTGTCTCGCCTGTGACCGCTTTAAGCCGTCGTCTTACCACTTGGTCAGGCGCAGTGTCCATTATTTTTGTAGGGCAGTTGCAAAACAACTTCTTGCCGGCAAGCTGCTGGTGAATTTCAATTCCACACTTAAGTCCTATTTTCTTAAAATCCATTTTTATGTTGTTGTATAAGACTTAGTATTTATGCTTTGCTATACGCACGCTATTCAACAGAAAAATCCAATGTTACAGGGCCTAGTGGTTGCGTTGTTTTTGCGCGCGGGAAGAAATATTATCTCGTGCTTGTATCCTAAAATATCTGGAATGCCTTTACTCCTTATCGTATTAACTAGTTTATGTGCAGGACCAAAAAATACTGTTGACATGGCTTTATAATCCTCTATCTTTCTTTTAATGTATTTAGCATCATTCTCTTTTTCTTCTTTTGTACATAGTATAGCGTCTCCGAAAAATGCGTCCTTAAGTGTGCCTCCAATGCTCTGTTGGTATGCCTTTACATCCATCTCAAGAAGGAGCGAGAGATGAAGATAGTGTGATTCAATATGAAGCATTTCGCTGTTGAAGGTTCTTTCTTGGCATCTCCTTAATGCGAACGCCAGATCCTTTAGATCGTATATAAGCTCGTTTTCGCTCATATCAATCTTTTTAATATCTTTGCTCCTCTCTCCAAAACATACAACATCCAGGCTATTTTTTTTTGCCCACTCGGCGGCAGCCAGGTACTGTTTAAACTGTTCAAAGGAGCTTTCTGCATAATTGGCCGCTATAACCATGTCGCTTTTTTTCTTCTCTGTTTCTCTTATCTTATTTATGATAATCCTTCCTTGCTCTAATATACTCTGCATTTGTTCAAGGCTGTAGCTTGAGTTTATAAGTAGAAGATTATAGCGATGCTCCTTGTGTCTTTCTTCAATTAATGAGGTGGTGTATTTTTCGTCGCGTTGCCATGGAAGAGTAATTGGAAAAACGCCATAATAGTCTATAATAGGAGCAGTGCCAGGTTTAGATTTCTGAGGCGTTCTTAAAGAATACCCTCTTGAATTCTGCATCTGGTAATTTGGTTTTTGCGAATATTGAGCAGAACACACATTAAAGCCGAGAAAAATATCTTTGCTTGCAAGAAAAGAACAGACAGCAAGCCCCTTTATAGCCTCTCTAATAAACTCTCTTCTGTACATATTCATAACAAAGGAGAAGCCATTTAGGTGTATATATATTTTCTTCCTTGTAGTGGCTACAGTTTTGTTAGCCTTAGCCTTGCGTGAATCACATTAAAAGCGAAGTCTCCTTCATAAACATGCTCGTAGTTTGTAATTTCAAATCCCCTCTTTTTAAGCCTGTCTTCAATCTCTTCTTTGCTGAAAAAGTAATAATATTTTCCATCAATTTTGGTCCATCTGCGATTTGGGCAGTGAGTTTTTGCATAGTTTCCTTTATCAGAATACGCCTTTATATAGAGCATTCCTCTATATTTTAAAATCTTGCTGAGCTCAAGATAGTATTTTTCAAGCCTTGATTTTTGCAAGCAGTGTGAAAAGCAGTTGTCTATGACGACATCAAACTGGTCTTTTGCTGCTGTTTTTGCAAATGCGAAAAAGTCAATGTACCTAAACTTAGCGCCTCTTCTTGCTTCCTTTGCTATTTTTATTGATTCGTAATCTGAATCTATTGCTGTAACATCAAATCCTAAGGAAGCAGCATAGGCCGACTCAAGCCCCTCTCCACACCCTATGTCAAGCAACCTTCCTTTTTTTTGTGATTTTAAGAACTCTACTGCATTCTTGTCCGGCTCGGTTTTTACAGGCCGAGTCTTCCCAAACTTAAGAAGGCTGGGTTGGGGCATTGTTAAATGGTGAGTGGGTTTCTTTATATACTTTTTGCTATTTTTATGTTCTCTATTGACTTATTTCTTCGTTAGCATCTTCAAGGCCATATTCTTACGATTGCTTATTTTTAAAATTACTTATTCTTACAATTACTTACTAATAACATACACTTAATAATAACTTTTAATATAACCTCTCAAAATTTATAATCTTTTTAAAAGAGAAAGCATTGTGCGTTGCTTCGTTCGCTTATCTCTCCAGCAATGTTGCTTAGCATCATGTCCTTTATCTTTTTTTTATCTTGTGTGTGACCAAGAACCCAGCCAAGCTTTACATAGGCAACTTCAGGAAGCATGTCCTCAGCATAAATGCAACCGAGTTGCATTGAAAGCTTTCTTAGGTTTGTGTACACATATGGATGTACCCTCCCATATATCGTTTGACTTGCTATGACAACAGGAATGTTTTTTCCAGTGGCCCGCTCAATGCTAGGCAGTATGGAATACTCGGGGTTGTTTGTAGGCACATGCCCAAGCGCGCTCGCAGATATCACTATCCCTTTGTAACCCTTCGCAATATAAAAGTCAATTATTTCAGGTTCCATGCCTGGATAGGCAAGCACAAGAGCAACCTTTGGCTCAAACGCGTCATCAAGCTCAGGCATCCCATCTGAGCGCTTTCTAAAACATTGATTTATAGTTTCGATTTTTCCACTTGGGAATACCTTTGCTATGGGATTCTCATTTATAGGCCTGAAGGCATCTCTTCTTGAACTGTGCATTTTTCTGACCTTTGTTCCACGCACAAGCAGGCAATATTCATCGTCAATTGTTCCGTGTAGGCAGGTCATAACCTCTGCGATGTCTGAGGCGGCTGCTATTATTGCGCATCCGAGATTTATGAACGCGTCGCTTGAGCCGCGGTCAATGCTACGCTGCGAAGCTGTAAACACAACCGGTTTTGTAAGATTCTTAAGCATAAAAGAAACAGCTGCTGTTGAGAAGTGCAGAGTGTCTGTGCCATGAGTTATTACGACTCCGTCTGCGCCTTCCTCAAACTCCTTCCGAATCGCCCGTGCCATCATCCTCCAGTCAGACGGACACATGTCCTCGCTCATTATAGACGCTACCTTCTTTGCCTTTATATTTGCAATGCTTGCAAGATGAGGCAACATCTGAACAAAATCCTCCGCGGTGTAGTCTGCGTGTACGCCTCCTGTTCGGTAGTCAATGCGAGAAGATATTGTTCCTCCTGTTGAAAGCACAGAAATGGTAGGAAGGTTAGGGTTGTACTTTATTTTTACAGTTGTAGTTTCAGTAGGGATGTACTTTTCTACAAGCAGAATCTCTCTTATCCTTTCCTTTTTTATGCCAATGTTGTAGCCGTTTTCAAGCTTCACAACAACAAAATCATTATCAAGAATTTCAGGACGTGGCATAAAAATGCCTGTTACCTCATCTTTTTCAGTGACTATTCTTACCTTATCGCCTGTTTTATACATCGCTTAAATGGTAAGAAGATTACTATAAAAATTTATTGGATGTCTCGGGCAAGAAAAATGATAGGCAACCAAAAATCAATGGGGGCATGGTTGCACACTTGATTGTTCCAAGAGTTTGTTGATTATGACATTCTTGAAATAATTTTTCTGTATGCAAATGAAAGAGCACAGGCAAGTCCATACGGCAATGCTATAAAAACTCCCAGAAAGTATGCTATCTGATAGACATAATCCAAGAAAATACTACTAAAGTATACTGTTGAAACGCTGTTTGCTGCAGGATTTATGGGGCATTTAGAGTAAAAATCTTCCCCTTCAATTACCTTACAAGGTATTATAATTGCTCGTGAAAGAATAGGTGTCAGAAAATACAGTGATACGACACCAAACATAAGAAGTGCAAGGGCAAACTTAAGGATTGTTGGCTTGAAAAACAACTTGTAGTTAAACTTTACTTGCTCTCTTTCGCTAATCTCAATCTTTTTATTTCCTTCCTTTTCTTCCTGATTTGATGCTTTTTGCAGGGTCGTTTCTTCGCCTTCGTTAGCACTCTTCTTCTCCGTAACAGCACCGTTTTTCTCTGCGTTTTGTATCTCTTGTTCGTTTCCTGTCTTAAATACTTTCTGCTCCTTTTTTATCTCTTTTTCCTTTTCATAGGTATATTCAAACTTATTTTTTTGACTCGCTGAGGAATTCTGCTTAGAAGAAGACACGGATATTTTAGGTTGCTTCTTAAGTAGCCAACTTCCGTTGTCGTCATCTCTTTTTATTTTCGCTCTTTTTACCACAAAATCTGTTTTGATGTGACTAGTATTTATTGTTTATGGTTTGTTAGGGCTGCGTTCAAAATCTCGTTTTCGGTCGGTTTAACATCATGTTGGCATTTTCCATTCAAATCAAAATATCTGGTTCTCCGTATGGAACAACTCACTTCAAACCCATATATTGTTCCTGAATGTGCATACGCGGTGGATGCTAACACACTTTTTGAACGCAGCCGGTTTGTTATTACAATTATAGCTTATATGGTTTTGATCTTATTGTTCTAGTCTTACGACACTATAAATAACCTTACTTAAAATAATCAGTTTTTAATTTTAGATGAAGTTAGTAAAAATGAAAAGCTTATATTGTAGTTAAACTCATATTATCCTTAAAAACACCAAAACAAAAATTGGGGTGGGCGGCAGGAAAAGAGGTCTGTGAAAACCTGCCGCCCTATATTATCATGGAGTTGGTGTGATAGTGCTTAATGGCGTCTTAAGCACCTCTTTTAAATCATCTATGGAAAAAAGCATCTCATACTTTTCTTTTATCTGCCTTCGCATGACATTTTTTCTCGGCTTGTTTTTCCACTGCATTTTATCACCTTTTTTTAGCTTATCACAAACTTTTCTTCAGTCATTTAATACTCTATGATGCTCATTAACGATAATAATTATAATATAAACTTAGAAGGTCTTTTTATATATCCTTTATTAAGTGCAGATACTGAACGGCAATCCATAAAATTTAAAAATTGACTCCCTTACCACTCTATTATGTTTACAAGTCTGAGCGGACCTAGATGGTTTTTTGGGCTTGACTGGGTTTTTGAATTCTGTGTTATGCTTATAGCGCTTTTTATAGTTATATACAGTTTTAGAATATACTATCTGGCAAAGGAACGCAAGTACATCTATTTTACGCTTGCTTTTCTGGCAATTTCAGCTGCTTTTCTAATTGGAGGAGCACTTGACTGGATTATATACAAAAATTACCTCCCAAATGTCCCTAACCTCACAGCAGCAGTGTCAACAGTTGTTAAAACGCAGGCGCTTCACCATGCGGCGTTAGTGATGTATTCCTTTCTTATTCTATCAGGATTTTTGATACTCGCAGCAATCTTTCTGCGAATCCATAACCCTAAGATACTTGTTGCAATGCTCGCAGTCCTTATGGCAGTTACGCTTATGAGCAAAAATATCTTTCTTACAACCAATATAATCCTTTTTATTATTTTAAGCACAATTGCATTTTATCAGTTTAAAAATTACTGCACAAAAGGAACCTGTACTGCAATGCTTGTTCTTGTTGCAGTAATTCTTCTTGCATTGTCTCAGATGTTTTTTATATTCGCTCAGCAGAGTAAGTTATTTTTTGTTTTAGGTCATGGGTTGCAGATATCCGGATACGTTTTTCTTCTAATAAATATGATACTGGTGCTGGGAAGATGAGCGAAAAGCGAGACAGAATGCAAATTATTCATGATATACTCGCGTCTATTCAAAAAAGAGGTGGCAAAATAAAACCAACCCACCTTCTTTACAAGTCAAACCTTTCATACCAGCGGATGAATCTTTATCTTGATGAGCTTATTAAGAAAGGGCTTGTGGCAAAAGACTTTGACGAGACTGGCAAGTTCTATGTTCTTACAGACAAGGGATACACTTTTTTAGCAGAGTTCCAAAAGATAAACGAGTTTACCAAAAGTTTTGGCCTGTAATCGTAATATTTATAATTATAAGCCTCTATTATAATATTGAAAGTAATCTTTATAATACGTCTTTTTTACCACCTATATTTATATGGCACCGTTCAAAATCTCGTTTTCGGTCGGCTTACCATCATGTTGGCACTTTTCCGTTCAAATGGAAATATCTGGTTCTCCGTATGGAACAACTCAACTTCAAACCCATATATTGTTCCTGAATGTGCATACGCGGTGGATGCTAACACACTTTTTGAACGGTGCCTATTTATATGTACCACCAGAGCATGCCTCTCACTTGTCAAGTGCCTCAGCACATTTTTTATTTGCCAATACAGCTAGTGCAGCTGTAGCAAGTCTTGATTTTAGGGATTGCGGAGAAAAGAGATGCCCACAGAGAGATCCAAATGGATTAAGATATTTAGACTGTTATGATGGAGGTCATAGCCTTTTAGCGATACACTCTTATGGTTGTAATGATGAAGAGTGGATTGCAAATAATATTGGGCCTTCTATCCAAGAAGGTGGTAATAGAACTTACTTTTTTTGGGACCAGCATGGCGTGGGTGGGTTTTAGTTGAATGGAAAATAGAGCTTTTGCCAGGGTTAGATAAAACTTCTTTATGGATTAATGGAGTACAACAAGTTAATGATTACCCTATATAATTTACAGCCAGTGGAGGAGAAATACAGAATAGTTATAAGTTTATCATTTCTGGTTGGAATGTTCAATATCCAGAAGTTTATTATTATATAGATGATTTTGTTGTAAGCACATCCTATATTGGCCCAAGACAAGATATTCAGCACGATTGTCTTTTACGGGAGCAAATTAACCAGCTCATTTTTGACTGGCTAAGCGGGCATTTGCCTAGCAATGAGTTTATTTCTTATATAAAAAGATGGAAAACATGTAGATAAATTTTTATACCACTTTATGTAGATAGGTCTTAATGCAAAGAAGAACCTTCATAATTCTGCTTCTTATTTTTACGACGTTATTACTTGAGCATGTATCTGCACAAAAATATTATGTTTCTTCCGTTGGCTCTGACTTGGTTGGAGACGGTTCTGAGTCCAATCCGTGGAAAAGTATAGGACATGCAGTTGAGTCAATCCCTAGCACAGGAGGGACTATAATTGTAAAAGATGGAGTATATAAAGGAAGAACTGTGATAACTCGAACTTTTGACAACTGGGTGACAATAAGGGCTGAAAATTCTTATCGGGCAAAGCTAACCAATTTTGAAAATGGCGAAGATGTATTTGACATCTATACAAAAGGCTCGGCAAAGATTAATGTTTCTGGATTTATAATTACAAATGCACACCCAAACTATAAGTGTAACAGCAGGGAAACATACTATGTGGTGCATTTTCAGGATGCATCAGATATAATTTTTGAAAACAATATAGTTTATGGAAATAATGCTCCTGGGACGTGCAATGAACTTTTAAAAATAAACAGAGGCAATGAACTAATGTATCCGCATAATATACATATAAAAGGAAACATTTTTTACGACCCTGCTGACTCACCAGGCTCTGATATGATTGATTCTGTTAGGGCCGGCGAGCTTGACATCTATGAAAACATATTTTTTTCTAGAAATTCGCCAAATTCGCAGTCTTTTATTACTTTGAAAAGAGAAGTGCCGGCTCATAACATATCTAGTGCCTATACGCCGGCGCGAAACCCAAGGTATAGGATACATAAAAATATTTTTCTCAATTGGGATGGAAGAAGCGACCAGGCGTTTATACAATTTGGTGAGGACGAGAATAACGAGTTTATGATAACAAACTCTGTTATAGAAAACAACCTTTTTATTGGGAACAGCTACAATCTTTTTTCTGCACCTGTTCAGTTAAAAGGTGCCGAGAATATAACAATAAGAGCAAATACCTTTGTAGGCAATATGCCCGGAAGCTCCTACGGATTTAGGATAGGAACAGAGGGAAATAACCCTCAAGTACATGGTTTTTACATACAAAATAATATATTCAGCGACCCGACGGGAACAATGAACCGGCTGGGAACTGTTTATGGAAATGTTGATGTTTCAACGCTAACTCTTTCAAGAAACCTGTTCTGGAACAATAATAGTCCTCTTCCTCTTGATGGCGCAGTAAACCCTGGGCTTGACAACACAAAAATAATAGCAGATCCGTTGCTTCCTTATCCTAATCAATTAGTTCTGCCTGTATTTGATGAAACAAGTTTTCTTTTTCAAAGCGGAAGCAGGACAATAAGGCAGGAATTTGAACGGCTTGTCTTTGAGTTTGCGACGCTTAACAAAAGCAGTCCTGCAATAGATGCAGCACAAGGTCCCATGCCTAATGAGGATATACTTGGGAACATACGCTACTCTCCAGATATAGGCGCATTTGAATATCATGTGCCAATTGTTTCGTTTGATTCATTTTGTTCTGAGTCTGATGTCCTTTGTGTTGATGATACGCCTGCTTCTTGGCAAGAATACTCCACCATACAGTCAGCTGTCAACAGGGTTCAGCCAGGCCAGACTGTTTTTGTTTTTGCTGGGACATACAACGAGAAAGTTAGTGTCACAACAAGCGGTACACAGAGCAGGCGGATTGTTATAAAAGCAGAAAACTGGAGCACTGTAGTAAGAGGATTTAGCATAAACGGCGATTTTATCACATTAGATGGTTTCAATATAACAAGCAATGGACAGTTTACAGGAGGCATATCTGCCCAAGGAAGAAGTATTACAATATTAAGAAACTATCTTCACGAAACAAGATCAACTGGAATATCTATGAGTGGCACAGGCGGACTTATAAAAGAAAATAAACTTTACAAGCCTCAAATGGGTATAGTTATAGCTGGCGATGGTGTTGTTGTTGAAGGCAATGTAATAGAACGGCTTTATAATTATGGTGTTATGGGAGATTGTGATTATACGCGTTTTTTCGGAGACAATCATACCCTGCGGAATAACTTGTTTTTCGGCACGAAGTTTAACGAAATCGGTTCTGCTCATGTAGATTGTTTCCAGACATTTGATAACAATGGGGAGCATGCACGAAACATCCTTGTTGAGAACAACACTTGTTACGATTTTCACCAGGGGTTTATGGGCGAATCTGGTAGGTACAAACACTCTTATAACCTAACTTTTAGAAAAAATGTTTTTGCAGGCGGAGGCGCTTGGGGCATATGTGTTCATGATATATACAATATATCTGTTATCGGAAATACCTTTGTTGATATATACTATCATGGGGCTGGGTTTAGGTCAGGCTCAACAGGGAACATGGTGAAAAATAACATCTTTTATAATATGAGCTCAAACTACTGGGCGTCTGATGGCGGTAATGTAACCGGCGACTATAATCTTCTTTTCAATGCTGGAGACACCTCGCGAGCTGCCATGCATGATATAATAGGCAAGGATCCTCAGTTTGTTGATTATTTAGCGAGGGATTTAAGACCAAAAAACACAAGCCCTGCATGCGGTAATGGCGAAGGCGGCACTGACATAGGCGCGTTTTCATGCACAAACTCTTCTGCAATAAGGAGATGTGTACATCCAGCAAACATAAATAATGATGCCTTTATCTCAACAACTGAACTTTCTGCGTACATGTCTATCTGGCAGTCTGGTATTGCGACTCCATCTGAGGTTCTGCAAGCAATAAGAAAATGGAAAAACTGTGAAAATTGAAAAGACTATTACACTTTTTTTGTATTTTGATTTTTTAATCTTTTAATTAATTAATTCTTTGGATGCATCTTTAGGCAAACCTTTATATATCCCTTTTCTATAAAATAATGGAATGCGACAGCAGAAAAGAAACACAGTTCCTTTTGTTATGATTCTCTTTGCTGTTTTAATCACACTTCCAGTCGTTTCCGCCCAAGAAAATGCACTGCGGCCTGTCTTTGAGGCTCTTGAAAAACTTCAGTTTGGGCCTAATTATGATAAATACTACCTTATAATAGACCTACTTGTTTGGCTAATAATTTTTGGTGGAATTGCAAAATTTACTTTAAAAAGCAGGCTTGGAAACGCCGCATCAACTGGCATAGGGCTTCTGCTTGCATTGTCTGTTGCTTTTTTTGAATATATAAGCGGCGGCACATTTAGGATAGGGAATTTTTGGCCAATAGCAATTGTAGCATTACTTCTTCTTTTCGGTGTTATGTTCTATCAGCTTATTATTGGGTTTGGAGCAAAACCAAGATGCGCAGTGGCGTTCGCCTATATACTTGTTTATCTTATGTCAGAAGCAATGGTCCCACAGTTCTTTGCCTGGCTACAGAGAACAGGTATGGGAAGCCTTCTTTATGCAGTCGGACTTATTTTGTCAATAATAGGGATAATCATAATTATAATCTGTGTAACTGAGAAGTTTACAGACACAACAACAAGCGAGGTCGCTAAATGGCCTATGCCGCCTCTTGGCGCACCAGAGCAAAGGAGTCCTATGCCCACTCAAAAAATAAGCGACTTTAACGATAAACAACCTGCTTCTAGCGCACCTCAATCTTACTTAAAACACTCATATGCTCCAAAATTCGGAAGCAAATCTGAGAACTATCCTTCATCTAGACAAGCAATTCCGTCGTACATAATGCCTGACAATCAAAATCTAAAAGCGTCGCCGCAAGAGTCTCAAAAGCAAGGCAAGCTAGCCATTAAACCTGAAGGTTCTGCTGAAACAAAAAAAGATAATCTTAAACAGAATGATAGAAGTATAAGACGACCTCAAACAACTACTGCTCTGCAACAGCAAACTCAAAGACACCAACAAAAAAGGCAAGGTCAGAAAATCACACCAAATATTAAGATTTTAACACCAGACACAAGAGGGTTATTTCTTGATAGAAAGCTTAGATTCAGGATTGATAAGAAAATAGAGAGTACCTTCATCATCATGAACAATAGCGACACAGATGTAGAAGAAGAACTCTCCTTCTCTATTAAAACCTTTCCCCACCCAAACATTCCATTCACTTATTTGCTAAAGGAACTGTATATTAATGGAATTCCCCAAGCAGTATTTAAGAATAGGTTTCCATGCCTTCTTATAAAAGGAAAAAATGAGGTTAAGGTTACTTATAAAGTCCAAAATAATTTATATGGTCGTATTAGCAAACTTGAATTGGTACTTAAAGTAGGGTCTTTTGAAGGTAATTATAAAATTGAGTTCTTTTATCCAGAACCACCAAAACTTACTAAGCCTCGTAATGACTATCGTTTCTCTATCTCATGGTCTACGGAGTACGATAAAAAGAAAATAGTGAAACAGATAAAAGAAATTGATGATTATCTGAGCTACCTTAAACAATGGGGCCCTCAACTTTATTCTGCATTACTTAATGATAAAAATTTTTTTAAAAGCTATAGCTATGTAAAAGATTTGGAAAGGATGATAAATACAAATAGTAAGAAGCTTGATAGTATTCTGTTTTCTGATTTTGTTGGAAATGTAGAAAAGATACATGAACAGCTAAAAAAATATACACCACGGTTTTGAATCCTAATTTTATGTGTTTTTTGAAATTATGAAAAATATTAATTAATGCACAATTGATTAATGCATAGCGAAAAGTATTTAAATTCATATCGCAAACTTCCTGATTAAAAGAGGGGCGGATAATATTAGGACTAAAACAAAATACAAGTTCTGGCTTGAATACAACGGCTGCCCACTTATTGGGGAAGGGAGATATAGACTACTGAAAGAGATTGAAATCACAAAGTCTCTAAAAAAAAGCGCCGATGCGGTTGGCATATCTTATAAGACCGCATACAACTATATTAAGCGGATTGAGCAGCGCCTTGGCAGGAAGATTATTGAAAGTAGTAAAGGAGGCAAAGATGCAGGTGGTTCAACAAAGCTCACTCATATCGGAAAAATGCTCACAACAAGGTATGAGAAGGCAATGGAGAGACAATGATAATTGACTCTTTAGGAAGGGAAAAGACGCACCTCCGCTTAAGCGTCACAGAAAAGTGCAACCTAGACTGTTTCTACTGCCATAAAGAAGGCAGCGTAGAAAACGAAGCTGAGATGAGCCTTATTCAAATAAAGAGTCTGCTTGAGGCTGCAAATGCCGCAGGAATAACAACTCTTAAACTCACAGGCGGAGAGCCATTGCTTAGGGAAGATATTGTGCAGATAGTGAGCATTGCAAACTCAATCGGCTATTTGGAGGTCTCGCTTGTAACAAATGGACTCATGTTACCGAAATATGCACAACAACTCAGTCGTGCAGGACTTGACAGAGTCAATATCGGATGCGACAGTCTGTCTGAAGCACTTCCAAAAAACACAGAGCGCATCAAATCTGCGATACTTTTTGCAAAAAAGGCAAATATCAAGGTAAAACTTAATATGGTGGTTTTGAAAGGTGTTAACGATACTGAGATTTTTCCGATGCTAGATTTTTGCATGCAGTATAATGTCAACCTGCAACTTATAGAACTTATAAAGCTTGGTAGAGTAACCGACGAAGACTATCAAAGATTACACCTCCCTCTTTTGCATATCGAAAAGCACCTCGCAGAAAAATGCGACTGGCAAGAGAAGCGCAAAATGCAAGCGCGGAAACGCTATCATTTTGGCACAATGTTTGTTGAAACTGTGACTCCATCACCGCAGTTTTGCGAGTCATGCAACAAGATAAGAATAAGCGCAGATGGCAGGATTAAAGAATGCTTGATGAAAGAAGCAGTGCCTATCCAGCAAAGTGCATTCGCACCTGTTTTGCAAAGCAGACCAGCAAACAGAAAACCGCTTAAATAATACATGAATAATCCAGTGGATGATAATACTAACATACATAGATGTATATATTGTGTACATCTAAGTGAAATAACTGAGTACAAAGAGAATTGAATAGATGCTTTAATTATGGTTAAAATGGCGATGACTGACATAAGCCAAAAAAAGCCAGTAAAAAGGAGCGCGACTGCAGTAGGTTCAATCTTTCTTAAGGATACCA
The DNA here is from genome assembly GCA_038884615.1 of Candidatus Woesearchaeota archaeon. Classification (GTDB taxonomy): domain Archaea; phylum Nanobdellota; class Nanobdellia; order Woesearchaeales; family DSVV01; genus JAWABL01. The sequence goes on along the minus strand of JAWABL010000003.1, from coordinate 22,892 downwards.
CTATAGATGCTGTAAGGGCAGGAAAAATAAAAAAAGGTGACCCTCTTGTTGCAGCTGAGATTGCCGGGATAAATGCTGCCAAGCAGACTTCACTGCTTATCCCCCTCTGTCACAACATACAACTTGATCTTGTTTCTCTTAACTTTTTAGTTAGGAAGGATAGAATAAAGGCGATGTGCGAGGTCAGTGCAGACGCAAAAACAGGCGTTGAAATGGAAGCCCTTGTCGGTGTGTCAGTTGCTCTTCTTACAATATGGGACATGGTAAAATACCTTGAGAAGGACGTGACGGGCCAGTACAACCATGCAAAAATATCAGATGTCCAAGTCAAAAAAAAGGTTAAGTGGGAGTAATGTGCGATAAAGAGAACTGCGAGCATGTGGACACTTCAAAACAGCATAAGGCTTCTGCGCCGAGCCATCTTAAGTTTGCTTTAGTTACTGTTAGCACGACAAAAACAAAGGAAAATGATATAAGCGGAAAGGTTATTGCTGAACTCGTGAGCAGGGAAGGGCACTATGTTGTTTCATACTCCATTGTAAAAGACGATAAAAAGGCGATCAGAGACGAGCTGCGCCGGCTTTGTGAAGGAAACTCAGATGTAATTATCTTTACCGGTGGTACAGGGATTGCAAAAAGCGATGTCACCATTGAGGCGGTAAGGCCGTTTTTTGAAAAAGAGCTTTCTTCCTTCAGCGCGCTTTTTTCGCTCACTAGCTATAACAAAATAGGAAGCGCAGCTATGCTTTCAAGAGCAACAGCAGGGACAGCAAAGGGTAAGGCTGTTTTCTGCATCCCAGGAAGTCCGAGAGCCTGCAGGCTTGCTCTTGAGAAACTAATTCTTCCGGAGGCAGGGCATATTGTTGGGCATGTTTGCGGTTGAGGCATGAGTCTTATGTCAAAAAACTTTATAGATGACAAAACAGATGTTAGGATGAAAGGGTTTTTGAAAAAAATGCGCTTTCAAGACGCTTTGCTACTAGTAAAAAGAACAACGCCAGAGCTTGAAGTCGAAGTAGTGGACATATTAAACGCGCCAAATAGAATACTTGCGGAAGATGTTGTAGCTAGGTTTGATATTCCTCTTTTCAGCCGTTCTGCAATGGATGGTTATGCTGTAATCGCCGAGGATACATTCGGTGCTTCCCCTCTAAATCCGATTGAGCTGCCTATTGTAGGTGAGGCCTTTCCTGGAAAAAAAGTTAAGCTAGCTCTGAAGCAGGGCACAACTATAAAGATAATGACTGGCGCTATGCTTCCGAAAAATGCCAACGCAGTTGTTATGGCAGAATACACTGAGGAGAAAAACCATCTTGTGAAAGTATTTGCTGCAGTTCCCCCAGGCAAAAATGTTATCCATGCGGGAGATGATTTCAGAAAAGGTGATGTTGCAATAAGAAAAAAAACAAAAATTAGGCCAGAACACATAGGCATTTTGGCAAACCTCAACAAGACACAAGTTCGCGTTTTCAAAAAACCAACGGTGGCGATCATTGCAACCGGTAATGAGATTGTCAGAAAGAGACGGCCGTTTAAAACAATTGACTCAAACAGCCCAATGCTTGCTGCGCTTGCTAAGGATTCTGGAGCTTTGCCTTCTATAAAGCCTATTGTAAAGGATGACAAAGAAAAAATTAAGAAAGCGATTCTTTCATGTATTGAAGATATAATCTTAATTACTGGTGGTACATCTGTTGGGGAGAAAGATCTCGCGCCTATCGTAGTTTTGGATGAGGGCAAGCTTGTTTTTCACGGCGTTTCAATGCGCCCTGCAAGTCCAGCCGGGTTTGGTGTTGTTAAAAAAAAACCTATCTTTCTTCTTCCTGGCAGTCCAGTAGGAGCATTCATTGGGTTTGAGGCTTTTGTAAGGCCGGCAATATATAAAATGCAAGGGTGCGACTTCAATCCGTTTGATCATCTGCGTAAGGCGAAATACAAACTGACTGGAAAAATCGCATCACAAGCAGGAAGAACAGACTTTGTTAGAGTTAAAATTGAGAGGAACTGCGTTTTACCTTTCAGGCTTGGAGGTGCTAGCGCGCTAAGAACAGTTGCAGAAGCAAGTGGCGTTGTAGTTGTTCCAGAAAATGTTGAGGGGTACAACACCGGCGAAAGCATAGAGGTGAATCTATTTTGAGGGAGTTCCATAATTTAATGCAGATTGATGAGGCAAAAAAAATCTTTTTTAAAAGTGCGGGGCTTGAGCCTATAGGCACCGAACGGGTTTCTCTTTCTGACGCTCTTGGTAGGGTTCTTGCTGAAGATGTGATAGCAAGAATTGATGTTCCTCCGTTTGACCGCTCTTCTCGAGATGGTTATGCGGTAAACGCGAAAGACACTTTTTTCGCTGACGAAGAATCACCAGTCAAAATAAAACTTTCAGGAGAAAAAATAGCCGCTGGCACAAATCCTAAAAAGGCGATTTTAAAAGGGTACTGCTCTGAAATTTCAACTGGCGCAGTTATTCCTACAGGTGCAAATGCAATAGTTATGGTTGAAAATACTTCAATTGAAGGAGAGTATGTTAATGTATATCGGCCGGTGGTTCCAGGCGAGAATGTTATGCACGCTGGCTCTGACATGATGAAGGGCGAAGTGCTTGTTCAAAAGGGCCGAAAAATAGGTCCGCGGGAATCTGCTGTATTTGCTGCGCAAGGTTTTTGTACTGTTAAGGTATTTAGAAAGCCAAAAGTCGCAGTGATAAGTACAGGAAACGAGATATCTCCACATGGAAAAAAGCTGCCTATAGGTAAGATATATGATATTAATGCGTCACTCATCTGCGATATGTGTAGAGAGCATCTTGCAGAGCCTAGGTTCTTGGGAATCGCAAGGGACAATATGCTTGAAATTCAGTCCTTAATTTTGAAGGGTCTTGAGCATGACATGGTAATCTTGTCAGGCGGGACGTCTGCCGGGAAGGGCGACCTTTGCTACAGGGCGCTTGAAAATGTCGGTGAAGTTATCGTTCATGGTGTTGCAATGAAGCCGGGCAAGCCAGTGGTTCTTGGCATGGCAAAAAATAAGCCTGTGATTGTTCTTCCAGGGTTTCCGTCTTCGGCTGCGATAGCCTTTATGCTTTTTTGTAGTCCACTGATAACTGCTAAGGCAGGGCTTTCCTCATACGACCACAAACATATCAAGGCTAGGATTGCACAGAGAATATATTCCGAGAGGAAGCATGAATTTATTCTTGTTAACTTAGTAAAGGGAAAATATGGAATCTTTGCCTACCCTATATCAAAAAGCAGTGGCTCAATAACTACATTTGCATTTGCAGATGGATTCTTTGAGATACCTACAAATACAGAATCAATCCTTAAAGACTCATTAATTGATGTCAAACTTTTTTCAGAAAATATATCTCCGGTAGATATTACTTTCATAGGAAGCCACTGCGTAATGCTTGAGCCGGCTTTGTCTATGCTTGGGAAATCAGGGTTCACATACAAGGTTATGCATGCTGGAAGCACCGCAGGGATTGAAGCGACTGCACGCGGAGAGGCAGATGTTGCAGGAGTACACCTGCTTGATGAGAAGACCGGCATCTACAATGTTCCCTTTATTGCAAGGCACAGAAACCTGAGTATTATTCGCGGCTATGTGAGAGAGCAAGGAATTGTTTTTAGAAAAGGTGTAAAAGGAAAGAAGCTTGAAGACTTTATCTTTAAGTATAGAATGATCAATAGAAACAAAGGCAGCGGGACGCGAGTGCTTCTTGAAATAATTCTAAAGAATTTATGCAAGCGTAAAGAGCTTGATTTTGATAGATTGATACAGAAGATAAAAGGCTATGAGGTTGAAGCCAACACTCACACAGCAGTTGCCGCTAAGATTTCACAGGGAAAAGCAGACTGGGGTATAGCGATAAAAGCTGTTGCGGTAAACTATGACCTGTTTTTTATTCCGCTAAGAGGCGAAAACTACGATTTTTGCGTAAACACAGAGAGTCTCCAAAAGCCATCAGTGCGGAAGTTCATTGAGATACTTAAATCAGACTCGTTTAAAAAAACACTTCAGAGATCAGTTGGAATTGTTGTGCCTTGTGATATCGGTGAAGTTGTTTGGCGAAAATAGTGTCCATAAACATAAGCCGTGTGAAAGGGAGGAAGCGTCCTGTTAAAACCGCTGTATTTATTAAAAACTATGGATTAAAAGGCGATGTTCACGCTTCTCCAGGAAAAAGGCAAGTTTCACTGCTTGCTGTTGAATCCTATGAAAGGTTCAAGAAAAGCTCAACAAGCATGCACTGCTTTAAGCATGGAAGCTTTGGCGAAAATCTGACGACAAAGGGAGTCAAGCTTCATAAATTGAAAATAGGGTGCCTCTTGCAGATAGGTAGAGTGGTGCTTAGAGTATCAAAGATTGGAAAGGAGTGCCATGCGCCGTGCAAAATTGCAAAATTAGCTGGCAGTTGTATAATGCCAAAAGAAGGTATATTCGCGCAGGTCGTAATAGGCGGAAGAGTTCGTTGTGGAGAGAATATAATAGTCAAAAAAAATAATATTAAAAAAGACCAATAAAATATTTAATTTCTACTCTTGTATTGCTACTTTTTATAGAGCTTTTCTTTAATTTTTGCTTACTACAGTCACTATTCTAAATTATAGCTTACAAAAAAAGGTTTATTCAAACAAAAAACTTAAAGAAATAATTAACTTTTTAAACTAATTGATTTATTCCAACCGGTAGAGGAGGTGGTAGCATGGCATTTAAGATAACTGTAGATAAAGACGAATGCATTGGTTGTGGCGCGTGTGTTTCAGTATGCCAAAGCATGTTTAAGATGGTCGGTGGGAAATCAGTTCCAAAAAAAGATGTTGTAGACAATATTGGTTGTGCAAAGGAAGCAGCCGACAGCTGCCCAGTTTCTTGCATTAAAATTGAGAAAAAATGATTCTAAAAACATTCTAAATGTATTATAAAATTTTTATATTTTATTTCTTTATGTTAAATCCTGTTTTAGTCTTGTTTTTTAATGCAATATGTATCCCTTCTGCTATACCTAGATTTTCCATTTGCATGTTTTTTAAACCTAAACAGCTTCTGACTAGAAACCCCCTTCTCTGTTCACATATATCTTAGTTACATATATTATTGATGCGACAGCCAGAACTATTATAATTAATATAAAGGCAATAAGCCAAGAAATGCTTATCTTTCTCTTTGTTTCAATTTTTATTTTAGGTACAGGAGCAGAGATCTGTATGTTTCCTTCTTGACTTGCACTCTCTATTTCCTTGGTATTCATTTCTGCATTTTCATTTATGTTACTTTGGTTGGAGGGGTCGTCCATCTGCTCATTAAAAACAGATGTAGAGTCTTGATTTAATTCGTCTTTTGCGTGCTTTCCGCCAATAGCAAAATAGCTAAGGCCGGTAGTATTCGCTCTGTAATAAATATATTGGCCATCCTCGCTTGTCTTGCTTGTATTTTGTAAAACCCATTTGCCCTCTCCTTCTGTGCTGGAAAGCCTGTAAAGACCGACATTGTTCTGTTTTAGTTGATTAGCTTCAAGCCAGGACTTTTCAACCCTGAAATCAATAACCGCGCCACTTATGTTTCTAAAACTATCATCTACTATTTTTATATATCTATAAACACTTACGCCTTGCAAAAACTCTCCGGACCGCTCTGGTTTCTCTTTTGTTTCTCTGATGTAGATGTATGCATTTGGAACCTCAGTAACAGGTACAAACTTTAATTCGGTTATGGAAAGGTCTTTATTGGTAACCAAGATTGAGATAGAATTCTCAGCAGTTATGTTCTTTAGTGTTTTTGACCATGCAAAGACCTCTATGGTGGTTGCATTCCCTATTATGCCTCCTCCACTGCTTCCTACATTGGTGCTTTTTCCACTGCTTGAAATACCAACATCTACTGTATAGGAGATTACACCTGCAACAGACTCAATACCATTTACATCAATGCATCTTACATACATCGTTACGCTTGCATCTGAGTTGTATGTTATCTGGGTTGTATGTGATGTGCCGAATGAGCCGAGAGGTTCTGTCATCTCAAAATAGCTCAGGTTGCTTGTAGCATACCTACAATAGCTGTTTTCATCAGTAATCGCTGATATAGTAATAACCTTGCTTGTTGTAGAGCTTGTTTGTAAGCCAGTGGGACCTATACTTGTTATCTCAGGTTCTATAGTGTCGTTGACAAAAAAGATATAACTAAGATTAGACGACTGATTGTTCATGTCCTGGCAGCTTAAATTAAAATAATATGTTCCATTTGCTAAATCATATAATCGTATTCTTTTTTCATAGAGTGTGCTGCCATTATTTGTCATATCTAAATACTCAATATCATAATCATAATAAACTATATCTGTGCCGTTGAAAACTGAATAATTGCAGAGACTAAAGTTGTTCGGATTCGCTTCGTACACAGAAAATTCAAAATCAAAATAGCTGTTCTGTATTATTGTAGCATTTTCCGGCGAGCTGATATTTATTATTGGGGGTAGTGTATCGTTTGCGATTGCTCCTCCTGAAAAGTGTGGAAGATATAATGTGACATTATGCTCTGTCTCAATATAACACGCATCGGATAAGCTTGAGACTACAGAGGGGGTGGATGTGCAGTTATGTAGTTTATATATATCCTCGCCATTATCATCTCCTATAAATAATACATCGCGGCCGTTTAGCGCAGTGTTGAACACAATAACTGCAAGGTCATAGTAAGTATCCTCTATGAACTCAGTTGTATTTTTAATGAGAACAAAATATTCTATCTCAGTGCCTGAGCGTTGGGTAGCTTTCATCGTTTCTTCGCTGCTTGCATTTGTATCTGCGTAGAAAGCGGTATCCCAGTCTGCATTAAGACCATTAAATCCATGTATGCGTATGCTTCCATTGATACCTGATACATTCAGATTTATTTCAAGAGAAAGAGTTCCATTTATATCTACAGACTCGTTTCCATAAAGTTCAGTCTCATTTTTTTTAAGGCTTATGTTTACTGCCGATAGTCCAATCTCACTCTTAAGCTCATTAAGCTTTTGTGTCACATTGAGTGGCGCTGCAATAGTAAATCTAATGGTTTTGGTTGCTTTATTTTCCGCTTCGTCTATCGCTGTTAAGACAGCTTTGTGCATTCCGGCACAAAGATCGGTAAAATTTGCTGTCTGACTACCATTTATTGAACTGCCGTAGTATCTCTTGTTGTCAATGGTTATGTTCACGCTTGAAAGGTTTGATTCATAAACACTAAAATTGAATGTTATATTGTTTTTTGAGTAGAATGAATTGTTTTGTGGTTCTGCTATGCTTATTACAGGCGCGGTGTTATCAACCACAAAACTGGCAGAGCTATTGCTTTTGGTGTTGCCAGCCGCATCGGTTGCAAGTATCGTTATTGTTCCGCTTGAAGAGGGTATTGTTAGATTTAAAAACCAGATGCTTGGCGATGTGTTTATCATCTCAAGTGAGTTGGCGGTTACAGACTGCATTCTCGTATCTGTAGCGTTAACCGTAACTAGGATTTTTTGTCCTGTCGAAACATATCCGTCAGAAATTGTGACGCTATTTATCTGAGGGTTTTGTTCGTCAACAATGAATGTTGTGTTTGTGTTCTGTAAGAAATTGCCTGCATTATCATATACCTCTACAGTAACAAAGGTGGGCTGCCCAATGTCCTTAAGAAGTATTGCTCCACTCCATATTCCATTTATTTCGCTTAAAAGAACATCGTCTGCGCTGACATTACTTATTGATGATTCAGTTATATTGACATATATAGTTACATTGGTGTTGTTCCTTACATAATCCTGGGAAAGGATGATACTGTTTATAATCGGCGCAATGTCGTCGATTATGTAGGAAAGAGAATTATCAAAAGCGGTGTTGCTGACATTGTCATATGCAACAACATCCACAAACCAAGGAGGGGTATCAAGAAGAGCTATCGTTCCATTCCATCTGTCCCCTTCTCTACTAAGGGGCGTGCCTTCAGCTGTTACATTAACAGCATCACTGGCATTTACAATGATTTCCACCTTGGTGTTGTTCTTCACATATTTTTTTGATATTGTAATTGAATGTATCGTGGGGGGCGTTCCATCAACAACAAAATTCACGCTGCTGTCTGTTGCATTGTTTCCTCTTTCGTCAATAGCAACAATATCAAGGGGGCTTGAACTTAAGGGGATTGTACCCTCCCAGACATCGCCGTTCTGCACAAGAGGAGTGCCTTCGGCAGTGACTTGAAGGAGATGATTGTCGGTTGCATTTACATACACAGTAACAGGCGTGTTGTTTTTGATGTAGTAGCTTGTTAGATACACTGAATTTATAGAAGGTGGAATCGTATCAACAGTAGTAAAATTCATCTCATCGCTTTCGCTTGAATTGCTGTTCCCATCTGTGCTGTTTACAACATAGTAGTATGTTGTGTCAGGCATAAGACCTGTGAGTTCTATAAGATGCGTTGTGGTTAAAGTGGAGTTTGATATGTTTTCAGAGTAAATGCCGCTTGACATACCATACTTTACAAGCGAATCCGTAGGAAGGTCAGTTTCCCAGGTCACCACCGCTGTTGTGTTGGTAATTGAGATGTTCAACACATTTGATATAACAGGTCCAGGAATAAAGTTCTGCTCTGTTGTGAAAGAGTATTGCAATGAAACACTGCAATAGCCGGCACTGTTACATGAGCTTACATTGTAGTAATATAAAGTATTGTTACTTAGATCTGTTAAAAGAACAGAATGATTGTTTGTCATAGTTGCGTTGTATGAACTGCTCCCTAATAATTGTGTTGTGCCATAATAGACTGTTGAGTTGCTTATATCGTCTGTTATCCACTTTATAATGGCGCTTGAGTTTGTTATAGATACATTCTCTACAGAGCCTATTATGGGCGGTGTTGAATCAATACTGTAATTAAAAAGAATCCACTGAGTCGCGGAAATGTTATAAAACTCACCATCACTGCAGTTGATGTAGTATACATAGTATCCACATGCAGCAACGCTGAGATTTAGCCATGTTTGAGTATTGTTCCTTGTGGTTGAATTGCTAACATTGCCGGTGCCGTTAACATACATCTTACATGAAAGAACTGTATTATCGCTGTCTGTGACATTAAAATTTATGTTTTTGAAAAGCACATCTGTCTCTACCTGACCGTCGGGTGTTAAAATCTGTGGTTGGTTAGGAGGGAAGTTCTGTGTACTAGCTAATGCTTTATGCGAAAAAAACGAAAAAAATAAAACTAGAATATACAAGGAAAACCTTTTTGTAAGTAGATAATCTAAGCGCTTAAAAGCGACTCTCTTATTCACGCTTGACCCCCCAACTTTAAAACATTCGGTTATATCTTACTGCATATAAATGTTTTGGAACTATTATTTGATAGTAATCAAAAAAGATATATTTGTGCTATATATTTATATTACTCAGATTTACTTGCTTTGTATGTGCCTTGCAATACCTGGAAAAGTGCTTGAAAAGAATGGAAATATTGCAGTTGTTGATTTTGGTGGAGTAAAAAAGGAAATAATGCTTGATTTTGTTGATGCTAAACTAGGCGACTTTGTTCTTGTACACGCAGGATTTGCTATACAAATAATTGAAAAAAAAAGTGCAGAAGAAAAGATTACTTTTTGGGAGAGTATTGAGGATGAATCGTAGGTTTGATGCACTTATTGAAAAAATAAGAGTTGAAGCAAGAAAAATAGAAAGACAAGTAAACATAATGGAAGTTTGTGGTACTCATACTGTAACAGCTGCAAAGTATGGACTCAGGAATGTTCTTCCTTCTAATGTTAGGCTTATTTCAGGACCTGGGTGCCCTGTTTGCGTAACTCCACAACAAGATATAGATAATATTATCGCACTTGCAAATGCAGGTGTTGCTGTAGCTACATATGGAGATATGATTAAAGTGCCAGGTACAAGAATGAGCCTTGATGAAGCACGGACAAATGGTGCAAATGTGCATGTTGTTTATTCAGTTATGGATGCGCTCAAACTTAAAGATGCTGTTTTTTTTGGAATTGGCTTTGAAACAACTGCCCCAATGACAGCCGTCGCTATTAAAAAGGGGCTTTTAGTATATTCTTGCCATAAAACCATGCCCGAGGCAATGAAGGCAGTCGCCGATTCTTCACAAATTGACTGTTTTATTAATCCAGGTCATGTCTCAGCGATTATCGGTCTCAAGCCGTATGAGATAATTCAAAAACCGCAGGCAATAACTGGGTTTGAGCCCGAAGACATGCTTGAATCAATCCTTATGCTTCTTAAGATGATAAGAAATAATAAGAATATAGTCTTTAACCAATACAAGAGGGTTGTAAATCCCTCAGGCAACAAAAAGGCACAGGCTGTTTTAGCAGAATGTTTTGAAAAATGCGATGCAGAATGGCGTGGTTTAGGAACAATCCCTAGGAGTGGGCTTGAAATAAAGAAGAGGTATTCAAGTCAAAATGCAAAACTAATATATAAAGAGATTTTTAAAAGAGTTCCAAAGGCAAAAGAGCAGAAAGGTTGTAAGTGTGGAGAAGTAATTAAAGGCAAAATATTCCCTGTTGAGTGCCCTTTATTCAAGTCAAGATGCAAGCCTCAAACACCTATGGGCGCATGTATGGTCAGCTCTGAGGGATCATGTAGCATATACTATAAATATTTTTCAGAATAAATATAGCAATATAATAGTATATAGTATATTTTGTATATTATAGAAATTATAGAAATTTGGGATACCTAGCAATAATTAGAATAGATATGTATACACTAACAATACTATATATCCAGTAATTATACAGTATAGTATAATATATAATAGTTAATATAGTATAGCAAAATAAATGTAGCAATGTAAATTCAAAATTAGTAGATATGTCTACATATATTAGAGTGTTATTTAAATTATTATTATAAAATTTTTGTTATAAGATTTTGTAAAATGAACATTGGCTTACATCACGGCGCAGGCGGAAAAGAAATGCACGAGCTTGTTGCTAGAATAAGAAAAGTGCTTGGAAGCACAGGCAAGTGGTTCAATTCTGACGGCGATTCTGCTTTTTTCGGTGATATCGCTTTTACTACTGACAGCTATACTATAAGCCCATTGTTTTTTCCAGGCGGAGACATAGGCAAGCTTGCTGTTTGTGGCACAATAAACGACCTGGTTGTCTCAGGTGCTGAGCCTGTCGGCATTTCACTTGGCCTTGTAATTGAGGAAGGTTTTTCAGAAGAAAGACTTATGTTTATTATTGGTTCTATACATAAAGAAGCTGAAAAAGCAAATGTCCCTGTTGTCACCGGCGACACCAAAGTAATGCCAAAAAAAACCCTTGACGGATTAATCATAAATACATCAGGAATAGGGAGGATAAAAAGGCAACTTACAAAAAAACTTGAGATAGGAGACCAAATAATTGTAACAGGAAACATTGCTGAGCATGGAGCTGCTTTGCTTGCTGAAAGGTTTAAGTTTGAATCAAAAATAAAAAGCGACTGCAAAAATATAATGCCAGAGTTAATGTCGGTTATACATCTTATTAAACAAGCAAAAGACCCAACGCGTGGCGGAATTTCTGCGTGCATTGCTGAGCTTGCTACAAAAAACAAAGTAGGCGTCTTGATAAATGAAAAAGCAGTGCCTATATCAAAACCGGTTTCTGCTATCTGTAAATTGCTTGGTGTCGACCCTTTTAGCCTTGCATGCGAGGGACGAGCGATATTGGTTTGTAAAAAAAATAATGCGAGGCTTGTACTTAAAAAACTAAAACAATTTAACAAAACAGCCGCGGTTATTGGTGAGATAACAAAAAATGACCTTATTATTAATACCCCAGTGGGACAGAGATTTCTTGAAATGCCTACAGGAGAAGTCGTGCCCAGAATCTGTTAATTATTCTTAAGAAATTATGCTTAAAATAATTATGCTGGAAATATCCTGAAAATCCGATAGGTTTATAAATAGAGAAAAAAGTTAGCATTAATTCATGAAAAATCTTTCTAGCATTCCAATGTCAAAAATAAGCATTTATAATTTGTATTTAGATGCTAGAAGGATTTTTAACAGTTGTTTGAGCTGATGCCCTGGTAGTGTAGTCCGGCCTATCATGAAGCCCTGTCGAGGCTTCGACCCGGGTTCAAAAAAAAGATAAAACACCCTAAAAATTTATTTGGGGTTTTTGGAAGTCCCGGCCAGGGCGTTTATACTAACCCGGGCCGGTAGCTTAGCTGGTGGAGCACCCGACTTTTAACATTTAGGGCGGGCATCGGGTGGTCGCGAGTTCGAATCTCGTCCGGCCCATTATAAGCTTATAAATTCGATATAAGATTATAAATTTAATAATGAACATTTAATAATGGATATGTATTAAAGTTGGTTTAAAAAATGGCGAAAAAACGCAGCAGAAAAAAACCAAATTTTGATGTAAGGCTTCATGTACTAGTGCCGAAGCATATTAAGCTTAACCAGAAGGAAAAAGACGAGCTTCTTTCAAAATACAATCTTAACTATAAGCAGTTGCCTAAAATATCAGTAAATGATCCGGCAATACAAACTCTTAATCCTAAACAAGGCGACATAATAAAAATTATAAGGCAAAGCCCGACTGCCGGAGAGAGTATATATTATAGATATGTGGTGTAGGATGCAAAGATATTCAAAAGCACTTATCAAAAAATATTTTGAGGAACACAGTTTTGTTAATTCAGATATAGAATCATTTAATTATTTTATTGAAAAAGAGCTTCAAACTATAATTGAAGAGAACAAAACAATAGAGCCGACAATAATCCCACATAATATTGATGAGTTTAAAATCAGACTTGACAAGATATGGGTTACAAAGCCAGAAATAACAGAGGCAGACGGAAGCAAGAGACCTATCTATCCTATTGAAGCTAGACTCAGAAAAATCACATATTCTGTCCCTATATTCATAGAAATAAGCGCGCACATAAACGGAATACAAAGAGAATCTTTTGTTACGCAAATTGGAAGCATGCCTATAATGCTTCGCTCAAAGTTCTGCCATTTGTATGGATTAAGTAGAGAGGAGCTTATCGCTAAAGGCGAAGACCCATATGACCTTGGCGGATATTTTATAATAAACGGAACAGAAAGGGTTCTTATAAATATCGAGGATCTTGCGGCAAATATGTTCTTAATGGAGAAGATAAAAACCGGCCCAAGCGAATATCAAGGTAAAATATTCTCTAGCTATGGCTCATTCAAAATACCTCATAGCATTGAAAAACACAGGGATGGAATCTTTTATGTTTCTTTTACGAGAGTCAGAAGGATACCTGTAGTGGTAATCCTAAAGGCCCTTGGAATGATAAAGGATGAAGATATAATGAGAAATATCGCAGGCAGTGAGCATGACGATGATGTGTATGTAAATCTCCTTGATTTTGTTGACATAAAAAGCGAAGAAGAAGCACTTGACTACATGGCAAAGAGAATAGGTATTACCCAAGCAAAAGATATCAGAATAGAAAGAATGCAAGAAATTCTTGATAAATATTTCCTCCCTCATCTTGGAATAGAGAAAAAGGACCGGCTGTTTAAGGCTTATAACCTATGTAAATTTGTGAAGAGATATATCAACGTCACAAAAGGAGTTATTGGTGTGGACGACAAGGACCATTATATGAACAAGAGAATTAAAATGAGCGGCGATTTGCTTGCTGACTTATTTAGGGTAAATCTTAAGGTTCTTATAGGTGACATGCTTTATAATTTTCAGCGTATCGTAAAACGCGGCAAATTTCCATCAATAAGGGTAGTTATAAGAGACAAGCTTCTTACACAAAGAATATACAGCTCCATGGCAACAGGCAACTGGGTCGGCGGAAGAAAAGGAGTAAGCCAGAGAATCCAACGGCTTAATTTTTTGGATACTCTTGCGCATCTTCAGAGAGTCATAAGCCCATTGTCAACAAGCCAGGAAAACTTTGAAGCTAGAGAGCTGCATTGCACACACATAGGCAGGCTCTGTCCTATAGAAACGCCGGAAGGAACAAACATAGGATTAAGAAAAAATCTTGCGCTATTGTCTCAGGTTTCACAAGAAACAGATGAATCAGAGGTAATAAAAACCTTAAGAAGCCTCGGGCTGCGTACCGTGGTTCAGCAAAAATAAATCTTTAAGGGTGGAAAATGACGAGCGTATACTTAAACAGCAAGTATATCGGCGAAGTTGATAATCCAAATCAGTTTGTAGAGGGGGTCATAACAGAGAGGCGCAAGGGCAAGTCAATGATGAACCTTAATGTCTTGTACAATAAGGAGCATGATGAAATACGGCTTGAGTGCTCAAAAGGCAGGCTTAGGAGACCACTTATTATTGTTAAAAATGGAGTTCCACTATTGACAGAAAAGCAGGTTGCTCAGCTTGAGCGCAATGAGATATCATGGTCAGATCTTATAGATCAGGGTATTATAGAGTTCCTTGACGCAAATGAAGAGGAGAATGCACTTGTTGCGTTTAGGCCTGAGGAACTAACTTCCGAACATACCCATCTTGAGATATCACCGCTTGCAATGCTTGGTCTTTGTACTTCGCTAGTCCCTTATTCAAACTATAGTCCTCCTGCAAGAATTAATATGGGCTCAAAAAACCAAAAACAGGCTCTTGGTTTCTATGCAGCAAACTACCTTGTTAGGCTTGATATGGATGTAAACCTGCTTGAGACTCCTCAAGTTCCTATTGTAAAAACAATAATGCATGACATTTCAGATTATAAGATACATCCCTCAGGGCAAAATCTTGTGGTTGCGGTTATGAGTTATAAGGGCTATAATATGGAAGATGCTATCATATTAAACAAGGCGTCAATTGAGCGCGGTATAGGAAGAAGCACTTATTATAGACCTGTCACAAGCGAAGAGCTTAGATATTCAGGTGGATTGATTGATGAAATCTGTGTTCCAGATAAGGATGTTAAGGGCTATAAGTCGGAAAGAGATTATAGGTTCCTTGAAGGTGACGGAATTATTTATCCAGAAGCACAAGTAAAGGAAGATGATGTAATAATCGGAAAAACAAGTCCACCTAGGTTTTTGAGCAGCATAGACGAGTATAGTCTTACTTCAAATATGAGAAGAGAGTCTTCATCCTCGCTTAAGCATGGAGAAAAGGGCATTGTTGACTTTGTTCTAATAACCGAAAATGAAGAGGGCAACAAGCTTGTTCAGGTGAGAATACGGGACCTTAGAGTTCCAGAGGTTGGAGACAAGTTCACTTCCAGGCATGGGCAAAAGGGCGTTGTAGGTCTTATAGTCAACCACACTGACATGCCTTTCTCTGCAAAAGGTATTGTTCCGGATATAATTTTTTCGCCACATAGCATCCCTTCAAGAATGACTGTTTCACATCTTATAGAGATTATCGGCGGAAAAGTGGGGGCGCTAAGCGGGAGATATATAGATGGAACTACTTTTGATGCGGAGCCTGAAGAACGATTAAGACAAGAGCTTCTCTCTTTAGGATTTAGGGAAGATGGAACTGAGACTATGTACAATGGACTTACAGGAGAGATGTTTGAGGCTAAAATTTATGTTGGGAATATGTATTATCTAAAACTTAAGCATATGGTTGCAAACAAAATCCACAGTAGAGCCCGTGGGCCCGTACAACTACTTACAAGGCAGCCTACAGAAGGACGAGCACTAGAAGGTGGATTAAGGCTTGGTGAGATGGAAAAAGACACCTTTGTTGCACATGGCGCAAGCCTCCTTCTTAAGGAGCGATTTGATTCTGACAAGACAATTGTCCCTGTATGCGAAGAATGTGGACTTCTTGCGATTTACGACGAGTTCAAGAAGCACAGCTACTGCCCAATTTGTGGCGACGGCGTTGAGATAAGCAAGATAGAGATAGCTTATGCGTTCAAGTTGCTTCTTGACGAAATAAAGAGCCTTGGAATATACCCCAAGCTTGAACTAAAAAACAAATATTAGGTGGCATAATGGAAGAATTTGTGCACAAGCAGGTAAAAAGCATCACTTTTGGTATGCTTTCCCCTAAAATGATAAAAAAAATGGCAAGCGCAAAGATCGTAACGCCAGAACTTTATGATAAAGAAGGATATCCTGTTGATGGCGGACTTATGGATGTGCGGCTTGGAGTCATAGATCCAGGCTTGAATTGCAAAACATGTAGCTCAAAACTGAAGGAGTGTGTCGGACATTTTGGTTATATTGAGCTTGCAAGACCTATAATTCATGTCAAATATGCGAATATAATTCTTACACTTCTGCGAAGTACATGTAGAGAATGTGGCAAGCTTCTCATACCTAAAAACAAGGTTGAGGGATTTGTCAAGGAACTTAGCTCTAATGAAGAAGAAGAAATTGAAGAGCCGCAAGAAAAGAAAAGAAAGGCGGATGTAGTGATTGAAACACTTAAGAGCATAAACAAGTGTCCGCACTGCAAAGCAAGACAGCAGAAAATACTTCTTGAAAAGCCAACAACCTTTATGGAGAATGAGAAAAGAATCTCACCCATCGAGATTAGGACGCGTCTTGAGAGGATAAGTGATGAAGATTGTGAAGTTCTTGGACTTAATCCGAAATATTGCAGACCAGAATGGATGATACTTACTGTAATGGCAATACCACCTGTAACAATGAGGCCTAGCATTACGCTTGAGAGTGGTGAGAGAAGCGAAGATGATTTAACGCATAAGCTTGGAGATATAGTGAGGATTAATCAAAGA
Source organism: Candidatus Woesearchaeota archaeon (assembly GCA_038884615.1). Lineage (GTDB taxonomy): Archaea > Nanobdellota > Nanobdellia > Woesearchaeales > DSVV01 > JAWABL01. Next base: position 6,192 of record JAWABL010000003.1, on the reverse strand, counting down.
CTTTTTGAAAATATTAATGCCGGTGCGCCAGAGATAATCATAGAAGACCTTTGGGATTTACTTCAATATCACATAACAACATTTTTTGATAACGAAATCGCGCAGTTGCCTGTTGCAAGACATAGATCAGGCCAGCCGCTTAAAACACTTACTGCAAGAATAAAGAGTAAAGAAGGGAGGATAAGGCATAATCTCGCTGGCAAACGAACAAATTTCTCTGCGAGGACGGTCATAAGTCCGGATCCAATGATAGACATTGACGAGGTGGGCGTTCCTTTTGAAATTGCAATGAAGCTTACAATACCAGAGCGCATGACCCAGTGGAATGCCGAGTATCTAAAGAACTTTGTAAGAAGGGGCCCTAGCGAATATCCTGGCGCGAACTATATCGTAAGACCTGACGGAAAAAGGAAGAAAATAACAGACGAGACAAAAGAGCAGCTACTTGAGGAGCTCCAGCCGGAGTATGTAGTTGAAAGGCACCTTATGGACGGAGATATTGCAATATTTAACAGGCAGCCAAGCCTTCATAGAATGAGCATGATGTGCCACAAGGTAAAAGTGCTTCCACATAAAACTTTTAGACTTAACCCTGCTGTATGCGCGCCGTACAATGCAGACTTTGACGGAGATGAAATGAACCTCCATATTCCTCAGACGCAGGAAGCAAGGAGCGAGGCTGAGATACTTATGGCTGTACAAACCCAGCTAATCAGCCCAAGATATGGTCTTAGCATTATTGGGTGCGTGCAGGATGCAATTGCAGGAAACTATCTACTAACTAAATACCTTACATTTACAAGAAATGAGGCGATTGACCTTCTTTTATCTGTTCGAATAACAGATTTTTCAAGGCTTCCGAAAAAGCAGCAGATAACCGGAAAAGAAATTTTCAGCATGATGATTCCGCCGAACTTTAATTTCACAGGCACTTCAAAAGGGTGCAAAAAATGCGTTGAGTGCAAAAAAGAAAAATGCGAGTATGATGCCTATGTGTGCATTAAAGAAGGCAGGCTTGTCTGTGGAGTGATGGATAAAGCAAATCTTGGTGAAGGGCAGGGGTTACTTCTCAGGAACCTGCATAAAAATTATGGTGCCAAGGAGACAATCCAAATTTTGGGAAGAATATTTAGGCTTGGTATTGAAACTTTGCTCGCAAAAGGCTTTTCAACATCCATAAGCGATACAGACCTACCAAAACAAGCTAACGAAATGATAGAAGAAGTTCTTAAAGAGGCATATAAAAAGGTTGATGCTTTAATAGAAGTGTACAAAGAAGGAAAACTGGATGCTTTTCCAGGAAGAAGCGTTGAGGAAACACTCGAGCTTAAAATTCTTGAAATACTTAACAAAGCAAGAAACGAAACAGGAAGTATAGTAGCAAAAAATTCTGACCCAAAAAAATCAACTATTGTTATGACTTCAAGCGGTTCAAGAGGAAATCCACTTAACCTTGCTCAAATATCCGGTTGCGTTGGTCAGCAGGCTATGAGGGGCAAGCGAATCGATACAGGTTTTTCGGGCCGAACACTCTCATGCTTTAAAAAGGGAGACCTAAGCCCAAATGCTAGAGGTTTCATAAAGCACAGCCTTAAATCAGGAATGTCACCAGCTGAATTTTTCTTCGGTGCAATGACCGGAAGAGATAGCCTTATGGATACTGCGCTTAGAACCCCTAAATCAGGTTATCTTTACAGAAGACTCTCTAATGCGCTTCAAGACCTGCGCGTTGAGTATGATGGAACAGTCAGAGACGCAAACGGAAAAATCGTGCAGTTCTCGTATGGTGAAGATAGCATTGATGTTTCAAAGAGCGAAGATGGTAGGCTGAATGTCAAAAGAATAATTGAACAGGTGGGTTAGATGGATGCGCTTTTAGAGCAATATGTGGACAAACTGCCAATGCGAGTTCTCGCTGATATAGAAGCAGCTTTGCCAAAAGGGATATCACAATCCAAGCTTAAGAAGATACTTGAGATGATTGAGCAGGAGTATGAAAATATGAAGGTTGAACCAGGCGAAAGCGTAGGACTTGTCGGAGCAGAGTCTATTGGTGAACCAGGCACACAGATGACCCTTAACACCTTTCATTTTGCAGGTGTTTCAGAGATGAATGTAACCATGGGTCTTCCAAGAATAATAGAAATACTAGACGGGACAAAAAACATGCAGACACCAATGATGGAAATATACTTAAAAAAGCCTTATAATAAGGGAAAGGATATAAGAGAGATTGCAATGAATATAAGAGAGACGAGGCTTAAGGAAATTGCCAGCGAATTTTCTATCAATGTTTCCGAAAACACTATTGAAGTAAAACTTGATAAAGAGCAGATGAGGATACTTAATCTTACTGTTGCAAAAGTGCTAAAAATGTTTGAAGGAATAAAAGGATTCAATCTAAAAAATGTCGGCGACAGCATAATATTCAAATATAAAGGAAAAGAAGATGAAATTAATGAGCTATTTAAGATGAAGGAAAAATTAAAGGAAACTTATGTTGCAGGTATAAAGGGTATAACACAAGTTCTCCCTGTCAAAAGAGGAGAAGAGTTTATTATAATAACCGCAGGCACCAACCTAGCAGAAGTGCTTGACCTTGAGTATGTTGATCCAACAAGAACAATAACCAATGATATTTTTGAAATAGCTGAAATCTTTGGGGTTGAAGCTGGAAGGCAAGCTATAATAAATGAAGTAACCAAGGTTATGAATGTTCAAGGGCTTAATGTTGATGTTCGTCATATACTGCTTGTCGCTGATATGATGTGCGTTTCGGGCGCAATAAAAGGTATCACCAGATATGGAGTTGTTAGCGACAAATCAAGTGTACTTGCAAGGGCTTCTTTTGAAACTCCAATAAAACATATGATAAGCGCGTCACTTGTTGGGGAACAGGATTATCTAAGTAGCGTTGTAGAGAATGTAATGTTAAATCAGCCCGTTCCAGTTGGAACAAGCCTTCCAGAACTTGTAATGAAGAAGAGTGAATAAAATGTTCAGCCAGGAAGAATTAAAGAAACTGCTAAAAACTGATAAGCTAGTTATTGGGACAAAAAAATGTCTATCAGAGCTTAAAGCAGGAAAACTTGCAAAAGTGCTTCTTGCCGTAAACTGCATTCCCAGTCTTGTAAAAGACTTTGAGTACTATGCAAAAATAGAAGGGACAGAAATTGAAACTTTAGACTACCCAAATACCGAACTTGGGGCACTGTGTAAAAAACCTTTCTCTATTTCTGTGATTGGTGTTAGAAAATAGGTGAAAAAAAGCAATGGAAAAACAATAAGCCTTAGCCTGCACAAAATATATATATCGGTGGTTATGGGTGGTAGTTTTTGAAAATTAAGTATGATAATCAGCTTGTTAGGATAATATCTGTTTTTAACTCCATCACAGATGCGAGGCTTAAGGACTGTTTTTGTGAACAAGACCATATTGTTTTTGTTGTTGAGGAAAACGAAATTGGAAAAGCAGTGGGCAAGGGTGGTTCAAGAGTAAAGATGCTCGAGAGGACACTCAACAGAAAGATTAAAATAGTAGAGTTTAATCCAAGTGTTACAGAGTTTGTTCGTAATCTTGTGTTTCCTATTAAAATTAAGGATATCAAGGAAAACGGACAGAGAATTATAATCGAAGCCGAGGATTCAATTAGCCGCGGACTTTTAATAGGGAGGGCGGCGCAAAACCTCAGGAACTTTGAGACAATAACAAAAAGATATTTTAGCATTGAAGAAATTAGGGTAATCTAAATGAGTGGAAAATCAAAAGGGCTTAATGCCGCAAAAAAGCTTAAAAAACGAAGAAAAAAGTTTAAGCTAAGCAAGAAAAAATTTATAAGAAGAGTGCTGGACCCTTTACAGAAGGCAGGGCCGCTTGAAGGCTCTTCACAGGCTAAAGGCATTGTCCTTGAAAAAATACAACTTGAGGCCAAACAGCCGAACTCAGCGATGAGAAAATGCGTGAGAGTTCAGCTAATAAAAAACGGAAAACAAGTAACTGCATTCCTGCCTGGAGATGGAGCAACAAAATATGTAGACGAGCATGATGAAGTAATTATTGAATGTATAGGTGGCAAAATGGGGCGGGCGAAAGGCGACATACCAGGAGTTAGATGGCAAGTTATAAAAGTAAATGACCAGAGCCTCAATGCGCTCCTCAAAGGCAAGATTGAAAAGGCAAGAAAATAAGAGCATTTTCAGTAGAGAAATTCGCTCTCTTTCGATATCTTTATAAATTAACCACAAACTCTTGAGCAGAATGGAAATAAAAGCATTTAATAGGTGGAATACAGCAGGAATAGAGGTAAAGGATGAAGGACTAAAAAGGTACATCTCTCTAGAGCCGACTATAGTTCCAAGAATGGGAACTGCAGCTTATGTGGGCAACAAGTTCCATAAAAGCAAAGTCTTTATCGTTCAGCGGCTTATGAACAAGCTTTTCATTCCAGGACATAAAAGCAAGAAGCATTTCAAGACAAGCTATCACTGCACTGGTAAGTCGCTGACAGCATACAAAATAGTTGAAAACGCTCTTAAGATTATAGAACAGAAGACAAAAAAAAATCCTATAGAGGTTCTAGTAAGGGCGATAGAAAACGGCGCACCGAGGGAAGAAATTATTATGATAGAGTACGGCGGCGCCCACTACCCAAAAGCAGTTGAAGTTAGCCCACAAAGAAGAATTGATTTTGTTCTTAGGATGTTTGTTCAAGGCGCATACCAAAAATCATTCAACAACAAAAAGTCAATAGTTCAGACACTTTCCGAAGAAATACTTAATGCATACTATCTTAACCAACAGTCTCTTGCAATATCAAAAAAACACGAGATGGAAAGACAAGCTGACGCAAGCCGATAAAATACCAATCATTAAACAACATTCCCTTTCCTTACCTTTTGAACAACATCTACCTCTTAAATTAGACATCTTATAAAAAACTTAGATAATAAAAAACTCAAATAATACATGAATTTACATGAATTTCTTGCTCTTACTTTTTTTCTTGTTTTACTTTCTTTTTCTTTCTGTAACAACCATCCCAAAAAGGCCGATTATTACTATCCATAATGTATACATTGTGAGTTTAATGTATAAGCGGTCTTCGCTGTTTTTCACATCGCTCACAAAGTTTCCTATAAAATCAGCATTTATCTCAGGATACTCGTAAATCACAAATGATGTCGCTTCATTGCTCGGTTCTGATTTTAGGTAAACAAAAGACATTGCAAGTACAGAAATCATAAGGAAAAGCACAAGTCCAACCTCTACATATAGTCTGCTAAGAGGGTCTTTAGGTCTTGGGTAGTTCTCTTTCCAAATGTATCTTTTAATCATTTTATTTTGTGTTTATCAAGCACTTTTTCAATGTCCTTTACATCATGCCCTTTCTCTAACAAATGCTCATGAATCTCTTTTCGCTTGAATCCCCTCGCAAATGTTTTTTGAATTCTTTCTCTGCTAGCTGCTTTCTGTTGTGCCATCTCAACTGCCTCATTGCGCCACACAATCTTTCTCTTCACAAACTGCCTAGGCTCCTTTTTTGCATCAAATGCAAATGCCACAAGCGCAATTACTATAAACAGAAGCACTAGCATCATAAAATGCATTACAAGCCAAATTATAGAAGCGTTTGTTTCAACATATCCTCCAACTTCATTGCTTATTACAAATCCAACAGGCACACCTCCACTTATATATGCTACAAGATTGAAAATTATAGAAAATGCAAAGATAAATATGATGAGTGCAGCAGATAGCCATCTATAGCTTGTATAATGGCGGGTAAAGCTTCTACTCATTCTGCTTCACCCCCTTCTTTTTTTCAGACGCCTCTTCAAACTCTATATACCAGCGATTTGTTGCAGTGTCATACTTGAAAAGCACATTATGCTTTTTATTAGGATCAAGAGCAAAAAGAAGAGGCATTGGAATAGTAGTCTCATAAGAAGAACCCCTCTTATACAACTTCCTCTTTATTATCTGTCCCAAAAATATCGCCTTCTAAAAAATACTTATTTTTTTATTTATTTTTTTTATAATATATTTATAAACTTTTATTATAATTTTTTTTATTATTAAAATATAGATTAATATATTAATAAATATACTTATATTTAAAACTTTCTACTATTAAATAAATATTTTATCATACAATTTTCTTAAAATACTTATTTTAATATTAATTAATTTAC
>JAWABL010000002.1:23380-77192 GCA_038884615.1 Candidatus Woesearchaeota archaeon | reverse complement strand
ACGGTCAAATTGTTCGTTTAGGTGGGGGTGAGCCTACCTTATATAAAGATATATTTAAAATAATCAGGACTCTAAAAAAAATCAACAAAAAACCAATTCTTATAACCAACGGCATTAAATTAAAGAACATTAACTATCTGAAGAGGCTTGTTGATGCAGGACTATTCGGAGTGCACTTCTCATTAAACAGCATGGAAAAAGAAAGGAATAAGCATATTTCAGACAAGCTTTCTGCATTCGCAAATCTTACAAAGTTTGAAAATCTCTATTTAATTATGTCGACGACGCTTGAAAGAGACAGACCAGAGCCAACAATAAGGCAGATACTAGAATTTTATATTAATAATATAGAGCATATTAATGAATGGAGAATCAGAAGTGCAGTAAGCATTGGTAAATTTAGGGATATTGAGCGCTACACTACATATGAATTAGTGGAGATGGTCTGTAAGGCCGCAGGAAAAGATATTAAATCCGTGATTAAACATTATAGAAGGGAAAAAAACTCACACACACTTCCTTGTAGAATGACACTGCAGATTATACTTTTCTCAAGTGATTTAAGGGATTCATTTATTATCTGCAATACACAGGACTTTGTTTATGGTGGCAAACAAAGCCTTGTAAAACTTGGAGTTATGCTTGCTAGACAATTTAAATTAAGACATCTTTTTAGGCTCGCTTATAAAACCATCTTCTCTGGTAAATTAAAGGTCATGCGTCTTGAAATACGTTCATGGCCTACAAAAGAAACGCTTGACATGATGGACATTTCTTTGTGCCCATCCCTAAATATAATGGTGAATCTTGATGGCGGAAAGTGCGCTAGGCCGTTCTGCTATTCGCTTATTATGAACAACAAAGATGATGCAGATTATAGATGAATAATAAAAGAGTAATAGATAAATAATAATGATAATAATTGATAAATACCATGAAAAAATCAAATAAAGTGACTCTGATTTGCACAGAATCCTTCTGCTCGCAAGGTCCAAGAATTCTTTCTAGCTGCCTTAAAAAAGCCGGTTTTAGCTCAAATCTTATTTTTTTAAGCAATTTTGAGTCGAGGCTGTCTGAGCATACACTCAATCAGGTTGATGAGCTGTGTAGAGGTTCTCTTTTTGTCGGAGTTTCTTGTATGTGCATAAGCGAGGCTCTGGCAGTGCAGGTGATGCGCTACCTTAAAGATAGGAAGTATATAGTGGTGCTTGGTGGGATTCACGCAACGCTCAACCCAGAAAAGATGAGCGAGTTTGCAGACTATCTATGTATTGGGGAAGGCGAGGAGGCGATTGTTGAGTTAGCACTAAATCTGTATGCAAACAAAATGGGTTCAAAAATACTGAATATACTTAAAACTGGAGATGATACCCGAAAAGTGCCTAATTTAAGGCCGCTTATACCCAACCTTGACTCCTTGCCATATCCAGATTACGACTTGTCAAGTCAGTTTGTTCTTATAAGGGGCAGAATTAAGAAAGCCAGACCAGAAATGTTTTCTTTGGGTGAGCACAACATAGCAAGCAGAGTTCTCGCCGGTTTTTCCGATTTTGTTCTCTGCCAGACGGTAAGAGGATGTCCTTATGATTGCGTATTTTGCTGTAACCACGATCTTAAAAGGTTGTATTCTGGAAAGGGTAGCTATATAAGAAAAAGAAGCCCAGAAAACGCCATCCTGCAGGTTTATATGTTCAAAAAAAAGGTGGTCGTTCCTGAAATCGTTTGGTTTATAGACGATGATTTCTTTTTGAGAAGCAAGGATGAGTTGATTAGCATGATGAATTTCTACAAAAGAAAAATAGGAATCCCTTTTATGTGTTACCTCACTCCCATGACCTTTGACAAGAAGAAATTTGAGGTTTTGCTTGATGGCGGTATGTACATGGTAGAGATAGGTCTTCAGACAGGCAGCAGAGAGTTTTCTGCAAGAATTTATAATAGAAAGTGCAGCCCAAATAGAATATTTAAGATGTCCTCTATTTTAAGTAGGTATTCGTCAAGAATGTTTCCACCTATATATCAAGTGATGTATATGAATCCTCTGGAGCATGCTTCTGACACACTTCGTACAATAGAGCTTATCCAGAGACTTACCCCTCCTTTTTATTTAATGCCTTTGGGCATAAATTTCTTCCCAGGAAACGCTATGTACAAAATAGCAAGAAAAAAAATAGGGGGACAATACAACCTTAACGATTTCTACAAACTCTCATATCGGGATTATTATGGACATATTAAGTTAATGAAGGAGAGACGCTCGCTTCATATGCTCGTCCATTTGATGGGTGGGATTAATAAAAAACACATGTGCGGCAAACTTCCAAGGTTTCTGGTAAAAAGACTGGCTAGTCTTGCAGCAAAAGAAAAAGACGGCCCTCTTTTTGCTCTCTTAAACATCTATTCTTTCTTGTACCCGTCAAATATTATATGGCGCGTAAATAGAAAGTATCAAGGGTTGTATCTGGAATTACTCTTGTCTTGTTTAAGGATGCGCTGCAAACTAAGAAAATTAAGGCGTAGAATAATTTTAAATACAAGCAGGCGTATCTTTCATTAGATGAGCAGGGCAAAACTATTTCTTAGCTTTTTCTTGTTATATGTGGTTTTTGCAGGCTTTAATGGCTGGAATGAAAAAACTAGGATTCTTGTTGCGGCAAGCATAGTTCTTGAGAAAAATTTTGACATTGACGAATATTACCACCTAACAGGAGACAGGTCATATTTCAATGGTCACTATTACTCTGATAAATCAATAGGCACATCGCTTTATCTTGTACCATTTTTTTATGTAATAAAAGTTGCTGTTGGGCATGAGCAGTTTGCAGCAATGGTGAAGAACGACAACTATTCTCTTTTGCTTGTCTTTCTTTCAGTTGTTGTTTGCTCTGCGCTTTTTGGCGCACTTTCAGTGCTGTTGTGCTACGAATGTTTGCTCATTTTTCAAGCAAAAGAAAAAAACGCGTTGATTATTTCTTTACTTTTTGGGCTAGGGACCCTGGTGTTTATATATTCGCGCCTTTTTTTTGGCCATATTATCGCCATGTATTTTGCCTTTCTGTCTTTTTACCTTCTTCTAAAATCAGAAAAAAACAAAAAAGACGGCTATCTTTTTTTTGCAGGGCTTGCAGGAGGACTCTCCATACTCATGGACTATATCTCCATGGCAGTTATAGGGTTTGTTCTAATTTTTGTTTTTTTCAGGTTTTTCCACAAAGCATGGAGGTTCTGTTTAGGTCTGTGTGTCTTTTTGCTTGTAGTTTTAGCTTATAACCATACTGTATTTGGTGGTCCTTTTAAGCAGGGTCATATGTTTCTTGATAGAGAGGTGTGGAATAACATAACATTTGCAACTAGCTCTACTCAGATGACTGCTTCTAATGAATCTGGTCCGATACTGCAACAAGTGTATTCTTCACAGCCAAATAGCACAAGGCTTGCACCTATGCAGAGGCAAAATTTACGACTCCTTTTTTGCCAGGTGCACTTTAAGAAAGCAACAAATGACACACTTTTTTGTACGCAGGAATTTTCAGAAAATCCCGATTTTCTAAACTACTGTTATTCCTTAGTTTTAATGAACACAGAATATTGCTACAATATTTCAGACTTAAAAATAAAAGACGCGTGTCTTGGACTTATAGCCGAGCATACTGGAAGGGAAGAGTATCTTTCTAATATAACCTCTACTGAAATAAAGGTGTATTATTCTCAAACAATAAACTTCATTTCAAACACTACTACCTGTCTTGCTGCCTTTTCAACTCTAATGCCGATGCAAGACGCTTTCACAACATGTCGAACTATGTCTTACCCAATTATAGAATCCTATATTGTCCGGGGAGGCGAGTGTAGCAGCCTAAAAGTACCTACACAACTAGCTTTTTGCAAGGCATACGCGAGTGGCAATCCAAACAATTGCAATTCTCTCCCTGTTGATACGCTAAAAAAATTCTGTATTGCATCACTAAAAAAGGATCCCGACTATTGTTTGCTTAAAAATGACACATCTGAAAAAATCATCAGTCGAGTCAACTTTTTTATTTATGTGAGAACAATTTTAAACAGGCTAGAGTTTTCTGCAATATTTCAGCAGTTGTTCCTTCCGTATAGAGGCCTATTCTTTTATTATCCTTTTCTTATCTTCTCTTTTCTAGGATTATTTTTGATGCTAAAAAAACCCTACAAAGCCGAAGCACTTTTAATAATTCTCTCGTTTGCTGTGATTGTTATTGTTTACTCCTCTACAACATTAATGTGGTGGGGCGGCGCTGCGTTTGGTCCAAGACACTTGACTATAATGATGCCTTTTTTTATGATACCTCTGCATTTCGCAGTTGAGAAATTTGGCTGGAGATTAGTTGCGCCTATTGCTTGGTTTTCAATAATTGTGAATTTTGCAGCCATGCAGCCACCCGAGCAGATTATCACTTATGGGGATGGAATTGTAATAAAGCCCGAGTATAGAAATCAAATACACACATTTTCCATAATTGCAAATCCACTTTTAGAATACTATTTCCCTTTGCTTTTCACAAAAGGTCCACAGAGTATTCTTTTAGAGAAGATCACAGGAATGAACTTCCCGCCGTTCCTGAATTTGTTTGTCGTTTTTATCGCTCTTTTTGCGCTATGGTGGAGTGAGATAAAATCCAGAATTATTTTTAGGCGACATAAAAAAATTAGTGTGGCTAAGCGCCGATTTGTAAAACCTAACCATAAAAAGAGAGTTATAAAAGCAAGGAAAAGAAAAGGAGTAAAGTGAGCTGAGCAAACAGGAACAAGCATATATAAAAAGATGCTTAAATCGCATATCTAAAACTCAAAAATGATGGCAAAAATAAAGGCGACCATTAAAAATAGTATCTACTTGACATCTGCAATTGTTTTAAATAAGCTTATCTTTTTGATTTTTATTATTTTTCTAGGCAGGAAGTTCGGCGCAACAGTTGTAGGCCAGTATGCATATCTGTTCGCTGTTGTTGGGATGTTTTTCTTTGACTTGGGCTATGGCGGACTTGTGGTAAGGACCATTGCAAAGCACAGGAAAAAGACGGCATTGCTTATTGGGAATGTGCTAGTATTTGAAATAGCTGTATCTGTTTTTCGTTTTGCAGCGTTGCTTGTTTTTATTTTTTTTGCACAAAATAATGCTGCATTTGAAAAAGCACTCATCATAACAATGCTTACTTCGCTCTTTAGCCTGCTCTCTGCTAAAATAGCGTATGTTTTTGCAGCGCATCAAAAATTCATTTTTGTACTTCTCCAGGAATTTTTCGGAAATATTACAACGCTTATTATTGGAGTTACTCTGCTTAGCAATTGGCATAGTGATGTAGCAATAATCGCAATAGCTCTTGCATTTCTTGCAGGAGAGTTTGTTAGTTTTTGTTTAAGCAGCTTTTTTATGCTGCGATATTTTCCAGTGCCAGTTTTTAGACATGAAAAGCGTACTCTTAGGTGGATTTTTAAAAATGGCTGGCCGTTTAGCATAAGCAGCATTTTTAGCAATATAAACTCAAAACTCAATATGATAATACTACAGGCGTTCACTAATTTTGCAACAGTTGGACTTTTTGCTGTTATCCAAAAGCTTCTCTCCACAATTGAAAGCATTGCCTCATCTCTTTTATCAGCGGTTTATCCTGTATTTTCAGCATTGCATAGAAAATCTATTTATAAACTCAAAAAGTTCTACAATAAAATTTATGCTTTTTTTGTAGCAGTGAACATGCTTATTATTTTTTGTGTGTTCATCGCTGGGGGGGCTGTAGTTTTGTTTTTGTACGGAGACGAATTTAAGGGTGCGATACTACCTCTGAAACTTTTTTCGTTTGCAATAGCAATGGTACTTATATCAAATCTAAACTTCACTTTGTTGAACTCTGCACATAGAGAGAAAACAGTTATGTGGCTTATTGTGATTTTTACAATTTTTGGGTTTCTCTTGGATGTTTTTGCAGTCTGGCAGTTTGGTCTTTATGGGCTTGTTGCTTCCTCTTTGATCACCCTTGTCGCTCTTCTTTATGTGCAACACGGAATTATTAGAAGAATGTTCTCAAAAGCATAAAATTAACTGAATATCTTAAAAAACAATTCCCTTTATACTTTTCCTTATGTTTTGCTCTGCTATATTTCCTACTCTACTCTGTCTCTACTATCTACCAATATCTCTAATAACCCACTCCATCTCTAATATATTAAAATATATTAAATTGCTGAATTGCTTATGGGTACTTTACATGTACCCTATACTTCTTAGCATCTGCATATTCTCCCATTCCTTGTCCTGCGCCCGTAGATATCTTTCTCCTGTTTTAAGCCTTTTAAGCTCCTGCACTATCTCTCTAGCATTGCGTGCGCTTGAGCTGATTGTGCCGCAGCAAGTCTTGCACCCAACGCTCCTATATCTTTTTCCATTTTTTGCAAAATAAAGGTTGCATACAGGAACACTTTCCATTTCAATATATCTCCATATGTCTGTCTCTGTCCAATGCAAAAGTGGATGCACACGGACATGGTCTACGCCTTGGCCGAAATCGGTCGCAAAGATATTCCACTCTGGAAATTCTGCATCCTGTCCACTCTTGTCATTAAAACATATGCCCCACTCAAACCTTTTATTTCTAGGTGAGAAAAACCGCTCCTTTGCCCTTATTCCATGCTCATCTCTTCTTATTCCTACAATAAGCGCGTCAAAACCATATTCCCTAACAGCTTTTTTCAAAGCTTCTGTCTTTAGAGAATTGCAGCACTCAAGCCTGTTTTTATACCTTCTTTTTGTATCGCTCTTTGCAATAATCAAGTCCAGTTTAAATTTTTTGGCAATGAGATCCCTGTAATCGTATATCTCTTTAAGTTTTTTGCCAGTATCTATATGCACAACCTTAAAAGGTATCTTGCCGAAAAAAGCCTTCTTGCAAAGCCATAGTATTACAGTTGAATCTTTTCCTCCGCTCCAGAGCACAGCACAGTTCCTAAAATTCCGGTATGCCTCTCGCAGGATAAATATACTCTTCTCTTCATTATTTTTTAACATATGTTGGTGTCACCTTGATATAACTTATAACTAATTTGATTAAACATTTTCTGGGTAATTTTTTGGAATGATTGTAAATAGGTTGAATAAACAATAAGTTGCTTATAAGGTGAAAAGGTGAAAGTATTAGGAGTATAATTAGTATAATAAACCTTGCTTTTATTATTTATGCATTAAATTAATAAATCTAATCATGTTATTGGCATTATGCCAATTCAAACAAGAAGGGTTGACATAAAGACTGGCTTTGTCTGCAATAATAACTGTATCTTTTGTGCCCAGGCCCATAAGAAAAACTTGGGTAATAGAACAACCAGAGAGATAAAGGCAGACCTAAAAGATGCTCGTAAACGGTGCAATAGTGTTGTCTTTACAGGCGGAGAAGTAACTATAAGGACTGATGTCTTGGAGTTGATAAGATACGCAAAAAGCCTTGGCTTTCAGAGAATTCAAATTCAGACAAACGGAAGAATGCTCTCTTACAAAAACTTCTGCAAAAAAATAATTGATGCCGGTGCGAACGAGTTCGGTCCGGCAATTCATGGGCATTGTGCAGAAATCCACGATTCACTTACAAGGGCTAAGGGGAGTTTTTTTCAGACTATCTCAGCAATAAAAAACCTCAAAGAAGAAGGACATTGTGTAATAACAAATACTGTTGTTGTAAAGCAGAATTATCGGCATCTTCCAAAGCTTGCTGAGCTCTTGGTTAGGTTAAAAGTTGATCAGTTCCAGTTTGCGTTTGTGCATCCTATCGGAAACGCTTTTGTAAATTTTGACAAAGTGGTTCCAAGAGTTAGTATCGTGGCGCCGTTTATAAAAAAAGGGCTTCAGATTGGGCTTGATTCTGGTATATGTGTGATGGCAGAGGCAATACCTTACTGTCATATGCGCGGCTATGAAAGGTATGTCTCAGAAAATTATATACCTCTTACCGAAGTTAAGGATTATAACTATTCCGATCTTGATTATAGATTAACACGCGTGACAGAAGGCAAGGCAAAATTCAGGCAGTGTAGGCAGTGCAAGTTCGAACGCATTTGTGAAGGAGCGTGGAAAGAATATCCAGAACGGTTAGGAAGCTCGGAGTTTAGGCCTGTGCGTGGAAAGAAAATATCTTCACTAAATGAAATTTAAAATGGATCCTTATACAGTTATATATAAGCTAGGAGGCAAGAATTGCGTAACAAGAGCAGTTACTTTCAGGTGTAACAACCGCTGTATAAGCTGTATTGCAGAACCATACTTAAGAAAATTGAAAGATTCGTCAACATCTCAAATCAAGAAGATACTCAGCGAGTTTAGTAGCACCACCTCTGCAATAGACATTAATGGCGGAGAGCCGACCCTTAGGTCTGACTTTTTGCATCTTGTTGACTTCTTGAGGCAAAGGTATCCAAAAGCTCATTTAAACATACTTACAAACGGAAGGCTTTTCTTCTACGAAGACTATGTAAAGAGACTAAAGAAGGTTCTTCCTAAAAGCCATATGCTTCTTGTCACACTCTATGGACAAAATGCAAGAGTTCATGATGCAATAACCCGTACTCCTAACAGCTTTAGGCAGACAAAGAAGGGAATTGTAAATCTAGTTAACAATGGTCTGAATGTTGAAGTAAGAGTAGTTGTAAACAGGCTTAATTTTAGATATTTGCCTGACATATCTACAATGGCTGTTAATGATATCTCTTCACTTTCACGTTTTGTTTTTATAAATCTTAAGGTTATCGGTGATGCCTATATAAACAGAAAATTTGTATTTGTAAAAACAAGTGAAATACAACCATATCTTAAGAAAGCTCTCGATGTCTTGGAAGGGACTTCTCTTTACTATAAGACTCGGCTTTTTCACTTTCCTTTCTGCATTGTTGAAAGAAGGCATTGGGATTGTGTTGAGGGTGTAACAGTGCCCTTGTCTGAGATACATTTTAAAAGTTCATGTAATCTGTGCAAAATGCGCTCTAAGTGCTCCGGCATATGGAAGAGTTATGCAGAGATTGCCGGTACAAAAGAATTTAGGCCGATAAAATGAAAAAGGTTGCAATAATAACCGGCTATACATGTAATAACAACTGCAGGTTTTGCTATGACGCTGAAAAAAGGCACATCTATCCGGATTTAACCACAGTTAGAATAATTGGGATGCTGGAGCTTGCAAGGAGAAGGGGTTGCGAGTATGTTGACTTTATTGGCGGTGAATTCACTATAAGAGAGGATGCTGTTAAAATTGTCGCGACTGCAAAAAGGCTTGGCTTTAGGACAATTGCGACAACAACAAACGGAAGGATTTTTTCATATAAGAAGGTTCTTCAAAATTTCAAGAACGCTGGGCTTAATTCAATCATATTTTCCGTTCATGGGAACAACGCACGGCTTCACGACTACCAGACGAGGGTTAAAGGAAGCTTTCGTCAACTGATGAAAGCAATAAAGAACGCAAAAGAGCTTGGCTATCCTATATATACAAATACAACCATAACTCGGCTAAATTATAAAAAGCTGCCCGAGATAGCTGCTTTTTTGCATAAAATAGGTTGCGTTAATGCAGAATTTATTTTTGTTGATCCTACGACAGGCGCAGCGCATCAGAACTTCAACTCTCTTGTTCCTACAATTAAGCAGTGTGCACCATACATAAAAAAAGCACTTGAAATAGGGAAAAATTTCAGAAAGCAGCATTGGCATGTTAGATATTTTCCGCTTTGTTATATAGATAGCTTTAAAGAGCAGCTCAGCGAAGCATGCGAGTCGTTTTCAAGGGAGGAACATCTTGCCCCTGAATTTGCAAACTTTGATGTACAGTCATCACGAAAAGCCATAGGAAGGGTCAAGGCTCGTGCATGCAGAAGATGCAAGCATTTTTCAATTTGCGAAGGCGTTTGGAAGGAGTATGCAATAAGGAGAGGCACTTCAGAGCTTATCCCCCCACCTCTCTAAGACAGATTTCTTGGAGTTCTTTTTGTGAAACATCCTTACATCTACTCTTATTCTGTGTGGCTTGTGCCCAGCAATAATTCTTTACAGCGTCGTCAATCTCAATTCTGTCGCATATCTCTGGTTTTCCAGTGTCCCATGCGATTTTTGCAAAACACCAGTTTTTTGAGCTTAAATTCTCCATAGCATAACAATTTTCAAGAGGAGTCAAATATCTGTCATACGGGTTTGTATCTGTCTCATCAGTTTTTATATACAATAATAAATAAACACAAAAAACAGCAATAAAAACTGAAAATGATATAATTGCACCCGTACTTATATCCTTATTCATTATTAATAGCTTGTGTGACTTCCATGGCTTACATGGTGGGTGTGTGACGCAACCACCACATTCCCTGATGAAACGCTTATAGTTACATTTCCTGCGTTAGTTTTTGTGCTTAAGGCTGAGGTTATTGCTCCTATGCCTACAACAGTCCCTATACTCATTATAGATTGTTTTGATATTCTTCCTGTTTCATCGCTTAAAAACGAAATGAGTTTTTTTTTAATTTTTGGAATCTTCATCTCTTAATTAATTTCTTTGAGGATATTTAAAACTTTTTATTTATCGCCTCTCCAACTACTTTTTAGCTAGAATATTAAATGCGAATTCAAACTGCTCTTTTAGAATCCTGCACCTTTCATCTTTTGGGAGAAGGGGAATTAGTGTACCGTGCAAGGCATAAGCTGAAACAGGACAGAGCCCACAAAAAGGCTTGTAAACACACTTTGCGCAGAAATGAAGCTCATTTAGCGAACTTGCAATAAACGCGCTCATTTCTTCGCTTTGAACGATTTTCCTAAGATTTTGTGAAACATCACCTATTTTAAATACCTCTATGCCAGTGCTTTTTGCGCATGAATACACCCCCCCTTTAAGGTCATAACCAAGCTGTCGTATGCCGCCTCCACAGGGCGAGCTTAGGCAATACGGCACATCTTTTCCTTCTATTTGCCCGATGATGTCCTGGAAATGTTCCTCTCCAAAACTGAGCATCCGTCCGTGTACTGTTCCGTGTAGTGAATTCTTGTTTCTGCGGTTCATATACTCTACAGCACTTCTCCAGAAGTGAAGATACTCTTCAGTTGTGCATTCATCTTTGGGTTTGTGCTTGGCTGGAAGACTTATCTTTTCAAACCTTACACTATCTGCACCAGAGGCTGAAAAAACATCGCAAATCTCTTTATAATGCAAAAGAGAGTTCTTAGTTACCGGATAAACAAAGGATATTCCCTCTGAATTGCGCCCTATTTGCTTAATCTCGTTAATGACCTCTTTAATTTTGTTTATGCTCTGCCCACCTTCAAGAAGCACCTTCAACCTAATTTTATATTTTGTAAAGATTCTTTTCAAAATTCTTCCTTGTTCTCTTTTTTTTGTCTCTTCTTTGTAGGCCTCTATTTTTTTACCTCTCTCACTTTTATGACACTCATGCTTTACATCTTCTATTGTTTTATCTTCATCAAAGCGTAAATCAGAATGTAAAATTTTAGCAGGTGCAACAAGGGAATACCTTACTGTTTTTGCTTCTTTGTTTTTTTTATTGGCCCTCTCTACTTCCTCAATAGCTTTTTTTGCATAACTTAAGTCACTCGCATTTTTCACCTCAAGGCAGACACGAATGTCCTTTGAAGAAGACTGCATGATGAACTTTGCTATCCTTGTGAATATATGCTCATTAGTTTCTTTCTTGTTTCTGCGACCATAAAGCCGTATTGTGTGCAGTGTGGGCCCTTTTTCTACAAAAACGCGCTTGTTTAGGTACCTTTTTGCGACAAGCTCGTAATTTTCCTTTGTTGTAATAATTCCGTTTTTTTCAGCCATCTCAACAAGCGATTTCCTTGCCTTCTTTGTAAAGAGCATAGTAAGTTCTTTTTTTTGTAAAAAGCAATAGGAACCGTCATCGGTAGAAACAAGAACCCTGTCGCCATTCTCTCTAAACCTTAAATTAAAAAAGAAAAAATTTTTCATTTTTTGCCGTATTTTTTTTCCCATGGTACCGCGATGCCGAATGGGTCCTCCATGTACTCAACAGGTTCTTCAAAACTGGAGGTAAGTGCTCTTCTTGCTATCAAAAACTGGACATTTCTATTCTGCTCTGCTATTGCTTCATGCACGGCATAGTTAAGTAGCTCATCAAGAAAATCATTACCTACCTGCATAAGCAAGTCTTCACTTTTTGGTTTCAAATACACATTGATGCTGGAAAGTGGGTTGCCGTCCAGAATTACATAGGCTCTATCAATTATGACATATGAAGCTGCATATATGACAGATAGAGGATATATCTTAGGGTTTAATGTGATTACAATGCTCTTGTCTTTTTTATTTATTTTCATTGGAAAATATTTTTTCGCATTGCTTTTTGTGCTGCTTTCTTTCTTGTGCTTCAGCCTATGCTTTGCCATCATTGTTGAAAACATCCGAATATTATATAAAATTTTCTATAAGAATCCTGAGAAATATTATTGCATTGCCGCTGCATGCAATAGTAAGGCATGCTCCAAGAAATAGGAACAATGCAAAAGGAAGAATCTCGTGCACAGAGATGGTGTGTTGCTTTATTTTTCCTGAGCTGTGCAGCCTCCTAATCTTTTTGACATCCTCCTCTGTTAGCGGCCCTGTGCTTACAATACTCTTTTTTCTTGACATAAGTAGCCCTTCTAGAGGACTTATCATTGCGCTTCTTTTTGCAATAATACCCTCATTTTTCCCTTCAGCAACAAGCCGTTCTGCTAAAATCTGTCCAGGTTTGAGGTTTTCAATATAAACCTGCTTTGTAAAATAGATAAATGAAAGTTCGAGTATGAATACTCTAAGTAAGATTATAGTAGTAAATACAATGGCAAATGAGTACAAAAATCCAAGGCTAAATATGCTCTCGTCAAAAACAAACCTTAGCGCGGCGATAACCGCAATAACGTACTTTTGATTAAAAGGCATTATCTTTTCAAAAGCAGTCATTGCTATAAAGATTATTGCGGCAAAAAAGAATTCATTCATCGGCAGGGCAATCCCTTTTGCAATTGGATTAAGTATCCATGTAAACGCAAAAACACCTATGGCCACCAAAATTAAGGTTCTTGGCTTTAGAGCTTTTGTCAATGCATTTTTTTTTTCTTTTATGCTGGTTTTTATGATAACTTTGCTTATATAAAATACAAATACAGGCGTGAAAGTGTTTATTAGCAAAGTTATTGATGGAAAGTACCTGACAAAGCCAAGCGAGTAGCTGGATAGGGGGATTATCGCACAATAGGCGGTAAATAGCTTTGCGTCACCCGCGCTCCATAGCCCCGCAAGCCACAGTATTATTCCTGTAAAAAGTCCAAGCACGATGTTTGAAATGAAGTTAAGGATATACTCTTTTGATACCCCAGAAGCAAAGTAGCTTAAAATAAAGAATTGAAGCAAAAAAATAAAAAATGCATAAGCAACAGCAAATAATATCCACACATTTCTTATTCTATTATACTTGATGTCTTCATAGCTTGTAGCAATTCCAACTATTGCAATGGCAGGTAGCATGAGAATTGTTGTATTAAAGAGATTCATTACTTCTATCAAATCCTCTCACCTTAAATAAGTTTTGCCAAAAATCCAAAAGTTTTTTATACTTATATAAATAGAATGCTTATAAATAGTGATAGGTTGACTAAAAGTAAGAAACAATTTGAAAAAAACTTAAAAAAAAGGGTAGCATGAAGAGAGGTCAGACATGGTCTATTGAAACCTATGTAGCAATAGGCATATTTCTAATAGCTCTTATCTTTTTCTATTCAATCCTAAACTTGAAGCATAATATCGGCGAGCAGGAAAGAGAGACAGAAAGCATTGCAAATAGAGTGTTTAGTCATGACTTTCTTGCAGACGGAGTGCTTACAGAAGAAGAAGTTGAGCAGCTGAAAACATATGACTGCGAGAAGCTTAAGCAGGTATTTGACACAAATAAAAAAATCTGCATATATTTTAAGGACGAGAATGGAAATATAATAAATCTGACCTCAACAGAAAAGATTGGCATTGGCTGTCCAGATATTAATATTGGAGGTTATGCATGCGGATAGGTCTTAGATGAGGTGATAACCATCAGAGAGAAAAAAGAGCAGAAGGTTTCATTTGACTTGGTTATTCTTGTAGTCGTGAGCCTTGTCGCATTTATCCTTTTGTTTGTGGTGGTGTTATCTAGTCATAATAAGTCCGCTGGCCAACAAAAAAATGTCTATTCACTTCAAGAAGTTATAAATGATGGAGTAATAGACGATAATGAGCTTTCAATGCTGTCAAGCATGAGCTGTGAAGAGCTTAAGTCTCTTATAGGTACAGATAAGCGTGTATGCATATACTTTAAGGATATAAATGGAGAACTTTTAGATGTCAAGAAAAACATTAACTCTCTCAGCTCAAATACCATAGATACTATAAAGGGAATTGGATGCCCTGGTTTTGTAGTTGATGGAGAAAAAATATGCGGTTGAGATGCACAAAAAAGGCTATTTTTTCATAATTGACGCAATAATAGCACTTCTTATAATGAGCATAGGCACAATTATTGTTCTTAACTATAATGAATTCCGGCCTGTGAAACAGCAGGCCTTCTTTGTTTCCTCTGATGTGCTTGGTATTTTGGCTAATAATAAAATATCAAATCTAAATCATCCCTATTATGGGATTAACGGTGAATTGTATTTAGATGGAAACATCACAGAAGTTCACAACACCCTTCTAGAGCAAGTAGCAGAGTTCTACTACAGAAATTTAACAAAAAACTGTATTTTTTGTTTAAATCTCTCACGAAATTTAATAAATTACTCTACCCTTTCTGTGTCAAAAGAGTATAACTTTTTTGTTAGGCTCAACGGCGTTGTGTTGTTTGAACGCAACAACAGTCCGATAGAAAGAGCAAGGATAATCATACCAAGCAGGACCATTGTCCAAGGGCTCTACAACAAAACTGAGCTTTACGGACCTTATGTTGTGGAGGTTTATGCATGGCAATAAGTGGCATAGGCGTTTTATTAGGCAAGAGGGCATTTTTCTTCACCTTTATAGCGATAGTAGTTATTTCAATATTTGTTCTTGTTTTTTCTACGGCAGTAAAACCAACTGGCGTTGAAATACAGGAGACCTCAAGGGCCAAGGTTGAAGTCATAGACGCATATACAAAAGAGCTTAAGGATGTACAGCTTCCGAGAGCTATCACAGCTTCTTCAAGAGCGGCAATTGATTCAATGCTTGAATATATATATGTCAACAGAGAATATATGACAAATGTGCAAACAAACTTTTCAGAACTTTTGCTTTATGGAACATTAAGTGGTCAGCCATACCCTAGGATGGATAGTAAATGCCTTAAAAACTGGTCAGATAGGGTTGAAAACCTCTCGCTTGAGGTTCTTGGCATAGAAACCCATATTCTTTTTGATGGGTTTAGCATTTATCAGACAGAACCATTTAGTTTACAGGTGGAGGCAGATGTACAGATTAAAACAAATAAGAGCAGCATATCCTATAACATTCAAAAGAGGGTGCAGGTAAACATGAGTTTGATAGGAATGCTTGAACCGGTTTCTTTATATCATGATTATAATAGAACCATTATGCCTACAAATATAACACCTACAGGTTGGAATGTATCAACCACACGAGAATTTATCAGCAAATCGCAATTTAGATGGAACAGATATGGAGAAGCGCCAAGCTTCTTGATGCGGCTTGAAGGTAATTTAAAAGGTAAGTCCAGCTGTTGTGGAATAGAAAGCCTTCTAAACGGCAGCGTGGGCAATTTTAATCGCTCATATGTAGACTATCAGTATTACAACGGTACAGGTGATGTCTGCCCATTAGGCATTTATGTATATAATGTTTCTGGCATAACAGACCATTCAATCGGCTCACCGGGTTTTAGGCTTGATGCGCAACATATCGGTCTATACGGCTTAAATGAGACAGAAACTTTAAGCACATGCTAGCAAATTTAAGTAAGAACCTCAAAATATTTTTTGCGTTTTTTGCATGGTATGTTACAATTAATTTTATAATCAAATATTAAAATTAATATGCTTTTAATTATTATAAAATTTCATATCTTATAGAATTTCATATCCATTATCTATATCTATCATTTATATTCCATCAATTATACATATTCACTTTGCTCCTTATTATGTTGCAACTTTAAATAAGACCCTTTTTTTAGTGAAGCTTAGTAAACCGGTTATTTACTGACACTACTATATATAAGTGAACAAACTTTTTATATACATCTATAAAGGTTGATAAGTATGGAAAGTGGTGATGTTTTCTTAAAGACAGATGTAGATCAGTTTCTTGAACTCATTAGAAAAAATAAGAGAATATCTTTATCAGAAGCTTCAAAGGCTTTAAACATTCCTTTTGCTACAGTTCAAGCATGGACTGATTTTCTTGTGGAGGAAAAAATTATAGGTATAGAGTACAAGTTTACTACTCCTTATGTATTCCTTAATACTGAAGCTGCTGAAAAACTTGATATGCCTCATCTTGGGTTTGAAACTAAAGATGAGTTCTACAAAAAAGCAAGGAAAAAGGGTATGAGCGAAAACCAAATCAAGCTCCTGTGGTTGAAATATGTAAACATGAATAAAAACACCATTAAGCAGGTGTTTTTTGAGAGGGCTAGAGAGAGAGGCTTAACAAACACTGAGAAGATTGAGGAATTTTGGCAGAAATATCTTAAGTATCTTGAAACAGACGAGAAATGAGCCTTAAAAATGAACATAGATGAATTTTTGGAAAAAGAGGCAGAGCTTAGTCCACAGGAGCAGAAGACAAGTAATAGAATCAGCCTTGGCTCAGCGCCTCCTGCAAGGGAGCGGCTGCAAGCAGGAATTAGTGAGATAAAACAGATGATAGCAAACAGAAAATTTGAGGAGGCAAATAAAAAGTTCATGCTATTGCGTGATGATTACTATGCTTTTTTGAAGGAGCAAGAGGAAGAGAAACAGATGTTAAGCAAGCAGCTCACAGTAATACATAACGAGCTTATTGACAACCTGAACCGTCTGAATGAGGATGTTGAAAAAAGAGCAGAGGTAATAAGTAGGTTGCTTCTTAAGGGTGAGAAGCAGCTTAGTGATAACGACCTCCAGGGTGCAAATAACACTTATTTTCAGGTGCGTGAAATACTCAAGGCTTTTCCTGACGACTTTCACGAGAAGAAGTCAAGGCTTGAGAATGAGGCGCTTGCGTTTTACATCAAGCTTACTGACAAGTACCATGCCTCAACAAAAAGCCTATTCATGGCAAAAAGCGCAGAGCTTAGCAAGCTGATAAGCGAAGCTAACTTCGCCCTAGATCTAGGGAACAGGGCGTCTTTAGAGGAGCTTATGGGTAAAATAAGGCAGAAATATGCAGAACTTCCCGCGGGATTTTTAATTGAGAAAGCTAATTTTCATAAACAAATACTAGAATTAAATGATGCGCTCCAGCATTTTGACGAATATGGGCGCAGTACGCAGAAAACCTCAGGCATGGCAGGAAAGAAATCGGAGGATATTTTTGAGCCAAAGTTGCAGACTACACCTATTTCTTCAAGGTCTGTTGATAAGCCTTTAAAGACTATAGATGACAAGAAAATGTTCCCAGAATTTCCAAGTTTTCCGGATGAGAACACCAAAAAAAGCCACCATGAAAAGCAGGACAGGTCAAGTGGCATCGAAAGAAAAAAATCAAGGTGATCAATTTGGACTTGCAACCATATAAAAGCCCGCAACGTAGCGAAATTCTTGATTCCTATAAGCTTAATGTAAATAACACGCTTGTTGATGTAACCATTGTTTTTTATGAGGATGATACTGTACCTAGATATAAGGTTAGCATAACTAACATGAGCGCAACAACAAAGGTAGTTCTTGAAAAAATAAGGGAAGAGTTTATTTCGCAGGTTGGCGTTGGTGTGATTGAACTTAGCGAAACCGGTGGAATTGAGAAGATAAAAGATGAATTTAAAAAAGAGATTTCTGTTATCCTAAGCAAGTATTTTCCAAACGCAGACCAAAAGACAAAAGACATGCTTATCAACTATGTAATAGAGCAGAACCTTGGCCTTGGAAACCTTGAAATCTTGTTGAAAGACAAGGATATTGAAGAAATAGTTGTAAATAACTCAAAGGAGCCGGTCTGGGTGTATCATAGAAAATATGCGTGGTTGAAAACCAACATTATTATTCCAAAAGAAGAGAGAATAAGGCATTTTGCAACTATGATTGGGCGGGATGTAAATAAGGAAATAACAACACTAAATCCGCTGATGGACGCGCATCTTCTTACAGGAGACCGCGTAAATGCAACTCTTGAGCCGATATCATCGAAAGGTAATACAATAACCATAAGAAAATTTGCTGCACAGCCTTGGACAATAACCGACTTTATAAAGAGTGGCACAACCAACTATCAGGTCAGTGCGCTTGTATGGCTATGCATGCAGAACGAAATCAGCCTTCTTATTGCTGGAGGGACCGGTAGCGGAAAAACCTCCATGCTTAATGTATTATGTAGCTTTCTCCCTCCGAACCAGAGAATAATATCTATTGAGGATACAAGAGAACTTCAGTTGCCTGATACCCTTCATTGGGTCCCTCTTGAAACGCGTCTTCCGAATCCAGAAGGGAAAGGCGGCATCACTATGCTTGACCTCATAATAAACTCACTTAGAATGAGACCAGATAGGATAATCATGGGTGAAATAAGACGAAAAAAAGAAGCAGAGGTGCTTTTTGAGGCTATGCATACTGGACATAGTGTTTATGGAACATTCCACGCAAACAATGCTGAGGAGACTGTAACAAGATTAACTAATCCGCCTATTGACATTTCACGACTTGTGTTGCCAGCGCTTAATGCTATCGTTGTACAGAACAGAAACCGCCGTACAAATAAAAGAAGAACGATGCAGTTCGCTGAAATAATGCCTAATGGAGAGATTAATATGCTGATGGAGTACGATGTCACAAAAGACCAGCTGAGAAATGTTGGAAGCTTTAAGGTAATAAACAGGATACTAAGGATGTATACTGGTATGAACGACGAAGAAATTGCAAAGGACCTTGCAGTAAAAGAGCGCGTCCTCCAGTGGATGGTGAAGAACAATATAGTTGACCTTAACAAAATTGGGATTATAATGTCCAAGTATTACCGTGGCAAGCTTGATGTATCTCAAATGTAGGTGGGCCAGATTTCAGACCTTATAAGTGCAATAAAGGTTGCGTTTCCTAACTTGTCAGAGCAGCTTAGGAAAGCGCATATGAAAGAAAGTCCGGAGGTCTATATTAAAAAATCGTTCCTCTCTGCATTTATGTTTTCTCTTCTTTTGCTTATTTTCTTTTTTATGATTTTCAAGGTTTTTAAAATCTCTCAAATGCTTAGCCTTGCTTTATTTCCTTTAACACTTATTATCTTTTTTATGCTTTTTATTAAAGCTCCTATTGTGAAAATAAAGAGGCGTATGCGTGAGCTTGATAAAGAGGTCTTGTTTGCAGGTCGCTTTCTTTTGGTTAAAATTCATTCAGGAAAACCTCTTCTTAACGCGCTAATCGAAGCTTCGCGTGGATATGGTATAGCAAGCGCATATTTTAAGGAGATTGTTGACGACATCAACATGGGAACTCCTATAGAGGAAGCACTTGAAAACGCAATTCGCTACAGCCCTTCAGACAAGTTTCGCAAAATAATCTTCCACATAAGTAATGCTATAAAGATTGGTGTTGATGTAAGCGGCTCGCTTTCGGCAGCTATTGACGAAATAGCAAAAGAACAACTAATAGAAATTCAAAAGTACGGCAGAAAGCTTAACTCCCTTTCAATGTTTTATATGCTTCTTGCTGTTGTAATGCCCTCGCTTGGTGTTGCGATGCTTTTAGTAATAGGCACTTTAATAGGTGCATTTACTTCCTCAACACTATGGTCCCTCTTAATCTTCGTGTTGATATTCCTTTTGATAATCCAGTTGCTCTTTTTAACATTATTTAAATCAATAAGATTAACGGTGAACTTATGAGCTTTACATTCCTTGAAGAGATAGGAAGGGCCTTTACCCCTAGGGCAGCAAGACCTGGCCTTAGAAAGTACCTTCTTAAAGCAGGGATTACAAAGGAGCCATACACATTTTTTGGACTACTATTCTTTTTTTCGCTTGGTGTAACATTTGCCATATATATCACTTTTTTTTGGCAGTTTTTTTTACAGTTGCAGCAAAGTCTTGACAGAACCACCTATCTAGTTGTCCTGTTTTTTGGCACTCTATTTTTATGGACAATAATCCTCCTTACGATATCCGGCTTATTAATCGTCTTTATCTACTTTTATATTGACCTTAAAATATACAATCGGACGCGCATGATGGAAGAGATTCTACCTGATTTTCTTGAGCTTGTTTCTGCCAATCTTAAGGGAGGCTACTCGTTTGAGAAGGCGCTTTGGGCATCCATAAAACCCCGTTTTGGCATACTCTCTCATGAAATCGCAATAGCTGCAAAAAAGGTGATGACAGGGGGAGATGTTGAAGACGCACTTAATGAGTTTGCCGAGAAGTACGATAGCCCCACTCTTAAAAGGACTGCTGGGTTAATTGTCGGAGAAGTGCAGTCAGGTGGAAAAATCTCTGATATAATAGACGGTGTTGTTGAAAACCTAAAAAAGACTAAGGTGCTCAAAGAGGAAATGAGCGCGTCGGTAATAACCTATATGATATTTATTGCCGCTGTAGTGATTGTAATTTCACCAATACTTTTCGCTCTTTCGCTTAACCTTCTGCAGGTTATACAGAATGTTACTGGGTTGATATCTACAAGCACAGCCCATTCTCAAGCAGCCATGCCAATAACCTTCAGAAAGATGGATGTAAATCCTCATGATTTTGTAGTTTTCTCACATCTTGCGCTACTTATAATCGCTACTTTCTCTTCAATGATTGTATCAATAATTGAAAAAGGCAGTATTAAAGGAGGCATTAAATATGTTCCTATATTTATCTTTCTTTCCCAGTTTTTTTATTTTGTATGTCTGAAGGTAATGGGCTTCTTATTCGGCAAGATGATAAGGCTATAGCATACAGGCTCTAGGTACAAAGCCACCGCAAAAAATTTAAGTAACCTTTTATAGTGCATATTAGATGTGGAAAAAAATCGCTGAGTCAACTGACCTTATAAGCTATGAAAAAAAAACACCCACCTTAACGATACGGCTTGAGGCGCGGCTTCTTGACGATAATAGCTGGGTAATATTCAAGAAATACTTCAATGATGATGGTATAAGCTATACAGAAGAGTATCATAGCAAAACCCGCGATGAGGCTTATTATCTTATTGAATCGCTCAAAAGCAAGGTTCTTGATAGGCAGGAAATTGAAAGGCAGAAGCAGAGTAGGAAAAAAGGAGTTAGAATTCAGGTAAGGCGCACATTCAAGGAGTATAATGTTGAGAAGTGGGATTTTGCAGTTGATAACGAGGACTTCATTAACTTTATTTATCTTAGATTTGAGGAGATGATAGAGCTAGACCTTATTGTTCATGAAAAATATAAGATATGGGAGCAGAGAATCATTACAGAAATAATGCATATATTTGGGCTAGCCGGAACAGAGCTTGATTTGTGCATTAATTTTTTCTATTTTAAGGAGCGGTTTGACAAGATTGTAAAAGGAAGAAGAAACAGCCTCTTTATAGGAAGAATAGAAATGGGCAGCAGGGGCGACGATTTTGACCAGGAACCCATTTATTAAAGCTAAAAGAAAGGCTAAAACTAAATTGATTTTTCCAGTTTCCCCAATATTTTGCCTCTTTTATAATATTTTATAATAAATACCTTTATACTAAATAATCTAGTTCAAATTTATATCAATATCCATATTATCCATATATATCCATATATTAAAATTATAAAAGCGAAACTAATATATATAAGCTAAGATATTATTCTTATAAATTATAGATTAGTATACAAATAAGTAAAGAATAGTATAAATATAGCATATCAATAGAATTATATAATACATAATTATACTTTTTTGGTTCAAAAAAGGGTGGTAGTGTGGGTTTTAGTACAGTTACAACACATGTTATTCTATTTATAGCAGCTATAAGCATAGCGACGGGGCTTCTCTTTGGGATAAAGAACTTCTCAGATAATGCAGAAAATAGCTTCAAAGGAAAGGCTGACGACTTCAACAACAAGATTTTAACGAGCATCCAGATAGAAGTAGTTCATTATGACAACACCACTAATTCGACTAATATTTATGTAAAAAACACCGGCCGCACAATGCTGAAGCCAGAGTATTTTGATATTTACATTGATGGTGTAAGGGTGCCAAGAAACGACACAAATAGGACAGTAGAGGTTATAAGCGATACAGAAATTGAAAATACGGGGATTTTAGATCCGAAAGAGGAGCTCCATATAGTTGTTTATAGATGGCTAGATGAGAATATTACCCATACTGTTATAGTAACAACACAATATGATACAAACGATGAGGAGACTTTTTCAGTTTAAAAGCTAAAGGTGTGTCTATGGGGTTCAGCACTATTGCAGGGTATATTATCTTTTTTTTTGCAATAATTATAGTTGTATCATCTATACTAATGGTTTATAGCCATATGGTTGAGTCGTCAAGCCTCACTTATAAGATTGAGTCTGAGCGGTTGCAAAACTTTGCAGGGACAAGCATTGAGATTAGTCCGGTTTTATTCCTCTCTTTACCAGGGACAGACAGTTTGAAGGTAAATCTTACAAATACTGGGAGGAGCGTTCTTAGTACAGAGCACCTTGACTTTTATGTTGATGGGATAAGGATACCAAGAAGCGATAACAATAGAACTATCTCCTTTTTGCAGGGCAATACTGAAGTAAACCCTCTTTTATGGGACCCTTACGAAGTCTTGGAAATTGAAATCTTCATTGACTTGTCTGAGGGGCAGCACATAATTGAGGTAACTACTGAACATGGAGTAAAAAGTGTGAGGACATTTAGCATTTAAAATGGCAAAAATAGTCTCCTTAGAGCTTAATAGGGACGAACTTAACAGAAACATTGGCGGCGGAATACCTGAAAACAGCCTTATACTTATTGAAGGCAAGGACGGTGCAGGAAAAAGCATACTTGCACAGAGAATGGCGTATGGACTTCTCCAGCATGGCAAGACTCTATCATATATAAGTTCAGAGCTTAATACTGCAGGCTTTATTGAGCAGATGGTTAGCTTAGACTATGATGTTAAGTATTATATGCTTGATGAGCGACTACTTTTTATACCAATGTTTCCGTTTCTAGGCAATACAAGGCTAAGACCTAATTTTCTTGATAGGCTCTTTAACACATCAAAAATATTTGCTAATGATGTAATAATCTTTGACACGCTATCATTTTTGCTTGTTAAGGATAATATAACTCCCGAGAGCAGCTTTGATGTTATCAAGATGTTTAAAAAACTTAATAACCTTGGCAAGACAATTATTTTCTGTGTTGACCCAGAGCATCTTAATGTCAAGTTTTTAACGCTGCTCAGATCTGTAGCAGATGTTTATTTTGAGCTTGAGATAAAAACCTTCGCCGGCAACATTGTGCGGGTGATTAATATTCAAAGGTTTAAGAGGCCAGGGGATAATATAATCACTACTATCCCATTTAAAGTTGAGCCTGGAAAAGGCCTAGCAATAGAAATAGCATCTTTTGCTTAGTGCTCAAAAAATCAGTAATTAGAAACTTAGCAGTTAAAAATGGTAGTCAGGAGAAAACCGCCAATAACAAAAAATTTTGATGAAGCCTTGCGTAAATTTCCACATCTCAGAAAATATGTTGACAAAGTGACAAGAGAAATTGGTGAGCCTACTTTCTATATAAAACTTGACAGAAGCATGAAAAAGATAGAGTTTCCAAACTTAATCTATCCTGTTGGTGACCCTCTCTTTATACACATATACCGTAAGAAGGGCGAGCCGATAATGTACCATGTTATAGAGCCTGAAATGGATGATGAAATGAAGAGGCTGAACGAGAAAATTCTTGATAAAATGGTTGATATAGCGCATCGCTACCCAGTACCTGATAAGACAGAGGACATGGTTCCGATTTTAGAGAAGCTCTTAGACGAAGTTGTAAAGATTGATGAGAAAAGCGGGGGCATAAGGCTTTTCAGCAACAAGATTCATGTTACCCCATGGCAATATGAAATGATAAAATATTTTCTTATTAGGGATCGCGTAGGATATAGCAAGCTTGAACCACTGTTTTTAGACCCCTATCTAGAAGATATCCACTGTACAGGTGTAGGCTCGTTGTCATGCATCCATAAGGTCTTTGAGATGGTAAGGACGAGCACATCCTTCCCAAATGATTATGAGCTTAATAAGTATATTGTTGAAACCAGCGAGAGGGTGGAGAGGCCTGTTTCTGATGCAAGAAGTGTTGTTGACGCGATGATGCCGGATGGCTCGCGAGTAAACTTCATCTATGGTAGAGAAATAAGCCTTGAAGGCTCAAGTTTTACAGTGAGAAAGTTTTCTGAAGTGCCAGTAAGCATCACACAACTTATAAGCTGGGGGACAATGAGCGCAGAGCTTGCGGCATATATTTGGCTTTGCCTTTCGCATGGGATGAACATGTTTGTATGCGGAGAAACTGCTTCAGGAAAGACGACAACACTTAATGCCTCTGCAACCTTCATAAAACCAAACGACAAGGTTTACACAGTAGAGCAAACGCCAGAGGTTACAATGCCACATGATACCTGGCAGCACCTTATTACAAGAGAGTCTGGGAAGGAGACAGATGTTAAGATGTTTGATCTTCTTATCGCAGCACTCAGAAGCAGGCCAAACTATATCATTGTAGGTGAGATAAGAGGTGAAGAAGGAAATATCGCTTTTCAAGCTATGCAGACAGGTCATCCAGTATGTTCTACCTTTCACGCAGGAAGCGTTCACAGCATGATTCAGAGGCTGACAGGACATCCTATAAATGTTCCGATAGCATCTATTGATAACCTAAATGTTGTTCTTATACAGCAGGCAGTTGAGCAGGGAGGGCATTTTGTTAGGAGGGTGATATCAGTAACGGAGATTGAGAGATATTACGATGTTGAAAATAAGGTTATAACTAGACAGGTGTTTAACTGGGATCCTGTAAGAGATGTACACCGCTTCAGAGGTCTTTACAACAGTTACATACTGGAAAAAAAGATAGCAACCACGCTTGGCTATGAGGATACAAGAGACATATACAAAGAGCTTGACCTTCGTAGGAGGATACTTGAAAAAATGGTAGAGAACAAAATCTTCAATTATTTTGATGTTTGGAATGTAATTACAAGATATCATAATGAGGGGGTGGCATCACTTCCTTTTGCATTGTAGAGCTACAATTATAAGCCTTAAACTTTGAAATATACTTTAAACATTGAATAGCATCAAGCAAAAATAAGATAAAACTTAGGGTGGCAAAACTTGCAGGACTATATACTTGATGGTGGGTTCAGAAGCTACTCTGAATTCCTTTACAAGCTGGTTGCACCTGTTCTAATCGTTGCAGGACTTTTATTTGTAGTAACCAACTTTTATATTAAAATTCCATTTTTTATTCCTTATGTGATTCTTTTTCTTGCACTACTATTTATAATCCTATATCCATATGTTGTTTTTGAACAGAGAAAGGTAAACATCCATGAGAATATACATCTTTTCATAACATATGCAGGCACATTGAGCACCCTCCGCTTAAACAGAACCCTTCTTTTCAAGAAAATCGCCGAAGAAAAGGAGTACGGAGAGCTTGCTGTTTTTGCAGAGAAGATAGTTTACCTGTCAAAAAGCTGGAATCTTGGCTATGCCAAAACCTGCCGAAAGATTGCGGTTCTTTCACCTTCAAAAATCTTCGCAGACTTTCTTGACCGTCTTGCAGCAGTGCTTGATTTCGGCGAAGATATAGAAGTTTTTCTTACAGAAGAGCAAGATGCAGTAATGGACGACTTCACAAACGAATACCACAAGTCCTTGGAAAGTATAAAAATGCTTCAGGATGTTTTCATCTCCCTTACCATAAGTATTGCTTTTGCAATGTCTGCTGCCCTTCTGCTTCCTCTTCTTATGGGAATTTCAATAATGGTCGTTGTAAAATATAGTCTCTTAGGCCTTGTGATTATGGACCTTCTCTTAATTATACTAATAAAAGGCTTTATACCTGGAGAAAAACTATGCCACAACCTTCCAATAACCGACACAGGCACAAAAAGAATAATAAAAGGATTTGTGATAATAATGCCTATATCATTTCTTATCACCAGCATTCTTCTTTTTATTGACTTGCTTCCTTTTATTTTCAATGTAGCTATTGGCATAACTCCTTTGCTTATAGTTGGGATTCTTGCGCAAAAAGAAGAAAACGAGGTTTTCAGAAGAGACAAGGCGTTTCCTGCTTTTATACGGGCTGTTGGAGGGACCGTAAGCACAAGAGGTGGTGGGGTTACTTCAAGTCTTGGGGCGCTGCTTGTTCATGATTTTGGAGTCTTAAACCAGCAGCTTGTCAATCTTTACAGGCGTTTGAAGGTTGGCACAGACCGGTTTAAGGCTTGGCTTTATTTTGCAGGTGAAACAGGAAGCAACCTGATAAACTATTTTGTTCATATATTTGCAAAGTCGATCTACCTTGGTGGAGACGGGCTTAAAATAGGCGAGATTATAAGCAAGAACTTTCAGCGCCTTCTTTCTTTAAGGAAGCTCAGACTACAGCTTGCATCAGGGCTAAGAGGGGCGCTCTATGGTGCACTGCTTGGTTTTATAACGACCGTTTACATGTCGACTGCAATAACACAGCTTCTTGCAGGAATGTTCAACTCTGCAATTCAAAACGCAACTACACAGGAAAACATGGCAAATCTTGTTTCTTCCATATTGCCTACGATTCCGTCCATAAATATGGAGGAGGTTAACTTCTATATCGGCATTATAGTCCTTGTACATGCTTTTATATCAGCATTGATAATCAAAATTGTTGACGGTGGTTCGCGATATGCTGCATTGTTTGATTTTGTTATAATGGTGTGGATTGGAGCGGCGCTTAGCTGGGGCATACCGCTTCTTTCAAGATGGGCGTTTGGAAACATGGCATTTGGTGGATAATCTTATTTCTGGCACAAATGGTTCTTATACTAGGAAAAAGAGTATATAGGCTATTTTACTATAGGTGCTATCTCGGATTATTTGATGTCACCAGACAAGACTACCTTTCTGTGGACTTTGAAGAGGAGGATTATTAAAATTAAAAAAGCAGTAATAACAACAATGGAAAGTGCTATAAAAAAAGGCCTACTTTCAAGTAAGCTTTCTTTTACAACAAACTCCCTCTCGGTCATTGCAGGTTCTTTCTGACCGGGGTATGTTAGATGAAGCCTTAGTTTGTATCTACCTGGATTTAGCCCTGATGTGCTATAATAGGTAATGAATTCTTTTTGTGTTTCAACCTCCACCTTCTCCGTTTTTCTGAATACAACACTATTTTTATTGTCAATTATTTCACTAGTTATGTTTACATAAACGCTCCCTGGCGAACCGAAGTTCAGCAGCCATATTTTTGCAGTCAGCGATTCACCATGAACAACAGAGTCCTCAACAAGCTCAACAGTTATGTCAAAAAGTGTGTAGTTGTTGTTCATCGTTTCAATGTTTTCTTCTATGCTCTCTACCTCATAGGTCTCTTTTTTTGTTTCAATTATCCCATCAGAAGGTGCTCTGTACCTGCATGTGCGTTCAAGCCTTGGAGTCTGAGTGGTATTGCATTTATTTACATCTCTACAAATTCTTCTACTCTTGTTTGACGGAGTACAGTTTGACCATTTTGTACATTTCCAATGTGGGATGCATGGTTCTGGAAGAGGAGCTACCTCACCGCATAAAGATATAATCTCATTTAGACGGCTTACCCCCCAAATATATCCCTTCTCCTTATTTATGTCCGATAGGTGTAATCTGTGCCATTCGCTTCCATCATAATAAGAAAGGAAAAGACTCTCCTCAAGAACTGTGGACTTTGCAGCTTCAGAGAGCAAGTAAGAGACATGGAATTCTGCCTGTGATACTGATGCAAGATTTGGAGTAGAATTTATTTTTATAAACCTTTGAAAACCATTGCCACAATTTGATGGAATGGTCACTCCATCAATAAAGTCCGGAGACTCGCCAAAGATAACATAAACTGATGCTATCTGACTGCTGAGACTTGATATGTATATGTCCAGCCCTTCAACAAAATCAATAGGAGTAACGGCGCCTGAAGAGAAAAGCTGCGAGTCTAGAAATGCGGCAGTACAATTGCTTTTTTTCAAGGTGAAGTCCGCATATGCATATGTTCTGTTTTCGGTCAGGAGGCTTGCTTTAACACGATAAAATAAGGGTGCATCGTCAAGCCATCCATCAGGTTCTGTTTGTAGAATATCAATGTAGTAGGTATGAACAATAGTTGTATTTATCACTCCTATAATGCTTTTCCTGATTTTTTTAAACTCCTTGCTTATATTCAAAACGCTTCCATTTGAGTAATGGGCTTCAAGAAAGAGTGCTGGCTCGGAGGAGGAATTATGGTCGTTTAACATGGCAACAGAAACATAAACCCTGCGGCCATCCTGATTATTACATATAAAAAATGTGTCCTCCTCGATAAAATTTGAAGGGGTTAGATATGCAGAGTAAGTCTTAACATTATCTATTGCTGGTATGTTCTCCCTAACATACGCAATTACAGATACCTCATACCCACATACAAAATTGAATGCAATAATGGCTGCAAAAAACAGATTACCAATGAGTTTTATTGGGATTAGAATAATCTCAGTGTTGAATCCGTGCTTTATTGTAATCCTTAGTTCTTTCATATTTGTCATTACCTTGTTTACTCAGCAGTCGCTATTATTATTCCAGTACAATTTCCACCAACGCCGTTTTCAGGCACTTTTAATCGCCAAAACAACGCGCTGTTGTTTGACATTGTATCATCAGTTCTCGCGTTAAGCCAGAAGCCAGGAACAATCATAGGCACTGTAGTAATATATGCAGATGTATCAAACACAAACCCGGATGTTGCATTATACCTTTCATTTTCAAGTGGAATTGTGCCGTGTGTGCACTCAATAACCTCACTTTCAGAACTTACTTCTATTGAAAAGCCAATATTGCCAAGATTAAATATAGTTAGATTGGCCTCTTTGCTAATCTGTCCAAGACTAAGTGCCCCGCCATCGTCATTTGTATAAACAATGGAGGATATGTTCAGTGCTTTGAGTTCTTCGATACGCGATGTGTTACCTGTCACATTTGAAGCTTCAATAACTCCGTTGCCAGCGTCTACTGTGCACGACCAGTTGGATGGATTTGCATAATACCAAAGCCAAAACGAGCAAGTTACAACACCTGACTCGCCACTGCCTGTGATGACGCAACTATTATTTGTATAATGGTTGTTATTGTCATCTGTAGAATTTTTTTCAGCAGAATTAATGTCAAATAGCACGCCACTAGACCAGCTTGTGTTTTCGTATCCGTTTATGTTAAAAAGTTCTGCCGTGCAGTTTATCTCTGTAACACTACCTGCTATAAGGTTTATAGAATTTGGAAGGGTAACCTTGCTAATAATAATATCCTCTGCTTTTGCAGTTGTGGCAAATGCTAAAAATAATGTTGACACCATTATAATAGAAAATGAAGGGGGTGAGCTTATTTTGATTGTCCTGCTAATTATGATTATGAGCGCAAACACACCGAGCACAAGCATTATAAAAGTTACGCCCACACCTCCATTTTCCGGAGAGTCTATTTTTACTGCAGAGCCAGTAACTAGACTATCACTAATTACAGTTGAGTTTTTGTACGCTTTCTCTTGCCCTTCTTCTTTTACCTTTTTTTCTGACCCCTCTCTTGTTTCTTTATTTATTCTATAACTCGCGTCGCTCATGGCAGAGGCATCAAACTCTCCAATGTCAAATATAACTCTCTTTTCATCAATCGTTCGTCCATTACCGAAAAAAGACACAAAAGCCCAGTACTGTCCTTTGGTAAGATTTGTGTGCGTGTTAAAACATTTTTCTGAAATAGAAAACGGAAAGGAGGTATAACCAAGTTCAATTTCATTGTTCCATAGTATTGACGTGCTAAACTGGTCTTTTATCACAATCCTTACAGTATTCATATATATTTCTGTGTTTCCGGTATTTTCCACAACAAAGCAAGTTTTGATGTCTTGCTCGCCTATCTGATAAATCATAATGCGATTAATCTTGTACTGCTCAAAAGAACTATTTACTACTATTGCCTTTGCTTCCAGAGGCAACACAATTTCTTTTGACAACCCATCTTCAACAATAGAAATCCTGAAATTTATAGTGGACACATAGGTTCCTAGTTCTGCTTCTTCTGGGACATCGATTGCTATCTTTACTGGAGTTGGTGTAGTAGCATTGGAGAAGGCAACATGTTCTGTTCCGACGATAATCCATCTGCTCATGTTCCCTGTTATATCATAGCTGAAACTTGACTCAGAAAAATCTGTTGTTAGGTAGACTTTTTTTTCAAAATGCGAGCCCCGTAGAAGATGCTCTTCATATATCCTTGACGGACTTATGCCTACAGTAACCATTCTGCCAAAAGCAGAACTTAAAAAAACAAAAAAAAGCAAGGCAAGCACTATCTCTTTCTTTTCCATCGCCTAAACACCACAATAGCTGATAAAAGCACAAGTAGAACCACTATCACCAATCCGATACTTATCATGTAACTGTAGTTTGTGCTCTGGTCTCCGACAACAAGACTTGAACTCAAGTAATCAGTTCTATAGCCGTTGTATCCAACATAACACTTAAAGAGATGCTCGCCTGGCTGTTCAGGTTTAAAATATGCTATAAGCTCAGAGGATGCTCCTTTGTCTACAACAGACTCCATGCTTTCGCTTATCTTTACAAGGCTGGCTCCTTTATACACCTCGCAAACAAGCCTTGCAGAAACCTGGGCATCGCCTATATTCTGAAAAAAACCAGAGATTCTTACCATCTCATTCTCTCTGATGTACTCTGGCATGCTTATCTTGTTTAGAACACCACTTATCCTCGAACCTGTATTCTCTCTTACTGTAAACAACATCTCGCGCGTATACAGCACCTTATTTCCTTCTTGCACGCTTATCACTGCCCAGTATTCTCCAGGAGGAAGTCCATGAGCAATGCTCATCTCAACCGTGCCAGACATATGTGGCTCCACCAAAGAGGCTTCTTTTTGCATATCTTTAGTTATGTTTCTAGACAGCAAAAGCGTTTTTTTGAATTTGTCATACACATAAATCTGGACCTGCTCTATACCAACTTGAACATTTCCAGAGTTAACAACATTAAGCATTAGAACCATTAGTCCGTCTGAGCTTGCGGACAAGGACGAATCTGAGACAGAATACTCGCGCACCTGCTCACCGGTAACCTCAATGTTTATTGCTACCGAAACGCCAGTCCTTATCTGGACAGCTGCGCCGCCTTCATCTGCTTTTTTCGGGCTTGAAGATATCACTGCCTGTGCAGTGTATTCTCCGTTAGGAGTTGACTCTGGGACCTTTATCTTAAATAATATGGGTGTCTTTTCTCCGACTGCTGTATAAGACTCCTTTCCAGTTTCAATCCATCCGCTTGCAGGACCCTGTATGCTTATAGAAATCTTATCCCCTAACTCAAGTCCGCTCACAAATACCTCCTTTTCAAAATAGTCCCCTCTAGCCATGTTCTCTGCTGTTATCGTTGAAGGGCTTACTCCAATGGCTGCCGCAAATACGCCAAACAAACAAAAAATAACCAGATACAAAACTCCTCTCATTTTTTCCACCACCTTTTTTTATATTTTCCCACCACATCAAGCAACACAAAAATATGATCCATACCTAAAAAGTTT
The DNA here is from genome assembly GCA_038884615.1 of Candidatus Woesearchaeota archaeon. Classification (GTDB taxonomy): domain Archaea; phylum Nanobdellota; class Nanobdellia; order Woesearchaeales; family DSVV01; genus JAWABL01. The sequence goes on along the minus strand of JAWABL010000002.1, from coordinate 45,228 downwards.
AAAAATAATTAAATGGCGTTAAACAAAGATAAGCACATAGATAAATATATGAAAATAAAAATAAAGCACGATTTCATATTTTCACTTCTGTTGTTTTGTGAGCAAATCTTTGGGCAAAGCGATATAATTGATAAAAAACAAAACAAAAAAATAAAAAATTCAACAAATAAAAAAATTTAAAGCTGAGAGGTGCTTAATCTGCAAGTGGGTCGCTCACCGCAGTGATTACTAATGTACCTGTGCATGTTCCTGAGATTCCGCTCACAGGAAAACCTAAACCATAATATATGCTTTTTGTCGGACGTGGTGTTGTATCGCTTCCCTGCGCAACATCAAGATCAAGTTCTGTTGGGCTACTTGCAAGCTGAGTACCAAAGCCATATGTGAATAAATTAAGCGAATACTCCAGATAGCTTACGCCTACAGCGCCGCTGGTACAAACCATACAGTAGCCATCTCCTTGGGATGAACCGTAGCCTGAGAGCTCTACATCAATCTGCTCGTTTCCGTGGTTTGCGATTAGAGTGTTCTCGTTGTTGTCAGCCGTGTCCCCACCAAGAGATATTTCGCCGAAAGATATAGAAGTGGTCTCCAGCGACATGGCTGTTAGAGTCAAAAGCTCTTGTATCGCAGTGTCAGATGTGCCCTCTCCTTCTCCATCGTAAGGAACAACCTCCGCTGTCCAGTTATCACCTTCATTAGCAGAGCCTGAATCAGTCGGGTTAGCATACCATGTCATGCTAAAATTGCAGTGGAATGTTTCACTTATGTCTCCTCCACCTGAGCAGTCGCCGTTGCTTACGCAAGTCGCTGAGTAATGTGTCTGATTGTTATCAGATGCACCTGAACCTACGCTTGTTATATACAAAGTTGCGGTAACTTGGGTTATATCTTCGCAACCGTTATTATCTGTAATGGTTGCATTTACCTGGACAGTTGTTGTAGAGTTGGCAGTAAGCACAATATCACTTCCGTTGTTCAAAATAACAGAGCTTGCAACCGGCAGGGAGTTTGCAACGCTGGCGCTAGTTGTTGCAGTAGCAGCAAAGGAGATATTCCCAAGCAAAACTGCAATACAACAGATTAACAACAATCTTAACTGCCATAAGCTAAACAATAATATTTTGTTCTTCAGAATCATCTTTTGTCACCTCTTTTACCTCTCTAATTTTATTATTGGCGCCCCTGTTCTTTATCTTGTTCTCAACCTCGTTCTGCATATCGTTCTGCATAATATCCTTTTATATTATCTTTTAGTATTTTTGTCGTTGTTTTAGTATATTAGTAGTTCTTTATCTGAAAAATTATTTTTTTGTTATATAAATATAAGGTTTAATTTTAAAACTAATAAAATTAATTAAATTGAATTTTGAAACATTAAATTTTTAAACTAATTTTGAAAATTAAGTTTAATTTTGAAAAAAATTAAGGCAAAAAGAAGAAATGGACTTTAAATAACAAAACCAAAAACAAGACCCTTTGCTGAGTGCAAATCAGCAAGCATATGGGCGCATACTGAAATGCATAGAACATACCACAAGAACATACTGAACATACTAAACATACTAGCACAAATTGAAAAATGATGCTAACAAAAAACGAGAAAAAAACACTTAAGATGCTTCTTGAAAATTCAAGAATTACAGACAGTGAAATAGCTGCAGAGCTTGGAATCACAAGCCAGGCTGTTGGAAAGATCAGGAGAAAACTAGAGCAAAGCATTATAGACTCGTACACAATAAACCTTAATGCAGCAAAGCTTGGAATAAGAACCTATGCAATGGCTATTGCAAGGCTCACAAGAGAGGGTATGGATAAAGGTGAGCTTGAAGTAGAAGAGCACCTTCTTAAAAATGCGCATATAATAAGCGTTTATAGGCTTCCGAGTAGCAGTTCAACGCACATGATTCTGTTTGGATTTAAGGACCTTGACGAGCTTGACACTTTTTTCCATTCGCAAAGTGCGAAGCAGAACCTCCATAACTATATAGAAATAAACGAGCTTTTTACATTCTCGCACAACAGCTTAGTAAAAAACAGTCCAAAACAGCTTCTTCATAAGGCGATAGACAATCTTGGGGCTTCTACACGAGAGATAAGGTTTAAGGAGCTAGAAAATTACAAGAGGAGGATAGCATAGCGAATAGTATTCCGCTGGAAATAATTGAGAGGCTTAAAAACAATAAATGTGAATGTGCTTTACTTTTAGACATAGTTGGGACAGTAATAGTTGCACTGGATGAAAAAGGCAATATAATCTTAGCTAACAAAAAAGCATGTGAGATTTTAGGATACAAAATGAATGAGCTGATAGGAAAGAACTGGTTTAAGACATGTATCCCTAAAAATGAGATGGACGGCATCCTAAAAGTGTTTGAAAAATGCATGAAAAAAGGTGGTCTTGTTGAAGTCCATGAAAACAACATCTTGACAAAAAATGGCGAGGTGCGCCTTGTAAGATGGAATAACACTACACTTACGAAGGGAAACAGTATTGTTGGGACAATAAGCTCTGGAGAAGACATAACAGAAATAAGAGCCGCGATGGAGGAAATTAAGAAAAGAAATAATGAGCTTGAAAGAATAAACAAGCTCACCATGGACAGAGAGATTAAGATGATTGAGCTTAAGAAACGAATCGCATTTCTTGAATCAAAAATTAAAGGAGTCAAGAATTAAAGGAGATTCACATGAGGATAAAGGAATGAAAAATCTAAAAAAGTTCGGTTTCTTTGCATTTCTGCTTTTTATTGTGATGTGTTCAATGATATCCGCCAGTGATGAAAAGAAAATGGTGCTTTACATAAACTCATACCACACTGGCTATAAGTGGTCTGATGACATAACAAGGGGCATAAAAGAGCAGCTTAATGACTCAAACATTCAGTTTAGGATTGAGTATCTTGACACCAAACGCGTCGGAGACGAAAAGCACTTTCAGAATTTGTTTGAGGTTTACAGGCATAAATATAATAACACTAAGGTTGATGTTATACTCGTGTCTGATGATGATGCATTTAATTTCATGCTAAAAAATAGAGACATTCTATTTCCTGGGACGCCGGTGGTCTTTTGTGGAGTAAATTACCTAAACACTACAAGGCTTGATAATACAAAAGGGTTTACAGGTGTGAATGAAGAGGTTGATATGCGTTCAACACTAGACTTCGCATTAAAAATGCATAGCGAAACAAAGCATGTTCTATTCCTTAGCGACAAGACCATAACAGGAAAAAAGATGGAGGCCGAATTCAGAAAAATTATAGAAGACTATCCTCATCTTGATTTTATAATTCTGCCGGACCTTCCAATGCCTGAGATTCTTAAAGCGGTCAGCGAGCTTCCTCATGACAGCATAGTAATATACTCGCTTCTTTTAAAAGATGGCACAGGAAAGTTTTTTGAGTACGACGAAAGCATCAGGCTTGTTTCTCAAGCGAGCAGTGTTCCAGTTTATGGAACATGGGATTTTTCGTTAGGATACGGCATCATAGGGGGAATGCTCACCAGCGGGTATTTTCAGGGTACCTCTGCAGGCAAGATAGCAGAAAGAATACTTAATGGAGAGGACCCAAACAATATCCCAATTCTACTTAAAAGCCCTAACAGATGGATGTTTGATTATGAGCAAATGAAGCGATTTGGTATTGACGAAAAAAACCTGCCCCCGAATAGTATTGTTATAAAAAAACAAAATTCCTTCTTTCAGGAGCATAAACAAATCATCTTATCTTCTATAACAGTATGCGTATTTCTTCTTTTTATTATTATTTTGCTTACTGCAAACATTCAAAAAAGAAGGCATGCAGAAGCGGAGCTTAGAAAAGCCAGCGAGGAGCTGGAGCAGAGAGTCAAGGAGCGCACAAAAGAGCTAACAGATGCAAATCTAATGCTGAAAAAAGAGATTTCACAACGCAAAAAAATAGAAAAAAGCCTGCAGGAGAGAAACGCCGAGCTTGAAAAATTCACACGCCTCACTATTGATAGGGAGCTAAAGATGATAGAGCTTAAAAAAGAAATAGAGCAGTACAAAAAGCAGAAGGCATAAAAATGAAGCTAAGAAGCAAATTACTGTTAAGCATGGTAGTGGTGATTGGAACGATATTTCTTTTGCTTTATTTATTTATTTCAAGTATACTCCTAAAAGGGTTTAAGGAGATTGAAAACATTGATGTTATTGAGAATACAGAGTCAGTTAAGCTTGCTATTGAAGACCTTGTTGCCTCTCTTGAGATTACTGTGGAAGACTGGGCGTGGTGGGATTCGATGTACCAGTATGCAGAGGACCAAAATACAGAGTTTAGGGAAACCAATTTTGTAGATGAGACCCTGAACGATGGGCTTGGATTGAGTTTTTTTGCTGTTTTAAACAAAACAGGTGATGCGATATACAGCACATGTTACAAAGAAGGCGAACCAATTGAGACGCACAAGTCATGCACGGATATTCTAAGTAAGGTGTCTTCTTTTATTGATACAACAATTGAAACAAGAGGGTTCTTGATGCTCGACACAGAACCTACAATAATAGTATCAAAACCAATACTTAACAGCGTAAAAGAAGGGCCGTCAAATGGGTTTCTCATAATGTGCAGAAGACTTGACGAAGATAAAATAAACAAAATATCAAAACAAACCCACACAAAAATAAGGATTTTGAAGCCCAGCGAGGTGCCTAGGAACTTCCCGAGCTCAACAGAAACAAAAGTTGTTCCGATTAATGAGGATACCATCGCAGCTTACTATTCATTAATGGATGTATCTGGAAACAGGATGCTCATTATTGAAGTCTCTACTGACAGAAGCATAATGAGAGAAGGGAAAAAATCTGTGCTTTATCTCCTTATTGTTCTTGTAATGTCGGCGCTGATATCCTTGCTTTTTGTTTGGAATACCACTGAAAGATTCGTCGTACGAAGACTTGAATCCTTATGTAAGGAGATTGAAGAGATTGGAGCACACAGGCAGGCAAAAAGGCGCGTTGCTGTTCTTGGCGATGATGAAATCTCAAAACTAGCAGACTCCATTAATAAAATGCTTAACTCAATCGATGAAATTTTGCAAGAGGAGATGGCGATATTCAGCTCCTTCCCAGACTTGTATTTGAAGGTTGATTCAAAGCAGAAAATTGTTTCAGCAAAGGGAAAAAATTCGTTAATTGGAGAAAGCGACACCTTAATCGGAAAGAATCTTAATGCGATTATTTCAAGAAGTGTTGCCAAAGCTATCTCTGGCATCTATAAAAAAACGCTTAAAGAAAAGAGAGGAATAACTGCACAGTTCATAAATGCCAATTGCCTTTATGAAGCAAGGTCATTCCCTAATGAAAATCGAGAAGTAATGATTATAATCAGTGACATAAGCGCAAGAAAGAAGTCAGAGATAGAACTTGAAAAATCAATAAATAGTCTATTACGAATGAAAACCGCCATGCTTAATATTCTTGAAGATTTAAAAGAGGCGAATGAGAACCTTAAGGAGTTGGATAAAGCAAAATCAAATTTTTTGAATATTGTATCGCATGAGCTCAAAACTCCGTTGACCGCAATGCTCGCACACATGGAAGTTTTACAGGATATGAAGTCAAATCTAACAGAGCAGCAGCTTTTAAGCTTTGATGCCATAAAGCGAAACAGTGACCAGCTAAGGATGCTTATTGAGAATATTCTTGAAATCTCAAGGATTGAAGCAGGGAAATTTGAACTTAATATAACCAAGGTTGACATAAAGGGGCTAATAAAAGATGTAGTTGGGAATCTTGGTGTACTTGCCACAAGAAAAAATATAACACTTAATGCAAAAATTGATGACATACCTGCTATAGAAGCGGATGAAACAAGGCTCAAAGAGATTTTAAACAATTTAATTAACAATGCAGTTAAGTTTACTGAAAAGGGTGGGGTAACAGTGTTTGCGAGAAAAGAAGGCGATAAAATAAGGATTGATGTTTCAGACACTGGGATAGGTATCCCAAAAGAGAAGATGCAGTACCTGTTTACAAAATTTTTTCAGGTTGATGCTTCGCTCGGAAGAAAGTACGGTGGAACAGGGCTAGGGCTCTCTATAACAAAACAGCTAGTTGAGCTTCAAGGTGGAAAAATAACCGTGCAGAGCGAGGAAGGGAAAGGCACCACCTTTTCATTCACCTTGCCTATTACACAGAAGAGCAATAAAAGTGTGAAATATAATAAATAAATATAAGAAAAACAAAGGTGATAAAAAATGAAAAGCATCCTTTATGTTGAGGATAATGCAGACACTGCCGAAGCAGTCAAAATAATACTATCTTCAGCGGGCTTTGATGTAACCCTTGCCAATTGTGGCAAAGAAGGTCTAAGGCTTGCACAGGAGAAGAAGTTTGACCTTTTCCTTCTTGATATAATGCTTCCTGACATGTCCGGCTGGGACATATTTGAAAAACTAAAACCAAAAATTAATGCGAAGTATGCATTTATCAGCGCAATACCTGTATCGGCAGAACGAATCGCTGAGCTAAAGAAGTCAGGCGTATCTGACTACATTATGAAACCCTTTACAAAAGCAGACCTTGTGAAAAGGGTAACTAAAATACTTGCTTAGGCATTTACGATGGATACTATGTAAAATGGCTTCGTTGCTGATAATAACACCGGTAGAAAAACTTCAGCCTGAAATTAACAAAGTTGCAAAGACAATGGAATCGATACCCGGTGTCTATCTGTCGTTAAACAAAACACAGAAAAGTGCTGAAGAAGCACTAAAAAAGGCAGGTGTCAAGACGGACAAGCTATTTTTTATAGATTGCGTTACATCGGAAAAAATAAGAGACGATGTGCTCCATATAAGGCCTGAAAGGCTTGACCTTTTAAGCAGTGCAGTCACCGAGTTTGTAAGGGACATTAAGGGTCCAAAATTTATTCTTATAGATGCCATATCCACACTTCTTATTTACAATGATGAGAACAAAGTTGCCAAATTTGTAAAGGAAATCACAGAATGTGCGGATGCAAACGATGTCGCGGTAATTGCGTTAAGCCCATCAACACGGGGCGAAGAGCTCCTTAACAAGATATTTAACTTTTTTGATAGTGTTGAAGAGAGGTGAAAATGGCACGCAGTTTAGGATTAACCTATGTTTTAGGTGTTATATCTGTAGTTGCATGTATAGCTTCTGTCATTGTATGCGTTGCTTCTTCAGTAGTTGCATCAGATGAGATAACTGTACAACTTCCAGAGACATATAGGGCAGTTCGTGTTGGGCAAAATATATGGTTTACCAGTGAAGTTCCGAGCGAAATGATAGGCAGAAGGGTTTATGCAACATATGAGATACTTGACAAAGACAGACAGCTAATTGCTTCAAAGAATGAAAGTTTTATACTAGACACTGAGAAGTTCGTTGGTTCAATAATGGCTCCTGAACGCATAATAGATGGGCTTTATTATCTGAGTGTCAGTGTTAAAACATCAATGCATAACGGCGGACAAAGTGAGACTACTCTCAAGGCTGAAGCGGTGTTCAGCGTTGAAAACATATCCAGCCAAGCGCAGCAGACAATTGAAAACTCGCTTTTTGATATAATAATTGATATACCACAAAGCTACAGGGAAATAAACCCCGGAGGACAGCTGCTTGCGTCTATCAAGCTTATCAATGTAGGAAGCAAGGGAAGAGTTGATGTCTTTTTAGATTATTGGATCGCAGATTCGGCAAAAAATCTTGTCTTCAAAAAACGGGAAACTGTTGCTGTTGAAACGCAGGCAAATTTTGTGAAGATAATTGACATTCCAAAAACTGCAAAGCCGGGCACATATCACTTCAACGCAAAGATAACATACGCCAATGGACTTGAAGCAGAATCAGAATACCTTTTTACAGTTACTGGAAAGAAGGCAAGAAGCCTAGCAACTGCAGCGTTCATAGTTGCGGGGATTATAGTCTCTATACTCCTAGTAACCGCGTTGAGGTTTGTCCCATTTAAATCTATTATAGAGAAAACTATGCTGAAGAAGAAAGTCAGAAGAATAGTAAAACAGAAACTAAACTCTGAGAAGTAGTATTTACTTGTGGTATAATTTTCTTCTATTATATTTTTTATTTTTTATATACTTCTTTTTTATAAATCTTATAAACCTTTCTTAATTTATACCCTACTTTTTCATAATCTTTCTCATAATTATACTATATATTATTATAGATACAATATTATAGGTATTAATACTATACTTATATACTCTTTATATACTCTTTAAATATTTATCCATCTTTATAGGCTGCGTTCAAAATCTCGTTTTCGGTCGGCTTACCATCATGTTGGCACTTCTCCATTCAAATGAAAATATCTGGTTCTCCGTATGGAACAACTCACTTCAAACCCATATATTGTTCCTGAATGTGCATACGCGGTGGATGCTAACACACTTTTTGAACGGTGCCCAAAATGGAACGAAACATTTAAATATAAGCTGTATCTAAGTATAGTAAAAAGTATATTAATAGTCTAATATTAATATGCTCTTTTATATATATAATCTAATAGTAAACGCTAAAAGAGGTGTTACTATGTTTTATGCAAAAAAGGCAGAGATGGGCGTAGGAACGCTGATTGTATTTATTGCTATGCTTCTTGTTGCAGCAGTGGCGGCAGGAGTCTTGATACAGACAGCGGGTTCATTGCAGGAACGAGCATTGGCAACAGGTCAGCAGGCGCGCGCACAGATAAGCACAAACGCGAGGGTAATAGAAGTTTCAGCGACAGATGGTCGTGGCGGAAATCTGACAGATTTTCAGGAGATAGTTAAACTCTCACCAGGTTCTGACCCAATAAAGCTTGAGCAAGTTATCTTTACATTTAATACAAAAGACTATACCTCTACTTTAAAATACAAAGGAACAAATGGCATTTGCCAAAAAAACAATATTAATGGTTATAATACCTGGAATGTTGAAGAAATAGATGATGATGTAACGAATGGAGTGAACAATTATACGCTTGAAGAAGACCTTGACGATGACGGCGCAAATGATTATGTGTATGTAGCCAACGAGACAAGCCTCACCTTTAATCTTAGTTCAGCAGGAGTTATTAATGTGCAGATAACAGATATTACAAATGCGTCAGAAACGCCAGTGCTTCTTTCAGTCTCTTCTGCAACAATAGCGAACGCCTCAGAAACTTTTGGGTATGTGACACTTGCCGGATACACTTATGCAAACTACACAATATCAGGCAACGCCACTTTCCAAATTACGCCATACAAAAAAGGCCAGGGCTATTTTGTTGCGATATACGAGCAGGAAGGAACAAACCATGTTCCTGGCAATCTGCAGAGAGGCGATATAATAAGACTCTGCTTTGAGGCGCCCGGCCCCGAGATTGTTGAGGACGAGGAAGTTAGGCTGAACTTTATTCCAAAAATAGGTACAGCAACACTTACGCAGTTTGTCACGCCTGATGTGATAAGCACAGAGAGAGTGTATCTATATCCATAAGCCTTGTTTTTATTTTTATCTTATTCTTCTACTTTTACTCTTTTTCTTGTAGTTTTCATATTCTTTCTATGATGTTTTTATTATTTATTCTGAGTTGTTTTAAACCGCAAACTTTATATACAAGATACTTCCCTATTCTTTTTTAATCTGGGGTTGGTAATTTGGGTGTTTAAGTTTTAAGTTAGGTGTTTAAACGATGTTTAAACCTATAAGCTTAAGACTTAACAATAGACCGTTGATTAAAACTTAAAATCAAAAAGAGTAGGTGATTTGAATGCATAATAAAGGTGAAATGGGGGTAGGAACACTTATTATATTTATTGCTATGCTTCTTGTTGCGGCAGTTGCGGCAGGAGTTCTTATCCAAACTGTTGGCTCTTTGCAGGAAAAATCTCTACAGACAGGCACACAGGCAAGAACGCAGATAAGTACAAATGCTGAGACAGTTGAAGTTTCTGCTGTTGATGGGAGGGATACAAAAGTTAATTATTTTAGCCAGCTGATTAAGCTTGCACCTGGCTCTGACCCGATAAAACTTAGTGAGAGTTCATTAACTTTTAATACGAAAGACAAGACAGCAAACCTTATTTACAGAGGAGTAAACGGCGTTTGTGAGAGGAACAATGCGACAGGTTACTATACACGAAAAGAGGAGGTTGTTTCATCATGGATTAATATCACAAATTGTTATAACTTCACTGAGGACATTGATGATGATGGTGCTTATACAGATAAAATATGTGTTGCAGATTCTACGCATATCTCTTTGAATTTAAGCAGTGGAACTGCACTTTTCACCATAAGCAATATTGGTTCTGCTTCAACAACACCAGTTATACTTAGCTATGAAAAACAGCCTGTAAGCATAGGCAATCCACAATATGGAAAGATAACTATAAATGGTACAGCAACAATTGATGACACAATTCCGGCAAATGCAATAACAATTGCACCTTATCATGAAGGTGAGGGTTATTTTACGGTAGTTTACTTGCAGGAGGGCACAAACTGGGTAAATGGCAATCTTCAGCGCGGAGATTTAATAAAGCTTTGTTATGAGGCGCCGCAAGACATTACTGAGGGTATGGAGGTAAGAATAAATTTCATACCGAAGATAGGTTCTTCAACCCTTATAGAGTTTACAACTCCGGATGTAATGAGCACTGAAAGAGTTTATTTGTATCCGTAGGCTAAAAAAGGAGGTGTTTATTTTGAAGACGCGTGTCAAATCACATGTTCTGGAAAAGATAATCGGAACACTTATGGCGATATTTGGAATAGCGGCACTTGTGATATTCTTCTTTAGTGTTCAACAAGGCATTTTAAAGCAAGATGTTGCAATGATAGAAATATTACTAATAATTGTTCTTGCAATTCTTGCTCAGACAGTTGTGCTTATTAGAATCTATGAGCAACACTATGAAGACTAAATTACTCTTTCTTTTTTATATATAAATCTTTTTTATATATAAATATATAAAACATATAATCTTTTATAATATATAACAACCATATATAATATATAAACTTATATATCCATATGAAATACTGCCTGCTATTTTCACGGAAGGACATTGCATCGCTTAATATTCTTGACAAAATTAGCAATTATGATGTTAAAGATTGCATTATAGATGTTGTTGATGTAGATCTTGTTTCCTGCGAAAGGGTTGATGAACGCATAAATGCCGACATCTTTGTTTTTGCAAGTCGCCATCAATCGTCGTCAGGGAAAAAATGCTTGCTTGTTCATGTACCGGGCAATTGGGGTAAGGCAGACCAGGGTGGTGAGGAAAAAAAGCTTTGCGTCGCTCCGCCGCTTCATATGGCACTTGCGCTTTCCTTTCTAAAAAAGTACAGTAATGGTAGGTTTGAGGTTACTCAAGAATGCACACATCATGGACCATATCTTAAAAAACCGTGCTTTTTTATTGAGATTGGCTCTGATGAATCAGCGTGGGTGTTAGAGGAGGCAGGTGAGGTGGTTGCAAAATCCCTACAAGAGCTCATATTGTCAAAACCTAAGAGAATGGAAACAGCAGTGGGTGTTGGCGGACCACATTATATGCCTAATTTTTCAAAGCTATCTAATGTTGCATTTGGTCATGTATGCCCTAAATACCTTCTTTCCGAGTTAACACCTATTATGCTAAAGCAGGCGCTTGAGAACACATGTGGTGGTGCTGATTCTATATATCTTGACTGGAAAGGGATGGGAACTGAAAAATCAAGGATAGTTAAAATGCTTGAAAATGAATGCATTAACTATAAAAAAATATAAACAACGAAACTATGTCATAAATATAATAATTGATACTCTCTAATAATATAACCCCACAAAAACAATATGTTCTTCATCAGTATAGATGGAAGTTTATCAATCAGTATAAAAAGGCCATAAAAAGAGCCAAGTTAATTATAGGAAGTTATATACAGATAGATTAGGTTTGCATCAATTGCTAAATCACTCCTTAAACTTATTTCTTTTTACTTCTTCTCTTCAGGCTTGCCTGGCTTTGCAGCACCGCCTTCAACAGGCAGGAGCGTGTCAATAAGTTTTGTTGGAATGCCTGCTTCAACAAGTTTTGACTTGATTTCTCCTCTGCTCTTGCCCTGCATAGAGGCAATAATGCTCTTTGCCTTTGCTTCGTACTCTGCGCGCTTTGCTTCAACCTCAGCCTGGAGTCTTTTTCTTTCCTCTTCAAGCGCCTTTATTTCCTCCTGTGAAAGCTCTGTTTTTCCTACAAGTATCTTATCTCTGAACTTTCCTGCTTCAATATCCCTTAATGTTTCATAAGCAGGTTTGCCTTCTACAAGAATTCCCATAGACTGGCATGTGCCTATAATCTCTTTCACCCTACTGATATTATCTTTTCCAAGAAGCGAGTCTGACTTCATCTTGCTTATTCTGATTATTTGCTCAATTTTTAGGTCTGCAACTTTTTCAAGCTTAGGGTTGCTTGCTCCCTTCTCTATACTTGCTTCTTTCTTTATAAGTGCAGATGCAGGAGGAGTGCCTACTTTTATCTCAAAAGACTTTGTTTCTCTGTCAACAATAACTTTAACAGGGACTCTCATCCCTTTGAACTCTGCGGTTTTCTTATTTATTTCTGCAACAACCAGCCCAATATTCACACCCATTGGTCCAAGTGCAGGACCAAGTGGTGGCGCTGCAGTTGCTTTTCCGCCATCAACAAGAGCTTCTACAGTATCTTTTGCCATTAGTACCAAAGATTTAGCACTTATTTATAAATATAACGGATTAACTATGCTTAATAGGGTTTTTTTGGTATACACCTAGTATATTTTTAGGATATTTTATCTATTTTAATATTTTGTTTGTATTTAATCAAGGCGGCCTCTATCATAAATTTTTCTGGTATATAAAAGATTTTAAAGAGTATACTTTTTATACTAACCAGTTTTCCATCAAACTTAATGGCCAATAATCTAAAAGAGAGGATTCAGTTATTATTAAATAGAAATCCAAATCTTACTCATGAGAGGATTGCAGTTCTTCTGACTATATCTTCATTATACTCAGAGCCTCCAGCAGATATCTCAGCATTTCGAGAGATTTATCCTCATTTTGATCCAAACATAATCGATTCAAACGGGGAACGTATAACCTTTCTACGGATATGTAACAGCAATGAGCCTATTTCAGTCATAAAACACCGGCTTAATTCTTATCTAAACATCAAGTTCAGGGATCTTGAGCATGAAGCCACATATGAAGAAAACATGGTTCTTTTCAAAAAATATAGTGAGATTGCAAGCACCGTACTCGCAGATATACTTAAGATGGGCGCATACCCAAATGAGATTGTTGATCTTCTTAAGGAACAGCAAGAAGTAAAAAAATGTATTGATTTTTATCAAATGCTTACCCTATACAATAAAACATTAGATAGAAGAACAAGGTTTGAGATTTTAAGAAAATTAGGTCTTATAATAATGCTTGCAAGAATAAATAGGAGTATAAGCATTGACGAGCTTGATGTTGTAATGAAGAAGCTTTGGCGTGTTTTTAACAAAGGGCTTGGTTTTAAGCGGTTGAAGCATAAAGAGTTCTATTTGTGGCTTGATGCCTCAAACCATCTCGTCTTTTCTGAAAAAAAGATTGAAGCAATAGCCAAGTACAAAAAAGATGCAGAAGCAAGAAGACTTGCTGCGCTTCCTGTATTTCAGATGCAGACTTTTGAGTTTCATCCCTTCATAACGCATAATAGGACAGAAGTTCTGCATCTTAACATCCGCAATAAACTGCGCAAAGATGGAAAGCCTTATTACAGCTCGTTTATAGAGAAGCTTGTAAGAAAAAATCTTGAATTTCCAAATCAGATTCATGATGTTTTAGGTGTGCTTATAGTAGTGAAAGAGGAAGAGCACATTAAAAATTTAGTAAGCGATCTTGAAATGTTTCTTGGTGGAAGTTCGGCAAGAAAAAAGGAGAAGAATTCTTACCATAAGTTCGGTAAAAAACCATTAGGCGAGTACTCGTCAAATAAGTATGCTGTCTGGAAAGCGGTTTATGACATTCCGCTTTCAAACCCCTTACTTGACCTTGCAGATGGCATGATTAAAATGTTAGGCGATAATAAGTTGGCACAAAACGAGCTTAAGCGCAAAGTTAAATTTCTGACAGAAAAACCGAAGGATTTTGTTGTTGAACTGCAGCTTCAGGACTTAAACTCGTATCTATTAGGAATTGTGAAAGGAAGTAGCGCAGAGCATTCGCTTCTTAAAAGTAAACAGGTAAGGATGAATTCCTTTTATAAATTTTATCCACAAGAGATATACGCTCCCTGCATTTCTGAGTTGCAGCTTAAGCTTCTTAATGGCTGATTTTAAGCAGAGAGCATTTTTTCAACAGCGCAACAACCTTTGCTACTTGCTGTTAAGATAAACTTTTGTTATTTCACCCTGATCCATATACGGCCTAAGTAATTTTATTATTTCATCAGGAATCTCTCCGTCTTTTATTTTTCTTGCTAGAAGAAAACTATCCGGAACACTGATTTGTTCCCAAAGCCCAATAGTTTTAAGCATATCAATGAACTTTTTATAATCGCCAGAATCCTTTTTTGGAAAGTTTACAGTAGGGTATGTTCTAACAACGGCGCGCACATCAGAGCCGTAAACTATTCCTATATCATTCTCTTTTGCGAACGAAACAAGTCTCTGTTTTACTCTTTCCTTCTCTTCTGTAAGTCGCTCTATCTCAGAGGACACTTCTGCATATTTATTTACAAGCAAGACGCCATCTTCATTTTTAAACTCATCAGGCTCAAGTTTATCTGTTTTAAACTTATGCTTGAAATTTGGGCACATTGGTTGGAACTCGCACCAATCGCACAGTGCGTTAATTTTCGGAGGAAATTCCAAAGCAGACTCAATCTCCTTTATTGATTTTATAACCTCCTCTTTAAGCTCAGTTATTCTCTTTTTATCAACTTTAACTATAAACTCCCTGTCAAATGCAAGATAGTGCCATATAAGGTTTACCTCCTTACAGTCTTGGTAGTTTTCAAATACAAAGATAGAATACAATGCAAGCTGCCTGTCATTTTCAAGCTTTTCCTGTGTTGGTAAGTTGTTTGAGGTTTTGTAGTCGTGTATATAATAAGCTCCGTCATTTGTGCACGAGAGTCTATCTATATACCCTTGAATCTTAAAATCGCCGAGGTTTATTAGTATATGCTGTTCTGTTGATATAGTGCTCTCTTGTTCAAACGGATAATACCTTCTATAATAATCTGAAATATATTTTTCACCCATTTTTTTGTAATTGACTTCATTGTACTCTTCTCTTGCAATAAGTATACCTGGATTCCAGTTTTTATTCCATTCTTTATTGTAGAATTCAAGTAATTCCTGAATTGTGTTTAGTTTTAGGAACTTTAGGTCATTATAGAGCTTTTGAAGTGCTTCATGAACCCTTTTTCCCATAAAGGCTTCAATACTTTCGGTTATCTCTGTTTTAACTTCGTCAATATAACCGAACTTGAACTTTAGCGGACATTGCTCATAGGTAGATATGCGTGAGTGAGAGTAAATGGGCATTATCAAGGCAGAGGGAACAAACTTTAAAAATCTTGCGGCAAAATTTCCAGTGCCTTCAGAAAAATTAAAGAACACACATTTAAAATTAAATATGGACTTAAAGCTGTTTGACTTAAATTCTTTTTTTAAAGCAGCTTATCATCATTTTTGTCTTTTCGTTCGGCTTTGATTTTAATCTCAGCTTTCAATTCTAGGCTGCTGCACGCCTTCCCAGTAAAAGTAATTATGTAATGATTCCCGGTGCTGGTTTATAAGCCTTATATGGTCCTTTTCTTGGGCGACAACATCCTTTAAGAAAGTTGTTGCTTCTTCATTTTTTATATTCCTTTGCAATCTTGTGTATAGTTTTATCCCTTCTCTTTCCATTCCAAGAGCCACAGTGAATATCTCATAAATCTCAGTCTTGGGTTTGCTTATTTTTTTGTATGCTGTTTTGCTAAAAAGCGGTATTTTTGGGCGTTTGTTCAATGCCTTTTTAGAATCAAACCCTAAATCCTTCTTTATTTTCTCAAGCATTAAATTGAATCCTACAAGATGTCTTTCCTCTTCTTTAATAAGAAATTTAAGGAGATTTTTTGAGTTTATGTCTTCAACTTTTCTTAATGCGGCACTGTAGAATTTTATTCCCTTCCTTTCTGTTTCCTGTCCGATTCTTATGTTTTTTATAAGCGTAGAATTCACAACAACCACCTCTTTTGAAAAGGATAAATTTATTTATTTAAAAAAATTGTTGTTTTGAAATTAAAGTTTTTACTTCTGAAATGGTTATCATTAAAACAATTAGGATAATCATTAAGTTGCATAATCTCTTAAGAAATTATGCGAACCAAAAAAAAGAGAAGAATGTCAAAAATTTACTAGTCTTCTATTTCTTCCTCTTCCTCTTTTGGCTCGTCGCTGTCCCTGCGTATGACTTTTATTGCGTCCATCTTCACAGTAATTGGTATTGGCACCGCAGACTCCAAAAGCTCAACGATAACTTCTTCTTTAGTTTTATCAACCCGCTTTATTTTGCAGTTCTCGCCCTTGAATGGTCCACTTATTATCTCTGCGATATCATCCTTCTTTATGTTAATCTCCTTTTTGACTTGTTCAAGCATATGCTCTATTTCTTTATGTTCAACTTCTTTTGGAAGTATGCCTCTTGCATAAGGTACACCTTGTGCTGCAAGCTCTGCGTCAGAGCGTTTTACAGCTTCAACAAATATATAGCCTCTCATCCCATGAGGCCTTATAAGACTATAGACATTGATACCTTTCCGTACAATATTAGACTGCATAAAATCCATAACTTGGTCTTCTCTATTTGCTGTTGTCCTTAATGCAAAAATACGTGGCTTTTCTTCTTGAATTCCTTGCTGGTTTTTTTCGTCCATTCTACTTCACTGTCTCCCAAAACATTTGAATAGCAAACCCTATGACACCTATTATCGCAATTCCTAGCGCACTAACTTTTACGATTGTTGCAAACTCTATTCTATCTGGTTTTTTTGTTACTCTAAGCACTCTAATACATTCACTAGTAAATCTTTTAAGCTTCTCAAAAATAGAAACTTTAGTTGTTGCTTCTTCTTCCATTTGTTATCCCATCAATCAACGAATTCTATTCCTAAATCTGTTTGCATCTCTTTTTTTATTTCGGGCGCCTTCTTCTTGCCTCTGCCGAAGATTTGTGCAGACTTTACTCCTGTCACAATAAGCATTGCTCTAATTGTGCCGTTCATATCATCATATATCTGTGCACCCCAGATTATTCTTGCATCTTCATCAAGTTTTTCGCTTACCGTCTCTATAACCTTTCTGGCTTCATCAAGCGTCATATCCTGTCCGCCAACAACATTAATCAATGCGCCGTTTGCGCCTGATATGTCCACATTAAGAAGAGGGTTGTGGATTGCTTTTTCAACAGCTTCAACCGCCCTGTTTTCAGTGTCGCTTTCGCCAACTCCAATTAGCGCAACACCTCCTTTGCCCATAACAGCTCGTATGTCTGCAAAATCAAGGTTTACAAGACCTGCCTTTGTAACAAGCTCAGCAATGCCCTTAACTGCGTTTGTAAGTATCTCATCCGCAACTTTAAACGCCGTGTGTATAGGAAGATCAGGCGCGAGCTCAAGTAGCTTGTCATTTGGTATGACAATTAAAGTATCAACGACATTTTCAAGCTTTTCAAGTCCGATAAGCGCGTTTTCATACCTTCTGTTGCCTTCCATTGAAAATGGCATTGTGACAATAGCAACTGTAAGAGCGCCCAGCTTCTTTGCAATTTCAGCAATTACAGGTGCAGAGCCAGTTCCTGTTCCTCCGCCTAGCCCACATGTTATAAAAACCATGTCTGCTCCTTGAAGCGCTTGTTTTATGTCGTGCTCGCTTTCCCTAGCAGCCTCTTCGCCAATCTTTGGGATGCTTCCAGCACCAAGCCCACCAGTAAGTTCTTTCCCTAGCAGAACCTTTTTCTCTGCGCTTGTATAGAGAAGATCTTGGGCGTCCGTATTGCATGCAATTGTTTCGGCTCCTATGATTCCTACTTCCGTCATCCGATTTATAGTATTATTTCCTGCTCCACCTGTTCCAACAACCTTTATTGATGCTCTCTGCCTTGCAACCATCTGCTCAAGCTCTGGGTCTAAAGTATTTTCTCTCATTATTGACAGAAGCATCTCTTTTGATGTCAGCTTTTCTTTTTTGTCATGTATTGTTGAGCTCAGCTTTTCACCTTTCTCAGTTGGCATATCTACAACAATAGCTCTTTTCTCATCTTCATTTTTGTTGTTTTCCATTTTTTAGCTTAACCCTTTTAAATTAATCTTTGAATATCTCAAAATTTAAATATCTAAACTACACTTAACTTTGTTTTAAAAAAGTTTACCAATCTACTATTTAAACTTGTCGGCAAACTCAACCTTATTTATTGTTGGAATAATCTCTTTGATTTTTTTCTCAATTAGTGATACTATTTCTTTAGGTATTTTATTTTTTGACGCAACCTTAAGCACACCCTCATTAAGCTCTACTTCAGCATCACCTATAATGTGTGAGAGATACCCCTTAGCTTTCTCAAGGTCGTCTGTCAAGACGCGCAATATCTTTACATCGTATACTATATCTTTTGATGCGAGTGGATGGTTAAAATCCACAAGCGTCCTTCCGCCGGTGACTGTCTTTACTATACCAATATTTCCATCAACATTTACCTGCATTCCCGGGTAAGGTTCAATATTATCCTTTCTGAACTTTGATGTTGAGATAAGCTGGATGAGTTTCGCAGACTTTTTTCCAAACCCTTCTTCAGGACTAAGTTCTATGGTGTATTCCTTATTCTCTTCTTTCCCAATAAGCTTTTTTTCAAGTCCTGGCAAGATATTTCCTTGCCCAATGCAAACAACAACCCCACCGTATTTTCTTCCTGGGTCGTGCATATCATTTTCTTTGGCGACAGACTCTACCGTGGTATCAAAAACCATCTGGCTATCCTTAATTTTGCCTGTATATTCTATCTCTATAAAATCTCCTTGTTTTATCATTTTACTATAGGCTTTTTATTCTCTCCAATCTTATTTTACAGTTCTTATCTTGGTCTTATCTTATTTACTGATTTTATCTGAATTTTTGTTTATACCCTACCTTAGTTTATATCCTACCTTAGTTTATATAAGTCCTTATCCTGGCATTAGTAGGTAACACACACTTGTTTTTAAACTACCTCCCGAATTAAAAGCGAGAAGCAGCAACATTGTAGCGGTTAGGCAAGTTATATTTAAATTTTTTTGTTTTTTCTTAAAAAACTCAAAATCTTTTCAATGACCTGTTCTGGAGAGAGTTTTGTAGTATCAATCACCGCATCATAATGTTTTTTATCATAAATGTTTTTTATACCGTAGTATTTGTAGTATCTCTTCTGTGTTTGTATTACCCTTTTTGAAAGCATTTCTTTTACATCCTCAACACTTTTTTGTTTTTCCTCATCTTCCCGCTGGTCCATGAAGACTCTTTTCGCAGCGACGTCCGGATTAACATCAAGGAATATCTTTACTCCTCTGGGTATGAAATAAAAGCCAAGCCAGCTGTCCATCACAAAGTTGTTCTCGCTTTCACCAAGCCTTTTTTGGTAGTCGTCTGCCAGCTTGTCTGTCCAAAACTCTTTTTCACCTATCGCATTTAGCTGGTCAACAGTAAGCCCCCGTTCTAGAGCTAATTTCCCTCTAAAATCTCCCATAGAATAAAATTTATATCCTAGTTTCTTTGCAAGAAGTCTTCCAACAGTACTCTTGCCAGAACCAGGTTTTCCTGAAAGTACAATTATCATATTTTTTTAATTGAAGAATCTATTTAAATTTTTTATTAAACTAATTCATTAAACCATCTCATTAAACTATTCTTAGACTTAATATTAAATTATATTTTAGCTTCATCTTATGCTTATTTCTTATGCCTTGTTCTTTTAATCCTTTCTTCTAATTAATCTATTTTTATAACAACTATTTTTATAAATATGTTGTTAAAAGCCTTTTTAAGCCTTTTTCTTAGTTCTATAGCCTTTAACTAGTTTTTAAAAAAGTAATGGCAAAGTAATAAAATATAAAAAGAGAGGTTATTTTAAAGGAACAAAAAACATCTTTTGGAGGAGATGAGGTATGACAGAGGCAAGATGTATGAAATGCAAGGAACAGGTAGCTATAAAAGATGAGTCTCAGGTTATAATGAAGAATGGAATGAAGGCAGTGCAGGGTGTCTGTCCAAAATGCGGTACAAAAGTATTTAGAATACTTGGCAAAAAGTGAATGGAAAGTGAAGGCGATAGTGTACTATTTTGAAAAATCTTTTAATGGAAGGATTGTTGCAGAGGAAGTAGCAAGACGTTTTGAGGGAGAGTTGTTTCCTATCGAAGCAGAAGAAGAACATAGTCATAGTGGTTTTTTTGGCTGGTTTAAGCGGATTTTTTCAGTGAGGTTAAATCGGTCGACAAATACAAGCTTTGCAAACTACAATCCTTTGTTTTTTTGTGTAAGCGGAGATTATAAGGTAATAACCGGCTTTTTTAATTCATTAAATCTTGCAAATAAAGATATTATCCTTTTTGGAACAAGCAATGATGATAAAAAAATAATCTCCAGTTTGAAAGCTTCAATAAAAGATAAAAAAGGAGTTCTACGGCAAACATTTATTGTTAAGTCAAACGGCTTAAATGAAGAAGCAATTAGACAACTTGCTAAGGTTATTTTAAAAGAACTTAAAATATAAAAAAATAAATAACCTCCTACTCAATAAGTATACTTAAAATAAATATTCTAAATAAATACCTCTAAATATCCAATACTAATTAACAAAAACCAAAAATATCTATACTTTGTTAAACTTTTTATTTTACTATATTTACTATTTTTATAGTTTCATGTCAGATAGGTCATATTATATTTTCATACTATATTTATTTTAATATCCTATATACCATTTTTAAATGGTGATAAATTATTAAATATTATAAACCAAGGTGGAAATACTACAATGAATACCATAAAAGACAAATCAAAAGAATTTATTCTGTGGTTTGACCAACTTGGAATTGAAGATGTGTCATTGGTTGGTGGCAAAAACGCCTCTCTTGGCGAGATGTATCGCAACCTGACCTCTAAGGGCATAAATATACCAAATGGCTTTGCTGTAACTGCATACGCATACCGCTACTTTCTTGAGAAAGCAGGCATTATGGAAAAAATAAAGAAAATTCTTATTGGAGTGGATACAAGCAACTTAAATGATTTAAAACAGCGAGGGCATGATGCAAGAGAAGCAATTTTACAAGGCGAGTTCCCTCAAGAGCTAAAAGGAAGCATAATAAAAGCATATAGAGATCTTTGCAATGCCTATAATCTTGGCAGAGCAGATGTTGATGTTGCGGTTCGAAGTAGTGCAACTGCAGAGGACCTGCCTGACGCGAGCTTTGCAGGGCAACAAGAAACCTATTTAAATATAAAAGGAGAAGCGAGGGTTCTTGAGGCGTGCAAGAAGTGTTTTGCGTCGCTTTTCACAGACCGGGCAATATCCTACCGCGTTGATAAAAATTTCGATCACTTCTCAGTCGCGCTTTCAGTTGGTGTGCAAAAAATGGTTAGGAGCGACCTTGCATGCTCTGGTGTGATGTTTTCAATAGACACTGAAAGTGGTTTTAAGGATGTTGTTTTTATAAACGGTTCATGGGGACTTGGTGAAAACATTGTGCAAGGGGCGGTGAATCCTGATGAGTATTATATTTTTAAGCCAACTCTTAAGCAGGGCTATAGGGCTATTATAAGCAAAAGAATCGGTTCAA
>JAWABL010000002.1:0-23370 GCA_038884615.1 Candidatus Woesearchaeota archaeon | reverse complement strand
ATACGGAGATGGTGGTACAAAGACCACAAAAAATGTTACTGTACCAGAAGAAGATAGAAGAAAATTTGTGCTCCAGGATGATGAGATACTTACGCTCGCTAAATGGGCTACTGCAATTGAGGAGCATTATTCACTAAAGGCTGGAAAATTCAAGCCTATGGATATGGAGTGGGCTAAAGATGGAGAAACTGGACAACTCTTTATTGTACAAGCAAGACCTGAGACCGTTATGAGCCAGAGAAACATGAATGTTCTTGAAGAATATAAACTTAAGCAGAAAGGAAAAATAATTGTTTCAGGTAGAAGTGTTGGCGAAAAAATAGGAGTTGGTGAAGCCAACATAATAAAAGATGTGCACAATATTGGAGATTTCCGAAAGGGTCAGATTCTCGTAACAGAGATGACAGATCCTGATTGGGAGCCCATAATGAAACTTGCTTCTGCAATTGTCACAAATAGGGGTGGGAGAACCTGTCATGCCGCAATAATCAGTAGAGAACTTGGAATACCCTGTATTGTTGGGACGATAGACGGCACGGAAAAAATAGCCAAAGGGAGAATGATAACTGTAAGTTGTGCAGAAGGGGATATAGGAAATGTTTATGATGGTGCACTGGAGTATGAAATTCAAAAAATAGACCTTCAGACAATTCCAAAAACCAGAACAAAAATCATGATGAATGTTGGTAACCCAGAAGAAGTCTTTGCATTAAGTTTTACGCCAAATGATGGTGTAGGGCTCGCTAGGGAGGAGTTTATAATTAATTCATATATTAAAGCTCATCCCAAGGCGCTTCTTTATTTTGACAGGCTAAAAGATAGCAATGTAAAGGAAGAGATTAGGCGGTTTACCTATGGATATTCAGATAAGTCTAGCTTTTTTGTTGACAAGCTTGCAGAAGGAATAGCTATGATTGGAAGTGCGTTTTATCCAAAGGATGTGATTGTCAGACTCAGCGATTTCAAAAGCAATGAATATGCAAACCTTATAGGTGGAAAAGAGTTTGAACCAAAAGAAGACAATCCCATGATTGGCTGGCGTGGTGCGAGCCGTTACTACTCTGGATACGCAGACGCATTTGCCCTTGAATGCAAGGCTTTATTGCGCGTAAGAAACGAGATTGGGCTTACAAATGTTAAGATTATGATTCCATTCTGTAGAACTGTTGAAGAAGGAAAGAAAGTTCTTAGTGAGATGGAAAAGCATGGCTTGCGGAGAGGCGAAAACGGACTTGAAGTTTATGTCATGTGCGAGATACCAAGCAATGTGATACTTGCTGACCAGTTCGCAGAGATATTTGATGGGTTTTCAATAGGTAGTAATGACTTAACTCAGCTTACTCTTGGCCTTGACCGTGATTCTGAACTTGTTGCATCTATTTATGACGAGCGTAACGAAGCTGTAAAAAGACTCATAAGGCAAGTAATTAAGGTATGCAAAGAAAAAGGAAGAAAGATAGGAATTTGTGGGCAAGCGCCAAGTGATTTTCCTGAATTTGCACAGTTTCTTGTGGAGTGTGGTATAGATTCAATAAGTCTTAATCCAGATACTGTTGTAAAAACCATGCTTAAAATAGCAGAAAAGGAAAGGGAGCTAGGAATCAGTCCGCGATAAATACAAACAAAAGGGTTTCTTATTATAATTGCAGACTAAATCCCTTATACATGTCCTTATCTAGTCATATATAGTCATATAAAATCCATTAATAACCCTAAAATAACTTTATAGATAACTTATAGATAATAAGTATAAATAATCCAATTATTAACCCACTTAATATATTTTAGGTTGACATCGCTAACATACAATTAATAGTAGACTAAACTGTAAAGGTGTTTTGATCGATCTTTTCAGTATGTTTACATCTTGGAAATTTGCTACAACCAATAAACTCGCCATAAACAGACCTTCTCACCACAAGTGGACCTCCACACTTTGGGCATGTTTTCTGGATTTTTGCTTCTTTCCTTCCTTTCTTTTCTGCGGCAGTTCGGTGTTCATTCATTTTTTTCGGACATCTATTGTTTATGCATACAACTTGCGGTTTTTTTCCGCGGCTTATTTGAATCATTGGATGCTTACATTGTTCGCATATTTGCTGTGTTGCTTTTATCGTTCCTGTGTTTGGAAGGTTAAATGTTGTTTCGCAGTCAGGATACATATTGCACGCAACAAATCTTCCATACTTTCCCTGTCTTATTTCAAGTATGCCTTTTTTACAGACAGGACACTGTCCAACCTGCATCATTATGTTTCTTGTTTCTATGTTTGCTTTGAGAAGCCCCTCGCCTATCTCTTTCTCATTTTTTCTGAACTCTTCAAGTATCTCTATAAGCTTCTGCCGTGCTTCACTTAGAACTTTCTCTGGAGTTATCTTTCCAATGCGTATTAGCTCCATTTCGTCTTCAAAATGGCGTGTGAGCTCCTCATCAAGAATCTTTGGACTATACTTTTCAAGAATCTCACATGTGTTAATACCAAGAGGCGTTGCGCGTATAGGTACATCGCTTAAATATCCTCTTTGATAAAGATTATCTATTATGGCTGCTCTTGTTGCTTTTGTTCCAAGATTTCGTTTTTCAAGCTCCTTTATTATTGATGCAGGAGTGTATCTTTTTGGAGGTTGAGTTTCCTTGTTGTGAAGGAGTATCTGCTTGACTTTAACAAATTGATTCTTCTCAAGCATAGGCAGCTCTTGTTCTGTAAATGGAACATAAGGGGCATAGTATTCATGCCATCCCTTTTTTGTTGTTCTTGTTCCTTTTGCGACAAATATCTCTTTATTGACATCAATCTTTATGAGCACGGTTTCTCGCATAGCAGGCTCTGCAAAGCATGCAAGAAACCTTTTCACAATCAGGTCATAAACTGCTTTTTTGCGGTCTGTGAGCGTAGGCTTTATGCCTGTTGGATATATTGCTGGGTGTGCAGGGTCTGTTTTGTCCCCCTCTCTTGGCTTAAGGCTTGTTTTTGCAAGAAGTTTATTTATAAGCTCTGCATATTCTTTCTGTTTTGCAAGTTCACTAAGAACCTTGCGGAAATTTATGGTGGGAAGTTTCTGGCTGGAAGTTCTAGGGTAAGATATAAATCCATTTACATAGAGGTCCTGAGCAATTTCAAGTGTTTGTTTTGGCTGGATATTTAGCGCCCTGTAGGCCTCTGTCTGAAGCGTTGTCAAATCAAATGGGGGTGGTGGGGCCTGATTGAATTCATTTCTTTCAACGCTTGATACAGTGCCGTCTTGCCCTCTAGTGTTCTCAAGAACAGCATCTGCTTTTTGTTTTTCCCAGAATTTATCCTCTATATGGAACGCAGTTATGTGTTCTTCATTAGATTCCCCCTGGAGCTCTATCTGCCAGTATGGTGTTGGAATAAAAGCAGAGATCTCTTTTTCTCTGTCTACTATTATTTTAAGTGCCGGCCCCTGGACGCGCCCTGAAGACAATATCTTAAATGAGCCAACGCTTTTTACAGCAAGGGAAAGCGCCCTACTAAGGTTTATTCCATAATACCAGTCGAGTTCATGCCTTGTAAGCCCTGCCTTTGCAAGACCCCAGTCAATAGAATGCGAAACATTGTTAAACGCAGTTTTTAGCTCTTCTTTTGTAAGCGTTGAGAATTTCATTCGTCTTGCATCACTCTGTTTGCATACAAACCTGATTATATTATAACCTATGACTTCACCTTCTATATCATAATCGCAAGCAACAGTGAAAATGTTTGCGTCCTTTGAAAGTTTTTTAATGGTCTGAAGATATTTGGCAGAGAATTTAGAGTTTTTATTGACTTCGTTTATAGGTCTCCATTCAACATTGAATATTGGATACTCCCATTTTCCTTTCTTTTTTTCGCTCATTGTGTAAAGATGACCAACAGCACACCCAATCACAATCCTTTTTCCAGAAGAACTTATCTCATAATAGGGTACACCAGACATATTGTATTTTGAGACTTTTGAATCAGCGAGCGCTTCTGCTATTTTCTTTGCGGCTTGCGGTTTTTCTGTTATGATGAGCTCATAAGGCATTTTAAACGGATTAAGGTGGTTATTTAAAAATCTTTGTTTTCATATTTTAATGCCCTACTCAATAATACTAGAGTTCTTTCTTATTCTGTTTTAAGCCAAATTTTTACCTTTAGAGTTTGGTTATGTAGAACAAGTTATGTAGGCCGTCTATAAAGTCATCTATAAGTGCTTTAGTAACATAATCTTAGCGCCAAAAATATCCTAAAAAATTATCTTAACAAATATTAGCTAAAAATTTCATAGCTTTGATGCTAACTTTGATGTTGAGAGGAAGATGATTACAATACTTTGTTTCATCACAGACTTTATTCTATCTTATATTGTATCTTAATATCCTATTTCATTAAGCAATCATCAAGTTTTTTTAGTACTTCAATAACATCTTTAAATCTAGGGCAGTCTGCGAATAAAAATGCATTTCTGATTGAAGCGACTTCGTTAAGTATATTTTTTAAGTTTTCAATCTTTTCCTTATCCTTGTTTCTGTCTAAAGTGTTTATGATTTTTCGTAGCTCACTTTCACACAGCACAGCAAGCTTTGCTGCTTCAATATCAAGAAATGTGGCTTGCTCAATCACTTTGTTTTCATAGGACTCCTGTGGAATATCAATATAATCCTTTTTAGAAGTATTGCCATCTGTTATCTCCTTATAGTCTACTATCTCAATGCTTTTGTTTTTGTTATCCCAATTAACATCTCTCTCATCTTCTTTTACTTCATATAATCCTATTGTTTTTTCTTTACTTGCATTATCAGCCTCTCCAGTAAAGTTTGTTATATCCTTCTCATCACTTTCGCTTTCATACTTATCTGTATCATGAAAATCTTCTGCAATGAATGATACTTTTTGTGCTGATATTTCAGAGGTCATATCAATATCTTTCTCTATCTCCTTAGCTTCTATAAATACCAGGCGATTTTTTTCATATATAAAATAAACAAGCAGAGGCATAGAAAAAAGGATCTCTATTCTTTTTCCGAACTTTGCAACATCAAGTATTTGGTCGTTGGATAGTTTCTGACGCATCGCCTTGCCCTCAAGCATGTTCTCACGCTCAAGTTTCTCTGTTTCAGGATCAAGTATAATCTGATAGTCTTGTTTTCGGACCAATGTGTCAATAATTTGTATCCTCTTTTTGTCAACACGATACTCATCAGATGCAACTTTTTCAGGAATAAGCGCGCTGGACATTCCGAATGATGCTCTTATCAAGATTTCGCTTTCATTATCTTTATTGGTGGTATAAATCTCGCCACTTACAATAGGGTCTGGCATTTGCTGGATAATTACTGCAACACCGCCTTCCCAATACATACTCCAAATGTCCTTCACTGCACTTATGAGTTTTTCTTCGCTTTTTATGTTCAAAACATCATCTTTAAGGTCAATTGCTCTGCTTACATTCTCCCTAAGAGGTGAAGCCCTTACAATAACTGCAGGCATTTTTTGTGTCAAAAGCTCAGATGCTTTAGTTCCTATTATGTGTAGGCTATGATAGCTCTCAAGAATCTCTTCAAAAAGGAATTTTGACAATGGAAGAGATTTGATTAATTCAGAGATTTTTTCTTTAGAGTAGCCTTGGTTGAGAAGCCTATTCTCCTCAATGAACTTCTTTAGTGCATTCTCTGTTATGACAAACCCATATAAAGAGCCGAAATTGTTTGCAAGTTTTGCAATTGTAGCGGCCCTATTCCCAACAAGTCCAAAATCACTTTCGGTGATACTTTTCAAACTTTTTATGTATTGCATAAAAAAACAATAAATTGCTGCAGTATAAAAAACTTACCAAAATATAGATTTAGAATATAACCAAAAGAAATTAAAAGAACTCTTCTTTTTTTTTGTTCTTATGGAGGACTATACCACTTATATTGAAGAGATGATTGAAACCATAAAATCTTATGGTCTTTCTGATGATAAAATATTTAAGGCTATGAGAGAAGTTCCAAGACACCTTTTTGTTAAGGACCATTCCTTAAGAGATACTTATGGAGACTATCCTCTTGTTATTTTACATGGGCAGACCATTTCTCAGCCCTACACTGTTGCTTTTATGCTTCACTTGCTTTCTCTGAAAGAAGGGCAGAGAGTACTGGAGATTGGAACCGGCTCTGGCTGGAATGCTGCGCTGATAAAAAAAATAATAGGTGATAATGGTATAGTTGTGTCAATAGAGCTTCTTAGGGATCTTCATGAGTATGCAAAAAAAAGGATAAATGAACTTTCAATTCCAGTGATTCTTGTGCACGGAGACGGTTCGCAGGGCTATAAAAAGTATGCACCATACGACAGAATAATTATTACTGCAGCGTGTCCTGAAATACCTTCAGTAATAGTAGACCAACTAAAAGATGGAGGTGTGGTTGTTGCACCAGTTGGAAAATTCACTCAGGTTATTGTAGTTGGAGAAAAGAATAAGAAAACCTTATCAACAAAATCCTTTGGGGTTTTTAGGTTTGTGCCTCTTAAGGGAAAGCATGGCTTTAATGATGATTTTTTCTGAATTAAAATATGGCTCTAATCAGTGAGAATTAATCAGGGAAATACAGAGCCTTTAGGAGGGGTGATAGTATGTGGCTAAGAACGCGCACATTTTAGGCTCTATATTCCCCATGAATATAAGTTTGTTGAATTTTTTTAATTTTGTTATGGTCTCGGTGATTTTATGACTTATCTTATAGCACTTTAATTATGCGGCAATTAATTATGCAATTGCGCATAAAAGCATTGCCTGGCTCCATGCAAGCGGTGTATTCTCATTTGGCTGGTCTGTGCCACCATAATAGAGTTCAGGAAGCTCCATTCTTGGCGTCATAGATTCAATGGTTCTTTTCATATAATTGTTGTATTTTTGCATGTCTCCTAAATTTTTATATATCAAGGCAAGCCATGGAAAACCAAAAGTCCATTCGGCCTCTGAGCCATTGTTGTAGTAAAGATCTTTCGGATATCTTATAACTCCCTTTTTCCTTACAAGGTGCTTTTCAACATTATTGAGGATTTCTATTTTCTGCTCATTTGTGACAATATTATAAGGGTAAATCAATGACAAGAGGGCAAGGTCTACTTTCTTTGTTTCACTTTCATTTGGAAGAAGTCTAGACAGTGCATCGTGACCTTTGTTAATAAGCCAGTCTGGAACATCCACAATCCTCCTTACAGCAATAAGTCCAGCAACACACGCGCCTATGCTTGATGCATGGACTTCTTCGTTTTCTTCCCACATTCCATTATCCTTATCATGCCAGTATTCTATGCTCGCCAGATAATAAACCAGCTTTTGAAGAATCCGTAAATCGTTTTCATCGCGAAACACCATAATCCCCTTTTTATACAGCTCTCCGACTTTAAATAGGAATGCACCTATTGCATCATTCTGCTTGTTGCCCCATTCTTCTGGAATCTCTTCAAGTGTTAATGGATTGAATCTTGCATGAATGTATTTGTATGCTGCGTTAGGCTTTTCTGAAATTGCCCAGTCTATTTTATATTCATGCTTAAGAAGAATATCAAAAATTGCATGATATGCTGCTTTTGCTTCATTAATGCTTTTAGCACTCTCTAGACCTAAAGCCACATAAATATTGTCCCTTATCCACGCTTTATCATAGCCGGTGGAAACATTAGGCAAACTTGCAGCATAAAGGCCTGTATGATATCTCATCTTTTTGAGGTTTTTCAGTGAAACAGCTTCAAGTTTCTTAAACATAGCCACCCCCCACAAAAATTCTTTAAAAATTTGTTATTACGAATGTGTAAGTAAAAGCGACTATTTAAATCTTTCTATTTTAACTACTATAAAGTAATTAAATAATAAAAAATAAAAACTATAAATAAGTATATAAATAATAATATTTATATATTAATATATTATATTGTATACTAATGAGAAAAATACCTCTAAATTACTGGTACTTTGTTTTTACACTGCTTATTTTTACTGGAATGGTAGCTGCTTTCATAGCAAAGGAGAATATACTAAATAGCAAAGATGTTTTCCGAGACGAACAAAACGATACTTATTTTTTCAACCCCAACAATACTTTTTATTCAAAACTTTGCGATAAGATTGATTTGAAATTTAGCATGGCGTGTGTTGATAACTCCCTAACACACTTAAATAACCTACAGCCGAATATTAGGATATCGGTAATCAATCGGGAAAGTACAATAAACGGCGTTATTGTGAACATAGAAGGTATGCAGCCGGCTAAGGTATTCAAAACAATAAAACCATTTGAAGAGTCTGATATATCCCTCCCTGGAAATATAACACCTGGAAAAATAAAAATCACTTTAGTGCCATTTATTGTTAAGGATATGGAGGTGTTTTATTGCGAAAAAAAAACACTTTCTGTTTTGTCTGAAATAGGTGAGTGTGCGAGAGGCAGATAATTTTGTTGTTTTTTATCAAAAAGGTTTAAATAGGAGAATATATTACTAGTTATATTACTAGTCTATGAGAGAGGCTCATTGTTATGGGGGTGACAACAATGGCTACGGTTGATAACTCAATATTTATTGGAACAAAGCCTTTTATGAATTATGTGACAAGTGTTGTTATGCAATTTACAACGAAGAATGCGCGAGAAGTAGTGATTAAGGCAAGAGGGAAATTCATAAGTAGGGCTGTTGATGTTGCTGAAGTTGCAACAAAAAGATTTCTAAAAGGGCAGGTTGCAATCCAGGATATACGCGTTGATTCAGAACAATTTCAAAACAAGGAGGGCAAGGATGTTAGGGTTAGTACAATAGAAATTGTTCTTGTAAAGAGTTAAAAGTTTTTTATTGTTGCCTTGTTCCTTTATCCTATATTTTTATTTAAACTATATTCTTATTTAAATGGCGATCCTTGTAAAACTATTTATGAGGATATCTGTTTAGATAATCTATGAGATAAATTTATCCTACTAGATAATGTATTAGATAAAAATTAGTTATAGCAGTAAATTAACCTAATAAATAATAAATTATATTATTTTCGTGGGCAGGGTGTTGGTTCAGTCCTTTGTTTGAGCATGTAAACTTCGCTAAGTTTACGGTATTCTGGAAAAACTTCTCTTGATTTGTGGAATCCTTGGACTGCCCTAAGTATGCTGTTTACTCTTAATATAACTAGCAAAAGAAGAACTACTGGTATAATCTTAGTCCATGAAGGTAGTGAAAACACAACAGTTAGAAAAGGAGACGTAAGTGCACATATGAACAGCAAAATAGCGATAAGAAGATTGTTTAGTATGTTTTTTGTGCGTTTAAAATCACATGATGCATCGAGATTTGAAACTATTACAAGCAGGCTTGAATAAAGCTTTGTTGTGTTTCTTACAAGCTTGTAAATAAAACCTGTTGCCACCACTATAAATATCAGTGTTACAATATAAATATACAAAGTTGCATAGAGGCTTGCTGAGTGATTTATAGCGCTGATTGCCCTATGCCATCCTATTATAATGAACAATGTAAAATTGAAATGAAGCAGTGTCCTAAAAAACAACCTCTTAAACTGCCTTGTATTGCTATTTTCAATATCAATCTCGTCAAAAAGAAGCTTTATAAATTTAGACAGGCTTTTTGGTTTGCTCATATATGTTCTTGGATATTTGCTTTCAAGCAAGTCTGTAACCTTTGAATAATGATTTATGGATAAAGACATAATTATGGCTGTTGTAAAAACAATAAATGCGGCAATAGAAACGATATCTATGCCAAGATTTAGAGGGGCTGCTTGCTGGGCAATAAGAACTGAAAATTCACCTATTGAAATAAATGCAATGCTAGAAAAGATAGTCTGATCCTTGCTGAAGTTTGCAAACAGATAATTAATAAAACCTACCGCCAAGAATCTTGATACAACTATAAGCGTTACTATAACAAAAAGAAATGGTATGTTCTCGTTTATGCTCTGGAAATTCACCATTGTGCCCATAGAGATAAAGAATAGTGCTGTAAATGTGAGTGTGTAAGGTCTGATAGCATGCTCAAAAAGCCTTGCTTGTGGCAGAGATGCAACCACGCTTCCTGCGAGAAATGCACCAGTTGCAGCGCTCAGTCCAAGACTGTGCGCAAGATAGCTAAATCCTGCACATAGCCCAAGTGCTACAAAAGTTACTCCTTCGTCTCCGCTGTTGCTGATAAACCATGAAACTACAATTCTAGCAACAATGAGCATAATTAAATAGGCTATAATAAGTATCGTCACTGCGATAATAAGTTGCTCAATGCTGTTTAGTATGCTAGTGTTGTTTACAGCGCCAGCAAGGAATGTGAGTACAGCGACAGCAATCACATCCTCAACAATCAGTATTCCAATTAAAAGAGGCATCTCCTCTCGGTTATATAGCCCCTTTGACTCAAGTATTTTTACAATGACGACAGTACTTGATATGCTAAGCATTACACCAAGCACAAGTGCGGCAGTATTGTTCAAATCCATAAAGATGCAGGTCTCGTATGTAAGGAAGAATATTATGCCCATCTTAAGGACCGCAATAAGCATGGCCTTAAAACCTATCTTTGAAAGCTTTGGTATGACAAACTCAAGCCCAATGACAAACAGCAAGAGTATTGCTCCAAATTCTGCCATCAGGCTAATCATCTCTTCATCTCTCACAAAATTTAGGCTATGTGGACCTATTATTGCACCTACAAGCAAAAGTCCTATAACAGCTGGTTGCCTAAATTTTGTTGCTAATATACCTCCGATTATTGCAAAGAAAAAAAGTATGCCCAGCGTTATAAGCTCATGCTCCATTGTTCTCACTATTCTTGCATCTTATTACCTATTTGTCCTAAAATTTAATTCTTAGGCGTGTATACTTTACATAATCCTAAAGTCTATCAATGCACCTTTTTTGCATTTTTTGGTCTTGGCTCCATCCGCTAGAAGATAGTTCTTTCTAATCCTGCTGATGTTTTCAATTTTTGTGATACTCTTTATGGATGATTTCTGTTATCTAAATCCGCGTTGTTTAACTCTATGATTAAATGGACAGAGAAACAAATTCTCTATCCAAAGGGGCATTTAATATACACTCATATCAATCTAATAAATATTTAAATATTTAATATACATTTTTGTATATTAATATATATTATAAACTACTAGTATTTAAAACTTATGCAGATTTTTTAAAAACATTGTTATGAGATAATACCAAAAAGTAGTTCCTATGCCTTTGTATTTGATTTTTCAGATAGATAATATTCTAACTATTTTTTAGTAGGAACAAATAATATTAATAGTAAGTTTTTTAAATGCTCAAATTGCTCAAATACACCTAAATATCCAAATGAAAGCAAACTTAAAAAAGCATATATCTTTCTTTTTTTTCTTATTTCTTTCTTATAAATACTTTTTATAGATAAATTCTCTCCTATAGTAATTCTTCTTATAAAACGGTTTCATTTATATTTAGCAAAATAGAAGAATTTAAGAATTGTTTTTTAGAAGTTCCTCTATAAACCTACTTGATATGCCTTTGGCATAAAAAACAGGCATAATCCTTCTTAAATACTGAGCAAATTGTGTAAGATTATGCGTCTTTTCAGCTTTTCTTGAGCGTTCAAAATCAATCAATGTAACCTTTAATGTTTTCTCTTCAACCAGTATATGCTTTCTTGGGTGGCTCATCTCAGCCTTGTTTATCCTAATACTGTCCATCTTGCGTAATTGCGCCACTACAGAGTCAAGTACTCTTAAAATTAAGTCTTTATCTGATTTTTTTACAAAGTCCTCAAAAAAACACCCATCTATAAAATCATAAACTATAAAATCATCTTTTGCCATAATAAGCCTTGGGCCTATATTATACTTGTTTAGCTCCTTGAGCATGCGCCCTTCATTTGCAATGCTGCACATTGCCTTTGATGAGGGATTTTTTATTTTTATAGCAACCTTTTCGCTGCCTATCTTTCCTGTATAAATAATGCCGCGCTTTCCTTTGGCGAAAAATTTGATGTTATCAATACCATTTGACTCCATCTCTACCAAGAATTTGCTTTTTGTTATTTTATAAACGAAAATCTCCTCAAAAAAAAGGGGGCTCCTTTTAATTTCAACATAATCAAATGCGTAATTTGATATGCACTCATCCACCTTTCTTTTTCCAGTGATGCTGCTAAAAAGCAGAAGAATTATGCCAGAGGGGTTTAGATGTCTACCTGCTTCTGACAAAAACCTATCAATCACCTCATACCCCTTTTTTCCTCCGTCTAATGCAACATCGCTTGCCCTCATATTTTTTGGTGTAGGCAAATACGGCGGATTAAAAATTATACAGTCAAAAGAGCCAGTTATATTCTCAAAAAGATCGCTCTCGACAAAACTAATCCTGTTGGAAATATATTTCTGCCGGCAATATTCTACTGCACTAGGGTTTATGTCTACGCCAAGCACAGATTCAGCTCTTTTCAAAGCTGCTTCTGCAAGAATTCCGGTACCAGTACCCATATCAAGTACTCTTCCAAATGCAAGCTCTTCAACAGCAGATTTTAAGAGCAGGCTATCCTCAGCAGGTGTGTATATCTCCATATTATATTTCATATGCGTATCTAATTTCTAATGATTATAATAATCTTTAATAATTACACTAATCTTTAATGATTATACTATTTTATTTATACTATTACTATGTTATTAATAGCTTATACTATGATTATAATTGTGAGTATAAAATCAGGAAATAATGTTAAAAGCTTATCTTGGTTATATAAAAATTTATATAATTATTTATATAACAGTTTGCTTTACATTTAAGTGATGATAACCTATCTACATTTTGGGCACGAATGCAATAACAACTGCCTCTTCTGCCATTCAAAAAGAGATTATATTGTCCAGGTTCATTCTCCTGATACTAAACATGTGCTTTCTGGCTCAGAATGTCTACAGAGGCAAAATATTTTTAAGCTAGTAAGCAGACTTTCTTCAAAAGGCGAAGTTATTGTTAATACGAATGGAAGGATGCTTTCATATGCTAAATTTGCAAAAAAGCTTGTTAACTCTGGTGCGCGACAATACAAAATATCGCTACACGGTCATGACGCAAAAACTCACGACTTTATTACAAGAGTAAATGGTTCTTTTAAGCAAACTGTACTCGGTATTAAAAACCTGCAGAAACTTGGTGCAGACATTATTATAAGTGTTGTAATAACAAGACTGAATTACCTTAGCATGGATGCCATCCTTAGACTTTTAAA
Organism: Candidatus Woesearchaeota archaeon; assembly: GCA_038884615.1. Taxonomy (GTDB): domain Archaea; phylum Nanobdellota; class Nanobdellia; order Woesearchaeales; family DSVV01; genus JAWABL01. The sequence continues at coordinate 10,139 of JAWABL010000002.1, read as the reverse complement.
AGAGTTACGTGTAACCAATGCACAGTTTATTCTTGTGAAGAGTGATGATATGAATATAGGTGTTAGTCTAGCACCAAACCCTCTTGCTGCTGCATCATCTCTTGAGAAATCCCTTCTAGGCTGCAAATGGTTTGACTATAAAATAAAAGATTTTCCACCGTGTCTGCTTCTCTATACAAGGAGCAATATTGTTTTTCATAGGCATCCTGTTGATAAGGTAAAAAACATTGCTTGCACAGCATGTTCGTTATCTAACAAGTGTGATGGTGTTTGGGCCAAATATGTTCATTTTGTAAGTCCGCAGAAAGCTGTCCCAGAAGAGGTAAAGATTGAGGTTACAAGAAACTGCAACCTTTCATGTGCATTTTGCTACAACAACAACACCGTGAGTGAAATTCCTGAAATGCCTCTTGAAAAAGCACTTTTTGTTATAGATAAGCTTGCAAAAGAGGGGGTCACAACCATAAGATTTACAGGGGGGGAGCCTCTTGTACATAAAGGGCTTTTTAAGATGTTTAGACAGGCTCGCAGGCGCCGTCTGAGAATAAAGCTTAATACAAACGCGCTTCTTATTACACCAAGCCTTGCAAATACGCTTGCCTGTTTTGTGGATGAATCTCTTGTTTCATTAAACCCCGTGAATGGAAAAATCACCTCTAAGACATTTGCAAAAAAGCTAGCTAATATAAGGGAGCTGCGTAGGAGAGGTGTTCGTGTCGTGCTTGATACAGTTCCTGTTGGATTGGCGCTTAAAAATATCAAGACCTTCTATAATATTGCAAAAAGCCTTGATTCCGAGTGGTTTTGTGAAAGACCAATACCTAAGGGTAGTCAGTCCTTTATTACAAAAAAACAAATGATGCATCTTATTAATGTACTTATAGAATTAAACAAAAAGGATTCAAAAGTAAAAATTCCAGCAATTCCTTTTTGCGTCTTTGGAAAAAAAGAAAAAACCAAGGTTTCAGCAGTTTCAGCAGGCGCGGGGCGCTGCGGAGGTTTTACAAGCCTTACTATTGACCCAACAGGCAACATACGTCTCTGTTACTCAGACCAGAGAATTCTTGGAAATATATTCAAAGATTTAATCTCGGAGGTATGGTCATCTCAAGATGTTGTTTCTGTAAGGGCGCTTGATAATCTAAATAGAAAGTGCAGAGACTGTAACTATGTAAACGAGTGTCTTGGTGGTTGTAGGGTTGCTGCCAAAGAGTCATTTACAGGAAGAGACCCTCTTGCAGTTATCTCTAAGTGAATATAAACTTTTAAATAATTTAGAAACTTTAAAGTAACTGCGAAGTTTAAGTTGAAGGGTGATATTATGATAAGGGTTGCAATAAATGGATTTGGAAGGATAGGCAGACAGGTTTTTCAGGCAGGACATAACAGAGAAGGTATAGAATGGGTCGCTATAAACGATCTTACGGATACTCGCACACTTGCGCATCTCTTGAAGTACGATTCTGTTCATGGCAGATTTAAGGGAGATGTAAAATACAATGAAAAAAACCTTATTGTAGACGGCAAAAAAATCCTTGTTTTTGCCGAGCGGGAGCCTGAGAAGCTTCCATGGGCATCATTAGGTGTTGATGTAGTGGTTGAAAGCACAGGTCTCTTTACAGAGCGGGCAGGTGCGGAAAAACACCTTAAAGCAGGCGCAAAAAAAGTTCTCATAAGCGCCCCTGCAAAGGGGCATGATATCACCATCGTAAAGGGGGTAAATGAGTCCCTTTACGACAAAGCAAAGCATAATATTGTAAGCAATGCTTCGTGCACTACCAACTGTCTTGCACCTATGGTAAAGGTGCTTCATACAACTTTTGGTGTGAGAAGAGGGTTTATGAATACAGAGCATGCTTTTACAGCAGACCAGAGAATAGTTGATGCACCCCATAAAGATTTAAGAAGGGCAAGAACTGCCAGCGTTTCTATCGTACCGACCACTACAGGAGCTGCAAAGGCGGTTGCAGAGGTCATCCCTGAATTAAAAGGCAAGCTTGATGGGATTGCAATGAGGGTACCTGTTCCAGACGGAAGCGTAGTTGATTTTGTATGCGAGCTTGGAAGGAATACTACAAAGGATGAAATAAATAGTGTTTTTAAATCCGCATCAGAAACCTATCTTAAAGGTATCCTTGAATATACCGAGGACGAGATTGTGTCTTCAGATATAATACATAACAGTCACTCTTGCATATTTGACTCTAATCTAACAAACGTTATAGATGGCAATTTTGTAAGAGTGATTGGTTGGTATGACAACGAGTGGGGATACAGTTGCAGGATGGTTGATGTAATCTTGATGCTTTTATAGGCAAAAGTAGGCAAAATAAATCTTTTTTACTATTACTCCTTTTTAATTATTAATAATTTCTATCTAAATAATAGGCATAAAACCGGAGTTTACTATATAAGATAAATATGGCTTATATAGTATTCAGTATAAGTACATCTTATTGTCTCTTTTTGGAACTCTGCCGAACTCGCATGTTTTGCAGGTAGGGTCTATGCTTATCCAGCCATCCTCTCCTTTGTACTTCTCAGGAGCATCTGCAATATATATGTCTATGTATACATGTCCTGGCACAAATACATATCTGGTAGGAACTCCAATGGCTCTCATAAGGTTTGCAGCGAGTATTGCATGGTCATCGCAATCTCCACCACGTGTGTAAATCATTTCATATGGGCTTTGTAAATAGTTGTCTGTTTCAGAAACATAAATAAAATTTTCTCTGACAAATAAAAAAACTGCTTTTGCCTGGCATAATGTTGATGAGTCGCAGCCATAGGTAGCAACCTTTGTAGCAAGAAGTTTTACAAACTGGTCGTTGGGTGCTAGCATCGCTATATAGTCTTTGTATCTGTTATCTTTGTATTCATTATCTTCTTTATTATAATCATTATTATTGTTCTTGTTGTAATTATTTCCTTCAAAATCCTTTTTTGCAAAGTTTTTTAGAATAGGATCTAGCTCAACTTCATCTATAGTAGGAATCCTTTTTGGACTTGGATCCTGCTTAATGGCATAGTATGGCACAATCATCAGTACTACGAGCAACAGCAAAAAAAGAGAAGCGATATAGATAAACGGGCCTTTTCTTTCTGGCGGCTTCTTTTGTTTCTCCTCTACAAGGCTCTGTTCTGCAAGAATCGCTTCTCTGTATATATCTATTTCCTTCCCTTTCATCACTGCACGGATAATGCATAAAGTTTTTATATGTTTTCGTAAAGTATTTAAACAAAACCTAAGTTTTCCGGCAATGATAAATATGGAATCCGTGCCAAAACACATTGCGATAATTATGGATGGTAATAGAAGATTCTCAAGAAGACTTCTTATGAAACCTTGGAAGGGGCATGAATGGGGGGCAAAAAAAGTTGAGCAGGTTATTGAATGGTGCAGGGAATTCAACATACGCGAGCTTACACTTTACACCTTTTCAATTCAGAATTTTAATCGGCCCAAGGAGGAGTTTGACTATCTAATGAAAATTTTCAATGAAAATTTTGACAAGCTTACTATGGACAAACGGCTTAGCGAGCATAAAATAAGGATACGCTTCATTGGAAGGCTTTCAATGTTTCCAGAGAACATCTATAAAAAGATGCAGAACCTGATGGAACTTACAAGGAACAATGATGAGTACACTCTAAATTTTGCAATGGCGTACGGTGGTCGTGAGGAAGTTATTGATGCGGTAAGGAGGATAGCTGATGATGTAAAAAAGGGATTGATTAATCCAGGGGAGATAGACGAGATTGTTGTAGAACGCAGCCTTTATATGAAGGATGAGCCTGATCTGATAATTCGTACAGGTGGAGAAAAGAGAATAAGCAATTTTCTTTCGTACCAAAGCGCATACTCAGAGCTTTATTTTATTGATAAGATGTGGCCAGAGTTTGAAAAAGAGGATTTTATTGCGGCATTACAGGAATATTCCAAAAGAGAAAGGAGATTTGGTAGATAATCTTTTAGATAGAGTTTTAGGCAGTGTTTTTATGCAGACTTCTTATAAGTTCTTATCTCTAGTATGGCAATTCTATGCTCTTTATGCTAAAAGACCCAGACTTTCTGTTACAATCTTTGATGAAAACTCTGTTAGACTATCATAGTCCTGTCCTGTTCCAAGAAAGATTATTGGTTTTTTTGTTACATAGGATACGGATATTGCTGCTCCTCCCTTATCATCAACATCTGCCTTTGCCAGGATTATTGCATCAATTCCGATTGCATCATTGAACTGTCTTGCTTGCTCTACGCAATCATTGCCAGTCACTGCCTCCCCAATAAATATTTTCATGTCTGGTTTTGCAACCCTTATTATCTTTCTCATTTCATCCATAAGGTTAGTGTTACTGTGTAGTCTTCCTGCGGTGTCAATAAGAACAACATCGATATTTTTGGCTTCTGCGTACTTTACGGCGTCGTAAGCTACAGCTGCAGGATCCGAACCATAATCCTGTTTGATTACCTTTACACCAAGACGTTCTGCGTGCTCTTGAAGCTGTTGTATCGCAGCAGCCCGAAATGTGTCAGAAGCAGCAATAACTGATGAAAGCCCTTCCTTTTTAAGAAGGTGCACCATCTTTGCTATCGTTGTCGTTTTTCCAGAACCATTAACTCCTACAAAAGCTATTACAAACGGCTTTTTTGTTTTGACTTTCTCAATAAACTTATATCCTGGCACATCAAGTATATGCTCAATTGAGTTTGCAAGCGACTTTCTCACAATCTCTTCTGTTTTGCCTATTCTTACTTTTGAGTTTACAAGTTGGCTCTTTAGGTCTTCTCTTATCTTATCCACGACCTCAACCGCAACATTGTTTTCAAGAAGAGCAACCTCCAATTCCCAGAAGAATTCTTTAAACTTCTCCTCTGAGATTGAACGCATTGTTATCGTGTCTGCTATTTTGCGCAGGACACTACTTTCCTCCTTTTTCTTTTTAGTGTCAATCAGCTCTTCCTTCTCATCTCTTGAAACCGCATGCATCGCTTCAGTTTTAGCAGGGGCTGCTATGTCCCTTTTTGCATCCGCTTTCTTTATTTCCTTGGATAGCTGGATATCCTTTGCTTTATTCTTTTCAACACCTTTTTTTGCTTCGTTGTCTTCTTCAGAAAATATTTTTTCGCTTGTATTCTCAGTTACTTTTATTGGCGTTTCAGCAGGCTGCTTGATTTCGCTACCTCTATCCTTTTTGATGAATCTTTCCTTTAGCTTGCTGAATTGTTTAGCAATACCTTCTTTGTCGCCCTCTTTTTCATCCTCTATGGGTTCATCAATAGGTTTTTCTCTTTTCTCAGCTTCTTTTGAGAACTTCGAGACTGCTTCTTTGATTTTTTCCTTAAGAAACTTAAACATTTACTCACCTTGGTCATTATTTTTGAGCATGTCTCTAAGCTCATCCTCAATTCTATCTGCGGTGTTAAGCAATTTTTGCATCTGAACTGCTTTGGTGCGCATATACTCCTGCAACTCAATTCTTTGTTCTTTAAGTATCTTTTTTGTGTCTTCTATTGTTTTGACAACAGCGACACCTGCTCCACTGTTGACCATAAGCGCATCTTCCTTTACAAACTTTGCTTTTATGAACACACCAGAAGTTATTGGAACAAGTATCTCTGCATCGTGTGGCAGCGCCTTTAGCTGCTCTATAGCATCTTCTGAGCTTTCAAGTTCTGCAATATGTCCTGTCAATGACCTGACCTGTTTTTCAAGGTCAGCTATCTGTCCACGTATAATCTGGTACCTAATATACTTCTCTTGTAAGACTTTTTCTTTGTTCTCCATTTATGCCACCTACTATTTTTTGGCGTTTTAACAAATCTACTGATTAATTATCTACCATTAATTAATAATTCTACGAATAATTGATAATGATACTCATTTTATTAGTATCATCTTATTCAATATTCCTATTCAGTATTTAAGATGCATTCCTCCCATTCTTTTCATAATCTTATCGAAATCTCTAGGGCTTCCGCCGCCTTTGAGCATCTTTAGCATTTTTTTTGCTTCTCTGTATTGTTTTACAAGCTCTCTGACATCGCCTGTGCTTGTGCCAGAACCTTTTGCGATGCGCTCTATTCTGCTTCTCTCTATTATTTCTGGCTGCTCAAGTTCATCTTTTGTGCATGAGTCCATTATGTACTTCCATTTTTCAAGCTTTTCTTCCTGGACAGCCAGCGCCTCCTTAGGTAGCTTAATTTGTCCCATGCCTGGTATCATCTCAATTATCTTTGATAAAGGTCCCATCTTTTTCATTGCATGCATCTGTTCGTATAGGTCAATAAGCGTAAACTCACCCTTAATAAGCCGTTTTTGCAGGTCTTCTGCTTCTTTCTCTGTCATTGCTTCATGCGCCTTTGCAAGAAGCCCTTCAATATCTCCCATCCCAAGCAATCGACCGACAAACCCTTCAGGTCGAAATTCTTCAAGGTCATCAATCTTTTCACCTACTCCTAAAAATTTTACCGGTGCCTGCGTCACTGCACAAGCGGCTAGTGCACCGCCTCCCTTAGCGGTTCCTTCCATCTTAGTTATCATAACCCCTGTTATTTTGCATGAGTCGTGGAATGCTCTTGCTTGTTTTTCAGCAGCTTGTCCAACATCTGCGCCAATAACAAGTATCCTCTCGTCTGCAGAAATCGCCTTGCTTATGTCATTGAGTTCAGCGACAAGCTCATCGCTTAATGCGTCTCTTCCAGCAGTGTCAAAAATAACAACATCAAATTTCTGGTATTCTTTTTGGAATTGCTGTATAACTTTTAAAGGGTTTTTCTCGTGCTCTATACCAAATACAGGTGCATTGATTTTTTCGCCCAGCTGTTTTAGTTGCTGAAGTGCGGCAGGTCTCCATGTGTCTGTTTGAACAAGTGCAACACTGTAGCCTCTTTTAAGGAGATACTTTGCAATCTTGCCGGCAGAAGTGGTTTTCCCGTTTCCGAAAAGCCCGACAAGCATAATTTTGAAAGGCTTTTTTGTGATGTCAATCTTTTTTTCGCCGCCACCTAAAAACGCTACTAGCTCCTCGTAGACAACCTTTACAGTATATTCTTTTTTAGTTAGTCCTGGAGGGATATCTTCTTTTAGCAGCCTCTGCTTGATTTTCTCTGAAAGCTTGAAGACCATCTGGACATTGACATCTGCCTGTAAAAGTGCCCTTTGTATGTCTTTTACAATCTCATTTATTAGTCTTTCATCTACAAAAACTGCGTTTGCGATTTTTTGAAGAGTGTTTTTTAGCGATTCGCTTAGTTTTTCTAGCACCATCCCACTTTAAGAAAGGCGTGCTGTTTATAAATATTTAGATGTTTTCTTAGCGGAACTTCTTTCTTTTAAGTTACTTCATTGTGGATATTTCATTAAGAATTCTAATTAAAAAATCTTGTGAGTCTACAAGCCCTTCAATTACATTGTCTCTTGTTCTTACATTAACCGCATTGTTAAGTGCTTCCTTCTCGCCGACAACAAGTATGTAGTTTATTTTTTCAATCTGAGCCTCTCTTATCTTTTTGCTCACACTTTCCGCTCTAGTATCTAGTTCAATCCGTATTCCAGCTGACTTATATTTATAGAAAACCTCCTCACCATACTTGTCATACTTGTTGCTGACTGTAATTATCCTTACCTGTACAGGGCTAAGCCAGAGCGGAAACTTTCCTGCATAGTGCTCAATCAATATGCCTATAAACCTTTCTATTGCGCCGTAGATTACTCTGTGAATCATTATAGGCCTATGGATGTTCTGCCCATCTTTATCCACATACGTAAGGTCAAACCTTTCAGGTAGCGACATATCAAGCTGGATTGTTCCGCACTGCCATGTTCTTCCAATTGCGTCCCGTATGTGGAAGTCTATTTTTGGACCATAGAATGCTCCGTCGCCCTCATTTATTTTGTATGGTCTTCCGGATTCATCAAGAGCAGCCTTAAGACTTGAGGTTGCGATTTCCCATTGTTCATCTGTTCCAATCGACTTTGCAGGTCTTGTTGAGAGCTCGATGTGATAAGAAAGTCCAAAGAGGGAGTAAAACTTTTCAACAAGCTGAAGAACATTGTATATTTCATTTTTTACCTGCTCTTTCGTCATGAAAATATGGGCATCGTCTTGATGAAACTGTCTTACTCTAAAAAGCCCTGACAAAACACCGGAGAGCTCATGCCTATGGACAAGCCCTATCTCGCCAACTCTTAAAGGAAGCTCTTTGTACGAGTGAACCTCTTCTTTGTAAACAAGCATTCCTCCAGGACAGTTCATCGGCTTGATAGCAAAGTCTTGATTGTCAATTTTAGTGAAGTACATATTTTCCTTATAATTGTCCCAGTGGCCAGACTGCTCCCAAAGCTTTCTACTTAGAATAATTGGTGTTTTTATTTCAACATAGCCTGCTTTTTCATGCTCGGTTCGCCAGAATTCAATAAGTTTGTTGAAAATAAATAACCCTTTTGGAAGCCAAAAAACAAAGCCAGGTCCCTCGTCATGAAAACTGAAGAGCTTTAGCTGTTTTCCAATCTTTCTATGGTCTCTTCTTTCAGCCTCTTCAAGTATTGAGATGTAATCCTTAAGCTCTTCTTTTGTAGGAAAAGCAACGCCGTATACTCGTTGCAACATCTTATTTGACGAATCTCCTTTCCAGTATGCGCCAGCAAGCTTTGTAAGCTTAAATGCCTTTATTCTGCCTGTTGAAGGAACATGCGGTCCTTTGCACAGGTCTATAAATTCACCGTGTTTGTAAAGGCTTACTTGCTCGTCACCAAGATCATTTATGAGTTCCACTTTGTACGGCTCGTCAAGTTCAATCATTTTGTTCTTCGCTTCTTCTTTTGACACATCAAGCCTTTCAAACAAAATATCTTGTTTGACTATATTGTGCATTTCTTCTTCGATTTTTTTTAGGTCCTCAGGAGTAAAAGGTGTTGGATTATCAAAATCATAATAGAATCCGTCTTCTATGCTTGGGCCTATTGTGAGTTTTGCCTTTGGGAAGATTTTCTTTACTGCAGATGCGAGAACATGCGCTGCGCTGTGCCTAAAAATCTCTCTGCCTTCTTCGCTATGAAAATCAATAAACTCTATTTCAGAGCCATCTTTTGCAATCGTGTTTAAATCAACAAGCTTTCCATTAACTTTCGCTGCAATTGCTTCAGGACAGAACTCTTTAGACAATGCCAATAATGTTGTTTTTTGGTTGACTTCTTTTTCTTTATCTCCTATCTTTACTTTTGCCATTTTTGAAAAAATAAAGTATTAATATAAAAATTTATCTAATAATCTGCGTGTACTTTTATCTCTATATTGTTCAGTTATACATTCTTACCAAAATACATTTCGGGTTTTGTGTAGGTATTGAGATATAATCTATAAATCTCTAAACTTATAAAAGAGTATTAGAAAGAAAGTCTGTTGGAAAGGGAGATTTAGTTTTTTGCTGTTCTATTAAACACCAACCCTATCTCTCAACATATCTACTATCTCTATCTATACTAATAATATTCCTATCTATATCTATAACTTATCTATTTATACCTCTTATTTATACATATAATGAAACTCGTTTCTCTTTCCTGTATTTTTATATTTAATTAATTGGCTTTTCCTGAGTTTTTTAAGGCTCATTGTTACAGAACCTATTGAAACCCCTGTTTCCTGACTAATCTGTTTCGAGGTAAACCACTTTCCTTTATGTGCCTTAAGAAAATTATATACTTCTTGTTGACCCATATTTATAGGGTATTTTGCTTGCTATATTTAAACCTTTTGGGTTTACTCTTCGGTAGATTTATCTTATGAATAACTTAATTGTAGTAAAAAATGATTAAATCTACTCTTCTTTATTTCTTATATTATATTATTAAATATTTTTTATATCATTATATTCATTATCTTATTTTGAATAATATCTATTGAATAATATCTATTATAATTTCTATTAACACATTTAGATATTAAGCGTATTCCAGCTTTTTTTTCAATATTTGGACCTTTCTTGCTAATCTTCTAGCACTACTAGTGTTAATCTAAGACCATTAGAATGAATTTAAAATTAAATATCTAGGCTTAAAGCAGACTATCATTTATTGGAGATAGTATCCTTACTTATACTTATTGAGTATGATTTAAACTGAAATTATGCC
>JAWABL010000001.1:0-122117 GCA_038884615.1 Candidatus Woesearchaeota archaeon | reverse complement strand
ACTTGAAAAGCGCCTTTATAACACGCATAACTATCCATGTGACCCAAAGAATGCCGAGAACGATTGAAACCTTCTGCATTATCTGATGATACTTGTCAAGATAATGCACTGTAAAAAGCCCTGCGATAAGCCCGCCAAGAGTAATACCCATAAATAGGGGTGTTTCAAGCGAATGCAACAGCTCATCATCAAGTGTTGTTCTTGTCTTTTTTGCAATTCGCCACTCAATAAAACGCAGGATATACTTAATCACAAATGCCGATGCAATAGAAATCAAAAAGATAATAAACGCGCCGGCAACATCCCACTCATAAAACTTTTGCCATATTAAATTTGCATCCATTCGTATCACCACTTTTTAAAAAGTAATGTTGCAATATTTAAATTTAATTAAACTTAATTAGATTTATTGGACAAAAAAATATTCATTTTGGTCTTGAAAGGCGGTTTGCCTTTTGTTTTTTGAGATGAGATTTTGATATGAAACTTTAATTTAAGTGAATATAATAATTATTGCAAACTTCATTTGCCAAACTTCACAAAGTCCAGATTACAAACAAGATGCCTTGCCTTTTCAAGCTTGTATATAAAGTCTTTCATGAACAACTCCATTTTTTCGCACGCCACTTCTTTTATTTCGCCAGATGTCATCCTGCCGGAAGAGTAGTCATTATATATTCTTTCAAGCTCTAAATCATCCTCCACAAGGTGAAATTTAAGAAGCTCAAAAACCATATCTTTTTCAATTTCTGCACCAAGCCTGCGGTGTTCCTCCAGAGTTGCCCTTCCGCCAGTGAGCGCGCGGCTTATTTTTTTTCTAACAGAAGGGATGTCCTCAGGAAGCTCAATAACCGATGAAGAGTTTGATTTTGACATTTTAATACTACCATCAAGCGAGGGCATATACTTGTGGTAGATAGAACAAACCGGCGCAAAGCCATATTTTGACTTGGTCCGGTTGATTATATCCCGTGTGAGCCTTATATGCGGATCCTGGTCTACACCAACAGGTATTATTCCGGGACGCTTATGTGACAACTGAGGATAAAGGATGTCTCCTGCCTGTGTCAGCGCCGATAACACCCTGCCTGGCTCTGCATTGCCATAAATTGCTTTGAACTCGTTGAGTGTTATTTTTTGCGAGAACTCATAAGCAAGCAAAAGGACGCTCCTATTATCCGATTGAAAATAGAAGGTTGTTTTTTTTGGATCAAGTCCAAGCGCGATGTAAGCTGGAATGTGGTGTTCAAGCGCATTTTTCCGTGCGAGATTTAAGTCTATGCCTCTTGCTGCACAAGCCTCCATGTCAGCAACAAGAATAAACGCCTGTGCGCCCTGGTCCTGAAAATATCTTATCTGCTCTACCACCATCTTATTGCCAAAATGAATCTTTTTTGCAGAGGGCATTATGCCTGAAAGTACATAAAAAGGCTTTTTTTTCGAGATGCAGTCTTGGATTACTTTAAGGTCTCTACCACCGAAAATTATACCGCGGCGCATCAATCGGTTAGGGTTTGGGAAGGTCCCAGGTCTGAACGGCTCTATTCCAAAATCAGATATGAGTTTTTGGTAGTCTTTTACAAGCTCGCCGCTATATGGATCAAGGTATTTCATGCAAAAATGAACACCATATGGGGTATATATAATTTTTGAAACTTCCGGCTGCGTTCAAAAAGTGTGTTAGCATCCACCGCGTATGCACATTCAGGAATCATATATGGGTTTGAAGTGAGTTGTTCCATACGGAGAACCAGATATTTTGATTTGAATGGAAAAGTGTCAATATGATGGTAAACCGACCAAAAACGAGATTTTGAACGCAGCCGAAACTTCCGCAAACAGTCAGTTTCTTTTTTTATTTGAAAAAAGAAAACTGAATAAAGTGGTGGTTTTATGTGTTATTTTATTTTAGGGCATTTGGTGCGATGATACAAAAGGCATGAAATGTAATCTTATTCATCTTATAGAATAATTAATAATATAGGGATATAGGGTACAATAATATAAGATAATAAGTTTTTAAGATAAACATTCCAAAATAATTAAATACCAAAAGCAAAATTAAGTGAAGCATGAAACACACATTTCCTGTAACAATAATGTTGCTCGCGATATTTCTATCATCGCAATTGATGGGCATACTTATCCTCAATGAGTATATTGACGCCAGAGGTTCATCGGAAGAAGGAAAAACTATTATTAACGAAAAAACATACAATATCACCGGCTTTACTCCCCCTCCTGTAAAAAGCGAGTCTGGCTCATGGGTTTATGTTCTCTTCGCCGTGGTGGTGGGCACGGTGTTGGTTCTGCTGCTTATGAAGTTTAAGAAAAGAGGGCTTTGGAAAACTTGGTTTGCAATAGGTGTAGGGATAGCTTTAGTTATGGCTCTTGCACCTTTTGTAAGAAAGGTCGCTGCGCTCACAGGGCTTGAGGAATACTCGTTTTTTTTTACTTTCGCTATTGCCTGTGCATTGAGCATATTCAAAATTCTTAAACCAAATGTCTATATACATAATATAACTGAGATATTTGTATATGGTGGTCTTGCTGCATTGTTGGTTCCAATACTTAATCTTATTTCTGTGGCTGTTATTCTTATAGCAGTTTCAATATATGACATCTGGGCAGTCTGGAAAAGTAAGCATATGGTAAAGATGGCCCAATTTCAAACAGAATCAAAAATGTTCGCCGGCTTTTTTGTGCCTTATGAAAAGCCAGTAACAACCAGTCTAAACGAAAACACAGAAAAAACAACAAAAAAAAGCGCTATTTTAGGGGGTGGGGACATAGCGTTTCCGCTTCTTTTTTCTGGTGTTGTGTTCAAGCTAACAGCATCTTTTTTGTTTCCTATACTAATTGCAATTATCACGACTCTTGCGCTTGCCACCCTTATGATTAAAGGAAAAAGCGACACATTTTACCCTGCAATGCCATTTATAACTGCCGGCTGCCTTTTTGGTTTTTTTGTTGTTTGGGGTTTAGAGGGATTTTCACTTGAATGGCTGATGGAAATGATAAGATTTGGAACAGGATAATTAGACCTGCTATTATTCTATGTTTATTCCATAAAATAAACAATTAAATCGGCGGCTAAGTAGATTATTTTATAAGTTAAATTTAATAAGTTAAGATTCTGCCAGAAAATTTTTAAAACATCCATCATTTCTTTTGGACTGCGGGCTAGGTCGGGAGGTTAGCCCTCTCCTGTCACCATAGATGGGCTATATGATGGGACCGAAACTCCAGAAGAGGCATTGCTGTGTTTCACCAGTCTTGGTTCCAACTGTGAAGTTCTGTCCTGTAGGATCGGCGTCTTGGGAAAGGTATCAGGCCAGGAATGGAGCAGTACTAACTAAGTCGTCAGGTGCTTACAGGGTAGCGGAACTGAGAAGGTACCGAGGTTAAACTGATGCAGCCTAGCAAAGTCCATTCTGGAGTGTGCCCGCATATTTTTACGATTTTTACTGTAAGCCTGTCTATAAAGCCAATATAAAATAAAGAACAACCATTTGAAAGGCTGCGTTCAAAAAGTGTGTTAGCATCCACCGCGTATGCACATTCAGGAATCACATATGGGTTTGAAGTGAGTTGTTCCATACGGAGAACCAGATATTTTCATTTAAACGGAAAAGTGCTAACATGATGGTAAGCCGACTGAAAACGAGATTTTGAACGCAGCCCAATTTGAAAGAAATCTATTTATATCATCCAATATAAATTTGGTTTTCTCGCCTACTAAATCAAACCAAAAATTAATTAATATCTTGTTTTATTTTATAGTTTTTATGGTGCTTGAACAGTTCTGGCAACTATTTTATTCTTGGCTATATTTATTCTATGCGCCGTTTTCCGAGCCAGAGATGCTTTGGGTGATAATTCCGATTTATCTTGGCTGGATAATAACAGAGATATATCAAGAAAAGCGAGACACTTCTTATGGAAATGCCGTATCAAATGGTGTGATCGTCTTCTGGGTTGGAATTGACTGGACAAGAACCACTATTCGGCTACTTAAAGAAAAAGCCATCTCTGTTGATATGCTGCTTTATGCAAAACTATTCATCGCGTTTCTTGTGTTTAGCTATGGCGTTTTAATTCTGTATCTTGGCATAAAAGGGAAAAAAAGCGTGAGGTACATAGCAAGAATAAGAGAGGTTAGCTATATCCTACTGGTTTTCACACCAATATTCTATAAACCGGAACTATTAACAATGAAAGCAATAATTGGCATTTTTGTGCTCTTTCCTTTTTTCTATTTCTTGATAGAATTCATTGACTGGGTGACGCCCGACCCAAAGATATATGAGTATGACAAAGACGAGCAAAGAAAGCAGTTTTATGAACCCATTGGTGGAGAAGAGCCGAAGGATGTGTTTAAAAATATAAAATAGCAAATTTTTTATATTTTCTTTCTATAATAAAAACAACAATGCGAAAGAAAGTAGTATGTATGCAAGGCGCGGCGTATTCTGTGTATGTGTGCTGTTATGCATTAATGGCCCTTGTCCTGAACTCGATTGACGCATATGCACTAGGAATAACTCCGGCTACAAAAGATATTGTCTTTGAGCCTGGTACAGAAAAAACCGTAGTCTACAGGATTTATAATACAGAAAAGAAGGATTTTACGGTAACAGTAAATATAACAGGCAACCTTGCAAAATATATAGTTGCTGAGCCTCAAAAGATTGTGTTCAGCAAAGACGATGCTGTGAAAAGTTTCACGCTTACACTTAAAATGCCAGAAAAAATTGAAGGAAAAGAAACGCTTACTATAAGCGTCATGCATGAAGGTGTTCCAGAGCAGGGGCTTGGAGCAAAACTAAATCTCGCTGCACCGACAGGATTTGCCGCTGATGAAAAGAAAGTGGCTTCTGTGTCTGCTATTGAACAGAGGAAGGAAAGACCATGGCTTCTCCTTGCTTCAATAGTCTTGTTTGTTCTGGTTATAGGGAACGCAGTTTACTTTACATTTGCGGTACGAAGCTCACCAGTAAATGATATACAAAGC
Source organism: Candidatus Woesearchaeota archaeon (assembly GCA_038884615.1). Lineage (GTDB taxonomy): Archaea > Nanobdellota > Nanobdellia > Woesearchaeales > DSVV01 > JAWABL01. The sequence goes on along the minus strand of JAWABL010000001.1, from coordinate 117,103 downwards.
ATGGAAGGAGGGGTTGTTGTGCAGAACGCACACGAGTCTTCTGTGGAACAACAGGCAGTTCAATCTGCTATGCATAACATCGCCCCTTCGCTACTACATAACAGACTAGCTTTTGCCGAAGGAAAACAAATAACAAGTCTACGGGAGCTCTGCTATTTTTTGCAGAATATTGATGACACCACCTTCAACCAGCTTGTCAATGAAAATAAGAACGATGTGTCTATTTGGCTTGATGAAGTTATAAACGAGCCGAAAATTGCACTTAGGATATATGATTTAAAAACACGCACTGAAATAATAAAGGAACTTGAAAATTACATAACAACAAAAAATGAAGCAGAAGAGTTGAAAAAAGAGATAGAGTCTCTAAAGAGCGAACTCGAATTTTTGTAAGTTAGTGTAGAGAGGATATATGTGGATATAAGTTTATATACTTATTTAAACCGCTACAATAGACACATTAGGCGACCTAAAAAGATTTATAAACTGCCTGTGAGTTCTGCGCTATATGGACAGTTATGAAAAGCTGCTTGAGAGTGCGTATTCGGTTCTGCCTGAAAAGGGCATTGAAAAAGAAAGGTTTGAGATTCCAAAAGTAACTGGAAGGATACAAGGCAACAGAACAATAATAAGCAATTTCTTCCAAATCGCGGCATTGTTCAATAGACCACCGGAACATGTACTTAAATATGTTTTGAAAGAGTTAGCAACACCTGGTGAAATAAAAAGGAATTTTGTGATATTTGGTACAAAGATATCTGCAACAAAAATAAACGAAAAGCTCGCGCAGTATGCTGAAGAGTATGTTATCTGCAAAGAATGCGGTAAACCTGACACAAAACTTATAAAAGAAGGCGATTATCTTTTCATGAAGTGCATGGCATGCGGAGCAAAGCATAATGTGAAATCAAGGATTTGAACATTGCAGATAGTTCATATATTAAAATAATTAATATAAAAAATATTAAATAACATAAACAGATTAAATAAAAGGAATATAAAATGGCGAGTTCCTAAAAAACAAAGGAATATTATCTAAGAATGTACGCAAAAAAAAACATAACAGAAAACAACAAAGTCCTTCTTGCAATTTGCGATGATTCAGTCAAGGGAAAAGTGTTTCTTGAGGACGATGTGCAAATTGACTGCGCCGGTGAATATTTTAACGGCGAAAGGATGGTTGAAGAGGAGATTATCAGGCTTTGCAAGTCAGCAAAAATGATAACTGCGGTTGGTCAAGAGTGTGTTGCGCTTTTAATAAGAGAGGGGTTTGCGGACAAAAAAAACACCAAAACTGTTCAAGGAATACCGTATGCCTTTGTCCTCTTTGACGAATAAGGTTGGTATATTGAGTAATGCAATTAAAATAACTGTATGTGGACATGTGCAAGGCGTTTCATTTAGGTATTCTGTCAAACAGGAAGCTGAACAACTTGGCATCTCTGGGTGGGCAAAAAACCTACCAGATGGTTGTGTAGAGGTTGTTGCTATTGGTCCTAAGATGCAAGTAAGACAGCTTGTTGAGAAATGTAAAGATGGCCCTCCGGCTGCCCATGTGGAGAGTATAAAGATATCTCAAACTAGCGCTAATGTAAGCGGTTTTTTAATTCTTTGATATGTGTTTTAAGGAACCAAAAAATAGCTACAACACCAATAAGAATAACAAAAAAGTCTATTATAACTGAGTGCTCGTGAACAAATGTCCAATTTTCTTGAAGCTTGATTCCCAGAAAAAGAAGGAAAACATTCCAAATTGTTGCGCCTAAAAGAGTATAAATACTGAATCTAAGAAGGTTCATTTTGGCAGTGCCTGCCGGAACAGAGATGAGATGTCTTATCACAGGGATAAATCTACATACAAAAATAGTTTTTTCTCCGTGTTTTGAGAACCATTTTTCAGCAATTTTAAGGTCTTTGGCACGAAGAAGTAAGAGATGACCATATTTCATAAGCAGCACTCTCCCTTTGTACCCTATAAAGTAAGACAGCAGACTCCCTACAATAGAACCAAAGGAACTGGCTAAAATAACCAAATAAATATTAAACCTTCCCTGTGCTACAAGAAACCCTGCAAAAGGCATTACTGCCTCGCTTGGAACTGGTGCAATCATACTTTCAAGCGTCATCAATAAAAAAACGCCAAAATAACCCATAGAAGAAATAATGTCTGTGAAAAATTCACTTAATGCCTCAAATATCAAAAGACACCACCATCTATCAATATAAATAATGAACCTTCGATATTTTGTTCACTAGTTTTTTCAACCAAACCATTTTCCAAGCCCGTGTTGCACCTCGCGTTCTTTCCCAAACACCCCCTCTACACGCATTTTCAAAAGTTCTATTGACTGGGTTAAATATGCCGGGACAGAATACTTTTTTGCAAGGCTAATTGAAGGTTCAAGGTATTTTGTAACAGACCCCTCTGAAACTGTGAAGATAAGCCTCCCGCCACACCTGGTACAGGATCCAGTAAGGGGCGGTCTTCTGAACTTTTCATTGCACTTTACGCAGCGAAACTGCTGTGTTGAGAACTTCCTTAAATTGCCGCGTGTGTCCTTAAGCAAATGCTTTTCAAGCACCAGCCTTGCAACATCCTTCTCGTCTACCGCGTTAATCTTCTCAGCGAGTTCCATCTGTCCAAGGAGTTTGTCTTCCATTGAAGGAAGCGCTTTGTAAGCTGAACAATTTACTCCCATATTTATGCTTGAGACATCATGCGTAAACCCCATGCCTTGATACTGTCTCTCCGTGCCTAGAACATGTTTAATCTGCTCAACCCTTATTTCTGAGGTGTTCTTATATTCTTGAGCTGCCTTATACAAGGCAAGAGGATAGTTCCAGACAATATCAAGTCCGTGCGCCATATCGTCTACCTCTGCAGCACATATTTTTGATGTCAAGACAAGCGGTGCATCCATTGTTTTTGCACCTCTTGAATCTGGCAAAAATTGTCTTGAAAAGTTAAGCAATGCGTCCAGGAGAAGTATTACGCATGCCTCGTCCCCATCACAATCTCTCCTAAGCGCCGCGTGGAAGAGTGGATGTGCAAACATTCCCTGCGTGTTTGAAAAGCCAATTATTCTACCGACCATCCCTGCAGAGATGTGTGGTGCGAGACCAACAACCAAATGTCCTACAAGGTCTTCCCTTTTCTCTGCGTTATAAAAAGGCTTCATCCCGTAAAAATATACTAATAATTCATCAACGAATTTTGCAACTCTTAAGAGTACCTTGTCTGCTTGCTCATCAAGTGCCTCTGGCGCCGAAGGGAGTATAATGTCCTGTGGTTTAATCTCTACAACTTGATCAGACTTAACAAGTGGTTGATTTTTTATGTCTGTAGTATACCCAAGCTCGTGAAGTTTCTCTAGCGAAGTACCTATTTCTTCAGGCCGAAAATGTGTGATTGGCAACTCAGTCATATCAAACCTCACGGTTCCGTCTTTGTTCACATAGAGATCATACTTTGCACGCAGGATTCCTTTAACTAGATTTTCAGGTTGATGGTTTTTGTTGCTTGTGCCCCTAACTCCTTTTATCAAATCTGGATAGATGTTCATTTTAAGGGTCGCGAGTGCTGCCTCAAAATAGTGCTTGACATCAATATCCTGAAGAGAATATGTGCTAGCCACGCCATGTAGTTTACATATTGGTTCTAGGATGACACCGCACTTTTTGCAGTAATATCTCTGTAGTGTTTTTCTTTGACAAACTTCACATGTTGGATAAATTGTTTCTTTGTTACATGCTTTACAATACATTATAGGCAGATCGGCCTTTATTTTTCCTTGTTCTAAGGCAGACTGAAAACTTCTTAGCCTGCCGCCTTCTTCACCTACAGGAAACAACACCTGTGGACCACCGACCATTTTTCTCATCTTTGCTTTTTCTGGCCTTCCCATGCGAGCACCAATAAATGTGCCGCCTTTCGGCATCAGCCGAACGCCCCCGATGTTCAAAACTTCAATGCATGATTGGGGTGAATGGGCCTTTTCTATCCTGTCAATAAGGTCGGCAAAATCATATTTTTTGTAATAACCAAGAGAGTAAAGAATTGCTCTTGCGTGTTCTCCTTCAAGAATAATAAACTCTTTATTTACAAACAGGTGAGGCACTCCAAGACGCTCTAGTGTGTGTTTCACATTTTGTTCTTCTGGTAGAACTATTTTTACATGCTTAGATTTCTGTTCTATGGACTCTTCTATGATTTTTGTGTTGGGTTTAGAAAGGTGTATAATAAGGGCCTTTAGGTCCTCGATTGTTATAATATCCCAAAAATATGTGAATTTTGGATGAAGAGGAACATCAAGTGTTTCTGAAAACTGGATTGCGTGCTCTACCGAAATCTTACTTGTTGCAGGATTTTTCAATAAAGAGGCAATAATATTTGTGGGGATATCTGTGTGCTCTGAAACTTTTTCTGCATCTAGCGAGCCAAACAAATCTATTATTGCTTTTTCAAGTTCTCTTGCCCACCAATCTTCATTAAACCCACACGGAACAAGAGGGTGGTTGTTCTCAGAAAAATCTCCATGGCTCACTAGCAAATCTCCAAGATAGAGTATTTTCTCCACTTTAGTATTATACATCTTTGCCTCTTGGGCAGTTGAGATTTCCAGTACTGTACCATCATAAAGCCTAACAATAGGGCCCATAATTGTATCACATGGTGTTATTGACACTGCCTTTCCCGGGCGCTCAACTTTTAATTGCGTACCTGTTGCGATATAATTCTTCAGAAGAATCATCAGCGCAGGATTAATCGCTGCGCACGAAAACCCGCTTGCCCTTGACCTACCATACCTCAGCCTAAAACCGCCTATCGCAAGAGGATGTGAAAGAACCGGCCTGCCGGCGACAATATCATTAATATATGTATAGTTGGGTGTTATCTTCTCTTTGTGGTTTTCAACTTTAGCTTTTGCTTTTATCTTCTTCTGTAATGATATAAACTCATCTAAAAAAGACCAATCAATACCAAAATCTTTACCCCATTTTTGAAGGCGTTTCCATAGCTTCGGCGCTTTTTGGGCAAGCCCTTCAGCAAAAACAAGACAAACTCCTCCGCGTATTCGGTTTGTTTCAATTCGGTCTATATCTTTATAGTTTGAGACCTCAATTTGTTCTGTTGGGTCACCATCTATCTGCACTGGAAGTTTTCTCGCAAGAAAATCTATCTCCTCTTGTGAAGGAAAATACTGAAGGTTGGTTACTCTTTCATGATAGTCTGATATTTCAGTTTTGTATCTGGCTATTTCTGTTTCTTCAGGGTCAAATATTTCAAAACCCATCCGCATGCGAACATAATCTGTTAGAATAAGCGAAAACGCAGCCGCTGTTCCACCTGCGCCACGTATGGGTCCTGCATAGCAGGGCGCAACATACTCCTTGCCGTCACGACGCCTCTTTATTTTAAGCTCAATAAATCCTTCTAGGGGAGCGGCCACAATTCCACCCGTCTGATAGGCAAATCCTGCCCGGATACCCACCTCCATAGCTTCTCGTTTATCTTTGAAAGAAGCAAATTTTTCATGCGCAACTTCATCTGCAATAACAAGTGCAACTCGCCAGTCAAGTGCACCGAATTCGTTTTCAAGCTCAATTATTCGTTTTGTAAATCCTGTACCTACCAGTTGAGGCGCAACTGCACTAATCAGCCCCTCAACACGCTCGGCCATGTTTCTCGCAAGTTTTACATCGACCATATCTTCTGGGTCCTTGCCTTGTTTCCTCGCTGCTGACGCTATTTCATAACACCCTGAAACTTGGTTTTGTATAGCCTTGAAATATTCGTCCATTTTCAAAACCTGAGTATTCTTGTTTCGCGGGTTTGTAAATTCACAACCGGCACTCTCGCTGGCTCTGGGTGGTGACCAACTCGCTCCTGAAATGCGGTCTTTGCCTGCCAACATGAGCCACAGATAAGCGAAACATTTCTATAGTTTGAGACCGCTGTTTTATGTATGTGGCCCGTCACGAAAAAGTCAGGTACTTTATTTATTATTAGAGGGTCACGCAACGGATCGGGCACATATAATGTTGCTGTGTGGGTAGGTGAGAGGTGTCTTCTTTGAAGAAGAAATTTCATAACTAAATCGGCTCTGTCGTAGCCGCCGTTCGCTCTGATATGCTCAATATTTTGGAGAAAATAATCAAAGCTGTATCCATGATACATAAGAACATCAAATCCTGAAAAAATTTTAGACGCGTGAATGTTAACTAGTGCTGGATTACTTACAATTGTAACATTCTTAAGATTATAGATTCCAGGAGCAAACTCCTTATATATTGGTGGTTGAGGTTCAGAAAGTCTTAAAGCATCATGATTGCCTGGACAGATTATTATAGACACGTATTCAGGAATTTGCCTAAGAAGCCGGGCGCATTCGTCATATTGTTTATATATGTCCGTAAGCTCAAGCTCTGCTTCTTGTCCTGGATAAATCCCAACACCGTCAACAAGGTCTCCTATGATAAATAAATACTTTAAGTTTTCTACAATATCCCTGTGCCTTTCATTGTCTCCTGGATTGTTAAGCCAGCGAAGAAACTTCTCAAATTCAGGACGCAAAAATTTTTTTGAGCCTATATGTAAATCCGAAAGAAACATTGCATACGCCTTGTCGGGAGATTTGCGTATCTCTTTATTTAGTGGAACATCTGGCCAATAGAAACTATTTGCATATAACACTCTTCCTGAAGAGATTCCTAAAACTCCAAGAACCTCATCTTCAGTTATATTTTGTGCCTGACTAAAAAGCTCGCTTTTGCTTTTGTCGACAATAACTGGAATTTCGCCTGACAGGTCTTCAAATACTATCTTGATTTTTCCTCCGCTTACGATTTTTTCTTTCACAATGCCTATTATGCTTGTAGTTTCGCGCTCCTTTTTTTGCAAGACTCTTCCAATAGAGTTTAGGTTTTGTAACTCTGGCCGGTTTCTTAGCATTGATTCTAGCGCTTTAAATCGTGAATTGTAGTGTTTGATAAAGTTTTGTATGTCCTGTTTTTTTGGGGGCTCATTGTACGATGCGATAATGCTAACTCGATTGCATCTGTCAATTGAATCGCTATTTTTCTGGTCTATGTCTTCAAAATACGCTGGCTCTGTGTGTTTGTGTTCAAACGCATCTTTTTCGTTTGTTTTTTTTTGTGCTGCAGTGATGTGTGGAGGGTTTTTGCCTTCGAATATATCTTTGCGCCAGGGTTCTTCTTTGTCCTTGCTTAGCAGCGCATCTAGCTCGCCTTTTGCTAAGAAGAGTCGTTCGCCTTTCAGCTTCCCTAATCGTTCTTTTATCACCGCAAACATCTGTTCATCAAGCCGTTCAAGTAGGTCATGGCTTATAAGTATATTTTGTTCGAGAAAATATTTTACAATTTCCTTCTTGTTGTTTGTTTGCATCAGCCAAAGCCCTGCTCAAGTATTTTTTTAATTTTTTGTGTTGTGATTGAGGAAATTGCAAGGCTTATTTCGCGTGTTCTGCCAAACCTGCCTTTTGATATGACCTTGGCGTTTATTATGCCAAGCATATCAAGCTCGCCTAAGATATCTGAAAGTCTACGTTGTGTGAGCGGTCTAAGTCCAGCATCTTTACATATTTTTTGGTATATTTCATAAACTTCGCCAGTGTATATTATAGACTGGGTGCCCTGTGCAAGGGTGATTATGGCGTAAAGCGCCGCTTGCTGCTGTTTCGGTTGTTGCGCAACTATGTCAAGAACCCTGTCCTTCTCAATTTTCTCCTCGGCCATATCAATATGTTCAATCTTTACTTTCTGTGACTGTGAACGCTCTGCTATCTCGCCTGCAACACGCAAAAGCTCGAGCGCTCGTCTCGCATCTCCATGTTCTCTTGCTGCATATGCCGCACATTTTTCTATAACGCCCTCTTCAATCACATTTTCCTTAAACGCCCGTTCGGCTCTTTTCCGTAGAATGTCCTGGAGTTGGAGTGCGTTATAAGGTGGAAATATTATTTCTTCTTCGCTCAAAGAAGACCTTGCCCGTGGGTCTATGTTGTCTATAAAAAGTATATCGTTTGAAATTCCTACTATGGAAATCTGGCAGTTTTTAAGCCGTGTATTGAGCCGGGTAAGATTATAGATAATATTATCCCCGACTTTCTTTACAAGTTGGTCTATTTCATCAAGTATAATTATAAATACCTGCTTTTTCTGATCAATATAACTTTCAAATGCGCTATAAATCTCTTGTGTTGGCAAACCGGTCGTCGGAACAGATATCCCAAGCTCGCCAAGAATATATGCAAAAAGTCGATATTCTGTATCAGCAACGCGCTTTAATTTGCAGTTGATATAAATAACACGCAATGGAATGCCTTTATCTTCTGCAACTTGGATTATATTATTGGTTGTATAAATGGCACATAGCGTTTTCCCAGTTCCTGTTTTACCATAAAGAAAGATATTTGAAGGTCTTTCAAGCCGAAGTGCTGGCGCAAGAATATTTGCAAGCTGTTTTATCTCATCATCTCTGTGAAAAACCTCTGTTGGGGTGTAGCTAAGCTGCAAGACCTTCTTTTCCCTAAAAATTGGTTCTTGCTTTAGAAAAGACTCAAAAAAATGCGTTAATCCTTGCTGAACCATTAAGTTTCCACAAGAAATAATGCTTTAAAAATATTACTAAAATAAAAACAACCAACACCCCATTGTTTCTCATGGAAAATTTAAAAATTGTTTTTAAAATCAGTTCTTGTTTTCTGTGTTTTATACTATTTTTTATATGAATGTAATAAAAGTTAATAATTATTTATAATCATCTTTGATTAATTTATAATTATGTAATAATATTTTTCAATATTGAAACAAAATATAAGCATCTTGCAATTAAATATACAGAACAAAATAATTCGTTAATTCCATTGTTTTATTGTTTCATTTAAATATAAATTAATCAGATCACACAAAACATATACATAAAAAATTCATAAGAAATAAATTTCTACAGGAAATAGAGGTGTGATACTACTAAAAATTGCAAACCACTACTATTCTTTTAATACTGTTTTTTTTAATGCTACTTCTTTTAATTATACCTAAAAATTAATAAAAAAATTTTTAAACAATGAACACAATTGTTATATTATGAGGCGTAATTTAAAACACAATACAAAAAGCAGAACAAAAACTAACATATCGCTACCAAAAATTAAAAAAAATGTTGAGGCATTTTTGCTTGAAGAAGATGGAAAAATATCAAAGCAAGCAGTAGTTACTATCGGCAGTGTTTTGTCTGGCGCAGCTCTTGTATCACTATCTGCGAAAGACACGCGTGCGGGATGCTGTCCTGCAAAAGGAACAGATACAAGCCATTCACAGTGTTGGGATCATTCAAACAGCCTTTCTGGAAGCGGCGCACCAATTGCAGGCCACAAACACCATTACAACCACGGCAGTCATGCAAGCCATTCAAGTCATAGTAGCCATGCAAGCGGCGGCGGCGGCACATAATTTTGAAATAAACTTCATTAATAAACTTTAGTTCTTCAAAAATTCAATAACTCTTTCCAACAACAAAAACAATCATAGAAGGAGCAAGTTTTGTTTGGTTTCCTATTTTCACAGGTACAAAATCTTTATAGTATCTTTTTTTAATTTTAAATAGCCCTTGAACGGCATCTTTGATTTTTTTTATGTTGTTTGTCTCAATGAGTACACAAAGAGGGTTATCATCGAAATATTTTTCGCAATAGATAGCATACTTTGTAAAGACACGAAAAACAAAAACATCATTTCTGTCAAGCATTTTATAAACCTGCCTAAAAAAACGGCGGTGCATTTTTGTAGATAAAAAAAGAAGGGTGCCCCAATCAAACAAGAGTCTCTTTAGTCCGCGATTTTTTTGATTATTTTCATAATATAGATTTGTTTGCGAATGCCCCGTACTTACTTCGTCTTTTTTTGGAAACCAGTCTATCCAGTCTATCTCAAGCAAAGCCCTTGCACTCCTCTTGTGTCCAAGCTCTCTGCATGTTTTTTCAAGCAAGATTTTATTTTCTTTTATTTTCTTTATAAATAGCCGTAGAACGTGGGGGCGATGTTTCAAACACGACAAAACATGTAAAAACGAGTATGAACTATGATGCAGCTCGCATATTGCAAGCAAGTCTCTTGCTTTTTCCTTGTCTTTTACTGCAGAAAACATCAATGGATGCATGTCCTCAAGGCGTATTGTCTCAAAGACATCTCTATGTTTAGAGAACTCCTCTGAGCCAGGAATCGGAGTAAAGGGCATAATGCTAAGTCGGCAACCATGTTCAAACGCCTTCAGAACCGAGTCTACAACATTTTCTATGTCCTGTTCAGGTAGTCCAGCAAGGACAAAAACAGTAATGTCTTTAGGCGAAAACCCAGATCTTAGAAGCACACTCACCGCATTATCAAAATCTTTAGTTTTTGTTCTTCTATTGAGCGTTTTGTTATATCTGTCATCGCTTGTTTCAAGAGGCAAGGAAACATATTTAAAGCCAGCAAGCCTCATCTTTCTTGCAAGCGGTTCATTAAGAAGGTTCGGTTGGAGACCTTCTGGTGTATGTAGTTCCACTTTTATTTTTTCAGATATTATAATATCCAGGATTTTTTCAAAATGTTCCCTGCTTTTCATAAGCAGATTAGACTCCCAAAATATAAATTTTCTAATCTTGTGCTTTTTAATCTTATCCTTAATCTCCTCAACCACATCTGAGGGGCAACGGAAACGCATCGTGTGGCCTTCAAGTTTTGGAACCACACAATATGTACAGTTGTTAGGACAGCCGCGCGTTGATTTTATTATTGCATATTTTGGTTTGTAGGATAGAAGTGTCAAATCTGTCCAGATGTTGTTTGCTTCTGGCAACTCACCGGAGTATACAATATCTGCACCGCTTTTCTTTGCATGCTCAGAACAAAGTGTTGCATAAAGTCCGCCGAGAACAACCGGCGTATGAGGGCAGACCCTTTTTGCTATCTTTACTATTTCATGTACCGTTTCATAGTAGTATGTCATGCTGGTGCCTATCATTATCCTATCTGGTTTTTCGTCGTTGATTCTCCTCTCAATATCTTGGTAAGACATTCCGTGATAGTATCTTCTTAAAGTAAGGCCTGCGGGAGAACGCCGCACATCAAAAAACCTGCGGTTAAGCACAGAATTTGGATGGCACTTTTCTACTTCAGCAAGACAGTCTATAAGTATAACCTCATGCCCCTGTTTTTTTAGGTAGCTTGCCACACGAAGTAGCCCAGCAGGCTGTGCAGCGTAGGAGTAAAACCTGTCAAATTTACTATATGTTCTACAACAAAAATGTTTGCTGTAAACTTCAATTATCGGAGGCCTAATCAGCAAAATCTTCTCTTTTTTCTGGTTATTTTTTCTTTCCACACACCCACCTTTTTCATTAGTAATAAGCTACAACCACCGCGACAATCATATATATACGCACACCCTATACACTTTTTTGGGTAAAACACACCCGTGCGCAGTGCTTTTAGCATATCGTGGTTCCAAGCGTCCTTAAACTTCATTTGAAGGGCGTTTCCAAACACTGGGCCTGCATAGCATAAACGGTAATTGCCACACGAATCAACAAAAAGCGAACTTTGCGGTCCGCAATGATTTTTCCCGTTTATATACGCTTTCTTTACTTCTGCGGGCTTGCCATAGTAACAGAATTCTATTGCTTGTGTCAAGCAGACAGGAACCGCACCATCATATTTTGTTATTCTATTAACAAGCTTAATAAGATCCCGCTTATCTATTCTTCTTTTTTCATCGCACGGCTCAGGAATAATCCATTGCCATTCGTCGCTCATGCATTCGTTTGTTAGAAGAGAGAATTTATCAAATCTCGCGATATTCTCTTTAGTCGCAAGTGTATTTATTCTTACTGTCACTCCAAGCTCTTTTAGAATCTTAATTCCGTTTAGCCGGGTTTCAAAAAGTGCGGGGTCTTTTTTTGGTATAAGTTCATGAAATGAAATAATTACTTCGTCAAAATGTTTTTTAATTTCATCAGTAAAATCACCCAAAAGAATTCCATTGGTATTTAATTTCAAGTATAAATTTGGGTTTTTGTCTTTTGCATATCTTGCAAGCTCAAAAAGGCGATTGTAAAGAAGAGGCTCGCCGCCAGTGAACCTAATACTTTTTACATACTCTGCCGCAGAGTCAATTATTCGGCATTTTTCTACAAATGATAGCTCCTTTGTGTTTGCCCCGATTCTATTAAGCTGTTTTCTAAAACAGAACTCACAGGACATGTTGCAGGCGCCAGTAACTTCAAACTTCAGTTCGCTTGCCAGCGTGGTTTTAAACTCTTCTTCGCCATAGACCTTAAGGTAGTCTCTAGACACTCCATCGCACGCGCCATCTGATTCACTGCATAGTTTACAATAAGATAGTTTTGTTCTTTGTTCCGGCCACCAGAGCCAGTGGTCCTTATCTTCTTTGAGCATGCAAGGAGGCACGCCTGCTACCAGCACATAAGTCTTGCTTGCAAGCGCCTTCCTTATCTCTTCTATGGCGTGAGAATATTTAGGAGCAGTTTTTTCAAAAACGCGACCGGTCTCGGCATACTTTAGTATTATAAATGCAGGGCCAAGTTTTTCGGCAAACGCAACCATTCTGCTTAAGTGTACATAGTTCTGGTCAACAATTGTAAATAAAATGCCAAAAGGTACCTTTTTCTTTTTTAGGTGTATTATCCCCTTTACTGTTTCCTCAAAGCTACCCTCAACGCAGGAAAGTAGGTCATGAAGTTCTGGTTTATGCGCTAAAAGCTTTACAATAAAACCTAAATAGGGGTCCTTTAAAGCACCGGATTTTATTTTTGTAATAAGACGACCGTTTGTAAGCACCCAAATTCTTCTTTGTTTATCTATCACCTGTTTTTTTCTGTTTTTAGGCAAAAAAAAATCTATTAGCTTTGAAGTGTCACAAACCTTCTTTTTTAGCAGTGGCTCTCCACCGCCTATTATAATATTATGACCTTTAGTTTTTTTGGTTTGCAACGGGGCGCACGACCAGCATCTATTGTTACACTCTTTTCCGGTGTTGATAAAAGAAAATCCGACATCTATCATTTTTGAAAGCATCTTAACGCATTTTTTATTTCGCCGCTTTCCATACCTAAACACACAAAAAGGCTAATAATGTCGCGTGGCGCACGCATTGCCATAGGCTCGTCGCTAAAACTTGCTATTACCTGCTTCACTCCGAACTTTCTGCAGAGTCTTATATTTTGTTTCATCCTTCCAAGCAAAACCTGCCTATTTTTGTGGTTTATCAATGCGCTAAGTGAAAACCCGCAAGCCACATTATTCTCTCTCATAAGGGCGCAAAGAACATGGTTTAAGCCAGAATTTCTATAATGCAGGCCGTCCTTGGTATTTTTTGTTTCAAAACCATATATTATCTCCGGACGCAGAGTTTCAATCGTTTTTCTGTCGTCTCCAGTAGATTCCAGAATTAGGTATTCCGCCCATTTTGGCTTTTGCTTTGTAGATGCACCAAAAACCACCACGGCACCATTCTCTTTTGGAATATTGATTGGCGCAGTTTCGTATACAAAGACTAGTTTTTCATAACCTAAAAACCTCGCAACTTGCAGAAACTCGCGTTCATTATTTTTTGGAAACACAATATCGCAATACATTAGTAAGCAGATACCGACGGTTTATTTAAATTTTTTGCGAGAATACTGCACACTCTACATACGCTCTTGCTACAAGGTTCACCGCAACTCTTGCAGATATTAGCGCCTTCCTTTGTTTCATATCTCTTCTTTAGTATTGGGAGTATGCTTAAAAAATTATTTATGATGTTTTTTTTGGTGTTTGGAATTTTTTTTTCAATATCATTTAATAGCTCTTGTATGTGATATCTATAAGAAGTATTTGTGTATGGGCAGATGTTATACCCAATTCTGAAAGAACGCAAAAACGCATACGCAGCAATTTCTTTCTCTGTGCAAAGATAAAGAGGTTTAACTCTTCTTATAAACCCTTGATTGTTTTTTAGTCCAGTGACAGGCCCTATGCGTGCTGAGAACGCGAGATTATTTCTTAAAAAATTCATCATAATTGCTTGTACCTCATCATCAAGATTATGTCCTGTTGCCACAACACATGCTCCTAACTTTTTTGCCCACCTATTTATTGCATACCTTCGTATCGCACCGCATAATGTACACGCACCAAGCCCACTTTCTTTAACTAGCGAATCTAACCCCCTTCCCATTGTTTTACCAATATCTATAATATTAAGTTTTATTTTCTTTTCTTTGCAGAATCGTCTCAGGTCAGAAATCGTGTGGTTTCTGTAACCGGCAATGCCCTCGTCAATAGCTAGCACCTCAATATTATACCCCAGTTTTTTTAGTATGTATGCACAGCTGATGCTGTCCTTCCCGCCCGATGCGGCAACTATAACCTTTCCTGTTTTCTCTAGTAGCCTGTATCTTTTTATGGTGTCCATAACCTTTTTTTCTATATACGCGAGAAAATGTGTTTTGCAATAGCTTGGTCTTAGAAACACCGCTTTTCTATTACATTTTACGCATTTCATAAAACAAAAGAACAGATGATCCTTATATATACCTTGTTGTTTGTTTAAATTACACAACTTATAAACGCTCGCCTGGCCCGTGCTGATGCAGGGTCACCTAATTATCCGCCTGACACAACTTGCAGAATCTCAATTTCATCAGAATCCTTAATAATCTCATCTTCGTTAACAAGTCCCCCGTTTTTTACTACAATCACCGTCTCAGAATTGATATTTAGTTTTTGTAGCAAGCCTATAACTGTGCCCGAATAACTTATATTTAGCTTTTTTCTATCTTTTTGTATATAAACCTTCATTTTAGCACTATACCTCTTATTTTGTACTGGACTAGGCAGTCTTATTTTTTCTGTTAACTTATTTTTGTATCTATTTTTTAATTCTTATCAAAATCATCAATATTATAGAGCGAAGGTAGCAAAAAATAAGCAGAAAACAAAAACGATTTAAATTATGTCCTCTTCAGCAATAACCATAAAGTCGCCGATTGCAATAACCGAACTAAAGGGTATAAGAATATTTCCAGATTTATCCTTCTCAAGCTCAAGCTTTTCAGTATAACTTGTAGGATTCCTTAAGACAAGATGTATAAGTTCGCCAGAACGCGTTTCAAATACAATATCCCCAACTTCGCCAAACCTCTTTCCGGTCTTGCTTACAACAGTCTTTCCAATAAGCTGTTTTGAAAATTTCTTATCATCATCAGCCATGGTCATTACCTCGTTTGATGAAAGTTTGTGCTTGTCATATTTAAACTTTTCTATATGCACGAATTGATGATTGTTATGTATCTATCATAGAATGAAAAAATTTAAATACAGTTCGCCGATAATGTTTTGTAAATGCCTAAAAAATGTATTATTTGTGGTCTTGAGGCTAAATATGTCATCAAAGATACAAGCGATTTCTATTGCGCAATGTGCGCAGAAGAGCAGTTTGGAAGCGTAGATATGCTAATAAAGGTGGAGGAACAGGCTGCAAAGCTTAAAAGG
Source organism: Candidatus Woesearchaeota archaeon (assembly GCA_038884615.1). Taxonomy (GTDB): domain Archaea; phylum Nanobdellota; class Nanobdellia; order Woesearchaeales; family DSVV01; genus JAWABL01. The sequence continues at coordinate 101,545 of JAWABL010000001.1, read as the reverse complement.
CTTATTGATGAAAAACAAAAGACAGAAAATAATCCTATAGATCCGTTATGTGAAAATCAATAATTTAAAACAATCTTCTTTGATTTTTCACATTCTTTTTTTGATGTTTTACGGGTGGTTATAGTTTGTATCAATACAACGCTTTATTTTCATAAAAAGCGAATTTATCAAAACATTATTCTTTTACAAGTTGCAGTATTTTTGGCAGACACTTTTTTGTGGCCTCTTCTCCAATAGAAATGAGTGTTTTGCCTGCGCTGAAATCAAGGTAAAGTCCTTCTTCAATATCAGGTTCTATAATAATTATATTTGGTTTTTTCTTAGCATCTTGCTTTATGTTTTCCACAATCTGCTGTTTCATAAGAAGAATGCTGTTGACAGCGATCCTAACTATTGTTGGTCTATATGTCTTCCAGAGGGTGCGATATTCTACATCAACAGCTATTATCACATCACATCCTTTTTTTTCAAGGACATTAATTGGTAACGGGTTCAAGACGCCGCCGTCCACAAAAATTCTGTCATTTTCAATGACAGGTTCAAAAAGAACAGGTATTGAAATGCTTGCCATTATAGCATCAATTGGATTTCCTTTCTCCACAATAATCTCAGTTCCATTTGTAAGGTCTGTCACCACCACAGAAAGCGGCAGCTTAAATTCGGAGAAGTCTTTTTTTAGTAAAGGTTTTAAAAGCCCCCTTATTCTATCGCCTTTTATAAGTCCGCGTCTTGGGATCTCCCAATCAAATATCTGGCGCGACTTCTTCTTATCAAAACTTTCTGCGAATTCTTGCAGTGGTCTTATTTGAGGGTTTCCAGCATATATGGCACCGACAAGCGCACCAATGCTGGCTCCGGCGATTTCATGTATTGGTACTTTATTCTCTTCAAGGACCTTTAATACGCCGATATGTGCTAGTCCACGCGCCCCACCAGAACTAAGCGCAAGACCTATCTTTTTTGTCATGCCCCTATTTAATAGATGACTTTTTTAAAAATGTTTTGGTGCATGCAGTAATAAATTTTAAGAAGTATGTCTTCACTTAAAATCCTAAATCTTAAATATTATCTATATTTTTTTAGCATAATGTTCCTATTAACATGTCCAAAATGCAGGAATCATATGAAGTACCAACCTAAGAAGCGCATTGACAGAACAAATATAAAACGGTGTGTCTATTGCGGTAAGTCATTTATTGTTGTTGACAATATTCTCCAGAGGCTTTGACGCATCAGAGTTTAAGGTGCTTCTTTCAAATTTAAGCCACATCCTTATAAAATCATAACCTCTGTAGCCGCCCCTTACAAAGAAGGCCTCTCTTAACGCATCCTTAGTGATAAATAGCGTTGTGATTGTAATAAGAATAGACGCTGCCAAAAGCAGAGCGGCAATTTGTCCTGAAGTTTTATAATCCAGTAAAAAAGCGAGCATAATAGCTACGCCGAACAATGGGACTGCATAAAGCGGAGCATATTTTTTAATTGCAAGGTGATACATCAGAATTATATTTGTAATAGCAAGAAGACTAGAGGCGATCGCAATCTTGGCGAACAAGAACCCTATTTTAAAATTATGGCTGAAAAATAGCCCCACGAAAAATGACGGGAAGGCGAAATAAAGCAGAGTCAAGCCAAAAGACAGGACCGAAGTGGATATAATCCCATACTTCAAAAGAAAACTGCTGTCTTTTCCATCGCTTTCAAGCTCTGCTGCTTTTGGAAAAATAATTGTTACAAACGACGAAGCGATAAAGAATGGCAGTTTGCCGAGAAGCGCGGCTGCTGCATAGTTACCAGATTCTTCAGAAGTCAGAAATAACTTTGCTATGAACACATCAATATTCAGAATAACTGCAAAAAAAATGCTTAAAATAGCGGCGCGTACAATATAACCAAAAATACCCATCTCCCCTATCTTTATGCTGCGGTAAAATAAAAATTTTCGCAGACCAAAAAAGCCAATTGGTAGTAAAACCAGCAAAGAAATAAATATGGCAGTAAGGACACCGAAAGTGCCTTTCTCAATCAGCAAAATTCCGCACACCAGAAGTACCACCGCAGAAGCAAGTCTGTAAAAAGCCAGCAAGAAAAGCTTCTGTAGTCCATTAAGTATAGCATATACCACATTCAACAGCATTTGTGCAAGAATAATTAGCCCCAACATCACTATATCTGAATAGGATATGAAAAACCGCGTATGTAATAATTCTCCACATACAAGTATTAGTGCCATTAATATAATCCCGGCCAGGAAAGAAATTACTATTACATCAAAAGAGAACTCAGAAATCTTACCTTCTTGGCTTTTTGCTTTGAAGTAGGAGACATATCTTAAGACAACATTATAAATCGTGCTAGAAATCACTAAAACAACAAAATATATGCTTAAAAGTATGCCAAATCTACTATATTCTTCAGGTGAAAGGGACCTACCAGACATACTAAAAAATGCAAGCGTAAGAATTGCAGAAAAAATTCCAAAAATAATAATAACTATGTTTTGGAAATCATCTTTTTTTATGGTTTGTGCTATCCAGTTAAAAAACTTAATCATAAAATAAACAAGAAAAAAGATAATATAAAACCTTTACTCTTCTTTAGCAAGCGCATAAATTGCTTTCAGCGCAACAACTAATGTAGCTGGGAAGATAAACATATTGATACTTGCGAGAAGAGATATCATATAATTGCTCACCGCGCCAAAACCAATGGCTGTAAAGCTTTCAGCCATCATGTCAACCGCGCTTCTCGCAGTAAACAATGCAATTAACATTGCTACAGAAGCCATTAAAAATTCTTTTGTTTCCTTTTCTGTAACATTTAAAAATCCTACAACCAAACCGATAAGTGCTAGTGCAACAAAAGCCATCGGTAACCAATTTGGTGGTATAAACGCAGTTATTACTGCAATGACAACACCAACTATGAATGCGTATGCACCAACTTTTGCTAAAGTATCACTCATTTATTTCACCCCCTAAATTTTAATCAAAAAACATATAACATATATTTAAATCTATCGATTTATTGTTTTTTTGGATGAAACCTTTTTTTGTTTTGTTTATACTAATAAATTATACTAAATTACTAGATTATATGGAAAATAAAAGGAAAATAAAAAATTCAAAAAAATCTAAAATGAAATATAACTTTCACAATATTCATAAAAAACAGCAAGATTTATAAATCCCCTTTAAATCTTGCAATGAAAGGCACAAAAAAGTGTAGTCTTATGTGCCAATGAACCATTACATTTAAGTTGATACTAGCTAATGGTTCTGTACAATAGCCAAAAACTAAACTGCGCCTGAAAATAAATATTTTCAGTACAAAGTTTAGGAATTCTTTGATACTGGGCAGGCGGTATTGGTTGGTTTCTGGCAATGATGGCAATAACAAATAGCAATAATAAAATTTCATATTGACCTTCATATTATAATGGCTATAATAATGGCCACAAAAAGTAAAGTGTGTATATATAAAAAGCTTATAGAGTGTATAAAAACATGAGTGCAGAACTAACGCACTGCAAACGTGCTTAAGAAAACAACCCAAAGAGAGATGTTATAAAAAATGCCGAATGTAAAAAGACCAAGACATGGAAGCATGCAATATTGGCCAAGAAAACGCGCCAAACGAGAATACCCAAAGGTAAGACACTATGCAACAGTTGACAAGGCCATTCCTCTTGGATTTGCAGGCTACAAAGTAGGCATGACGCATGTTATGTGTATTGATAATAGAAAATTTTCAAAAACTAAAGGCGAGGAAATAAGCATACCTGTGACAATTATTGAATGTCCTCCTTTAAAGATATTTTCAATAAGGTTTTACAAAAAAACGGCGGACGGTTTTAAACTATTAAAAGAGGTCGTTGCAAAGCCAGATAAGGAGCTTTCAAGGAAGGTTGTTTTACCAAAAAAACAACATGATGTGAAGTTTGTGCCAGAAGATTATGATGACATCCGAATTAATGTCTATACACAACCAAGGCTTACGGGGGTTGGGAAAAAGAAACCCGATATGTTTGAACTTCAAATTGGCGGAAAGCTTGATACAAAACTTAAATATGCGCAGGAAAATTTGGGCAAGGAAATTCATGTGAAGGATATTTTTAAGGAAGGGATGTTGGTCGATGTGCATGCCGTCACCAAAGGGAAAGGTTTTCAGGGTCCGGTGAAGCGATTTGGTGTTCAAATTCGTTCGCACAAAGCTGAAAAAACAAAGCGCGGACCAGGCTCACTTGGTGCGTGGAATGCTCAAGGACATATAATGTATCGTGTTGCCCATGCCGGACAGATGGGATATCACACACGAACAGAATATAACAAGCAGTTGCTTAAAATTGGAGACAAACCAGACGAAATTAACAGAGAAGGTGGTTTTTTGCATTATGGCAAAATTAGAAATCCTTATTTATTCGTAAAAGGTTCTGTTCAGGGTCCGGCAAAAAGACTTGTAAGGCTATGCTACTCAATAAGACCACAAAAAGCGGCCGGCACAGATGTTTCACCAACAATAGAATATGTCTACAATATAAAAAAATAATATAGAAAATGAAGATTCCACTAATAAACGAAGAAACGAAAAAAATCGCCGAAATAGAATTACCGGCGCAGTTTAATGAACCTTTTAGACCAGACCTTATAAGGCGCGCGGTCCTGACAATAAAATCAAATCTTCGCCAGCCATATGGAGCAGATCCTTTAGCAGGCAAAAGAGCGTCTGCAAAACTCTCAAGAAGGCGGCGCGACTATAAGGGTGCATATGGGTACGGAATTTCAAGAGTCCCAAGAAAAATAATGTCGCGGAGAGGCACAAGGATGAACTGGCAGGGAGCGTTTGCTCCAGGCACGGTTAAGGGGCGTCAAGCACATCCGCCGAAAGCAGAAAAAATATGGACCAGAAAGATAAATGCAAAGGAGCGAAGAAAAGCAATACGCTCTGCCTTAAACGCAACACTAGACCGCGGGCTTGTGGCAAAGAACGGCCACCATGTCCCGGAAAACTATCCTTTTGCAATAGACTATAAAGCAGAAACGATAGGCGCCACTAAAGAGTTTAAGAGTTTTTGCATTAAGATTGGGCTCAAGAACGAGCTTTTACGGACAGAGAATATAAAGATTCGAGCAGGGAAAGGCACAATGCGCGGCAGAAAATACAAAATGAAAAAAGGGCCGCTTTTTGTTGTATCAGAAAAATGCAGTATGATATCGGCAGCAAAAAATCTGCCGGGCGTTGAAGTTGTAACAGTTGACAACCTTAATGCGTATAGGCTTTCGCACGATATAAACCCCGGAAGGCTTACAATATTCACAGACAAGGCCATAGAACGTCTCAAAAAAGAAAATCTTTACTTTGAACGACAAAAAAAAGAAGGCGTTGCAAACCCAGAAAAAAACAGACACAAAAACCAAGATATCACGGTCAATAAAGAAACTCCAAAAAGAAATGTAAGTCAAAAAACAAAAAGAAAGGGAGAGTAGTTATCATGGAACCATTCAGGGTTATAAAATATCCGTGCTCGACAGAAAAAGCAATACGAATGATGGAATCAGAAAACAAGCTTGTTTTTGTCGTAGATAAAAAGTCTACAAAGAAGGATGTAGTAGATTCGTTTGAAAAAGCTTTTGGAGTGAAAATAATAAAAGTCAATCTGCAAAATACAAGCGACGGAAAGAAGCGGGCGGTTTTAAAGTTTTCAGCAGAAACCCCTGCAATAGACTTAGCGACAAAGCTTGGTTTGATATAACTTTGATATAAAATGGGTAAAAACCTGATTTCACAACGGAGAGGGAAAGGAAGCACAACATATCGCTCACCAAGTTTTAGGTTCAAAGGTGCGGCAAAGTTTCCAAGCTTTGATTTAAAAAACTCACCAAAAAAAGGTGTTGTAAAGGACATTGTTCATTGTCCTGCACACACAAGCCCTCTTATGTTTGTAGAATATGAAGATAGAGAAACTGGGCATTTAATAGCCGGTGAAGGAATGAAAGTAAACGATGTGTTATTTTTTGGGACAAATGAGATAGCAAAAGGTAACATCTTAATGCTTAGAGACATCCCTGAAGGGACCAGTATATATAATATTGAGAGCCAGCCGGGTGATGGAGGCAAGTTTGTGCGTGCAGGCGGAACTGCCGCTAAAGTCGTTGCACATTTTAATGATAGGGTAATTGTACTTTTACCTTCAAAAAAAGAAAGAGTATTCAATCCGTTGTGCAGAGCGATGATTGGTGTTGTAGCAGGGAGCGGAAGAACGGAAAAACCATTTGTCAAAGCCGGAAAAAAGTATCATAAAATGAGATCAAAAAACAAGCTCTATCCGCGCGTCTCGGGGCAATCAATGAACGCGGTTGACCATCCACATGGCGGCTCAAGAAGCAGCAAAAAGGGAAAACCAACAATAGCAAGGCGCAACGCCCCGTCCGGAGCAAAGGTCGGCTTGCTGCGTCCTAGAAGGACAGGAAGGAGAAAGGGGGCAAGAATCCAATTTTTAAAGGAGTAGTTGATGCGTAATGAGCAAAAAAGAATTTTTGTACAGGGGCAGAACGCTTAGCGAGTTGCAACAGATGAGCATAGATGATTTTGCGAGGCTTCTTCCAGCAAGACAAAGGAGAAGCATAAAAAGAGGGTTTACAGAAATGGAAAAAAGATTTTTAACAAATATATTATCAAAAAACAATGTCAAGACGCATTGTAGAGACATGGTCATTTTGCCATCTTTCGTTGGAAAAATTATACGGGTGCATAATGGAAAAGAGTTCGTTCCGGTGACAATAACAGAAGAGATGATAGGGCATTATCTTGGAGAGTTTGTACTGACAAGAAAAAAGGTTGCGCACAATGCACCAGGCGTTGGAGCCACAAAATCTAGCGCAAGTGTATCGGTGAGATAAGTGGTGGGATACTCATTTTCAAGCTACAAAAAAGAAACCATGGCGCGTGCATGCGGAGTGTCGTTGCCGATATCAACAAAACAAGCGGTCGAGATATGCAGGCGCATAAGAAACTTGCAGCTTGGAAAGGCAAAAACCATCTTGCGAAATGTTATTGAAATGAAAGAGGCTGTGCCGTTCAAGCGCTATAAACACAATATCGGTCACAGGACTGGGATGGGGCCTGGCAGATACCCCGTAAAGGCGTGTAGGGAAATATTAAAAATTATATCTTCCTGTGAGGCAAATGCGCAAATGAAAGGGCTTAGCATAGAGAACCTGGTTATAAAACATATAAGCGCAAACAAAGCCACGCGTCCATGGCATTATGGGCGGCAGAGGCGACGCAGGATGAAAAGAACACACATACAAATTGTTGTCGAGGAGTCTGCAGTAAAATCAGAGCAACGAAAAAAAGAAAGATCAAAAAACAGGAAACCCCTCTCAACAGGTTGAAAACAAAATCAAAAATCAATAAGTGAACACAAATGATACAACAAAAAATACTAGACCAAAAAATAAAGCAGTTTGAGGTAGAGGAGTTTGTATCGCAAAACCTTAAAGGTGTCGGACTTAGTAGCGTAAAGCTTCAAATGACACCGCTCGGCGAAAAAATAGTTGTTTATGCTTCAAGGCCAGGTCTTGTCGTAGGAAAGAAAGGACAGTACATAAGAAAACTTACAAATACACTAAAGAAAAAATTCAATCTTGAAAATCCACAAATAGAAATTGGGGAGGTAAGTAATCCCAACCTTGATCCTAAAATAGTTGCAGAGCGTATTGCAAACACACTTGAACGGTTTGGCGTTAACAGGTTTAAAGGTATTGGCCATAAAACAATGGAGGATGTGATGGGTGCAGGGGCGCGCGGTGTTGAAATAATAATATCAGGAAAGGTTCCAAGTTCAAGAGCAAAAAGATGGAGGTTTTATCAGGGATATCTAAAAAAATGCGGAGATGTTGCGGTAACTCAAGTAAAAACTGCGTATGCACAAGCACTGCTCAAGACTGGAACAATCGGTATCCAAGTGCGGATAATGACAGGGGATGTTAAGCTTCCGGACGATATGAAAGTTACAGATGAAATACCACCTATGGTTGTTGAGCAAACAGAAGAAAAGGAGGAAGAACCGGCAAAGAAGAAGCGCCAAAGAAAAAAGTCGCAACCACCAGCACAACAGAAGGAAAATAAGGAGACCGAGCAGCAAAATGAAGAAAACAGAGCTTAGGAATCTGCGCCAAGCAGATATAATAGAGCGAGAAACAGAGCTCAGAAAAGAGCTTATCAAGATTAATGCACAAGTCGCAATGCATACTCAAATAAAAAATCCTGGTCAGATCCGTCGTGCCAGAAGGAACATAGCAAGGCTGAAAACCCTTGCAAAAACTAAGAAGGAGGATGTAAAAAAAGCATGAGCGAGATTTGCTCAAAATGCGGGCTGCCAAAAGAGCTCTGCGTTTGTGAGACTATTGCCAAAGAAATGCAGAAAATCAGGGTTTATGTAGAGAAGAAGAAATTTGGCAAGGTCTACACCGTGGTTGAGGGGGTCGTTGATAAAAATATCGACCTCAAAGAGATTACCAAGAAGCTCAAATCAAAGCTTGCGTGCGGTGGTACATACAAAGACGGTAAAATAGAGCTTCAAGGAAACCACAAACAGACGGTTAGGGATGCTCTTGTCAAAGCCGGCTTTGCTCCAGAGACCATAGATGTTGAGTGAATATGGACACCAACACTGCAAAAAGAAAGCAGCTTATAGGTATGAATGTAGTGTTTGTTCACTCTGCAAACAAAAGGTTGATTGGGAGCTGCGGCAAAATAATAGACGAAACAAAAAACTCGTTTTTGGTTGAGGTCAATGGCAGAGTGCTAAGATTGCTTAAGAACTCCGTTGTTATGAGGGTGGAAGTTAACGGAAAAAAATACAACATCGAAGGAAATAAACTCGCAAAAAGGCCGGAAGACAGAATAAACATGAGAATTTAGATTAGGGGTTAGAAATGGCATTAAACACAATTACAAAACTGGTTGTTCCAGAAAAAGCGTGTCAGAACGATAAAAAATGTCCGTTTCACGGTGAAATAAAACTCCGCGGGCGTACTCAATTTGGCAAGATAATTAGATGCACGCTTGGTAGAACTGCAGTAGTGGAATGGGTATTCCCAAGATACGTATCAAAATATGAGCGGTTTGAGAAAAAACGCACACGAGTTATGGCACATAACCCTTCATGTATCGGAGCAAAAGAAGGTGACTATGTAAAAATAATGGAGTCTAGAAAACTTTCAAAATGCAAAAATTTTGTGATAGTTCAAGTGATACAACAGAGTCAGGTGGTTTAATTTGCAGGCTGTGAAGGCAAGGGTAACAAAGGCGCTCCCACTTGGAGCAGAAATTGAAACATGCGACAACAGCGGAGCGAAGATTGTAAAGCTATTCACTGTTGTTGGGCTGAAAACCAGAAAAGGCAGAGTGGCGTCAGCCGGCGTTGGAGACCTTGTCATGGTGTCTGTAAAGAAGGGCAGACCTGACATGAGAAAAAAGGTTGTTTATGCTCTAATAGTTAGGCAGAAGAAGGAGTATCGCAGGCCAGACGGAACAAGGATAAAATTCGAAGACAATGCAGCAATAATACTAAAAGATGAAAAAGGTAACCCACAGGGAACTATCTTTAAGGGCGCGATCGCGAAAGAGGTATGTGAGAGATGGCCTGCAGTAGCAAAGGTCGCGAGCATAATTGTGTGAGTACTATGAAACAGTTTTCAACAAAGTGGAAGCAAAGCAAAAAGCCGAGGAAACAGAGGAAATATAGGTACAATGCACCGCTTCACATAAAAGGCAAATTTTTGCACAGTCATCTTTCAAAGGAGCTTAGAAAGAAATATGGTACCCGCGCGATTAGGGTAAGAAAAGGAGATAAAGTGAGAGTAATGCGCGGCCAGTTCAGAAAACGCGAAGGGCGTGTTCAGCGGGTCGATATAAAAAACTGTCGCGTTTATATAGAAAACATAGATCAAGTAAAAAAAGATGGCTCAAAAACATTTTATCCTATTCACCCATCAAATCTAATGGTCATCGAGTTAAATCTAGATGATAAAAAGCGAGTACTAAAACTCGATAAATTCGCAAAGGCAGACAATACCAAAATGAGGGTTACAAAATGAAGAGGCATCTAAAGCGCATTGCTGCGCCGGCTTCATGGGACATAAAACGCAAGGCACTAAAATATGCTATTCGTCCGTATCCAGGTGGGGGCAAGCTTGAAAACTCATTACCAATAGGTATTGTCATAAGAGACATTCTTGGCTTTGCAAAAACAGCCAGAGAAGCAAGTTATATCCTAAACAACAAGACTGTTCTAATAAATGGCAAACAATGCAAAGAAATAAAACAGGCGGTTGGACTTATGGATGTAATAACATTTAGGGAGTTAAATAAATCATTCCGTGTTCTGCTAGACAAATCAGGAAGACTTATTTTGGTTGAGATAAAAGATAAAACACATGCATTAATATGCAAAATAATGAATAAGAAGTCTGTGAGGGGCGGAAAAACTCAGTTAAATTTAATCAATGGACGAAATATACTTGTTGATAAAGATGAATACAAAACAGGAGACGCAGTTGTTATAGAAAACAACAAAATTGTCGAGCACATCCCTCTTAAGAAGGGTGTGCTTGTTTTCTTCATAGGAGGTAAGCATGTTGGAGAAATAGGTAGAGTAGATGAAATAATAGAAGACAATATGCTTTTCAAAAAGGACGGGGCGGTTTTTGAAACAAAAAAATCGTTTGCCTTTCCAATCGGCGTTGACGAACCGCTCATAAATACTGGGTGAATTTACAATTTGTTATTCAGCAACAATACTAAGGTTGTTTAAAATGACTGTAATGAGACAAATACGGGTTGAAAAAATAACACTAAATATTGGTTCAGGCAAAGACCAAGCAAAGCTTGAAAGAGGCATAAAACTCATTAAGCATATTGCTGGAATAGAGCCAGTAAAAACTATAACAAAAAAAAGAATACCTAACTGGGGGCTAAGGCCCGGCCTTCCAATAGGCTGTAAACTTACAATAAGAAACAGTCAGAAAATAGAACTTTTGAAACGGCTTTTAAAATCAAAGGGCAACAAGCTGAAAGCAAGTCAGTTTGACAATACAGGAAGTGTAAGTTTTGGAGTTGCAGAATATATAGATGTGCCCGGAGTACCGTACAATCCCGAAGTTGGAATAATGGGTTTTGAGGTTTGTGTAACGCTAGAGCGACCAGGATTCCGTATAAAACGCAGAAGACTAAGGCGTCGGCCTATATCTCAAAGGCACGCAATCACATCTGAAGAAGCACGAGACTATATGAAAAGAGAGTTTGGTGTTGTTATAGATGAAGAAGCATAGAGGAACGAAAAATGAGCTATAGCAGTTGGGATAAAGCACTGAAACAACTCAAGGCAAAACCTGCAAAGATGAAGAAATTTATCCGGTTTAATGCTCCCAAGCAAAGGACCACTGGAAGGAGTCTGCGTAGATGTAGACGATGTGGAAGGATAAGGGGGCACATAAACAAGTATGGATTGCATTTTTGCAGGCAATGTTTTAGGGAGGTTGCAACCCAAATTGGGTTCAAAAAATATTACTAATAAAAGTTGATGTAAAATACATAAAAACACAGGCAAAAATATGTATGTTTCAAGGCATTACGAACGCAGCTAAAGCAGCATAATTATAGTATATAAAACCTAAATTTATAACATAAAATAAAAAACGTATCAAAAAATATAAGGTATTCAGGTGACAAAATGACCATGAACGATTCGTTGGCGGGTGCTCTTAGTCAGATACTCATATCCGAGCGGCTCGGTCGAAATGAGGTGCTTGTAAAACCGGCATCTAAAATGATAAAAAAGGTGCTTGATATAATGAACGAGCATCTCTATATCGGTAAGTACACTGAGATTCAAGACCATAAAGGCAATATACTTAAGATAAGCCTTATTGGAAAGATAAACAAATGCGGCGTTGTCAAGCCAAGATACTCAGTTGCAAAAAACGAGTTTGAAAAATTTGAAAGAAGATATCTGCCGGCAAAGGGATTTGGAATACTTATTGTTTCAACACCAAAGGGTATGATGACTCATAATGAAGCAAAGGAAAACAAAACAGGCGGGAGGTTAATTGCGTACTGCTACTAAAAATGAAGATCTTAAATTATCAGGAAACAATAGCATTGCCACATGGTGTTAAAGCCACCTTGGCTAATACAAAAATAAGGATCTCTGGTCCGAAAGGCGAACTTGAGAGAGAAATAAACGACCCTACAATAAAAGTCCAGACAGAGCCTGACAAAATAATCTTCATTGTAAAAAAACTTACAAAAAAACAAAAAACTCGGCTTGGAACAATAAAGGCGCATATAAAAAATATGTTTAAAGGAGTGACACAAGGACACCATTATAAACTTAAAATATGCAGTGGGCATTTTCCAATGAACGTAACATTTTCAGGCAACCAGTTAAGCGTTAAAAACTTTCTAGGTGAAAAAGTTCCAAGAGTGCTTAAAATCAAGCAGGGGGTAAATGTTAAGATTGAAGGAGACATTATAACGCTTGAATCTATAGATAAAGAGGCGTGCGGTCAAACAGCATCAGCCATAGAGCTGTTAATGAAACGTGCCGATTATGATAAGCGCATATTCCAGGATGGAATTTATATAATAGACAAAGATGGGAAGGCGGTTAAATAAAATGACAAAGAAAGAGCAGCACCTGCTAGAACATAGAAAAAGGCTAAAGGCCAGAAAACCTCTGTTTATCAAGCAGGATGCGCACAAGCGTGCAGAAGTAAAGAAGAAATGGGCGCGACCACGCGGAGTTGACAGCAAAATGAGGCTAAATATCCGCGGTTACAGGCGTTGTGTATCAGTAGGCTGGAAGTCTCCTGCAGAAGTGAGGGGACTTGATAGGTCTGGGCTTACAAGAAACATAATATGCAATCTTTCAGATTTAAAAAACCTTAACCCAGAGAGAGACGGAGCAATACTGTCTGCAAAACTTGGAATAAAAAAGCGGCTTGAGCTCGTGAAGGAAGCGATGGCACGAAAAATCACAATACTCAATATTAAAAATCCGGAAGAATTTATAAAACGTACTCTTGAAGACAGAAATAAAATAAAGGCCGAAAGAGAAGAAAAACAGAAGGCAAAAACAGAAAAAAAGGCCACAATAAAGCCAAAAGAAAAAAGGGAACAGGTTTCAAATAACGAGAAAGATAGTCAGAAAACAGAGTCAGAAGTGACAGAGTTTGATAAAAAAAAGGAAGAAGAACGAAGAGAACAAGAAAAAATACTTACAAAGCGTGAGTAAAAAATGGATTTGAAAGTACAGAAAAGGCTTGCCGCGCAGGTGCTTAAATGTTCACCAAAACGCATAGTTTTTGACCCTGAACGGCTTGGAGATATAAAAGAAGCAATCACCAAAGCAGATATCAAAGGATTGATAAGCGACAGAGCAGTTATTTGTTTGCCAAAAAAAGGTGTCTCCAGGGTAAGAGCAAAAGAAAGAAGGTTTAAAAAGTCAAAAGGGCAGAGACGGGGATTTGGCAAAAGAAAAGGCACTCGCAAAGCAAGGCTGAGCAAGAAACTGGCTTGGATGAATAAAGTAAGGAGCCAGCGCACCTTTATAAGATTATTACGCGATAAAAATTATATTGAAAGAAGGGTGGCACGAGAGCTTTATCTCAAGGCAAAAAGCGGATTTTTTAGAAGCATGCGCCACATCAATCTGTATCTAACTGAGCGTGGACTGGTGAAGAAAAAATGAATGTTTATACAGTTAAGTACAGGAGAAAACGCGATGGCAGAACCAACTATCTAAAACGGCTCAAACTTTTAGAGTCTGGAAAGAAAAGGCTTGTTTCAAGAAGATCTCAAAAATATCTTGTTTCTCAAATTATCGAGTACCACCCTGATGGAGACAAGATAATTGCCCATGCACATTCAAAAGAACTTGAAAAATTCGGTTGGCGTTATAGCAAGAAAAACATACCAGCCGCATATCTAACCGGTATGCTTATTGGTATGCGCGCAAAAGAGAAAGGGGTTACAGACGCAGTTTTTGATATAGGGCTTCATAGTTGTGTACATGGAGGACGAATTTTTGCGATTCTCAAAGGCGCAGTTGATGCAGGTCTTGATGTTTCATACTCGCAGGAAGCATTTCCAAAAGATGAGAGAATAAAGGGAGTGCATATTGCTAATTATAAAAATCCAGGCAAAAACCAGTTTACAAAATATAGGAAAGAGGGGCTTGAGACAACAACTATAGTTTCGGCATTTGAGGATGCAAAAGAAAAAATACTTGGTATGGTGAAAAATGGCAAGGAAAAAGAAACAAGAAGAGAAAAAAGAAGCTGAGCAAAAAACTAAAGAAGAAGTTCCAGCTGAACAGGAAGAGGAGATTGTAAAGGCGGAGGAAATTGTTGCTGCAGAGGAGGCAGTTGAAAAACCAATTCATAAGATTGATGTCTCGCTCTGGAAGCCAAAAACAAGCCTTGGCCGCAGAGTTAAGGATGGTACAGTAACAGACATTCATACTATTTTTGAGTCGGGCGACCGTATACTTGAAAGCGAAATAATAGATGTTCTATTGCATAATTATGAAACAGACCTTCTTAATATTGGTCAGTCAAAAGGTAAGTTTGGTGGGGGGAAGCGTCGTGTTTTTAGGCAGACACAAAAAAAGACAAAAGAAGGGAATAAACCTAAATTTGCGACAATGGCCATCATAGGAAACAAAGACGGTTTTATTGGATATGGGTATGATAAAGCAAAAGAAACCGTGCCGGCCAGAGAAAAGGCATTTAGGCGGTCAAAGCTAAATGTTATGATGATTAGGCGTGGTTGTGGAAGCTGGTTATGTAATTGCAAAACGCCCCATTCTGTGCCTTTTACAGTAGAAGGCAGGTGTGGTTCAGTACATATAAAATTAATTCCTGCTCCAAAAGGTACAGGGCTTTGTGCTGAAAAAGAATGCGCAAAAATTCTTAGACTGGCAGGAATAAAGGATGTATGGACAAAAACACAAGGGCAGACCGGCACAAAAATAAATTTAGTTCATGCAACCTTTGATGCGCTTAGAAAATTATCCATAACTAAACTTCAAGCAAAAGACTGGGAGACCTTGTCTATTGTTGAAGGCGTGATAAAATGAGCAACAAAACAGAAAATCATGACACGGATAAAAAATTAGCAATAATCAGAGTTAGAGGAGGCATTGGCTTAAGTCCTAAAGTCAGAAAAACATTTGAGTTGCTAAAACTTTACAGGAAGAATTATTGTAGCGTATGGCCAAATACACCGTCAATAATAGGTATGGCCGAGGCCGTCAAGGATTATGCCACATATGGAATTATTGATTCAGAAACATACGGTTTGCTTTCTAAGAAAACAGAGCTTAAAGATGGAAAGCCAAAAGGGTTTTTCAGGCTTAATCCACCGAGAGGGGGGTTTGGAAGAAAGGGAATTAAAAAACCATTTAAGTCAGGCGGCGCGCTTGGCGACAGAGGAGATAAAATAAATCAGCTCATAAAAAGGATGCTAAGATGAAGTTCAAAAGAAAGAAAAAATCAAGGATGCGAGGCAGTAATAGTCACGGCTGGGGCGCGAAGAAAAAGCATCGCGGCGCAGGGCATAGGGGTGGAAGAGGTTTTTCAGGTTCTGGAAAAAGAGCAGACCAAAAAAAGCCGAGATACTGGAACACAGATTATTTTGGTAAAAAAGGTTTTAAACTAAAACGGCAGGAATCTGTCTGCATAAATCTACAGACATTAGAGACACAGCTAAATGGTTTTATCGCGAGCGGAGACGCAGTTGAAAAAGAAGGTACTATACATATAAATCTTTCAAAAATGGGATATGACAAACTATTGAGTAAAGGAAATGCCACTAGAAAATATAATATAATTGTAGCATCTGCAACAGAAAACGCAGTCAAAAAAATTAGGTCATTAGGTGGGGAAGTAAAAGAGGGGTGAGTATGGCAGTATTTAAGGATATCCTGCTTAATCTGCCTGAAGTTGCAGGACCAACACAGAAGCGACTCTCATTTAAGGATAAGCTTAAGTGGACTGCAATTACCCTTGTCCTATTTTTTGTTTTAGGCCTTATTCCGCTGTTTGGGTTAGGGCAAAACGCGCTTCAACAGTTTGAATATTTGTCCCTTATATTAGGTGCGAAGTTTGGTTCTCTGATTTCGCTTGGTATCGGTCCGATAGTCACAGCATCAATTGTTCTACAACTATTGAACGGTAGCGGACTTGTGAAGTTTGATCTTACAACACAAGAAGGAAAAAAATATTTTCAAGGGACACAAAAACTTCTAGCATTTTTTTTCATTATTTTTGAAGCGGCAATTTATGTTTTTATGGGCGGGCTTGCTCCAGATGCTACACTTCGCGGGACATCTTTGTTCTTTCAGCTAGAGCTTATCATCGTTTTACAGCTTGTTTTGGGGGGAATACTTATTTTATTTATGGACGAGGTTGTAAGCAAATGGGGTTTTGGCTCGGGCATTAGCCTTTTTATAGTCGCGGGCGTTTCCCAAGAGATATTCATTCGCGCATTTTCATGGCTTAAGGGTCCTGGTGGTGAGGCCGGCGGAATTTCATACTCAACAGGTAAAGTTATTCAGCTTTTTCAATCGCTTGCAGCAGGCGACCCTACAACCGCAGGGCTTGCTTTTGCAGCCATTGTTTCCACCATACTAGTTTTTGTGATTGCAGTGTATGCGCAGTCTATGAAAGTTGAGATACCACTTTCATTTGGCAGGATTAGGGGTTATGGCGTAAGATGGCCCCTTCAATTTATCTATACAAGCAACATACCAGTTATTCTTGTCGCGGCACTTTTCGCGAACATGCAGCTCTGGGCAAGACTTTTGCAGAATTGGGGGCATCCGCTACTTGGAACATACGACTCAAGCGGTGCGGCATCCGGACTTGTAAGCTATATAACTCCACCACGGCTTGTTGAAATGATTATTCAGCAGGGGGGGTTTGCTATTGGTTTTAAGCCTTATTTTCATGCTATAGTGTATGTCCTTCTTATGATCGGTGGGGCGGTTTTATTTTCATACTTTTGGGTACAAACAGCAGGGATGGATGCAAAAACACAGGCTAGGAATATTATGAGCAGCGGCCTTCAAATTCCTGGCTTCAGAAAAGATGAAAGAATACTTGAGCGCGTGCTTGACAGGTACATAGGACCCTTGACAATTATGGGTGCAATAGTTATAGGATTTCTTGCAGCTGTTGCAGACCTTTCGGGTGCGCTTAGCCATGGCACAGGGATTCTTCTTTCAGTTATGATTGTATACCGGCTTTATGAAGAAATTGCACAAAAGCACATGATGGACATGTATCCAGGGCTTAGGAGGATGATGGAGTAATGGCTTTTCTTGATTTTATATTTGATCCTCTTTTTATGCCCCTGTTAAGTCTGCCGAGTTTTGTCGCTATTCTTATCATCTCTTTTGTAATAACATTGATTATCACGCTAGTTTATATGAAGTTTACAGATCAGTCCATGCTAAAAAGTCTTAAGGAAGAGATAAAGGGTTATCAAACAGAGATGAAAAAAAATAGAGATAATCCAGAAAAACTTCTTAAGATACAAAAAAAAGCGATGGAAGCAAACTTAAAATATATGAGCCACACAATAAAGCCAACTCTTATAACTCTTATTCCAATTGTGCTTATCTTCAGTTGGCTGAATGCGCATTTTACATATCAACCAATAACTGCCGAAAAGCAGTTTACAATAACTGCTGAGTTTGCAAAGGACAAAAACGGTGAGATTGAACTTATTGCATCGGAAGGTGTCTTGCTACAAAGTCCTGCAAAGCAAAACTCAACAGATGGAAAGATAGAATGGCTCGCAAAGGCACAGGCAGGGACATATGAGCTTAAGTACAACTTTGAAGGAAGAGAGCTTTCTCAGCCGCTTCGCGTGAACAGTAATAATAAGGATAAGCTTTATGAAAAGCCGACACTTACAAATATTGAGCTTGGGCTTAGTAAAGATTCAAAACTAAAAAGCATAACAATTGGTAATGAAAAGCTACATCCGTTCGGCGGACTTATTATATTTGGATGGCAGCCAGGTTGGCTTGCAACATACATCATATTATCTATTATTTTTAGCATGGGGCTAAGAAAACTTCTTAAGATTTACTAGTTTCTTTAGCCTGCTCATTTTTGGCAGAATTGAATTTTTCCTTTGCTTTCTCTTCTTTTTTGAAGATCGTGTGCGACGCACGCTTTTCAAATAGGGCGATAGCTATCCCAACGAGATCCGACTGTTGCTCTTTAAGTTTAGCATGATGCAGTATATGTTTTGCATCTTCAAGACACTCTTCCATAAGCTCAAGGTTTTCACGCCGTGATTGTTCCTCCACTAGTTTTTCTTCATGTTCGCTAAGGGTTACCTCCTCCCATCTAGGATAGAAGCTTTTGTCAGAAGTTTTAGGGAATGACTTTGTAAATGGCATATTCGTATGGTAAGACAATTTGCTTAATAAACTTTATGAAGCAGAACACGAAATTTTTTCAATGTATCTTTCTGCAGAATGTTAAAAAACCGCTATGTCCTATTTGCTGAGATTTCGGTCTTATTTTTCTTCCTTCATACTCCCAGTCCCTTTCAATAACCTCAATAGTTCTTAGAAATATGAATGAGCTATTACTTTTGATCGCCGAAACAAAATCCGCCACTTGTGGAACCGTAGGAGAATAGCTAACAAGAAACCCACCTATCTTAAGTGATTTTTTGCAGGTTTCAATTGCCTCCCAAGGAGATGGAAGATCAAGAATTATAACATCAATATTTTTTTCGTTTATCTTTTTGTAAACATCCCCTTTTTTTGCAACAACATTTTTTAATTCTAATCGCGCGATGTTTTCCTTGACTATTTTATAAAAATCGTCTCTTATTTCG
This sequence comes from Candidatus Woesearchaeota archaeon, assembly GCA_038884615.1. GTDB lineage: Archaea > Nanobdellota > Nanobdellia > Woesearchaeales > DSVV01 > JAWABL01. Next base: position 82,618 of record JAWABL010000001.1, on the reverse strand, counting down.
TAAGTATAAACTTTTTTTGCTATGTTTGCTATAAAACACGCAGTCGCTCCGCTTCCGCTACCTGCATCAAGAACAACGCTTTTTTTGCCTATGCCCGTCTCTGCAACTATGAGCCCTATATCTTTCAGCGGAATTATCTGTGGCGACCTTTTTATCCTTTTGAATACATCAACAAACGATGCTTCAACAACAAACATCTCATGACCAATGTTAGTCTTTAAAATGCTTCCTTCTCGCGCCGCCTCAATTTCTTCCTTCCTGATAAAACCATTCTTTGTGTGGATGTCTTTGCCACTAAAAAAAAATTTTCTTCCATCCCATCCAACAAGCATCTTCATCTTAATAACCCAAATAATCCTTTATTTTTTTCCAGTATCTTTTTATCGACGATTGTAATTTTTTTCTGGTTTGTAGGGCAAAAACCCTGCACTTCAGTATCCATACTTTGTTGTCTTTTTCCCTATCATAATAGTAGTAGCCAAGCACAACAGCTATTATAAGAATTGCTGGAGCCACGACATAAGCCATAATCGCACCGTACTTGTTTTCTTCTTCCAATACCACGGGCTCTTCTTCAGCCTCGCGTTTCGGCTGCTCTTTTTGAGGCAACTTTTGCGGCACCGACTCTTCTGTTGCATTCTGCGCCTTTTTTTCCTCGTCGCTAAGGCACGACCATATCTCAAGGTATCTAGTCGTTGTCGGATAATTTCGTTTTGTTCCAATTAGTTTATACTCACCCTCAAGCGTCGGAATAAATGTTGCTTCGCCATTCTCGTCAGTCTCATACTCTTCAATCTCTTCCCACTCACCAGCCTCAAGTCTGTAAACCTTAATTGAAACGCCACTTAGATTCCCACACACTTCATAGCCCTCAACAATGGTTCCCATCACATCGCAAGTTGCTCTTGTCCAAAGTTCGTATGTTCGCATAGTAAAATTTTCATTGAGGCAGTTCCTAGGTTTGACCATTATCACCATGCGCAAGCCGCTCGAAGTTGTTCCACACGAACCACAGTCTTCAGGGCATGTTGAGCATGATTCATAATCAGAGTCGCACCTTGGCTGGTTTGCGGCGTCAACATCTCCACAGTACCCTATATAAAGTGTGGAGTTTTCTTCGTCAACAAGGTCTCCATCTGTGACATAAAACCTAAGGAAAAAATAACCTATCTGAGAAGATAGAGGAGTGAAGTTTAAAACACCATAATATGACCTGTTCGTTGAATTATACAGTGTACTTACGCTTATCCATGTTGTGTTTCCGTTCGCTCCGAAGAGAAGATTGTTATCGTCAAGCAGATAACTATTTTCGTTGTCTGGGTCGGTTGCATATATATAATAAAAGAACGGCTGGCCGACATAGCCATAAAGATTTCCAATTGGTGATAACACCGGCGCGTCATTTACCGGGTTCACTGTGACGATTATCGCCTGTGAGATGTTGGCAATACCATCACTTACTGTGAGGGTTATTGTATTTTGCCCTACATATTCATTGGGCGGCACCCACCATGCCCTGGCGGAACGCGAGTCTAGGGATGTTATTGTGAAACAGCAACTTGCCGTGAAAGTGAGGTTGTCGTTTGAATTTGAGTCTGAACCGAAAATAGTAAATGAGATGTTTGAGCCCTGAGAACCTGAAAGGTTAGTGAGGTTTACAAACATTGGTGCATAATTACTTATGTTTATTACTTCTGTATAAGATGTATTTGTGGTCCTATTGAAATAGTCAATTGCGCTAACCTCGTATGTCAGATTTTGGTTTACATACGATGCCCATGTAGCGGTTATTGAGAATCTGTATATGTTTCCCCCTAGCGAGGTCATGTTCTGCCAGGTTGTGTAGTTTTCGCTTCCTACCTTGTATCTATAAATCGGATTTCCCTGAAGTGTTGTGTCTGTGATTGTATAGTTTACATAGACTGTCGTGCTGCTTGCCTCTGTTATGTCTGCAGGACTCTGGCTTCTAGATGTTATTGTGGGCGCGAGCGAGTCCACTATGATGTTGTCGCTTGCAGAAGCGCCGATGTGTCCGACAAAATCCTCCGCCCACACATAAATTAATATGTTTCCCTCGCCAACAGCTACAGATGCAGAATAAGTGGTGTTGCTTGTCTGAACACCATTCCTTGTATATTGGTTGTTCGTTGTGTTGTAATAATAATATCTTATTCCAGACATAGAGTCGCTATAGCCGGACCAGTTTACAGTGATTGTTGAGCTGTTTGAGTATGCGTTGCCGTTGTTTATAAGAACGCTTCCAGCAAGAGGGGCGAACGAGTCTGTTGTATACGTATCTGAAAAATTATTAGCAGCTATAACGCCAGCTGTGTCATATATAAAAGCGTACCATCTATGCGTGTTCTCATCGCTTTCCGTCGCGAAAGTACATGAAGGATTTGTTGCGCTCTGGCTTGTGCAGTATTGGCCATTAGTACAGCCGGCAGGGGTTACTGATGAGGTATTGCAAACATATAGTATAACCTGTTCGTCATCTCCATCAAATGCCGTCGTTGTTATCCTTAATGTCGTCTGGTTTGATAAGTATACGCCTGAAAAGTTATCGCTCGCGGAGCTAAAAGACGGGACATCCGGCACAGAAGTTACTGTTATGTTAAAGCATCCTGGCTGTGAATAGTTTTCAGAATCGTATGCTCTAATACAAACCGTAGAGTAGCCGGATTGATTTGCAGCAGGAGGGGAGATGTCTACATAGTTTCCATCTATCGTCGCATTAACCAGCTGGTTGTTGCTTTGTGAATAAATAGAGTAGCTTAGCGACTGCATGTCATAGTCAAAAAAGTAAGCGTCAAGATTTATTGCGTTGTTTATGCCTGTTGTGTTGTCTTCGTTCATCGTTTGCTGGGCGAGTGTTGCGTTTTGTATCGGAGGGATGTTGTTGTAGGTTATGTTAAGATAGAGATTTAGGCCTGTTGCAAGCCCGCCGTTTGAGCCATTCCAAACAAGGTAGGATGAAAACACTGTAAAATAATCGCTTCCCTGAGTGCATGTAAATGATCTTAAATAATAGTGCTGTTCGCCCCATCCGCCTGTCTGCACGGTTCTTTGCTCGCTGGTTCCTTGGTTGGTTATGGTCACGTTTGTTCCAAACGGTGCGGCAGAGCCGTTGTGCAAAAATATCCAACCTTGAACAACACAGGTATCTGCAAGTGTTGGAAGACTAACTAGCGCAAAAAAGGCAAGCACAACCACCAAAAAACAGTTCGCCTTTTCCATCACTTATCATTCCTCTTCTCAAAATATATCTGTACTAAAAACACAATCACTAGCACAGCAAGTATTCCTATTAGCAAGAGATTACCTTTTTTTTCTTCTTCAAGAGGGTTAATCACTTTTGGTTTAGAGATTTCCGGTGTGCTGTTCATACCGCCTATTATTCTGTCAAACCGCAAATAGGCGTCATTCTCATCTAGGTCTTCAAGCCTGATTACTATATCATCATTGCTATCATTGTCAAGGTCAAGCTTTGAAGGAACGCCTTTTTTGAGCATTAGCTTGCCATCAAGCGTGCTAAAATTTATCTCTATTGAGTCTTGCGAGTGTTTTCTTATATCTGCAATGACCATCCAGACTCTTGCATCCTCGCCAAGCAAATAAAGCCTTACTTGTGAGTCAATCGGAACAATATTTGTGACGCTTTCGTTAAGCATTCGTGGAAATACATAATCTGAAAGGCACCCAAACATGCATTCGTCCTCTTTTGTGTTTATTGGTCCGTTACTTCCTCCGCTGCCTCCACCACCATCTTTGCTTATCTCCCTTTCTGTTGTTTTTTTGCTTTTCTGTGAAGTATCATTTAGCGTTTGGCTTTCTTTTGGCTTGAAAACCTCAACAGGAAAAGTAATGTTAACCTCGTAAGGTAGGTGGTCGTAGACTATTCTTTTTTCAGCAGCCAGTGTGTTGTTATACTTTGTCCGAACAACAATCGTATCATTAAAGTTGCATGTTATCGCCTTCACAAACATATTTTCATACGGCCAATTTGTTCCTGTTGGTGTCTTTGAAACTGTTCCTAAATCAAGGTTTATTATCTCAACAGAAGTGCCTTCCTCGGCAGCTGCGCCGCTTATGTCAGTAACAAAACCAGTAAGCACGCATACAGATGAGCCTGATACAAAGCTAGTTGCAACTAACAAAAACAGCAGCACTGCAATCGCCGATTCTATCTTAACCTCTGTCATAGTGCCAAGTGTATGGGGTTCCTATCTGGACAAACCTATATCCTTTTCCAGGAAGCATGCAACCAGATGTAGGAAACCATTGCGAACCGATTAGCATAAATGTTTGCCAGCCATCGTACTGTCCACCAATATTTGTTGTGTTGAACCAGACAATTGTTTCAGGCGGAGTTGTTGTATTTAAGGCATTTGAGAGGTTACAGTTTGGATAGGCAGAGTTCCATCCAAGCAAAATCATCTCATGCCCTGCAGGTGAGCCTGTGACCGCAGGCATTGAAATAGCTACTTCTTCACTTGGAACCCTTCCTGCAATAGTCAAATTGTAGGGGGTTTGGACATTAATAAACACATAACCCTCAAGCAAAGAAAAAACATCAAAATCGCCCATCCAAGTTCCTCCAATTTTTATGTTTGTTTCCCAGCCGACAAAATTCGGCCCTAAATCCGTTCTGTTGAACCGCAACACCATGTCTCCGTCACTTCCACCCCTCACTATGTTTGAAAAAGACAGATTTGCTGGCATAAGCGGAAGACTTATCTGGTTAAGTTCGTAGCCTGCCGGGTTTCCGTTGGCAAATTTTATCTCAATATCATACTTTCCAGCGGTTTCATTGCTCACATACTCTAGCCCGCTGTTCCACACACCAACTTTGTAGTATCTTTGCTGCGCCTGACTTGCGTTTACATCAGTCCAGTTTGTTGCTGTAAGTCCTGTGATGTTCGGATTAGCATAGTCAAACCCAGAGACAATATCATCTGTGATATAGATACTGTAGTTGTTGGCAGAAACAGAGTTCCATAACAAAATTATGCTTTTGTTGTCCTCTGCCAGAACAGCGGTCAGGTTTAGTGAGTTCATGTCAGGCGGTGGAAGTACTATATGGATGCCTATAGAGCCTATTGAAGATGCCTTTCCGGTGACTGTAGGATATCTTAATACTTCAGTGGCTCTTTTATAGACCGCATAAGGGCCTAAGATAGACAATAACAACAACATAATTACAAGTACGCCGACTATGTTATTATAAGCGAGCCTCATAACACTTCCAAGTTGCCCTCCTTTGTTTTTTTATAGTTCTTTATAGCAATATCAATATTCTCGTTTTTAATGCCCAATGTTGCAGCTTTGTCTTTAATTTCTTGTAGCATCTCTTTATGTACAGCAAGTTCTTCTGCAGCTATCTTTTTTAGAAGTATGCCCTCTCCTTGGATAGAATACATAAAAAAACCAGTCCATTCATCTATTTGCAATTCCCGTCGTATATCTTTTGGGATAACAATCTGTCCTCTGCTGTCGCATTGAACTATTTTAGGATATTTTTTCATGTGCTCCTCTTTTTAAAGACTTAATTGCTAAAATTGTAGCTTATCTCTCTTTTTCTGATATTCATAAAAAATATATGAATTTCAATTTTTTTATATGAAAATTTTGTTATAATTTCAGATTTTCAGAATTATAATAAAATAAATTTAAATATTTTTCGTTTTAGTATATTAAATAATATATTAATATATATTTTAAACTACGAAAATATTTAAAAAGAATAATAAAAAGGAATATCAAAATGCCGGTCTCCTACAATGCAGGTAAAAAAAATTCAAGGCTAACAGATTTTTCAGAGTTAAAACCACATGTTATTGCTAATGTGGTCAAGAATATTCCTTCACAACTAAAGACAAAAACAAAGGATAAGAATTCTTGTCTTGGATTATTTGTATAGTTTTCTCTTTTACTATTTATTATAAAAAGAGCGGGGAGAGGGACTTGAACCCTCGAATAATCGGTATCTTCATTTCATCGCATAACGCTCATAATACCGCTTTTTACAGCACCTGCTGCAGCCGATCGCCTTAGCCGCTTGGCTACCCCCGCATTTTCTTTGTTTATATCTTCTTAATTTTTATAACTTTTATTGTTAATGCTTTTTAATCTTTAACAAGCAAAAAATTCATGTTATTTATATACCCTTGTTTTTTGCTTGGCAATTTTATTGTTTATTAATCGCTTAATATTAAATATTCAAAATTAATGTTAGTTATTTTATAAAATTTTATATATTGAATCAAATACCAGAGTTAATGTTTTTATATTTGCAATTTTTGGACCTGTAGCCTAGCCTGGCGGTCTTTTTTTTTAGACAACAAGAATTGTCTAAAATTTAAATAAGTAGCAGGAAAGTAAGCTGGGAAGCTTCAGCACTGCTTTGACTGGGAACATAGGGCACCAGCCTTCTAAACCAGAAGCAAGCTGGGGGTCGAGGGTTCGAATCCCTCCAGGTCCATTTAAATTCCTCTTATAATCTTTTTATAGTTTTATTATATGGCTGTTCTCTTGCGCATTTTTAAGCATGCAAGGCCAAAAAAGTTAAAAGGGCGGCCACCGAGACTTTCAAAGCCATTGCACTCTTAACCCAGACAAAAAGATTGCCCTGCTATGTCGACGTATCTTTTGCAAAATGCTTTTTGAACTCGGCCCAAGGGATCCACAGTCCCTTATGCTACCGGGCTACACCATGGCCGCCAAAAAAATCATGCCCTTTACAGATACTTTTTATAAGCTCGCATCTACATTTGCTGTATTATATCCTAAATATTAATACAAAGAAATATTGAAAATATATCCCTTATAAAAATTTAGTGTTGCATTCCCTAAGCTTTCTATTCAGTCTCTGCAAGTTATTTTTACTACTTTAAGTTATAACTTATCCAAGGAATAAATGGTTGTAGAGGGTTATTAGGACAATTAAGGAACAATTTTTGCTTTCAAATTACTTAAAATAAGCATTAAGAACATATTGTTGCAGCATTCTGTGAGTGTTGAAAAATGAGCCGTTCAATGCGATTACGTGTCTCATTATTTCAATCCAATTATCTCTTTCGTTGTAATATTTTGGAAGAATAACATGTTCAAGCTTTCTGTAAAAATCAAGTACATCTTCTGCTTGTTCGCTTTCCTTTTTTTGGTTTGGATGGATTCCAATGCTCCACCCTGTAACATTTTCTATATGTCCTTCAAGCCACCATCCATCCAAGGTGGAAAATTGCGGTACGCCGTTTATCGCTGCTTTCATTCCAGATGTTCCTGATGCTTCCATTGGGCGTTGCGGAGTATTAACCCATAGGTCAACGCCTGCCACAAGCAACTTTGCGATTTTGATTGAGTAATCCTCAATATAACACGCTTTTATTTTATTTTCCAGCTGTTGCATGGCTTCTATTATGCGTCTTATAACTTCTTTTCCACCAGTATCTTTTGGATGCGCTTTGCCAGAATAAATAATTTGCAAGCCTTTTGTTTTTTCTGCGATTCTAATTAATCTGCCGATGTCGCTAAACAGCAAGTCACCTCTCTTGTATGTGGCCGCACGCCTTGCAAATCCTATTGTAAACACTTCTTCGTCCATGCCGACATTGTAGTTTTCATTTACAAACCTTATAAGCTCGGCTTTTGCTTTTTTATGTGCATCCCACACCTCTTTTTTCGGCACACTCATTATATATCTCAAATTAAATGGGTCGCACAAGCATTCTGGGATATACTTTTCAAAAAGTTGTTTCATATAAGGCGATGCCCAGAATGCAGTGTGCACGCCGTTTGTTATGGATTCTATATGGTAGCCGGGAAACATGCCCCGTGCAACCTCGCCATGTTTTTTTGCAACCCCATTTATATATTTTGAAAAAATAAGGCCTAAGTATGTCATGTTAAGCCGGTCTTCGAAAAAAACCTTGTTGTAGAGCCATTCTGGCAGATTTTCTCCAAGGATATCTATTGCAAAATTTTTGTTGAACTGGTCGTGGCCCGCAGGCACTGGCGTGTGTGTGGTGAACACGCATTGTTCTCTCACTTTCTCTATGCAGTCATCTCTCTTGCCGTATCTTCTGCAAAGCTCAATGGCCAGCAAGCCTGAATGCCCTTCGTTCATGTGATATTTTTTTATGTTCTTACAGCCTATCTTTTCAAGCATCCTTACTCCCCCAATTCCAAGCACAACCTCTTGGCACAGACGGTACTCTTCATCGTAACCATAGAGATAATGAGTTAATGTTCTGTCGTAAGGTGTGTTCTCTGCGATATCAGTATCCATAAAGATTATAGGTAACTCTTTTCCAGTTGTGCCTTTGATTGTGTACAACCAGGGTTTTATCCAAACCACTCTTTCTCTTATTTTAACCATAACTTTTGTATCTAGCTGTTTAAGAAATTTGCTCGGTTCCCATACAACTTCCTCTTCTATCTGTTCTCCTTTTTTTGTTATTCTTTGTTTGAAGTAGCCTTTTTTGTAGAGCAGGCTCACTCCGACCATCGGAATCCCAAGATCAGCCGCGCTTCTTAAAGTGTCGCCTGCAAGAACACCAAGTCCGCCTGAATATGTAGGAATTCTATCGTCAATCCCAATCTCCATACTGAAGTATGCTATCCTTATATTTTCAAAGAAGGATTTTTCTTCCATTTTTGTATCCTTTTTATTGCGGCACTAATATCTACGCAATTTTCACTATATTTAACACTATTTAGGCGTGCAGCTTATTAATATTTTTCCAAAGCCTTTTTTTAAACCGCGTTTTTAGTTTCTTTAGCATACCTTAAAAAATATAAGTATGAAAGGTGTTGGTTTCAAAATTTAACCTTTTTTTGTAATTATTTATAGAAGAATTCATAGCGGGTTCTTTATTTTTTATTTAGTATAATTTAGTATCACCTCGTATCACTTAATATGAACTTACTAAAATAAACTTATTAAAAATCTATCTTTGTCTATTTTACTTGATTGAATGATTTAGTTTAATGAGTTTACAGGAACTTAATAGAAACAAACGATTTTTAAATAAAAAGAGATTATTGGCTGAAGATTAAAAATGGAAACTCTAGGAATAAAGCCATATATACTTAAGAAGGATTATATAAAAATTGGCGGGGTATGTGGAGATGCAGAGTGCTGTTTTTTTCCAGAAGACATAATTGACCCTTGGCCACTGAAATGGGATAGAGAAAGACAACTTTGGCTTTTGCGCTACTCGCCATATCTGAAGGAGTATAAAATAGTCAGAAAATCCTTTGCTTGCAAGAATCTTGAGCAGACTTTTGAGATTGATGGCTTGCCTGTTCTTAAATCTCGGTGCAGCGTGTATGATCATCGAGAATGGGACGAGTGTGTGACACATGGCGAAGATGGGAAATGCAATTATCGCGATTATCTAGAAGACCGCAACTCGCTTTTTTTACTGGTTTTAAGAGCAGACGACTTTCCCTGGCTTGCTTCTTACGCATCTCCCTTTACTTTGCCGCATAAAATAGATGGAAAGGTCACAATTTCAGAAATTGAGCGGATTTTTCTGCCGCTCCCAAAAGACAAGGATGTATTACCAAAAATTTAAATACTTTCTTAGTATTATCGTATCTATGCAACGCATCATAAAAAAGAGATCACATAAAGCAGGACTTCCGCCAGGAAGCCTTGTGCATATAGGAGAGAAAAAAAGCACCCATACAAAATTTTTTCTTTATGATTTTGATGAAAAACAGCTTGTTGAAAAGGAGATATTAAAACCAGAAGAGGTAATAAAATATAAAAAATCGCCGAGCATTACATGGATACACGCAGAAGGGTTGTACGATGTTGATGCGCTTGCAAAGCTTGGCAAGAGTATGGGGCTACACCAGCTCATTGTTGAGGATATCCTTAACACAGACCAGCGGCCAAAGGTTGAAATTTTTGAGAACTATATCTATATAGTGCTAAAGGCGCTTGAGTTCAACCAAAATGATCAAGTTTCTTCAGATCAGATTAGCATTATTCTCGGTAAAAATTTTGTTGTTTCTGTTGTCGAGCAAAAAACTAATCTGTTTGATCCGCTATTGCAAAGGCTTAGAAACCCTTTAAGCAGGGTACGAAAATCCGGCGCAGACTATCTTGCATACTCAATTATTGATTCAATAGTTGACTACTATTTTGTTGTTCTTGAAAAGTGCGAGGAAAGAATAGAGGCTTTGGAAGAAGAACTTACAAACAATCCGACCCAGAAAACCATGCAGACCATAAACAATATTAAGCACCTTATGATATTCCTGCGTAAATCTATCTGGCCAATAAGAGAGTTGCTTTCTTCATTGCAGAGGTCAGACTCTAGAATTTTGAAAGAATCTACTCAGATTTACATTCGCGATGTTTACGACCACATAATTCAAATAATAGACGCGATAGAGTCATATAGGGATATACTTGGAGGGATGCTTGAAGTGTACTTATCAATTATTAGCAACCGACTTAATGAAATAATGAAGGTTCTAACTATTATCGCCACAATATTTATTCCTCTTACTTTTATAGTAGGGATATATGGTATGAATTTTGAATACATGCCAGAGCTTAAGTGGAAAGCCGGTTACCCTCTTATAATGCTGTTTATGGCTATAGTGGCCTTTCTTATGCTTAGATATTTCAGAAAAAAGAAATGGGTATAATCAAATAGTTATAATCTATAATAAAACAATATAAGATGACTATTTTTAGATAACCTCCTTGTTATCTTTCCTATTGCTTTTATTCTATGCTTAATTACCAGTCGTCCTCTTCATCATCATCAGTGTCTTCATCATCGTCTCTGTATCTCATTTTCATAAGACCCACCTCCAGCGTGTTTTGATATTCAACACCTTTATATATCTTTTCTTATATTTTTTTATTCTCCCAAAAATTAAAATATTACTATGTCATTACAGCAGTATGAGGATTATCTGCGTCCGTTGCAAGGGGAGGGGGTACTGTGGAAGGGCATTCTGCCCACATCTTATCAAAGCGTCTTCTTTGTTTAAGATAAGCCATTCTTTAAATTCAAGCGAGTTTGCAACACAATCTCCTGCGCCCTTTGTCGGTAGAATCGGCTATCCTAATGTCAGTATAGGGCTTCTTAGCTTGCATGAGCCAAAAGCAGATGCATGGCAGTATGATTCGCCTTCTTATTGGGCGTCGGCGGACTATGGAATACAACAAATTGTTGACCTAAGGAGCTCTCTTATTAACTCGCTCTCAAAGGGAGACATACATAAAAACAATAGGCTTGTTGATATTGGTAGGCAGGTCGCCATGGCTTCAAAGCCCGTGGATGTTGAAATAAAACTTGAAGAAAAACCTAAATTTTCGCTTACTACCGACCCTTCTTCACCGCCATATGGTCCAAGCGCAAAGCTTGTTTTTGCTGATATCACTTCAAACCCGAAAATTGACAGGATAGTTGAGCAGATTGTTGACGATACTGATTTCAAAGCAATGGGTGCGGCATGGCAGTTGTTCGAGTCTGGCTATGATGAAAATTTTATCGCAAAGCTCTTCTCTATAGGAAGCTTAGGTTTAAAATCTAATAGAAAACTTGTTCCAACAAGATGGAGCATTACAGCCACAGATGATATGCTTGCAAAGCAAATGTTATCTGAAATTAAGGACTATCCTCCAATTGAAGATAATATGTCTTTTTTTGGTTCTTATCTTGGAAACTATTACCTTTTTATGCTCTTTCCGGAAATATGGAGCTACGAACTGTTTGAAACCTACATGCCAAACGCAAGTTGGAACAAAAGCCAAAGCCTTGAATACACAACCGATTATGAAGGATATGATGGAAGAAAAAGCTATGCAGAAAACTGCGCTGGCGGATACTACTCTGTAAGATTGGCGTTGCTTGAAAAGCTCAGAGACTTGCAAAAGCAGGCGGGTGCAATAGTTATAAGGGTGATTACCGGCGAATACTTTGTTCCTCTTGGGGTATGGGTGACGCGAGAGGCCGCAAGAAAAACCTTTGCAACAAAACCACTTTTGTTTGATACAAAACAGCTTATGCTTGATTACGCTATTGCGCTATTTAAGAAAAAGTTTGGACTTGACATAAACGGGCTTATAAAATCAAGCGTCCTTTTAAAGCGGCAATGTCAGACAAAAATCACAAACTACATCTAACAAATTAAAAAATTGTTCTAGATTGCTTGCTTTAATGCCCTTTTTTATAGTTATGTTTATAAAAGGCGCCGCGATTCTATCTTTGTATGAAATCAGCAGTATTTACAGAACAGGGAGTTGAGGAGTTTACAGCGCTTGAAATAAAAGAAATCCTAAAAAAACCCTCTATAATTACAGAAAAAGTTGTTTTTTTTGAAGCTGATGCAAATGAGATATGTACTCTTGCATACAATGCCCACTCAGCATTAAATGTCATTGGAGTTATTGGAGAGTGTAGTGTTAATAATAACCTTGAAGAGTCGATTGTATCAATAAAGCAGATATTGAACACGAATGCGGTTTCTGCTATTAAAGGAAAAACCTTCAGAGTAAACTGTATAAGAGAAGGCGCTCATGATTATTCAAGTCAGGACATTGCATCAGGCGTTGGAGAGATAATCGCACAGTTGGTTGGCTCAAAAGTAAGTCTTGTACAACCAGATTGTGTTGTGCTTGTTTATATTAATAATTCACGCTGTTTAACAGGGATTGATTTTGCCGGTTTTGATCTCTCTAAAAGAGACTATAAAGTTTTTTCCCATCCTTCAACACTAAGCGCGATAACAGCATACTCACTCATGCGGTTTTCTGGCTATAAAAAAAATGGGGTTCTCCTAGATCCCTTTTGCGGGGCTGGGACAATTCCTATTGAAGCCGCGCTCTTCGCAACAGGAATTTCTCCTCATTTTTTTAAAAAAGAAAAATTTATCTGTAAGATTCCTAAGGATAAAAGAATTACACCAATATCTAAAGAAAGTATAATTGGCTATGACAATCAGCTTAGGTTTATAACCTCCTCAAGAAAAAACGCGGCAATTGCCGGCGTTGATAAATATATCACCTTCTCAAAAGTAGATGTTGAATGGCTTGATACAAAGATTTCTAAAGGAAGTGTTGATAAACTAGTGACTCATCCACCATCGCCTTCAAAAACAACCGGCGAGAAAGAGTTGCAGAACCTATACCGCGAGTTTTTCTATCAAGCAGACTTTGTGCTTACAAAGGATGGCATAATCGCAGTATGCCTACAAAACAGCATGCTCCTGAAAAAAATGCTTTTAGAGTCTGAGAATTTTTTGCTTGTTTCTGAAAAATCAGTTTGGCAAGGAAAACAGAAGTTTGATTTTCTTAGGATAAAAAGAAAAAATAATTGAAATTGAGGGAGTAGGGATGTTCGCCAAGCACGGCGCAATTGCGCTGTTTGTTTGCCGATGCTTCTTTCGAACCCTAGTAGGCACTGAGCCAACAGATCTTGAGTCTGTCCCGTATAGCCTGAAATCATAAAGACTTCATTTGGCCACTCCGGCACTCCCTCAATCCTGCAAGAATCAGTGAATACTATTTAAAGTTAACCAAGCCTGCTAAGTTTTGACTCAATCTGTGATATCGCCATCTCAAGCTGCTTGATTTCAGGAGTCGGTTCCTTTGTTTCCCTTACAGTCTTCTTTTTTTTGGCGGGCTTTGAATCCTGAATGTCAAGGTCAAGCGAAGGCGGCTCAATCTTTATATCCTCACATATCTTATTTATTTCGCTGAATAGACCTAGGAGCTTCTGCATTTCTTCAAGCTTTTGCAGCCTGATCTTCTTTACTTTTTCATAGCTCTGAAGAACTTGTATGGTTAGCTTAGTAGCCTCAAGAACAGCTCTTCTAAGCTCCTTTGAGTTCTGTAACTGGACATAAAACATCTCTTCATTCATTGTACTCCAGGCTCCAGCAAAGTTTTTTCAATGAATTTCATCTTGCTTTCAACCTGCGCAAGATTCCCCTGCCAAATGCTCATTTCAGTATCCTCTTCTCTTTTCAGGTCGCTGATTTTGGAAAAAATACCTTTTGCCTCTTCAACTTTTGCTTTTAAAACATTTATCTGTTCAAGCGTCTTTTTGTAGCTGTCAAGCTTGATAAAAAGCGATTTTTCATTCACATAACCCATTTTTTCAGCCTCCATAAAGATTTTGGTCAAGCGACACTAGTTCTTTTTCAAGGTCTTCCAAGACAGTTTGCCATGCATTGTTCAGATTATCTTTGTCAGTATTTATCTCTTTCAGGCGGTATGTTGTGTCTTCCACAATCTTTGTTGCCTCGCCAAGTGTGTTTATAACCTCCATAACCGATTGAAAGCTTAAATAGTTCATAAATGCAGGACCTGCCGATTCAATAACTCCAGGTTTTGCAGTATAAGCAGAGGCACTTGGCAGTGCATCCCTTTTGGTTTCAATTTTTTGTTCAGGCAGTGTTGATGTTTGCCAGGACTCAGTTTGGTTGTTTTCCCAGCGATTTGATGGTTGTATTTGCGAGGTTTCTATACTCGCCTGGTTAGGTATCTGGTTGGGTGTTTTCCATGTTTGTTTAGGTTTTGGGATGTCCTCTTGTATATTTTGGCGTTCCCACAAACTTTTTTCTTCGGTATAAGATGTTTTTTGCGACCATGCAGGAGGCACCTCTGGCATCACAGGCTCATGCATCCATGGCGGAGCAGTGCCAACAAAATCCTGCTTTGCTTCTGTTTTTGGTGCCTCTTGTGCAGGCTCTTGGATATTGTTTTTAAAGAATGCATCGTCCTTAAACAAATCTTCGTTTGTAAAATCAAAGTTTTGCGGAAGTGGAAAGGGTTCATCAGGTATAGGATTTTTGTCGGGCAGTGGTGGAAGTCCAAAATTAAATTCCTCCTTTTGCTGAGCAGGTTGCTGTGGTATGCGTTGAGCATCAGAAATCTTTATGTCTGGTATTGTAGGTATTTCTTTAATTTCTGGGATGTTTATTTGTTGTGATTGTGGTAGAGGAGGAAAATCAATCTTCGGTTCCTCTTTTTTTCTCTTCATAAAATCAAACATCCCCATCTTACCCACCATAAAAATAGAAAGAGGGTCATTATTAAAACTTTGTGTAGTATTCAATAATAGTGACAAATTAGAATAGCAAATTAAAGAATTCAATAAATAATTTTGTGGTATGCATAGGCACCGTTCAAAAAGTGTGTTAGCATCCACCGCGTATGCACATTCAGGAACAATATATAGGTCTGAGGTATATAGGTCTGAGGTGAGTTGTTCCATACGGAGAACCAGGATATTTTGATTTGAATGGAAAATGCCAACATGATGGTAAGCCAACCGAAAACGAGATTTTGAACGCAGCCGGTATGCATAATAAAAAATATTAAAAAATCAGATGATTAAATCAAGCAATATTTGATAGACCGCTTCTCATGCCGCATCTATAACCTCCTAAATCAATAATTAATGTTCTTTAATTTTTTTAACCTCTTCCCTTTTTTTGTAATCTATTTTTTTAAAACAACAATCTTTATAAAAAGCCCCTGAATCTGCTTTGTTTTTAGTATGTCTTTTAACATCTTTAAAAAAGCAAAATTAATCCTTGAGGATGGTTCTTCTTTTGAGGGATTTTCATTTGCAGCAGAAAAGAATGTTTCTGGAGAGGTTGTCTTTAATACGGGGATGATAGGGTATCCTGAGTCTCTTACAGACCCAAGCTATGAAGGGCAAATCCTAGTACTGACTTATCCGCTTATAGGCAATTATGGTGTTCCTGGCAATGATTATGACGAGCTTGGATTTTTGAAAAATTTTGAGTCCAACAGAATCTATATAAAAGGACTTGTAGTGTCTGATTATTCAAAGGAATTTAGTCATTGGAGGTCTGAGAAATCTCTTTCAGATTGGTTACTCGAGCACAATATCCCTGCAATATGCGGTGTTGATACACGTGCGGTTACAAAACGGCTCAGGGAGAGAGGTGTTATGCTGGGTAAACTTGTTTACGAAAATGTTCATGAAGATGATGTGCCATTTGAAAATCCAAATAATATGAATCTTGTTGCTGAAGTCTCTGTTAAAAGGGTGGAAACATACGGCAGCGGAGAAAAAAAGGTGATTCTTCTTGATTGCGGAGCAAAATACAACATAATCCGCTCACTAGTTCTTCGTGGAATAAAAGTCATGCGAGTGCCATGGAACTATGATATCTCCAGTTTGGATTATGATGGTGTTTTTGTATCAAATGGGCCGGGCGACCCAAAAATGTGCGTCACAACAATAGAGTCACTTAGGCAAGCAATGAAGAAAAAGGTGCCTATAATGGGTATATGCCTTGGAAATCAGCTTCTTGCCCTTGCTGCCGGCGCAAACACTTACAAGCTTAAATACGGACATAGAAGCCAGAACCAACCGTGTATTGATGTCAAGACAGGCAGATGTTATATCACAAGCCAGAATCATGGATATGCAGTTGACAAAGAAACACTGCCTAGTGGATGGGAAGAATGGTTTGTCAATGCAAACGACGGGACAAACGAAGGGATAAGGCATGCGTCTCTTCCATTTTGCGGGGTACAGTTTCACCCTGAAGCTACACCAGGTCCGGTTGACACTGCATTTTTGTTTGATAAATTTAGAGAGATGATTAATGTATGAAAAGAAAAGAGTTTTGTGCGAAGTGTGATAAGGGAAGCATAGAAAGACCTAAAAAGGTGATTGTTCTTGGCTCTGGCGCGCTTAAAATAGGCGAGGCTGGTGAGTTCGACTATTCTGGTAGCCAAGCGATAAAGGCATTAAAAGAAGAGGGCATAAAGGTAGTCCTTGTTAATCCAAATATCGCTACAATACAAACTTCAGAGCACCTCGCAGACAAGGTGTATTTTCTTCCGATAACAGCTTATTTTGTTGAGCGCGTAATCGAAAAGGAAAAGCCGGATGGGATACTTCTTTCTTTTGGAGGTCAAACCGCGCTTAACTGTGGCGTAGAGCTCTATAATTCAGGTATTTTACAAAAAAACAATGTGAAGGTGCTGGGAACACCTGTAAAAACCATAATTGATACAGAAGATAGGGAACTTTTTGTAAGAAAACTTGATGAAATTGGTGTAAAAACCCCACGAAGCGAAGCAGCTAGAAATATAGACCAGGCGATAGAAATTGCACAAAGGATAGGTTATCCAGTAATGGTAAGGATTGCATATGCGCTTGGCGGTCTTGGTTCTGGTGTTGCATACAATGAGCAATCACTAAAGGATATGCTAAGTAAAGCATTTTCATACACACAACAGTTACTTGTTGAAGAGTACCTTCATGGATGGAAGGAAATAGAGTATGAGGTTGTGAGGGACCGTATGGATAATTGCATAACTGTCTGTAACATGGAGAACATGGACCCTATGGGGATACATACCGGAGAAAGTATAGTTGTTGCCCCAAGCCAGACACTAACAAATTACGAGTATCATATGCTAAGAGAGGTCTCGATAAAGGCAATTCGTCATCTTGGAGTAATCGGCGAATGCAATATCCAGTTTGCATTAAACCCAAAAAACAGCGAGTATAGAGTTATAGAGGTAAACGCGCGGCTTAGCAGGAGCTCTGCACTAGCCTCAAAAGCTACTGGGTATCCACTTGCTTTCATTGCGGCAAAGCTATCTATTGGCTATACTTTGACTCAGCTGAGAAATTCAATCACACAAATAACCACGGCATGTTTTGAACCTGCGCTTGACTATTGTGTTGTCAAAATTCCAAGATGGGACTTAAAAAAGTTTGTTAGGGTAAGCAAGAAAATAGGCTCCAGTATGATGTCTGTTGGAGAAGTCATGGCGATAGGCAGAAAGTTTGAAGAGGCGCTTCAAAAGGCAATTAGAATGCTTGAGATAGGAGCAAATGGAGTTGTCTGTAATGATAATATCCTATGTAAGGACATCGATGAAGAGCTTGCAAATCCTACCGATGAAAGAGTCTTTGCGATTGCCCAGGCGCTTAAACAAGGTTATAGCACTGATCAAATATACTCCCTTTCAAAAATTGACAAATGGTTCTTACATAAAATATCTAATATTGTAAATACAGAGAAAGAGCTAAGGCAGTACACTCTTGAGACTGTGCATAGGGAGGTTTTTCTTAAAGCAAAAAGCCGCGGATTTTCAGACAAACAAATAGGGATATGTCTTGGATGTCAAGCGAAGGAAGTGAAAGAAAAAAGAAAATCTTTTGGTATTCTGCCATGCATAAAGCAAATTGATACTCTTGCCGCAGAATATCCGGCAAAGACAAACTATCTTTATTTGACATATAATGGGAGCGAAGACGATGTGACTTTCAGTCGCAGAAAAAGCGTTATAGTACTTGGAAGCGGAGCATACAGGATAGGTAGTTCTGTAGAGTTTGACTGGTGCTGTGTAAACGCAGTGATAAGCTTAAGGAAGCTGGGCTATGAAACAATAATGATAAATTACAATCCAGAAACTGTTAGCACAGACTATGATATATGCGATAGATTGTATTTTGACGAGCTTTCAATAGAATCTGTGATGGACATCTATGATAAGGAGCAGCCAGATGGGATAATAATTTCTATGGGTGGACAGATACCAAACAATCTTGCTTTAAAGCTTCATTTTGCAGGCGCAAAAATTATAGGTACTCATCCAAAAGATATAGACAGGTCGGAAGACAGATACAAGTTTTCAAAACTTCTTGACGAAATTGGCGTAGACCAGCCGGAATGGAAAGAGCTTACGAATCTTGACGACGCACAACTATTTTCGCAAAAAGTCGGCTATCCTGTCCTTGTTAGACCTAGTTATGTTTTGAGCGGTGCGGCAATGCGTGTCGCAGCCAATGATTCTGAACTTAAAGAATATCTCTCGAATGCAGCCGAGGTCAACAAGGAGCATCCTGTTGTAATAAGCAAGTTTATTAGGAATGCCAAGGAAATAGAGGTCGATGCAGTGGCAAAAAATGGCAGCATTGTTATTTGGGCATTGTCAGAGCATGTTGAGAAAGCAGGGGTACATAGCGGTGACGCGACAATAATCTTTCCGCCAAACAACACCTATCTTGAAACCGCAAGGCGAGTTAAAAAAATAACACAGATGATCGCGCAATCGCTTAACATTACAGGACCATTCAATATACAATACCTCGCAAAAGAAAATGAGATAAAAGTTATAGAATGTAACCTTCGGGCGTCTAGAAGCTTTCCGTTTGTTTCAAAGGTTTCAAAGCAAAACTTTATAGATCTTGCCGTGAGGGCAATGCTAAGCAAGAAGGTAAGGTATGGAATATCTACTCTTGACATGGACTATGTCGGAGTTAAATCACCACAGTTTTCCTTTACGCGACTTAAGATGGCAGATCCGATTATAGGAGTTGAAATGGCCTCAACAGGCGAAGTGGCGTGCCTTGGAGATAATCTTAATAGTGCGTTTTTAAAAAGCATACTTGCGACGGGATTGCAGCTTCCTAAGAAGAATGTGCTTTTGAGCATAAGCGACGAGGAGAACAAATTTCGCCTTTTAGATTCTATAAAAAAGCTTTATGCGATGGGATTTAATCTTTTTGCTACAGAGCATACATTTGAGTTTCTAAGAAAAAATGGGCTTGTGTGCCAGATGGTATTAAAAGCGCACAACACACAAAAAGAAAATGCACTCACAATGATAGAAAAAAAACAGCTTGATTTTGTTATAATGATACCAGACCATGGAAAAAGAGAAGCGGTGACAGATGGGTATCTTATAAGACGGAAAGCAGTGGACCATGCAGTCCCTCTTCTTACAGATACAAGTTTGACCAAGCTTTTTGTTGATGCAATTTCAAAGACACGACTGGAGGACCTGGAGATTAAAGCATGGGATGAATATTAACCAAAAGTTATTTAAAAAACAATTAAATTGTTATACTAGGTGGGGGTTGTGAAGTTTTCAAAAGACCTTATATCTATTCGTGACCTTACAAAAGAGCAGATTAATTATATTCTTGCGCTCACTGAAAAGTTTGAAGTGATAAAGAACAAGTCTGAGTTGCTCAAGGGAAAGATTCTTGCCACTTTGTTCTATGAGCCTTCTACACGAACAAGACTAAGTTTTGAGTCTGCAATGATGCGGCTTGGTGGGAGAATTATAGGGTTTGCAGATCCAAAAGGAAGTTCTGCGGCAAAGGGTGAAACCATCTATGACACAATCAAGATGGTCGAGTGTTACAGCGACATTATTGTGATAAGGCATCCTGTTGAAGGCGCAGCAAGGCTTGCAGCAGAGTCAGCAAGGATTCCTGTGATAAATGCAGGCGACGGAGCGAATCAACATCCCACACAAACACTTCTTGACTTATATACAATTAAAAAAAGCAGAGGACGCATTGACAAACTTGTGATAGCAATGGTTGGGGACCTTAAATATGGGAGAACTGTTCATTCGCTTGCGTATGCGCTCAGTAATTTTAATGTAAAGATGATTTTTGTATCGCCTAAAAGCCTGTCAATGCCACGGGACTTGCTATCAGAGCTAAAAAATAAAAGAATACCTTTTATAGAAACAGACAGTCTTAATGAAGCTATAAAGTGCTCAGATATACTCTATATGACCAGAATCCAGAAGGAAAGATTTCCTGATGCAGTTGAGTATGAAAAAGTTAAGGGTGTTCATGTGTTGAACAACAGCATACTAGTAAATGCAAAAAAGGAGCTTAAAATAATGCATCCACTCCCAAGAGTGGGGGAGATTTCCGAAGAAGTTGACAGCAGCCCACATGCGTGCTATTTTGAGCAGGCAAAAAATGGAGTTATCGTAAGGGAAGCGTTGCTTGCTCTTCTTTTGGGGAGAATATGAAGGAACTTAAAATAAGCGCCATATCTGTTGGAACAGTGATAGACCACATCCCACCACAGTACACCTTTAAGATTGCAGAAATCCTAAATATCGATAAAACAGCTCATGTTGTTTCTGTTGCAAACAATCTGGACAGCAAAAAACTTGGGAAAAAAGGGCTTATAAAAATCGGAGGGGTTTTCCTTAGTTCAAAGGATATCCAAAAAATTGCTCTTGTTGCTCCGCACGCAACAATTTCTAAAATCAAGAATTACAAAGTTTTTGAAAAAAATAGAGTTGTGGTGCCTGATGAGCTTGAAGGCATCGTGAAATGCTTTAACCCTAACTGTATAACAAATATTGAACACATAAAGACACGGTTTTATGTTATTGACAAGATAAACCTGAAGATATTCTGCAGGTACTGCGAAAGAAGCATGACAAGGGAGGATATTGAGTTGCTATGAACATCTCTGTAACATTATGTGGGCATAGGCTGAAGAATCCCACTATTCTTGCTTCAGGAATACTTGGCATGGGTTCATCTATGCTTCGCGAAGTGGCAAGAAACGGCGCAGGAGCGCTCACCTTGAAATCATCCGGTCTGCTTCCAAGAGAGGGGCACAGAAACCCTAAAGTTATTGAATGGGCACATGGACTCGCAAACTGCTATGGACTTACAAACCCTGGCATAGATGAAATGCTCGAAGAGCTAAGAAGTTTGCAGGATTTGAATGTGCCTATTATTGCAAGCATATTCGGAGCTGACAGGTATGAGTTTGTACAGCTCGCAGAAAAAGTGTCGGTTTGTAATCCCTCTATAATAGAACTTAATCTAAGTTGCCCGAATACGAAAGAACATGGCATGATATTCGGATTAAGCACAAAGGCATGCTATGATGTTGTAAGCGAAGTAAAAAATGCAGCAAAAGTGCCTGTTTTTGCGAAGCTTACTCCCCAAGCACCGAATATAGCCGAAGTGGCGAAGGCATGTGAGGAAGCCGGAGCAGACGGAATAACTGCGATAAACACGCTTGGTCCAGGGATGTTTATTAATATTGATGTTGCAAAACCCATGCTTTCATACAAAACCGGAGGGCTAAGCGGACCTGCAATACGCCCAGTGGCAGTAAGGTGTGTGTATGAAATATATGAGTCAGTGGAGATACCTATTATTGGAACTGGTGGAGTAACGACAGGCAGAGACGCGATAGAACTTATGATGGCCGGAGCAACAGCAGTTGGAATTGGCTCAGCAGTATATTATAGGGGTATCAATGTTTTTCAAAAAGTGTCAGAAGAGATAAATGATTGGCTTGAAAATTCCGGTTATAGTTCATTAACTGATATAATAGGTGTAGCGCATGGCTGAGATGCCATATGTACTTAAAATCGCAGAAATAAAGCAAGAAAACAATGAGACAAAGACCTTTTATTTTAATCATGACATTGACTATAAACCGGGTCAGTTTGTGATGCTCTGGCTGCCTGATATTGACGAAAAGCCATTTTCGCTCAGCTATCATAAAAAGGGCGTCTTTGGGATAACCGTAGAGCGCAGAGGGGGCTATACACAAGCGCTGCATAAGCTCAAAGCCGGCGACAGACTTGGCGTCAGGGGACCTTATGGAAAAGGTTTTACCATTATAAAGGATGGCGCATGTGTTGTCGCAGGCGGATGTGGTGCTGCGGCTATAATGCCTTTAATCGACACTCTTAATAAGCCGACCTTAATAATCGGTTTCAGAAGCAAAGAAAAAATTATTTTCAGCGAAAAAATCGACTCTCTCCCACAAACAGAAATATGTACAGATGACGGCAGCATTGGATTTAAGGGATTTGCTACAGAAAGGTTCAAAGAAATATTAAAAACAAAAAAATTTGAAGTGGTTTATACATGCGGCCCAGAACAAATGATGAAAAATGTGTTTGATTTGTGCCAATTGCACAACATCTACTGTGAGGCGTCGCTTGAGCGATTCATGGTTTGCGCAATAGGCATCTGTGGACAGTGTGCATGCAACCACATACGTATTTGCGTAGAAGGGCCTGTTCTTGGTACAGAGAACCTTTCAAAGCTCAGTGATTTCGGCGCATATGCAATGCTAAAGACCGGAAAAAAGGTGCCATTGAATGACTATTATTCATATAGGACGGTGTACTGATGCTGATTAAAAACTGTGTTCTTTCAGATGGAACAAAAGCAGATATTCTTATAGAGGGTGGTAGAATTAAAAAGATTGCAAGAATGCTGCACCAGCATGATGACTACATAGATGCTGGAGGTAGGTATCTTATACCTGGTATAATTGATCCGCATGTCCATTTTAGAGAGCCGGGCGGTGAGCAAAAAGAAGATTTTTTGACAGGAGGCTTTGCGGCAGCAGCGGGTGGAATAACCACGGTCCTTGATATGCCAAACAACGAGCCGCCGATAACTACGACAGCGTTGCTTGAAATGAAAAGAAAACTTGCTGAGAAATCTGTGGTCAACTATGGTTTTCATTTCGCGGGAACACCACACAACATAGAGCAAATACGCGCAGCAAAAAACATTGCATCAACAAAGGTGTTTATGAATCCTTCTACAGGAATGCTAATGTTCAAGGACGACGATGCGTTAAAACAGGTGTTTGCAGATTCAAAGATGGTGTCTGTTCACGCAGAAGGGAGCATGGTTGAAAAGGCGATACATATAGCGCAAGAGTGCGGTGCAAGGCTCTACCTATGCCATATAAGTTCTGCTGATGAGATTGATTTTATTAGAGAAAACAAGTCAAGCAACATCTTTGTTGAAGTGACACCGCATCATCTGTTTCTTTCTGAGGAGGATGACATGGACGGCTTTACCAAGATGAAGCCGGGTTTAAAGTCCATAGCTGATCAGTTGGTGCTTTATGACGCAATAAACGAAGGTGTTGTTGACACAATAGGCTCAGACCACGCTCCGCACACAATAGGAGAAAAACTCTCAAAAGATTTTCCTTATGGTGTTCCAGGCTGTGAGACACTTCTCCCACTGCTGCTCAACGCAGTCAACGAGGGTTTATTTTCACTTCGCAAGGTTGTTGAGCTCTGTTGTGAAAACCCGGCGAGAACATTCGGAATAATGCATAAAGGATTCATAAGAGAAGGGTTTGATGCAGACCTCACCATAATAGACATGGAACGCGTTTGCGAAGTAGATGAGGAGAAGTTGTTTACAAAGTGCAAATGGAGTCCTTTTGCCGGCAGAAAACTAAAAGGCTGGCCTATTATGACAATCGTAAACGGAAACCTTGTTTTTAACGACGGCGAAATATATGACTCTATAAAAGGTAAGGAGGTCAATTATTATGCTTTCTGAAGAGGTTGCGAAAATATTGCTTTACAGAAGAGCAGTCACACTAAACCTTAAAAGGCCTTATAGATTTGCCTCTGGTATACTCAGCCCAGTATATACAGATAATAGGCTTCTTTTGAGCTATCCAGCAGAGAGGAAGAAAATTGTTGGCGCGTTCTCAGAGGTTATTGATGGAAAAAAACTGAGTTTTGATGTTATAGCAGGAGTTGCTACAGGAGCAATTGCGTGGGCCGCGCTTCTTGCAGAAAAGTATGGAAAACCTATGATTTATGTGCGCTCTGCAGCAAAAGGGCATGGAAAGGAAAACCTTATAGAAGGCAGGATTGAGAAAGGCCAGAAAGTCCTTATCATCGAGGATCTTGTAAGCACAGGAGGAAGTTCAATCGTAGCTGTTAGAGGCGTAAGAGACGCCGGCGGAGAGGTTGTTGCTTGTTTGGCAATATTTTCATATGAGATGGATACAGCATTAAAGACTTTTGCAGAATCAGAGTGCGAGCTTATTACATTAACAACTTTTTCATCGCTTCTGGATGTTGCAGAAAAACAGAAGTATATCACCGGTGAGGAGGTGACCATTGCTAAAGAGTGGAGCAGAGCGCCTTCTTCGTGGGGACAAAGTATGGGTTTTGAATAGTATTCTTTTGAGTAAGATTTATTAATTTAACATTTTAGTTAAATAACTTATGAACAAGATTTTGATATATCTAACCGTTTTTTCAATAGTTTGCGCGACTTCTTCTTTTGCTCAGCATCCAAAATTGTTCTTCAGCAATGAAGAAATACCTTCATTAAGAGAAAAAGCAGCAACGACACATGCAGACATCTGGGATTCTATCAAGACCTATGCGGATTTGCGCGTTTCTCAAAACTGCCCAACTTATGTTTCATCGTGCGACAATTGTAATCTTGCAGCAGACACTGTCTTTACTCTTGCATTTGCTTTTATAATAACAGGTGAGGAGAAGTATCTCACCAAATCAAAAGAATGTCTCCTAACAAATGCAAAT
This sequence comes from Candidatus Woesearchaeota archaeon, assembly GCA_038884615.1. Lineage (GTDB taxonomy): Archaea > Nanobdellota > Nanobdellia > Woesearchaeales > DSVV01 > JAWABL01. Next base: position 57,480 of record JAWABL010000001.1, on the reverse strand, counting down.
ACAACAAAATGGCCGTACTGGGATGAAACCAATACTAGGGACCTTTACCTTGCTGATATGCTCATGAAAAATTCAATTGCATATGACTGGCTTTATAACAATCTAACAGAGCCGGAAAGAATTCAAGTTCGCAAAGCGATTGCTTTGCATGCACAGGAAATGTTTGAAGCTGCAGATTACAACAATCCAAACTGGACGACTTGGTGGTCGAGATCCTTTATTCAAAACCACTGGACAACAAACAACGCAGCGCTTGGGGTAGCTGCTCTTGCAATTGAAGATGAAGAAGGTTATAATCCTGCATGGTTGGAGATGGCAAAAAGCCAGTTTGAGATAGAACAATATATTCTTGAGAATATTGGTGAGGGTACATGGCATGAAGGATACAACTACCAAAATGCTCTTTTTATACCTACTCTCCCTTTTTATATAAATTTAGAAAGGTTAAAAGGAGTAACTCTTATGCCAGATAATTATTTTGTTAATTATATAAGATGGCGTGCTTATAATTATCTCCCATCCGAACGGCCAGTATTCCCAATAGGCAGTGTTGTTCCAGACTGGGGTTGGAATGCTGGATTGCATCATGTGCCTTTAAGATATTTTGCAAGTAGGTACAACAACGGCACGGCAGAATGGCTCGCACGGCAGATACTTCTATATTCGAACAGGCAAAAATATACAAGCTATCATGCACAAAATATGGTTTATGAATTTTTTTACTATAATGCTTCAGTGCAGCCAATACCACCTGACCTGCCTCTTGATGCGTTTTTTAAAGATGCAGGCATTGTTACTTGGCGTACAGGGTGGGGGGATAATGAATTGGTATTCGGCTTTAAATCCAGCCATTATGGTGGTCAATGGGTTGCAGATGCGTATCTAAATAATAAATATCCATTTAATTTGCCAGGCGCAAATGCGAATGCCGGACACGACCATCCAGACGCTAATTCCTTCTTTTTGTACAAGGGTGCAGCAGACTTGTCAAGCGAAAAACCACACCGACAAACATGGAATCAATACTCCGGCCAAATAACCACATTATACCATAACACCGTACAGGTAGATGGAAAAAATCAGTATCCTTGTAAGAATCAGGTATGTATCTATAATGAAACATATGGCAGAATAAGCAAGGTTCTGTCATTCGGTGGCTTTAGTTATCTTTTAGGCGATGCGACTAATATGTACAGGGACATGATAGGGCAAGATAGCCATCCAGGTCCAAGATATATTGATGAGTTCACCCGCAGGGTGCTGTTTGTTAAGCCTGATTATTTTGTTATTGTTGACAATCTTAAATCACAAAACACTCATAAGTACGAATGGGTTGCAAATATCGGTCCAGGCGGTGTGCAAAATCCAAATTTAATAAGTATTGAGGGCGACTGGGTTAAGGGGACTGTTGATAACAATAATCTACTAGCCATTAAGGTTGTATCACCTAAACCCTTTGCGTATGAAACCGGAATAAGTTCATTTACTGGGCAGGGCTACAATAAAGCACATATCCGAATACGCCCAACACAAAATGTTGCAAATACAAGATTTGCTATGATAGTTATTCCAACTACTCCCTCACAATGGAGCAACAAACCTGAGATTGAACTACTCGGAGACAATTCTGACGGAGCAGGAATACGCGTTGGAAAAAATGTACACCTTTTTAGATACGGTGCAGGCACCGCAATTGGTAATTATACGCTTAATGGTGAGGCAGCTGCTATAACAGAAAACCGGCTTTTTGTGATAAATGCCACCTTGCTTAGTAACTCAGATGTTGTTTTTATGCAGTCAACCACGCCTCTTACTTTTGAGGCGATTCAACAAGGGAGTTCTCTTAATATTGTTGGTGATGGAATAACTGGGCTAACAATCCGTGCAATAGGCGTAACTGAAGTCAAGGTTAACGGAGAAAGTACTAATTTTCAAAGAGTAGGCGAATATGTCTCTTTGTCAGGTCCTCATATTTGTGGGCTGGCTGATGCTGATTTAGACCAGAGCATTTCAAAAAATGAGATAAATACCTACATTAAAAAATGGATACAGGGAGATATCCCTACAGGAAATATTATCAGCGCAGTATTCAAGTGGAAAAATGGTTGCTGATTTTGTATTGTATGGCTCTCTTATAGTTCTATTAATCTTAATCTAATTTTTATCTTATATTATTGTTATATAAGGATGCGATGCGATAAAATCCAGTGCTATTAAGCCCACAATAAATATAAACCCGTCAACACTCTGCATAGTTATGGATTATCTTGATACTCTTAAAAAAACTACTGAGCAAAACAACAGTATTATATGTATGGGCTTAGACCCAGTTCTTGAGAGAATTCCGTTAAAAGGTTCAGCAGATGAGGTTATCACTAAATTTTTTGGAGAAATTCTTATAGCATTAGAGAAAAGTGCTGTGAAGCCATCAGCAGTAAAGCCAAATTATGCATTTTACGCACAATATGGTTTTGAAGGGTTAAAGGCGCTGAAAAATGTGGTTGATATGTATAAAAAATCTGGATTTATAGTGATACTTGATGTGAAGCGCGGAGATATCAGCACATCATCACAAGCGTATGCAAGGGAATCGTTTTTGTTTTGGGGTGTAGATGCAGTTACAATTTCGCCTTATATGGGCGCTGATTCTGTCATGCCATTTATCGATTGGTGCAAGAAAGGAAAAGGCGTCTATGTTCTCAACAGAACTACGAACAAAGGTGCAGCGGACATACAAAACATTGTTGCATGTGGAACTCCGATTTATAGAAAAGTTTCTGAAAAGATATTAGAATGGCATGTGCCAGGGCTTGGAGCTGTGGTTGGTGCGACATGTCCAGATGAGTTTGAGGAAATCTCTAATTTTTTTGTAAACTCCAAAAAATTTGTGCCACTACTTATTCCAGGTGTGGGTGCGCAGGGCGGTGCAGTTTCAGATGTTACTAGGTTACTTAAAAAAACGAACAATCACTTGTGGTTACATAGAATAAATAGCTCATCAGGTATAACCTATGCATATGAAGCCCAAGAGACTGACGATTTTGCAGGTGCAGCACTTCGGGAAATTGAAAGAATGAACAAAGAATGCGGTGCAATATTTAACTGGTAAACTCGGTTGCTGTATAAATTATGCTGGGAACTTACACTGCAAACACCTGGTATGAACATAGTTGGTTGTAAATTTAAGATTTTATGTTTGCTATATAACTAGCATTAAAAATCTTGAGGTGGGTTTTTTATCATGAGAAAGCTTTTATTAGTGGGGCATCTTTTTAGTCATGGAGGGTATGGTGCACATAGTAGAGATATCACACTTGCACTACTAAACTCAAAAAAATTTCTTCTTTCGGCTGTTGCAGCACAAGGAACTGGGCCAAGATTAAGCCAGCTAAGCCCCAAACTTTATACTACCCTTATTAATATATGCAATAGACCATACGACAAAGATGGCGTATGCATTCAGATAAATGTTCCAAGTGCGTTTAAAAAGTTATGTAGGATTAATATTGGGATCACCGCAGGGATTGAAGCAGACAAGCTTCCTGCTGGCTGGCGCGAGAGATGCAACCAGCTTGATGCTCTTATTTTGGTATCAAAGTTTGAAAAAACACTATTTCAAAGGTGCGGTGTATATATCCCTATATATGTGGTGGGCGAGGGGGTGGACACAAATATTTTTAATTGTAGAGTAAAATGTAAGCCTGATTTAAAGTTTAGTAACGAGTTTAATCTTCTTGCCGCAGGCGAATGGCTTGAAAATGACAGAAAGAATTTTGCAAGGCTTGTTGAACTGTTTGCTAAGCATTTTTCTGGAACGGGCATAGGACTTGTACTTAAAACACATGGCAAAGGGTTCTCAGAGATTGACAGGCAGGTAATCTCGTTGAAAATTAAAAATATCATCGGTAAACGAAACTGCACAGTGCATCTTATTTATAAGGAATATAGCGATGATGAAATGGCTCAGTTGTACAGGCATCCGCAAATAAAAGGTTTTGTAACCATAACCTCTGGTGAGGCATGGGGTCGTATGACTGCAGAAGCCATAGCCTGCAACCTTCCAGTACTCGCAACCAACTGGGGTGGACATCTTGAGTATATGGATAAAAAATATTCAATACTCTTCAACTGCCGGCTTGTAAGAATAAGCCCGCCGAAAATATGGCCATGGACAGATATTTACGATCCATCAATGCGGTGGGCAGAGGTTGACGAAAGAGATTTTGTTTTAAAAATAAAAAAATTTGTAAGCAACTATAACTATTATAAACAAAAAGCAGACGAATATGGTACAATTTTTCGTAGGAAATGGAACAAAAAAAATACAGACCGGCTTCTTTTGAGAACAATTGAAAGGATTCTAGAAAATTGTAAAGCATAGTTTTTCTGTTCTGAGAAATCTTAATGTTTTCTTTTGTTTTTTTGCAGCATTGCATCCTAAACAAATTTAAATAATATCTACTTATTGAACTTCTATATGATACTTGTAATTACAGGTCATGTAGGTGCTGGAAAAACGACTGCTGCAGGCTTTCTCAAAGAGCTTGGCTGGAGGCTCATATCAGTAGACGAGCTTGCACATAACATTCTTGAAGAGCCGCTTGTAAAAGAACAGCTAAAAAAACACTTTGGACCTTCAATTATAGACAAAAAAAATATGGTAGACCGAAAAAGGCTCGGTGATATAGTATTTAACGATCAGGAAAAATTAAAAATGTTGAATTCCTTTGTTCATCCATTACTCATTAAATCTATTGAAGAATTACTAAATTGCATGTCTCCTAGGCCAGCAGAAAAAGAAAAAATTAATACCCGCAAAAAAGGTGATGTAATAGAGGGAGCGTCTACCAGTAATAAAAGAAACAACGCAGATATGGAAGATAATGTGGTCATTGATGCTGCGATTTTCTATGAGCTAGGACTTGACAAGTATGCGGACAAAATTATTCTTATAGATGCGGACTTTGATGTTGTATGCAAAAGGCTCAAAAGCGTATTCACGCCAGAAAAAATAAAGAACATAATTAATAACCAGCAACTTCCTGTTGCGCCTGATGCTGTGATAGTCAATAATGGAACAATTGAGGAGCTTAGACTAAAAATCAGAAATGCGGTGTCTTCATTTGGTTTAAAAGACAGCAATTTTAAAAATGAAGAGTGTTAAAAAACGATATCCAAATTTTTAGCCTTGTACCTCTCCCCTAGTTTTTCGACTGCTCTTGGAAATGCAACAAGCGCAGCAATGTTTTTTCCAGAAATCTCTCCATGAATTATCTTTGATGGGTATACCCCACAAAAGGGAAGGTCTAATCCTATGCTATCTTCAACATAAATCCTACTAGGCTTTAAGTGGGTATATGAGCAGTAGTCAAAAACCTTATGTTCAATTTTTTTCAGCTCTTGCTGAGTTAAAAACTTTCCGGTATACTCTATCTCAAATGTATTTTTTCCATTAACAGCTTTCCAGCAAAGTCCGGCTCTTGCAAGCTCCTCCAGCATCGGGGTGCATAACTCAGTGTTGTAAAAAAGCCATTCTCTTTTTCCTGAATAAATCAACCTTATTGGAGGAGGATCCCACTTCATGATTGGCTCTACTATCTGCCAGAACTCGTCCCTCTCATTGCATTTACTTTTAGCAAAAAAAGGCATTTTACGGCGATTATAGAGAAATAATAATAAATTTTTCCTTTTTTAGGCTTTTTGTTTTCCAAAGTTTTTTTGCAACATTTATATAATGCGACCTATTATGTCTATTACTTTAGTATTTATTATTGTGCCTATAAACTTTTTATCATATCATAAATATTGATGCCTATAAAAGTACGATGAAGACAAACAGCTTAATTATTATAGGTTTGTTTGTCTTTTTGATACATATGAGATACCCAAGACTAAAGGACATAGAGCCGCGGACAGACGCCGATGGAAACAAGCTTTGCAGAAACTGTTCAAGCACTGTCCCCAAAAAAAGACGCGTTTACTGCTCAGACCATTGCATGAATGCGTATGTAAAAAACAATTACTGGTTTTTTGTACGGAGAGACGTCCTTCGTAGAGATAAATTTAGATGTTCTATCTGCGGTGAACGAAAAAGTAAATCCTTGCTTGATGTTGACCATATCATACCAGTCAGGCTAGGCGGACAGGTGTTTGACAAACAGAACCTCCGGACGCTTTGCAAAGAATGTCACAAAGCAAAAAGCAGGCTCGATAGGGACGCTCTTAAAGATATATACTCCTAATTATAAAAATAATAAACTGGCCTTGAGTCTGACCGGCGAGTGAAGCATACTTACCAGAACCTTTATTAAGAGATTACTTCTCCCTGCTAAACACCTCTAAAATGTTTGAAACATTAAAAACCGCGTACAAAAAAGACCCTGCGTTAAAAAAGGGTATAACTACACTTGAAGTAATACTCTATCAGGGTGTTTGGGCAGTGTGGTTTCATAGAATTGCACATTTCCTTTATAAGATAAAAGTGCCCTTTTTTCCAAGGCTGATTTCACAGATTAGCAGAGGATTTACAGGAATTGAGATACATCCTGGAGCAAAAATAGGAAAAAGGTTCTTCATTGATCACGGTATGGGTGTTGTGATTGGTGAGACGGCAGAAATCGGCGATGATGTTATGATGTATCATGGTGTTACACTGGGTGGGCATGGTTGGTGGGCTGACAAAAAAGGGCAAAAAAGGCACCCCACAATAGGTAACAATGTTGTTCTAGGTGTAGGCTGCAAAATACTAGGCCCTATAAAAATAGGAGACAATTCAAAGATAGGTGCAGGAGCAATAGTCATTGAGGATGTTCCGCCTAACTCGACAGTTGTGGCAGAAGTCGGAAAATATATTGTAAAAGATGGCGTAAGAACAAAAAGAATTGAGGCAGTGACCGTGCCAGAGACAGACTGGTTTAAAAATAAAAGCAGAGAAAATAGTTTTTAGTGAGTATTTAATTTAAATTTATATGACCTATATCTTATGTAAGCATTGTTTGGTATTTGCAGAGTTCTACAAATGCAAAAATACATTTTTACATTTAACTAATCTACCTGCTACAATATAATCCCTCCCACACTGCCTACACAAACGACATCTTAAAATCTACTTTAATATTTCTAGTGCTAAAAAATAATGCATGCATTAAAAACTAGCTAGCGTGAAAGTTCGCCAACAAGAGATATCTCCTCATGTCCACGATTTTTCATTAAACCCCATGTAGTTGGCTCGTTAACATGCTTTCCATGAGCATACACATTTTTTTAAGATAATGGATTACTTCACTATCCTTTGAAAAAAAATAGAAAATTCAAGAATTTTCTTCTTTGGGAGATGCAATCCCATTAATCCCGTTGTTTCAACAGCTACTTTTTCATCGCCTTTTATAACATTAATATATGCAAACATGTTTTCTCTTCTAAGTACATTTGTAATCCCATCCTGACTCAATGCATCATCATACAACTCATTTACTATAGGGTTCATTGGTTCATTTTGGACACCAAGTCTGCTTATTTTTCCGTATCTTTCAGCAGCTTTAACATATGCATCTATACCCCTCCAGTATTCTTTATTGACCCTCACGATATCTGCATTTTTGTTTGAGGCGTCATCGACCTTAAGGTTTTCCAGTTTATTCTTTAGCATTGTTACTGCGGTGTCATATACTCCACTATTGACAACCAAAGTAAGCATACGCTTGCATGATCTATAGTGGCTAATCATTGAAAAGACTATATGCTCAACAGCTTGTTTCCTTTTTATAAGTTTAAGGTCAATTTCCATTTGCTGTAAGATAATCTATTCTTTATTTAAATCTTATTTTTGTAACTACTAAAAAGAAGTATTTTGTTCACCGAAAATTTTTTAAATTATAGTTAAAACAAAAATCTACGATGTATACCTTTATTCTTAAAAGTAAAATACATAGGGCAACGATAAGCGCTTCAAATCCTGATTATGAAGGTAGTTTAACAATAGACAAAAATTTAATGGATGCGGCCAATATCCATAACTTTGAACAAGTTCATGTTTTGAGTCTTACAACAGGTGAACGCTTAATTACTTATGCAATTCCAGGTAAAGAAGGTGTTATCTGTACTAACGGTGCAGCTGCAAAAAAAATTAGAGCAGGCGAAGTGGTTATTATACTTACTTATTGTATTCTTCCTGAATCAGAAGTTAACCATTTTAAACCAAGAATTGTTCTAGTTAATCAACAAAATGAGATAAAAAGTATACCCTCAGTTAATGAGCATATTAATAATATGCTTTAAAAATGTACCAAAAACTCTATTATCTAATGCCCACCTCCGTTCTTAGAAAAAGTTTTAGTAATATGCTTAATGATTATGACAAATTAAAAGCAAGCATATTATACAGTAAACCAGAACTGATTGAAATGTTAAGTAATCGGTTTGCTGTTGAAATGTTTCATAAGTGTAGAATAAGTGTTCCTGCATATTCTGTGTTTCTTAAAAAGAAAGGATTTAATGAATCCGTAAAGACGATAAACGACTTCAATAAGATACCAGAAACAAGCAAAAAGAGTTATATCTTTACGGCAGAAAGCCTCGCGAGTTTATGCATAAATGGTGATATTAAAAATGTTAATTTTTGGGTAAAAAGCTCAGGGCATTCTGGTAGACAACAGGAATGGGGTAAAAGCAACGAAGAATTATACTTGTCTTCACAGATGCTTACTGCAGGACTTGATTTAATCTTTAATCTTCAAACAAAGAAAACACTAGTAATCAATGCTTATATTATTAGTAGTTGGATAACTGGAATAAGCATGGCAGTTATTGCACATCAAAAAAACTCAATACTTAATATAGGTCCAGATGAAGACGAATTGATTGATGCAATAAATCTTTTTAGTAGAGAATATGAACAGATATTAATTTTTGGTTACCCGCCTTTTATAAAACATTTTGTTGATTATTGCACTCAGAAAAACATTAGATTGGATAGATGTCCAATACACTTTTTTGTTGGGGGTGAATGGTTTCCGGAGGAATGGAGAACATATGTAAAATCTAGGCTACATAGCGATAGTAAGGTTCTTGCAGCATATGGCTCATCAGATTTAGGTGTAATTGGAGGCACTGAAACAGACGCAACTATCAAGATAAAAAAATTTGCACTAGAGAACGAGTCTCTTTTTAGGGACTTATTTGGAAAAACAGAGCGTGTGCCTATGCTCTTTCAATATCCACCATTTCTATTCATCCGTTCAAATGAAAGAAGAGAGTTGGTGTTTACATCTCTATTAGAGCAAACAGCAATGCCATTAGTGAACTATAATCTTGAGGATACTGGTGGGGTAATACAGTATAACGATATGATAAAAATTTTGAAGAAATATAACCTGAACATTAATATTGACTTTAAACTGCCTTTTATTTTTATAGAGGGAAGGGCAACTGGTGCTGTCAAACTTTGTGCATTTATGATATATCCAGAAAACATAAAGGAATGCATTTATAGTATTCCTGAATTAGCCAAAATTACTACAGGGAGATTTAAGATGAGAACTGTATATAATAAAATGGAAAATGAATCCCTTTATATCGATTTTGAACTTATAAGGCATATAAAAAAAACAAAAAAGTTAGCAAATATAATCTCTAGGAAAATCGTAGCAAAACTTAGAAGAATAAATGAAGGGTATAATGCAGTCTACAAAAACATTCCGCAATCATCTAAAATAAATGTTGTCTTGCATGAGTTTGGTAAATTTCCCTATCTTTTTAAAGTTAAATATAAATATACTTAAATGCTTATCGTAGACAAATCATTAGAAAGTATTAAATACTACCTCTCCAAAGTATACTTATATGGATAGAAAACCTACTGGTATATCGGGGTTTGATGAGCTTATACAGGGAGGATTTGTTGAACGTAGCATAAACCTTGTTGCCGGCGGACCTGGATGCGGAAAAACAATATTCTGCCTTCAATATCTATGGAACGGAGCGACAAAATTTGGTGAACCTGGTCTTTTTGTAAGTTTTGAGGAGAATCTAGACGACCTAAAAAAAGATGCGCTTGCATTTGGCTGGGATTTTGATAGCTTAAAAGAGACGCGTGTTGACTTTATCTATTTTCACCCCTATGATGTAAGGGACATACATAACTGTCTTCTTGAGCTTATAAAAAAGTCTGGAGCAAAGCGTGTTGTATTTGATTCAACCTCAGTCTATGGAATGACGCTTGAGTCTGCATTTGAAGTAAGGAAGGGGCTTTACGACCTTGCAGCCATACTAAGAAAGCATAACTGCGTCTCTATACTTACAAGCGAAATTGTGGAGGGTGACAGAAGCGAGTACGCAAGCAGGTTTTCCAGGTTTGGTGTAGAGGAGTTTCTAGCGGACAGTATAATTGTCATCACCTTTGAATCCCTTGGAGGCCAGATTCCTAGAAGTATCCAGGTAAGGAAAATGCGTAGGACTAAAAATGACGAGGGTGTACACCCTCTTGAAATTACTTCACAAGGTTTGATTGTTCATCACTGATTCTTATGAAAGTACACACGGGCATCCCAGGATTTGACGAGCTTACAAATGGCGGATTTACAAAAGGCAGCATCAACCTACTGGTGGGAGGTCCGGCAACAGGCAAGACCACCTTCTGTCTTCAGTATCTCTGGAACGGCCTTAAAAGCGGCGAACCTGGCATATACATTGCGTTTGAGCAAGAAATTGATGCGGTAAGGGCGTTTGCAATGGATTTTGGCTGGGATTTTTCAATCTATGAAAATTCCGGACTAATGCAGTTCTTACATTTTAGTCCTTTTGGCTTTAGTGACACGCATCAAATGATGCTTGAAATGATACTTAAAAGCAAGGCAGAACGACTCGTCTTTGACTCAATATCCATCTATGGGCTTTTTCTTGAAAACTCTTTTGAGTTTAGAAAAGACGTTGTTGACCTTTCGCTTGCGCTTAAGAAAAAGAAGGACAGTACAGTCATTTTCTCAGGCGAAACACTCGAACAGAAAAAAAAGCAGAAAATTTCGCGGTTTGATGTTGAGGAGTTCATCGCAGATAGCATCATAAAATTAAGCTTTGAGTCGCTTGGAGGCCAGTTTCCTAGAAGCATTCAGGTGAGGAAAATGAGAAGAACTCTACATGATATGGGTGTACACCCCCTCGAAATAACTAATGAGGGGCTTGTTGTACATTTCTAGCTATTCAATTACAAATTTACAAGCATCATCCCTTTTTGCATGACACTCGCGCTCAGAAGCGTTTATATCTTTTTTTTTCAAGAATGAAAACATACCTGCCAGCACGCCAGCTGTCACATAGCAGACAGGCCCGTCTGAAAACCCTTTATTTTTTTCGAGATAATCTTTTGCGATTGTCGACTCTGTAACTTTAACAACAGTCGAGTTTTCTGTACTCTCTATTATTGAAAGCTTACCCAGTCCAAAGTTGTTGAAAATGTCGCAAACAATAGCGTCAGAACGGACATAGCCTCCCCCTATTTTCTCAAAATACTTGCTTATAAGCCTTGCTGTTTGATGTTTTGTAAATTCATATGCTCTTTTCTGGTCTATTTCCTGAAGCTCTATTAACAAGTCTCCGGGTATCATTACAAGTTCTTCACCAAGTATTGTAATTTTGCCTTCGTCCATCTCAAACTGCCTTGCAAACATGAGCCGTTTTAAAAATGAGCTTACCATTTTACTTGTTAATCTCCTTCATTATTTCCCATTTTTTGTAGGTCAATGAATTGTCATTTTGTGTTTGGACTGTTATGGAATCTAGGAACATATTGCTCACTGGCGAGTCCGGAAGCATCTCCTTTAAGGTCTCTTTTAACGCTGCACAAAACTTCTTGGCGCGTTCCTCACTGATAAAATGCGCGTTTAGAGCAAGGGGAGCCTCTATCATTATCTCAAGAAATCCTCCCTGTTCAAACATAAATCTCTCGTAAAATCTGCCGGCTATCTCATCATAGCCTATATAGAATATGCTCTCTCCGAACTTCTGCTCGAGTTTTTCTATAAATTCAGCAAGCTTCTGTCTTGACCTTTCCTGCTCTTCTATGCTTTCCTCAATACTTTTGGTCTTTCTTATTGTGAACGGCACAATTTCGCCGATGTCAAGCGCAGGAACAAATATATGCCTTATATTCATACCACTATTTATTTCTTCTTTGCTTTTAAACTTTTCTATATCCGAGATGTCCGCAACATTTTTTAAATTGTGTTATACAATAATATGAAATGCCTGATTTTGTGGTGCATGAACATCATGCAAGAAAGCTTCACTGGGATTTACGCCTTGAAACAGAAGGCGTCCTAAAGAGCTGGGCACTTCCAAAAATGCCTTTAAGCATGCGAGGCATAAAACGACTCGCCATTCAGGTCGAAGACCATCCAATTGACTACAAAAACTTTGAAGGCACTATTCCAGAGGGTTATTATGGTGCTGGCACTGTAAAAATTTACGATTCAGGTAAGTATGAGTTGATTGATAAGAAAGATGATAAAATTGTGTTTAAACTGCATGGAAAAAAGCTCAATGGTGTGTTTGTTCTTTTAAGGCTCAAAAAAATAGATACAAGACAGTGGCTGTTTTTTAAGATACAACAATGACTTCTATTCAATTCTATTTTATATAAGATATTTACCTAATTTGTTTTAAAATCTGCGAAATGCTTATAAAATACGAGCTAGTTCCTTATTTTTATGGAAGCACTATATCTTAAGGATTCCTATTTAAAAGAGTGGGATACTATTGTTGAGTCTGTTAAAGACGATAAGTATGTTGTTCTTGAAAAAACGGCATTTTATCCAAACGCTGGTGGTCAACCAAGCGATATAGGTGTCATAATAAAAGACGGCCAAGAGTATCCTGTTGTTTTTGCCGTGAAGATAGGCGATGTAATAAGCCATGAAGTTTCAAAGCCTGGCCTTGTTGCTGGTGATAAAGTCTACTGCAAATTAGACTGGGCACGCCGTTATACTTTAATGAGGATGCACACTGCCGCACATCTTCTTTCAAGGATTATATATGAAGAGTCTGGGGCACACACCTCAGGAAACCAGCTCGGGACAGAGGAGTCGAGGGTTGATTTTACGCTTGAAAACATTGACAAAAGCAAAATACAGCATTGGATTGACAAAGCAAACGCTCTTATCTCTGCAGGTGCGCCAGTATATATAAAGGAGATAACACGGGAAGAGGCAGAACGAGTGCTTGAAGGTCCTAGTAAACATCTTATGGCAGATATGCGGGTTCTTAGGCTTATTGATATAGAGGGTGTTGACAAGCAGACCTGTGGCGGCACACATTTGAAAAATATCAGTGAAATAGGTAGGATTATACTCACAGGAGTAAAAAATAAGGGCGCAAACAACCGCCGTATTTATTATAGGCTAGATTAATTAACTTGTTAGTTTCTATGATGGTATCGGATATTTCTTAATATTTTCAATTACCTTGTCAGGGGTAAGACTGCAAAGATGGTGCAGAATATCTCTATCCTTGAGCATTTCAGGCCTTAGAGGAACGGCAACGCCATCTATTGTTTTTGCGTCTTTCATATGCAGCGAAAACGGAGCCCTTGCAAGCTTTCCTGATGGCGTTTGGCTAGGATCAATATTTATAAATCCCTTTGTTTTTTCATGCCCTCCTTTAACTTTTATTTTGAGAGTATCTCCTATTTTTTTTGCCCATCTTCCTGTAAATGTTGCTAGGGGCTCTTTTTTTGAGAATTGAATGTGTTTGTTATATAATTCATGTTTTATGGGTTTTTTTAGCAGAAGATAAACATGGAAGCTCCTTCCTGTATACATCGGGACGATATTGTACTTTCCAATTACCTCATTAAACTTATCGTCATTTTGTACGAGTTCAATAAGCATGCTTGCTATCTTTCTTGCGTCTTCCTGCATAGTATTTTCGCCAATATCAATGTCAAAAAAAATTCTCTCAATATCCTTTCCAGGATGTTCTCCATTTGTAGCATAAAACAAGTCGCATAGCTTTCTAGGCAGGAAATACCTCCATACCTTTCCCTCTTGAGGCGTTAGTTTTGCTCGCACAGAGTCAAGCTTCTCTTTTCTAAGCTCCAGGAAGTCTCTGTTTGCAGAAATCTCGTTTATATAGAGAGGTTTAAATTTTGAGCCTCTAGCTAGAAAGGTCGGACCATCCGGTATCCATGTTTTTGTTGCAATTTCTTTTTGTGCAAGAAACTTTCCAAGCCTTTTTGCAACTATGCAGTAATAGGGCAAAGTGTCAAGCTGTCCGCTTGAATGTAGTATGTCCTGCATATATCTTACTTGTTGCTTTTTGTTAATTTAAATTTTGTGGAGCGATTTTGTATCAATACAACCTTTTTATTAATCCTCTTTGAATACTATAAACAACTTGTTTTTTTACAGAGTATAGTTATACTCTTTTAATTTGCACTCATCCACAGTTATTCTTATAATCACATTTGCAATAAGTGACGACATGCGAATTATACTCTATACGTCCCATTTTTCTATATAAGCCGGTGGGCGTCTTGAACTTTTGAGGAAACACATGCACCTGTACCATCACAAAAATATGTAAAGCACTCTTGTCTTATAGCACATGCAGCGCATTTTGCCTTGCCCGCGCTTTTTGCGAGCAGATGTTTATTTGAAGTAAGAGTTTCTATCTGAGCAAGATTCTCAATTTTGGTCCGTAATGCAACAACCTCTTGCCGCATGAATGGATTTATTACAATGGTTCTTTCCTGTTTTTCTTGCGCATAAACAACGATTCCTCTAGATACATTGACTTTTAAGCAATCTTCTAATAGCATTATGTATGCCGCAATTTTTATTCTATCTCCAGGCCAAGTGCCTTCTTTCGGTGCCTTACCAAACTTTGTTTCCAACGGCACAACAAAATCTTCATATACCTCAAGCTTTTCAATCATACCACATAAATTGAGGTTTTTAGATTCTAAATAGTATTCTGACTTTATCTTTGGAGAAAGCTTCTCCCACAGCCTTTTGCCATAAACCTTTTGTGTGCACATGAACGGATACACTCTCTCGGCTCTGTGCCTTGCTTCTCGTAAAAGTTGGTTAAGTACTTGCTTATAAATCTCATCATGGGCTATATTTGCCTCTTTAAGTTGGGCCTTAAACTGTAGCACGGCTGCATTTGCAATTCTGCGGTATTTCATCTCATAGAGTCTAGCTATCTCATTAAGCGAAGCATGACTTATGATTTGTGAAACAATGCTTTCATCTGCGGCGCATGCAAGCTCAATCGCACGGTGCTTTATTGCATTGCAGATAACTTCCTTTTTTTTAGGTACAATAATCTTCTTAATTTGCTCAAGAAAAAGCTTTCTCGGACAGTAAATATAGCCAGCAAGCCAGGATACAGGAATCATAATTCAAGTGTTGCTGGTTTCTTTATATATGTTGTGAGTGGCTGTCTACTGGCTTAGATATAACAACCTAGGAAGTATTCTTTACTATAATTAACATCTTTTATAAACTGTTTTTATCTATGTAACTGCCTTTTTATTTTGGTTATTTCATAATGTATTTGTAGCCATAGTTCAGGTATGCGATTTTTTATGCATCTTATGCTGCTCATGGTACCGGCTGTAGTTTAGTCTTTTATGTTCAGTTCTATTTTTGCCATTATCTTTTTGCAATGACCTCTCCTTCCTATGGAAAGGTGCTCCTTTAACACGCGTGATATAAGGCGTTTCTGTTTTTACGATTTCAACAGCGTTGTCCCTTAAAACTCTTGAGAAATTCTCATGGTCTCTCTGTGAAAGGAGATTAATCGCGATTCCTTCGCTTCCAGCCCGTGCTGTTCTGCCTATCCTGTGGATGTATTGCTTGCTATCTCTTGGAATATCATAATTGTACACCTGCGTAACCCCCTTAATATCAAGCCCACGCGCGGCAACATCTGTGCATACTAGTACATTGAATCTTTGTTTATGGAATTCGTCCATTGTTCTGTTGCGTTTATCTTGTGAAAAACCACCATGTATTCCAAGCGCTCTTATACCGTTAAGCTTTAAGCTCTCTGCAACAAAGTCTGTCTTCTCTTTTGTGTTGCAAAAAACCATTGCAAGCCCAACTTTTTCACGCCTAAGGAGATGAACAAGAAGGCTAAGCTTTAAATCTTCCCTTACATCGTAATAAACCTGTTTGAGTTTTCTAGGGTCGACGTAAGACTCTGCATAAATGCGTGCTGGGTTATGCATATGTTTCCTTGCGAGGTCAACTATATTTGTACTGATTGTTGCAGAGAATAGAAGACTCTGCCTTTTTTTTGGGCAACGACTTATTATTCTTTCTACATCCTGTATAAACCCCATATCAAACATTCTATCTGCTTCGTCAATTACAAGTACCTTTATATCAGAAAGAGTTATACTACCTCTCTGCATATGGTCAAGAAGCCTGCCGGGGGTCGCAACCACAGCAACGGCACGGCGGATTTCAAACTCTTGCTGTTCAAGCCCAACACCACCGTAAACACAAGCCACCTCTATGGGGTAATACTTTGAGAAGGTGCGTATCGCTTTGGTTATTTGAACTGCAAGTTCGCGTGTAGGCGTCAAAACAAGAGCCTGGATGCCTTTACCTCTTTCACATTCTTGTATAATCTTTGTAGCGAAAATAAGCGTTTTCCCAGAGCCGGTTGCGCTCCCAGCGACAATGTCCTTTCCCTGCAGAATAATTGGTATTGCTTTGCGCTGTATCTCAGTCGGTTGCTTAAATTTCAGCTCGTCTATTGCTCTTATCACGGGCTCAATTATGCCAAGCTTCCTGAATGAATCCATAATCCCAAATATCTCCTAATGATAGCATTGTATATAACTATTATTCTATCTTCTCCTTTCTTATTGCAATTTTCTTTTATTAAAATATATCCACATATATACAATCCGTCCTTTTTTTGAGAAGGGGGTTTGATTTTTGCAGACTATTTTTAGGTGGTGTATAGGTAGTATATAAATATATATCATATCGTACCTATAAACCCTATTTTAATTACAAAATAATAAATAAAAGGTAACAAACAGAATTCCAGATTAAAATCGCTTACTTAGTTTCAATGTTCATTCAGCTATTTTGTTTTGGCGTTCTTCAAGAATTTTAATAAAATTAATAAAGAAGTTAAAAATCTAACCCCTTTTATTTTGCTCTATTGCATTGCAGTTTGGGTGGGCTCATGGATGTAAAAAAACTTAGTATAGACGCCCAGGAGCATGCAGCAAAGCTTGGGGAACTAAAAAAAGAGATAGGAAAGATAATTGTTGGGCAAGGTGATATAATTGAAGAGGTTCTACTCTCTCTTATTTCTGGAGGGCATATTCTTCTTGAGGGCGTGCCTGGGCTTGCAAAGACGCTTATGCTAAAAAGCCTTGCCGAGTGCATCAATGCGAAATATTCAAGGATTCAGTTTACTCCGGACCTCCTTCCTGCAGATATAACTGGCACAAAAATATTCAATACGCGTGACTCATCATTTTCAACCAGGAAAGGCCCAATATTTTCAAACTTCATACTTGCAGATGAAATAAACCGTGCTCCGCCAAAAGTGCAGTCTGCGCTTTTGGAAGCAATGCAAGAAATGCAGGTGACAATTTCTGGTGACACGTATGCGATTGAACCTCCTTTTTTTGTGATGGCCACGCAGAATCCAATAGAAACAGAGGGTACATACAGGCTTCCAGAGGCGCAAATTGACAGATTTATGTTCAAGCTGTTGATAACCTATCCAGCAATAAAAGAAGAACAAGAGATAATAACTAGAATGACAGAAGGTGTTTCATATCAAGTTAAGAGGGTCCTTACTATAAAAGAGCTTCTTTCAGTCCAGGGGTTTGTTCCAAAGGTTTATGCGGATGATAAAATAAAAAGATACATCGCCGAGATTGTGGATGCAACGCGGCATCCAGATGCCTACAAACTTGAACTGAATGGATTGATAGAATACGGAGCATCACCAAGGGCGAGCATATGGCTTATGCTTGCCGGAAAAGCTCACGCACTTCTTAACCGAAGAGGATATGTCATCCCTGAAGATATAAAGTCGGTTGCTCATTGTGTTCTGCGCCACAGAATAATCACCACCTATGAGGCAGAAGCTGAGGGCATTACCTCTGATATGATAATAGATAAGATACTGCAGAAGGTAAAAGTTCCTTAAAATGCCTGACACAAAGGAAATTCTAAAACGTGTTAAAAGACTGGAGCTTTACAGCAAACACCTTGTTGTTGGACTTGTCGCCGGTGCATATCACTCTGTGTTTAAAGGCAGGGGAGTGGAGTTTGACGAAGTTAGAGAGTATATTCCCGGTGATGATATTAGAACAATAGACTGGAATGTGACTGCAAGAATGAACTGTCCGTTTGTAAAACGATTTATTGAAGAACGGGATCTTATTGTGCATATTGCGATTGATTTTTCTGCGAGCAGCGAATTCGGAAGCATAAAACAAAAAAAAGACTTTGCTATTGAAGTAGCAGTATCAATAATGCTTGCGGCTCTGCGTAACAATGATAACTGCTCGTTGCTTATTTTTACTGATAAAGTTGAAAAATACTTGCAGCCAAAGAAAGGCAGACGGCACATTCTTAAGCTTATAAGAGAGATGATTTGTTTTAGTCCGAAAGGAAGTAGGACTGATATAAACTCCGCAGTCACTTTTCTTAATAGTGTTGCTAGGAGAAGAGGAATTGTTTTTATAATTTCTGATTTTATTTCAGAGCTCAATTATCTAAAAGCGCTTAAAATTCTAAAAACTAGGCACGATATTGTTCTTATTGGCATAAACGATGTCAGAGAGGAAGATATTCCTGATATAGGTTATGTAATGCTTGAAGATGCTGAGACCGAAGAGAATGCGCTTGTAAACACATCCGACCCTGTTTTTCGCCAGAGATATAGAGACCTTGTAGATCAGCATATACTTTCTTTTAAAACAGCAATGATAAAACTAGGTATAGACTTTATTCAGTTAAAACCAACAGAAGACTTTGCATTCTCGCTATACAGGTTTTTTAAAAGGAGAGTAAAATGATACACTTTGCAAATCCAGAAGCATTATGGCTTTTATTGTTGGTTCCGCCTATTGTATTTGCATATTATAAGTCGCTGAAAAAGAGAAAAAGCGATGGGCTGAAGTTCACAATGCTTGGCTTTGTAAAACAAGCCCAGAATAAAACAACCTTCCGCAGAGACGCTGTCTTTTACATGACCCTTTTATCTTTGGTTATTTTGGTGTTTGCGCTCGCAGACCCATTATTACCCCTCAAAAGGACAAAGGAGGGTGTTAATGTTGTCCTTGTAATTGATGTTTCGGGAAGCATGCAGGCGACCGATTACAAGCCATCAAGAATAGAAGCTGCGAAAGCATCAGGAAAAATACTGCTTGAAAGCCTCCAGGCTAAGGACTATGCTGGGATAGTTGTTTTTGAGAGCGGTGCTACGACCGCAGCCTATCTTAGTCCAAACAAGGGAAGAGTTATAGAAAAACTCATGGCGATTCAGCCGAAACAGGGTAGAACAGCAATAGGGGACGGGCTTATCCTAGGTATAGACATGGCGTTGTCAGTCCCGAACAAAAAAAAGGTTGTCATACTTTTGAGCGATGGAGTTAATAATGCAGGGGTTATATCACCTGCAGAGGCAGTGGAGTTTGCAAACCAAAATGGCGTTCAGGTAAACACAGTTGGTATGGGCACAGAGGAGCGTGCAATAATCGGTTACGATTTTTTTGGAAATCCGCAGTATGCAGAGCTTGACGAGGCAACGCTTAAAGCGATCGCTGAGCAAACCGGAGGAAAATACTACAAGTCTGTGAATGAAAAAACCCTAGAGGAAATATATAAGCGAATAAGCGGCGACATCAAGCGTGAGAAAGAAGACACAAGCATTAGGGGCTGGCTTATTGCACTCGCTGCATTAGTGCTGTTATTTGAGCTTTATGTTCGCTACGGCAAGTATAGAATTATATGCGAATAAAACAGAAAAAAACTTGACAAATATAAAAGTTTAGGGTAGGCAAGGCATATGGATTATGTTGGCAAAATTAAAAGGGAGCTTACTTTAGCGGCGCTGTTTTTTTATTTTTTTATAATGCCGGCCATGGCCGAAAAGCTCACCGTTGAGAAGCTTGTTGAAAACCCAGACAATATTAGCGTTGACTCTGATGTTGTGGTGTTGCTTAAGTTCAAAAACCCTTATGGAAGAGAGGTGCCTATAAAAATTGTTGATAAAAATCTTCTTGGCAATAACGGTTATGATATTCAGTGTCTGGAGTATACTTTACCAAAAGATAAGGAGATTGTTTTGGCTCTTGCAGCCATCCAGCCTTATCAAGAAGGCGTATTTGTACTTTCTAAGGCGCAAATAACCTATCAAAATCCTGAGACTGGCAAAAATGAGCAGATAGAGTCAAATGAATACACTGTTGAAGTAAAAAAAGGCAAGTCTTCATTTGGAAATGCACAAGGCATAACCACAGTTTATCAGTGTGGCGGACAAAACATAAAATCAACTAGCTTTTCAAGTTCTGGAAGCAGCATGCAAGTTTCAATAACACAAGGATTTCAGTCAAGTCAACAGACGATGCAGCAGGCATTACAACAAGCATCCTCACAAAAAGCGCAGCAAGATTCTCAGCGTTCTACCCAGGAAAGGATAACACACGCGCTTCAGCAGAGCCAGCTTACTCAAGATGCCCAAGCAATAAAGCAAGAAATGCAGAGGATTGCACAGCAGCGCGAAGAGCAACGACAGCAACTTTCTGAGACCATAGAAAAAAATCGCGGCTTCCAGGAAATGCATAATCAGCTTACACAGCAGGGATATCTAATTTCAGCAAAAGATATTACTCCCACTGGAAACAACTCAGGTTCTTTCAAATATATTTACAGAAATGACAATGGCACATCTGCAGAAATAGCAGGCAGGGTTGAGCAGGATGAGCTGAGGGATATACATTTAAGAAAAGAAAATGATGAGAATCTACTTAGAAGTGTTCTTGCAAACAGCAAAAAATTCAAATCATTTTCAGAGCAACTTGCAAATGAAGGGTATAATGAAACAAGATTTGATTACATAGTAAATGGCAATAGAACAAACATACATATAAGCTACGAGGATAAAAATGGCAACAAAGCAAACATAAGCGCAGTTGTTCAAAATGCAACAGTAACTGAGGTCGTGCTTCAGAAAAAAAATAAATCTAATTTATCTTGGTTGCTTATTTTTTTATCTCTTCTTTTTGTTCTGTTGCTTTTGGTGTTTGCCGTTCTCCAGAAGAAAAAGAGTACGCCACCTCAACAGCAAAACAGTGTAAGCAACGGACATGTAAAGTCTATTGACCCGTTAGCAGAAGCGCTAAAAAAGCTTAAAGAGGCAGAGTCTAGTTACATAAAAGAACCTAAAGAAGCATTTGCAATGATATCAGAGGCATTAAGGTTCTATTACAGCAATGTGATAGGTGATGGTAGTCAGCTTAATGCAACAGAAACAATAATGCTGCTAAAAAAAAACAAGCTTCCAATAAGCGGACTTCAACAATGCCTATCAATATGCGGATTTATAGAGTTCGCAAACTACAAGCCAGAGGAGAAAGATTTTAAAGAAGCACTGCGGCTTGCGCATATGGAGCTTCATCGCAATATTAAAAAAAGGTAGTCTTTTTTCAGCTTTTTAGAGTCTTATTATCTTATTTATATCCTTTTATTTCGTATAAATACTAGGAGTGGTGTTTGGACCATATCTTTTATATTTTTACATTCCCCTTAGAATGTTCATCAAGCGCTTTATTAACGAGCATATCTGCAATCTTCTGCCTGCTATTTAATCTCGGAATAAGGTTATATTTTACTATTGTGAATCTTTTTTCCATTTTTTTTGCTTCATCGTAAAGAGGCTTAAGGTTTGTAGCTTTGACTTTGTACTCGCCGGAAAGCTGTTTTGCGACAACCTCCGAGTCCATATAAATACTAAGAATTTTTTCATTAGCAAGTTTCATAGCTGTAATCACTGCTCTATACTCTGCTTCATTGTTTGTCGCCATACCTATGTACTCTTTATGCTTCTTTATAATTTTGCCTTCATTATCAAAAAAAACAACGCCAATTGCCGCATGGCCTGGATTACCTCTTGAACCGCCATCGCAGTGGATTATCATTTAATTCCTAAAAATGAATGTTGTATATAAAACCTATGTCTCGAGCATACAATACATAAAAAATTATAAACACATAGAAGATTAGCTTTAAGTCTATTATAAATCCTATGCTCTATATAATTTGATATAAAATTCATAAAAAGCATTTGCTATTCACTAATTTTTAGGCTCAATTAGTACTGGCTAATCTTTTAGCATACTATCAGCAAACTATATAAACCACTTAAAACAACTAGACCATGATGGAACTTGAGAATAGACTTAAGCTTATAAGGCAGGTTGGTGAGGAAATCGTTACTGAAGATGAACTTAAGAATCTTCTTGAAAGCAAGAAAACTTTTGTTGCCTATGATGGATTTGAGCCTTCAGGAACATCTGTGCATATAGGTCAAGGACTTCTGCGAGCAATAAATGTAAACAGAATGACTGCAGCAGGTTGTAGGTTCAAGATGCTCGTAGCAGATTGGCATGCATGGGCAAACAACAAAATGGGTGGAAATCTTGACAATATACAAAAAGTTGGAAAATACCTTGTTGAGGTGTGGCGTGCGTGTGAGATGGACCTTGACAATGTTGAATTTGTCTGGGCAAATGATATGGTCACTGATAGAGAATATTGGAAAAAAGTTATGCAGGTTGCAAGAAACTCAACTGTCAAAAGAGTCGTGCGTTGCGGGCAGATTATGGGCAGAAAGGAAAGCGAAGTTCTGCAAGCAAGCCAAATACTTTACCCTTGTATGCAGTGTGCAGATATCTTCCATTTAGAGGCAGATGTTTGTCAGCTTGGAATGGACCAACGAAAAGTTAATGTTCTTGCAAGGGAAATTGGTCCTAAACTTGGATGGGGAAAGCCTGTTATTGTAAGCCACCATATGCTTATGGGTCTTGGCAAGCCTGTGAGCAGTGAGAAGGATGCTACGGAGCGCGCAATCGAGCATAAAATGTCTAAGTCAAAGCCAGAAACTGCAATATTCATGAACGACACAGAAGAAGAAGTGACAAGAAAAATCAATAATGCATATTGTCCCGAAGGGCAGATACATGAAAATCCAATCCTCGAGTACTGTAAATATATAATCTTTGAAAAATCAAAGAGCTTGAAAGTTGAGCGTCCGGAAAAATGGGGCGGAGATATTGAATTTTACTCTTATCATGAGCTTCAAGATTCTTTCAAAAAAAAAGAGCTTCATCCAATGGATTTGAAAAAAGCAGTTGGAATTGAGCTTAATAATCTTTTGGAGCCAATAAGAAAACGGCTTAGTCATAATAAGACCGCACAGAAGCTTGAGGAGGAGATAAAAACCTTTCAAATAACCCGATAATAATAGTATTCTTATATCCTCCCTACTTTTTTTGTTATTGCCAGCATTCTAAAAAACTTGTTATTCGCAGCCATATTTCCATTGTCTTATTGATTCAATTATCTCCCCAATTGCAATATTGTTGTTTTGCCATGAAAAAATAAAATTAATAACCTCCTGAGCGGTTACTAAATTATTCTTGTCAAAGTACATAGGAGTAAGATGGCTCTATATCTTTATAAGCAGGAATGCCGTCTATATAGAATATCACATACCTGATTAAATCTGGATTGTCTGCAACTGCACTTATGGTTGTATCTCTATCCATAATTGTTCCATTTGATAGATTTGTCAAAGCTATTGTGAAGTCATAACCTGACGCTATGTATTCATATGCCCCAATATCTGGCAAGGTGTCTTGGTTTCTCCAGTAGACTCCATCATCATAATCCCAAGAAATATTTCTATTAAGTGTAATCGTATTGCCTGATACGCCTATTATTCTTGCTGGGAGATTTGTGCTGACCCTTATAAGATCTCCTCTGCTATTCCAAAGCCGTCGGTAAAAAACTTTGTTTCAGCGAGGTTCAACCTATCTCCACTTACATCTTGACTTATTACACTAGTTATTGACTTCCCAGCATTTATTGCTGGTGAATCCTGCCGGAGATGAAAATCATGTTCCTGAACATTTACAAAATTTGGATCTGCTATTATGCAACCTACTTGTTCAAGTGTTAGATAACATATGTTTTTGATATGTCTGCTTGACTTTGCAGTTCAACGGAACCTCTGTAAATCCCAAAGGGGTAGTTTGAATAAATCTGAAATATGATGTTATTGAGTATACTATTATCTAAATATGGATTATTAACCGATATATGGAGCCATTCCATGAATCGTTGCAGCCTTCAAGATTAGAGTTCGCTACATGATAAACCTCAGCAAATGCGTTGTGTAGGCTAACATAAAAAATGCAGAAAAGTCCTACAACGATGCGCAGACCTACTTTAGTATATGCCTTGGGTACAATCCTCTGCATTCTATCCTCTTGAGCACCTACATGTAACAGTGTTTCCCTTGCCAAGAGCCGCCTGCACTTTTGCATCACTTATATTCCGGCAGGCAATCTCGCACAGAACTCCAATATCTTTGCATATGAAATAGTTTGTGTTGTTGATCTTTTCAAGTTCATTGTCGTCACAACCAAGGTCATAGTAGTCTACAACCTCAAAATCTTCGGTTTTTATATACTTCTCGCTAGAAATAGCATAGAGATTAAATACCACAATAGCGAGTATAATTATATTAATCCCTATCATTACCTTATAATACAACTTCATTTTTGTTCAAGCACTACGAGAGTATAGTTTTTTCCAAGATATTTTTTCATAGTATTGGCAACATCCATACAGCTGACCCTTTTTATGGATTTTATATATTCCTCAACTCTGCTTCTGCAGTTTGCAGTATCCCAGAAAGCAAGCACATCTGCCATTCGCTGGTTGTCCTCCGTATGAAGGAGAAACTCCCCCTCTAGAAAATTTTTTGCTGTTTCAAGTTCGCTTTTGCTAATATGTCTAAGTTCCTGTATCTGGCGTTGGATTATGCTTACTATTTTTTTAATATGCTTCTTTTGAGTGCTTGCATAAACTGCAAAAACTCCAAAGTCAACATTTGGATTGTGGTAAACGCCTACATCATAGGCAAGTCCTAGTTTGTTTCTTATCTCATCAAAAAGTTTGCCAGATTGCCCTCTTCCTAGTATAGCCCTTATAACATCAAGAACATAGCTCTCTTTGCTATGTCTTGGCGGAGTTTTGTAGCCAAGGACTATATACGATTGGTTTATAGGCAGTTTAGTTCGAACGATTTTTGTTTTTTTTTGTTCAGGTTCGTTTTTAAATACACTCTTGTTTTTTGAATGTCTTTGGTGCGAACCAAAGTAAAATGATATCCTCTCCTTTATGCTGTCTCTAAAGCCTCCAACGATGACCAGCGTTATATTGTCTGGAATGTAATGCGTATTATAATAACCTAAAATGTCATTGCGGCCAATTCCTTTTATCGCTGACGTGCTTCCATATATTGGGTTTTTTGCAGGGTGCTTCACAAAAAGGTTTTTCTGGAAAAATATCCATTGATAATGCCTTGGTTGGTCATTTACAAGGTTTATTTCATCAATAATTATTCGTTTTTCCTTCTCTATGTTCTCCTCTGAAAATTCTGGATTAAATATTATGTCAGAAAGAATGTCAAGTGCAATTTCAATGTGCTTGCTGAGCACCTTTATATAATAAAATGTGCGTTCGTTGCTTGTTGCAGCATTAAACTCGCCACCTAGTCTTTCAATTTCGTTGCTTATTTGCATGGCAGTCGGACGTTTTTTTGTGCCGTCAAAGACAAGATGCTCTATAAAATGTGATATTCCTGCGAGTTTATTTGTTTCGTAGTTTGAGCCAACTTTTACATTTACCTCAACTGCCACTGTTTTTGTAGCTCTTCTATCCAATATTACTTTTAGGCCGTTTTTCAAGCGATAGCTTTCCACAAACAAATATTTTTAAATAGTATATAAAAATGTTATCCTCTAAAATGCGTGAATCACAAACGAAATTGCGCAGGTTTCAGGCAGGGCTGAGAAAAAGTGGGATTGATTTTGCAATAATCTCTAGCTGGTCAAGACTAGACATAAACCAGCTGTATTTTCTTGGGTCAAATATAAAACATACCTTCCTTTTAATTCCGAAAAAGGGAAACTCAATATTTGTGGTCCCTAGATTTGAAGCAGAACGCGCCAAAAGAGAAGTACGAGCAAAGGTTTTGGTAATATCCAAGAATCCTCTTAAACAAATAAAAAAAATCGCTGGTCGTTTCAAAGCCAAAAAAATTGGGCTTAATCTTTCTTTTGTCTCTGTCTCTGAGTACAGGCAGATAAAAAAAATTCTGAAAAGAAAAATTTTTGATATATCAACACTTCTCGTGCAAACGCGCATGATTAAGGACTCAGATGAAATAAAAACACTAAGACATGCGTGCGGGCTAACAGACAAAATAATGCATAGGGTTATAACAAATTTCAGCACCTTCAAAACAGAACAGGAGGTAGCTGATTTTATAGCGCGACAGGCTATGGCATATGGTTGTCATCTTTCGTTTGATACTATTGTTGCATCGGGGGGTGCTGGAAGCATGCCTCATTACAAACCAGGTGGAAGACTTAGAAAAGGATTCTGCGTAATAGACTTTGGAATCAAGTATAAGGGTTATTGTACTGATATTACAAGAACGCTGTATCTTGGTAATCCAAAGAAAGAAGAAATTATGCTATATAATCTTTTGCTCGATGCCCAAAAAAACGCAATAAACATGATAGAACCAGGGATGAAATGCAGTGTTCCATACTTCTTTGTAAAGAAAAGCCTTGGCAAATACAATAAAAATTTTACACATGCGTTAGGCCACGGCATTGGAGTCCAGATTCATGAGCTTCCAAATCTGTCCAAAAACTCAAAAGAAAAATTCACTGAAGGGATGGTGTTTACAGTTGAGCCAGGACTTTATTTTAAAGGAAACTGCGGTATGAGAATTGAGGACGATGTCTTTATACAAAACGGTAGGCCTGTTGTGCTCACAAAATCGCAGAAAAAACTTATAACTGTTAGCATAAAAAATAAAAAAGATAGAAGTACTATTAATGCTTAAGTTTCGCTCTGAAATCAATGGGGTCATTTTTCGAGCAGTTAAGCATAAACTATAAAAAGCCCAACTCAAAATGCATTCTCATGAAATACGACATTGTGTACTACAACAATGCAGTTTCTGAGTATAAAAGTAAGCTAGGTAGAGTAAAGGGCAAAGTCGTATTTGTTGTGTTTGATTTAGACGACGAGGATGCTTATTTCTCTATTGCACCACTATCAGAAGCGGTGCACGACCTAGGCGGAGACATGAGTGTCATTGTAAAAAATCAAACAAGTGAGGTTCTTGATTCGTTGCGTGCAACGTGGGCCCTGTACAAAAGGCTGAAGCGCAAAGAAAATTCTAAGGAAACCGAGGCCCTCTCAGAGTTTATCAGTTTTGTTGATGCAAAGGCAAAAGGCAGGTTTGAGCGGATATTTAAAGCGCCAGAAATTATGATTGAGGCAGGTAAAAGCGGATTTAAGGGAAGCGTTACTCTTCCATATAGGGCAAAATGGTTCAAAAAGTATAGATGGAATAAGCTTGTTCAAACTTCTGATGTAATCCTGAGGCAAGTGTTTAACATAAAAAAGGGTGAGCGGTTTGGCATAGGATTTGAGCTTATGCTTGCAAATAAGGATATAGACAAACCCAAGGAAGACTATCTTGATAGCTATGCAATATGCAGGGCAATGCTTTTTGCAGCAAGAAAATATGCGGATGTCTCAATGAGCGCACAAAGCCCAAGAATGTCAATGCTTCTTCCAATGGAACGCACATCGGATCTTAGAGTAACACTGCTTGGTTGTGAACTTTCAAAAAACATCAATGAAGAAGCAATGCTGAGGTTTAGGCCACTCTCTCAAATTCTAAAAACGAATAGACTTAAGGTGAATGATTCCAACTTTTTTATTTCAGGTAAGGGCTATCCAGGAAAGCATGTGTTCGGTGAAGTAATCGGTTATCCCTCGCCTAACAAAAAAACAAGGTGGCAATCACCTGGTGGCTTCATATACAAACTTGACCATTCTCCTCAAACAAGGTTTGATCCAAGAGAGCCAATGTCGCGGTTTGCATTTACAGACACGCTTCCTATTGACCTTTACATTGATGCCTGTAATATAGACTGGTTGAAAATGGAGAGGCGCAATGATGTCATCAAGCGCATTGCCGAAAAATGCGAGAAGTTCATAGTTCGCTCAAATATAAATGAAAAATATACAACCAACCTTGAAGTTGGGCTTGTAAAACCTGACGGCACTCACAGATGGGCAAGAGGCTCTGATGTGGATACGCGGTTCAAAATTAATAAGGAGTACTATAAGAGGACAGGAATAAAAGCAGGCACGATGGCAAATATACCGGGAGGAGAGATGTTCCTTACACCAGAATATATTGATGGCGTTTTTGTAGGTGATGTTGTGATAAGCATAGACCAAAGCTATAGGCTATCTCCGGAAAATCCTCTCGTAGTAAAATGTTCAAGAGAAGGCTATAAAATAATCTCTGGCCCGAAAGATATAATCGCAAAGCTTGAAAAAAAGAAGCGTGAGGCATGGCAAAACCTGCTTAAAATGGAGAAGTACAAGTCACTTCCACAAGAAGTAGTTGATATGAAGAAGAGAAACTTTAATATGATTGGAGAGTTTGCAATAAACACCAATCCAAAAGCTAGGCTTTCTGACTATCTTATAGTAAATGAAAAAATAGCCAATATGATGCATATTGCTCTTGGCTCGGGGTTTGAGCCTGACCGCTCTACGGAGTACCACACAGATATTGTCTTTGACGCGCCACGGCAGAAACTTGATGTATACGCAGTAAACAAAAAAGGCAGGAAATACTGGGTTCTAAAAAAGGGTAAGTTTGTTGTTTGAATTTGTTTTGATTCTAATTGCTTTTTCCCCTATTCGGCACCGTTCAAAATCTAAAGATTTATAACCCACCACAGCCATAAGGCTGTGTGTGGGGGTGGAGGTGATAGCTCCACCATGGCAAGCGAAAACAAACTAATAAATAAAGTTAAGCGATTGATAAGAAGAGCGGGACTTCCCCGCTGGCTGCACAGGTTTGGACCGAAGAAATATGAGTTCTGGCATCATGGTTTGGCACTCATCATGAAGCAAGAGTGTAGGCTAGGTTACCATAGAGTAACTAGGCTGCTTAGAGGCTTAGGTCATAAGACACCTTGCCCTTCTGCATTGTGTACCAGTTTCCACAAGATGCCACTTCAAATCTGGCAGAGACTGCTGGAAGCAACTGCCATGCAAAAGGTCTATATCGCTGCTATTGACGGCTCTGGAATGAGCAGGTCATTGCCAAGCCCCTACTATGTAAAGCGGATTGACAAACCTTATCCAGTTGAAGTCCCTCTTAAGACAAGCCTCATTATCAACACAAAAAACAAAAAAATCTTAGCCATCAGGCTAAGAGCTAAAAGTGCACATAGCTTAAAGATGCAAAATACCTTCTGAGGCGCCTTAAAAACCTGCCGACAAAGCTTGTTGCTGACAGGGGGTATGATGCAGAATGGTTGCACAGATACTGTGCTCAACTAGGCATCCAAGCAGTAATTCCTATGCGAAATTATGGTGCCAAAAAGATTTACCGCGGCAAGTCATTCAGAAAGAAATTCAGAAAGAAATCTCAAAAACACTTCACTCTGCGCACCTATCACCGTAGAGAAATAGTTGAAACAGTACTGTCTGCCATAAAACGCAAGTTCTGCGCTAGCGTAAGCTCAGTAAAGCTCAAAGCACAAAAAGCCGAAATGTATTGTCGGGCTATCGCACACAACATTTCAGCCAGCCTTTACGACTTTTTGAACGGTGCCTATAAATTTTTGATTTGTAAATAATATTAAACAGAAACTTAAAAAAATTAAGAGAGGGCTCTTTCACCTGGAATATTTTTTGTGTGCTGCTGACTCCACAACTTAAATCATATTAAAGTGCTCTTTACTAAGCCGGATGTAACAAAACATTTATATAAACACTATTTCCTCGTCATATTATGGGCACTAAAAAGGAAGAACTACGAAGGCAGGAGGAGATTCAAGAGGATATCAAGAAAGTAATGCTTCCGAGAGGAAGACAGGTTCTTGGAGTACTTGAGCAGCGGCTTGGTGGCTCAAGAACTATGGTAAGGTGCCTTGACGGAAAACAACGGATTTGTCGTATACCAGGAAGATTAAAAAGAAAACTTTGGGTAAGAGAAGGCGACATTCTACTTATAGAACCATGGGAACACGGCGGGGATGAAAAAGGAGATATAATATTCAAGTACAAACCAACACAGGTCCAAGTTCTGCGTAACAAAGGACTGCTCACAAATCTTGATGATTTTAATATGTTTTAGTTTTTAATGTATTTCAGTTCTCAAGATTAAATCCTTAGGTCTTAATTATCTTTAATTATATGATTTTTATTTAAAGTCAAAAATACAAGATATAATAATCTGTATTACCACTATTGAATAGAAAAGTTTAAATATATGCTCTCCTCATAACTTGAAGATGAAAAGCATTTTTAGAGGTGCAAGACATTATATTGTGATTATTCTTGCAGCACTTAGCCTTCTTTCACTTTTGGTTACCTCACTGACCGCATCACTTATTATAATTGTAAGAGAACTTGCACTTATTGCACTTTTTGTTGTGCTAATTGTACTGGCAGTAATAATCGGCTGGAGAAAAGCAGAAGCCACATCGTGGGTTCTGTTGGGACTCTTTTTTGTTACTGCATTTGTCAATTCATTCGCTGTATGGATGGATCTTCCTGAAAAGTCAATAGTGATATTGCTTCTTTTTAGTTTTGTAAACGGCGTTGGTACTATGGTCTGCATTTATGGGATAGTAAAAAGCGTCGCGTCTCTACAAAGTGTAAAAAATAAACCCTCACAACACAGAGAGGTTATTATCGACACAATACATCCAAAAAAGAAAAATTATGTGGCGTCTATAGATGGAAAGACATATCACGAGCCAGATTGTAGATTAGCAAAACAGATAAGACCTGATAAGCTTATATGGTTTGTTAATAAGGGAGAGGCTGAAGAAAAAAAATATACGCCCTGCAACAAATGCATTGTTTAAAAGGGGATTCTTTGATTTGTTTATTTTGATAAAATTTAGTCATAATCTCATTATTTACTCTTCTCCTTATCTTTTATTCTCTATAGTTTATTTAAGTTATTTGATTTTAATGGATTTTAATTTAGGATTTTTTAATTTAGATCGGCGTTTATTCATAGATGCGTCCCTTCTTTCTTCTTTGTACATCAAATAAAATATCCAAACAATACTCACGCTTAATGCTGAGTCTGCTATATTAAATACAGGCCAAAAACCAATATCGATAAAATCTATAACATATCCATACAATATTCTGTCTATAAGGTTTCCTGCAGATGCACCTGCAATTACAGCCGCAGGTGCTTGATACTGTTGTGGAATCACCATCCTAAAATAAATAATACCCAATACTGCAGTTAGCGCAACGATAGCCAAAAAAAAGTTATACCCTTTAAGGATACTAAATCCCGCGCCCGTGTTCTCCCTATAAGTTATGCTTAAAATTCCAGGAAAAATCATGAATGATTTTTGGTAAGAATAATGCTTCACAATAAGCTTTGATGCTTGATCAAGTAGTGTGACAGCAGCAGCAACCATGAGAAATTTTTTAGTATTCATTTTAGGCTCCATACTAATTCTTGTGGGGTTTATAATTTTTTTTATAGGCATGCAATTTTTTTGAGATAGGAATAGATAGTACATATCAGAGTAGTTATTAGAGTAATTTAGATCAGAGTAATAAAAATAAAATAGTAAAAGTTCATAAAAATAGAGCATGTTAAATGCTTATATTTCTAACTTGCATTTACCAATTGAACTGCCTTCGTCTCTGCCTTTCCTGGTCCTGCAAGGCTATACGCTCAATGTTTGCAAGCCTCTGGTTTATACTTTCAACTGCAAGTTTAAGAGCGTCAAGCTTGCTTGAGATTATCTCCATGTTTTTCTCTGCATAATTAGGCTGTGAGAAGTCCTGTCTTGGAACTTCTCTAACTGTGTAAGAAGGCTGCTGGCTAAATGTTGTTTGATCAAATGGGTTCTGTATAGAGGTTCTTAATGGGTCTTGCTGCATTTGATTAAACTGCGGGAAACCCATCTGAGGTTGCTGCGATAAACCAAAGTCGCTCTCAAACTTCTGCTGGCCAAAATCAAGCCCCGGATTGAAATCAGAGTTCTCTCTTTTTTTCCAAAACATAACTTTCTCAAGGAATGACATTTTCGCCTCTTTTTTTTCTTTTTATTGATTTATATTCTCAACAATGTACTAAAAAATACATACATATCAGGATACACACCACATTATTTTTATAATTATTTTTATAATTATTTTTATAATTATTTTTATAATTATTTTATTTATTGTATATGATTACACTATTATATTCTTATATTCGTATAATATTTATTATGGATAATATCGGATTTATTTTTATATATATTTTATAAATAAGTATCTATTATAATTGTATATGTTATTATTATACGTAATAGTAGTTTTTCTATATTTTTAGACTGCAGGATTATTTAAAGTTTTGTATTTGCACATAAGGATACACCCACTGCAAACAGGAGATTTTCTGCAATGCTCCTTTGCATGTCTAACTATTAGTGCATGATACTCTTTATATATGCTGATGCTCTTCGGCAGGTTTCTCATAAAAAGCTTCTGAAGTTCTGCATAGTCAATTTTTTTTGTATCTTTTATAATACCCATCCTTTCGACAAGCCTACGCGTGTAAGCGTCTATAACAAAAATTGGCTTGTCTAGAGCATAAAGCAAGATTGAATCAGCTGTTTCAGGCCCAACTCCTTTTACAGAGAGAAGCAGGTTCCGTAATTCCTGCGTTTGCATCTTTCCAATATTAGCTATAGTGTTGTTATTAAGAAACTCAGCTATCGCCTTAACCTTTTTCGCTTTTTCATTATAGTAACCTGAGCTCCGTATAAGATTCGCCAAAAAATCCTTGTCGATATTTCTAATCTTCTTAATGTCAATAAGAGAAGCTTTGTTAAGCTGAATAATAGCTTTTTCAACATTTTTCCAACTTGTGTTCTGCGTCAGTATTGCACCGATTATTATCTCAAACTTCTGCTTTTCTGTGATCGCCGGCACAAAATACTGTGGGGTAAGCTCTCCGTCTGGTGTGACAGGCCACCAGCCTTGCCTTGAATAGGCTTTAAACAGACGATGATAAACGTCTCTTATTTTATTCATTTCAATTATGGTGAAACAAGGTTATATAAAAGAGTATGTTGTTATAGAATCATACCACCCATGTTAAAGCAAGCAAATTAACTCTGTGTAATAAGATTAGTGATGTTAGGCAATATTAAACGATTGACATAAAAACTAAAAATAAAATAAGAATCAGTCAAAATACATGCTCCTTATGACATATGTCCTAAGTTTTTTTTCACTGACATACGCCCTGTGAAAGCTCCATGAATGTTTTTTTAATGCTTCATTTATTAGCACTTCTTGGTGTGGTTCCAGGGCGCGTTTTTTTGTTTTCAGGTCGATTATTAGATTGTATCTCAGCTTATCAGCATATCTTACAAGATCTTCTGTAGGAAGCGGGCACATTGCATTGGGCGCGTTGTTTGGATGGATCTTGTTGTCCCATAAGTTGTTTAACAATGCAACGACGCCATGCGCGTCCAATGTTGGAACTACAAACTTTTTTCTCTTTTTTCCGAATTCCATGTCTCTCATATTCAATGCATATTTGCAGTCGCAAACATACCATGCAAAAAACCAGTCAAGAATGTTTTTCGGCTGCAATGAAGAGTCAGGGAGATAATGAATCTCAACAACATTGTATCTTGTTTTTTCAGGTATTCGCTTTGGAACCGCGTATCTTCTCATGGCAGTCTCGCTCCAGTTGGGCCTTACAATAAGTCCTTTATGTAGAATAAATCCATAAAGTTCTGCGCCCTCAATAAAGTCTCTGTGTGAAAGACGCAATTCGCCACCGGCCCTATACTTAACCGTAGAGAGCAAAATGCGCCGGTACCTATACCTCTCGTCTTTTAGCACATAATCAATAGAGGTCTTTAGTGCTTCCCTAAATGAGAATCCTGCCTTCTCAAGTTTTGACAAAGATTCTTCTGTAAACCGGCGTCCTTTTGAAAGACTGTGTGGGATAGAATAGCCATTTAGTTGTAAAAAATATATGGCAACATCAGGCCCGTTGAGAACGAGCTTGTTTTTCCAGTTTACATTTTTTATGCTGTTATAGCTTTGTTCAAGTACCGGATTTGTAGTTGCTATGACCTTGTTTTCTGGGATTTTTTCAAGAAGCTCAACTAGAGTAGCAATATCTCCATTATGACGAATTATTACTGGTTCTCTGCCTCGCTCGAGCAACTCATAGTCAATGGGCTTCCAGACCTCGCTTTTATAGTTCAAACATAACACAAGACTTTCTTTAAGAGCCTCTTGCTTTGGTGTTGGATTTTCTACTTCATATAACCTAAAAAGTCTGCTTATATCTGAATAGCTGATATTCGTATGCTCTGCAACAAGTCTTCTATGCTGTTGCCTAATATTAGACTTATACTTTGGTTTCATTCCCTCAACCAATGCAAGCCTTATCATTTCATGCGGCTCAAGAGGAGTGAAGATGATTTTTCTGTCATCTAAATTTATCACTCGCATTTTTATTTGCCCTCAGATGTGCCTCCATTAATGAATAATCGACTATAATATTATATTGTTCATCGCTCACAATACCATGCTGCAATTCATAAAGACTTCGTATCAAATGATTTTTTCTGAATAGCATTCTTAAAGTATACATAAATCTTTCATTGTTTCCGCTTGCCAAGGAGAAATAATCAACAGCTCTATCAAAGTTCAATCGCCTCTCTTCTTTTTTTTCTTTATGGTGATTCTCAAGAGCAAACAAGAATGATGCTGTCCAATACGCATTCTCTAAATTATGCCAAGAAACACCTATTTTTCTTAACAAAGACCGCATTTTTTCTTGCTCTATAAGATTAGAATATATGCTAAACCCAATGCTATCAGGTCTTTCTTCTGGCAAATACCTCATACTTGAAAAAGAGTAGCCACGTAAATATTTAACAGCATTGTTTTTTATATGACTGGCTGCAAAAATAAGCCTCCCTTCAAGACACTTTGCTTTCTCAGAAGAGATGTCCTCAACCAGCTCTTTCTTGCCTGATGGAGAAACAAGTGAATAAGTTATTTTAGAGGGAGAGAGACTTCTCCAGTAGTCCCACTCAACGTTTACATAGATTTTATTAGGTAATTTTACCGCCTCGCAAAACAAGTCGTCTATGAAAATTTCTAGCTCTTTCTTCATTTTAATGAGTGGTATAGCTCTTGGTTTATAAATATTTCTTTACTAATAAGTGGTTATTATATAAATGTAGTTATATTGATTTTATACAGTGTATCATTTCAACACTTTAAAAAAACATCATGAGGCATAAACCATGGTGTTGCAGGCTAACTTGAGCGAAGTAACTACTGCTTTCTTTATCTGAATCTTGAGAGTAAGCTCATCTGCTTATGACTGATTTGAGGAAAGCGTCAACGCGTCGGAAAATGTCAAATCCTTAAATGAGGAAACATTGTTTTGACTAAGTAGAAACTAATGGTCAGTTTTGTAACTCTTTTATAGAAACTATAATACAGTATTTAATTTTTTAAAATATTACAATAAAAAAAAGAATATCTTTATGTAAAAATCTCTAAGTAATCTCATTAATATTCAATTAAAATAGATATTTAATTAAAACCTTAAATCAGAACGCCATTTATCGTGCCTTCTTGTCCTGGTCTACTCGTAATTTTTGCCTTTCCAAACTCTGTTTCTACTATCGTGCCTTTTGTTAGGATGTTTCTCCTTACAAAATGTCTGTTAGCAGGATTCTCTATCACTGTTTTTATATGTGCCTTTTTAGCTTTTTTAGTTTTAGGGTCTATTAAGTTTATTTCATTAGCAGATAAGAGCCTAAGCTTTCTGTTGCCTCCAAGCTTCCTAGCTGAAAAACAAACTCTCTTTTCCAATCTTGTAAGTGTGGGCTCACTACCTAACTCATACAGTTTCTTCTTTCTTGAATTTTTATACCTTGAGCCTGTGCTCTTTCTTTTTGATCTTAATTGGCTTATTGCCATGTTTTTTGCTGAAAATAAGCCTTCTTTATAAATATTTAGGTATTTATAGGGTATTAAATAAAGGATAGATAGCCTATATCTATTTTATATTATTTGAGCTAAAAATTATATTAATATAGATAAATGTATACAAAATAGAAATATTTATATACTAGTTTCATTTATTGATATGCAATAGGTTAAAAAAATCAGGTACAGGATAAGAAGATTAAAATCAAAAATAAAAGAGGATTATCAAAAAAAGGAGGGCTCTCTGATGAAAAATACTATTTCTGAACCACCTACCCCCCACACAACCCCAGAGAGTCCTCTTTTTAATTTTACTCTTTTTTTGCATCAAAATTTTTATCTCATTTAGCTAAATGAGGTAACGCATGCTTTTCAGGAGTTCAAGCAAACCGGGCAAAAATAAACAACAGAAAA
This sequence comes from Candidatus Woesearchaeota archaeon, assembly GCA_038884615.1. Classification (GTDB taxonomy): domain Archaea; phylum Nanobdellota; class Nanobdellia; order Woesearchaeales; family DSVV01; genus JAWABL01. The sequence continues at coordinate 20,683 of JAWABL010000001.1, read as the reverse complement.
AATAAAGAATGTCAATAATGGATTGCCAAAGAAGCTTGAATGAGTTTCCTTCTCTGTAATGAAAGGAAACAAACTGAAAAAAGAGGGAGAACAATGTTCTCCCTCTTAATTTTATAGGGCGTGCAAGATTTATCTATGGTCTTATCTATAATACACATTTATACACACATTTATAAACGAAGTTAGGCATTTTATTATTTCTAGCAAGGATAAGCTTTCCTAGATTTTTTCCCCTTGTAATGTTTAACTCTATTATAGAAAATTTAATAGAAAATTTTAATATAGAAACCTATATAAATAAACCCTACAAAACCAACAATTATGAAGCAATACAATTTTGCTGATGTGGAAGAGAAGGTGCTTGAATTCTGGCAGAAAAATGAAATACATAAAAAAGCTAGGGAAAAAAACAAGGGGAACGCGGTGTTTTATTTTCTCGACGGACCGCCATATACATCCGGCCGCGTGCATATAGGGACTGCATGGAACAAAAGTCTAAAGGATATGGTCCTTAGGTACAAGCGAATGCAGGGGTTTTATGTCTGGGACCGAGCAGGTTATGACATGCATGGCATGCCAACAGAGCAGGGCGTTGAAAAGGAGCTGGGATTAAAAAGCAAAGACCAGATAATAAACCATGGTGTTGAGAAATTTACAACTGCGTGTAGGGAGTTCGCAATTAGGAACATGCACCTAATGAATAAAGATTTCATCAGACTTGGAGTATGGATGGACTTTGAAAATGCATACCAGCCTATAACTCCAGAGTATATAGAAGGAGAGTGGTGGCTTATCAAAAAAGCCCATGAAAATGGAAGGCTCTATGAAGGAGAAAAGACGATGACCTGGTGCGCAAGATGCGCAACTGCGCTTGCAAAGCACGAGCTTGAATACAAAAAAGTTTGTGATGTTTCAATATTTGTAAAATTTCCTATAGCTGGAAAGGAGAAAGAGTTCCTTATTATTTGGACAACTACGCCATGGACAATTCCATTCAATTTAGGAGTAATGGTCAACCCAGACATTGAGTATGTAAAAACAAAAGTAGGAGAAGAGATATGGATTGTTGCAAAATCGCTTGCTGGCCCACTTATTGGAGGAGTCGCAGAGAAGGAATTTACAATCCTTTCAGAATTTCTAGGAAGCGAGCTTGTGGGTGTCAGATATATGCATCCATTTCAAAGTGTTTTAGCACAAGAGTTCGAAAAAATAATGAAGGAGTCTGAAAAAGTGCATACCGTTGTTTCTAGCAGAGAATATGTTGACACTAGCGCAGGAAGCGGACTTGTTCACATGGCACCCGGCTGCGGACCCGAAGACTACGAAGTGGGACACCGCGAGGGAATTCCTCCGTTCAACACGCTTGATGAGCAAGGAGTGTTTAGTGAGGGTATGGGCGTTTTTGCAGGATTAAAGGCAAAAAAAGACGATCGTAAGTTTATTGATGCTCTTGAGAAGACAGGGCTTCTTATTGCAAAGACAAAGGTAGAACACGATTATGCACACTGCTGGAGATGCAAAGAGCCAGTCATTTACCGCACAACAAGGCAGTGGTTTTTCAAGGTAGAAGACCTAAAGGAGAAAATGAGAGAGCTTAACACGAGAATATACTGGGTACCTGATTACGCTGGCACAAGGCATTTTGACTCATGGCTTAGCAATCTGAGAGATAATGGAATTACTCGGCAAAGATTTTGGGGCACTCCTCTTCCAGTATGGCGATGTGGAAACTGCAGCAATTATATAGTTATTGGCTCTATATCAGAATTGCATTCGCTAGCAAACAAGATACCTAAAGACTTGCATAAACCATGGATAGATGAAATCACCATAAGGTGTATGAAGTGTGGTGGGGAGATGCACAGAACTCCGGACATACTTGATGTGTGGATTGATGCAGGCTCAGCGTCATGGAACTGCTTAGGATTTCCACAACGGAAAGACCTCTTCGAGAGCATGTACCCTGCTGATTTCATACTTGAAGGGATAGACCAGATACGTGGGTGGTTCAATCTTCTTTTTGTTGCTTCGATGGTGTCAATGCAAAATGCACCATTCAAAAGCGTGTACATGCATGGATTTGTTCAAGACGCTCTTGGAAGAAAAATGTCAAAGAGCCTAGGCAACTATATACTTCCTGAAGAAGTTATAAGCAAATACGGAGCGGATACTTTAAGATATTACATGATAAGTGGGGCAAATCCAGGGCTTGATATTAACTATAATTTTGACGACATGAAAGTAAAGCATAAGAACCTAACTATACTCTGGAACTTGCAGAACTTCATACTTGACCTCGCCACAAGCAATAACATCAAGCCAGGAAAAATAGACATGGAAAAGTGCGGAATTGAAGAGAGGTATATTCTAAGCAAACTACATAGCTCGATAAAGAAGGCAGAAGAGTTGTATAATGCATATTACCTAACTCAGGTGCCTCTTGTATGCGAAGAGCTGTTCCTTGAACTTTCAAGAGTGTATGTACAACTTGTGCGCGAGAAGGTTTCAAACAACCACTCCGAAAGACAACTTGTCCTTGATGTCTGCTATAAGGTTCTTATTGAAACATTGAAAATCATGGCGCCCATTGTGCCGTTTATCACAGAGGAAATATACCAAAACCTTAAATTGCAATTCGGCGCTGAAGAAGAAAGCGTACATCTCTGTAGATTTCCAAAATACGCTCAGAATCTTATAGACCAGGATCTTGAGAAAGACATCTCACTTGCTATGGAGATAGTCCAAGCTATTCTTTCTGCGCGTGAAAAAATTTCTCTTGGACTTAGATGGCCACTTAAAGAGGCGTTTCTTGTCATACATGACAAGGATAATGAAGAATCGGTCAGAAAAACAGAGCACCTCATTAAGCAGGAAACTAACATCCGGAAGCTTAAAATTATTGAAAAGTTTGAGAAGGCAAAATTAAGAGTCAAGCCTGACTATAAGACACTTGGACCAGAATTTGGTACTCTTGTGCCTAAAATCATAGCTAAGTTGATTCATGAAAACGAGGCGTCATTGCTTGCACACCTCGCAAAGGGAAAGCATAGCCTTCTTGTAGATGGGCAGGTTATAGAGCTCAGAAAAGAGCATTTCAACATAACAACAGAGCTGCCTCAGGAGTATATTATTGCGGAATTCAGCCATGGAGTATGCTATATAAACAGGGAGAGAGACATTGACCTTGATAGCGAAGGGTTTGCAAGGGAAACCATGAGAAGGGTGCAAAATATCAGAAAAACAAATGGGCTTAAAAAAACAGACAGGATAAAACTTTGCATAAGCACCGATGCTGACCTCGCAGCGATGCTTCTAAGATGGCAGAACGAGATTAAGGAAAAGGTGGGTGCAAGTGAAATAACAATAGGGACACATTGTCTAGGTCTTGAAAAAGCTTCAACAGAAAAGATAAAAGACAGATCTGTTTCTATATGCTTTCAGAAGATTTAAATATTCCGCAAATATAGTGAGTTCTATGCGAGTTTCCATAAGAGACACTCCACTAATGGAGATAACTCTGAGAAGATACGAAAAGCCGCAAGGCATGGAAGATAGGGAACTTGTCAGAAAGCTTTGCTTAAGCCTTGGACTACTTCAGCCAGGCGATTCACGAGACATTATTGTTGATATCCTTCTTGTGCTTCTTCAGCTAAGAAAAGAAAAAACTGAAATCTCTTCTGATGAGATAAATCGGCTTGTTATTGAATTAAGAAAAGAAAGAGGGCTTTCGCTCGTGGGGACTGCCAAGTCAAACATAAGGCGTCAGCTGAAAAGACTTAGGGCAATGCATCTTGTAGAGAAAAGAAAGGCAAAGTATAGGATTAATGAGTTCAACAGACTGAGCGAGATATATACCGAAAAGATACAACAGTTTATGCTTGCGAATATAGAGGTACGAGTAAAAGAGTATCTTGTTGAGATAGACAGAAGGTTTTAAAACCGCTACCTTTATAAATAGGGTCAAATTTTTTTCACTTTATAGGTGAATTTTATGGAGATTAAGATATTGGAAGAAGGAAAAAACAAGCTTGTTATGGAAGTAAGAGGGCATGGACATACATTATGCAATGCGCTAAAGACTGAGCTTTATAATGACGAGTCGGTTAATGCCGCAGGCTATTTTGTGGAGCATCCTGATAAAGGGGTTCCAACTTTTGTTGTTGAGACAAATGGAAAGAAAAAACCAAAAGACGCAATTCTTGACGCTGTAAAAAGACTGTCTAAGACTAATGAGAAGTTTATTGAAGCTTTCAAAAAAGAGATAAAATAAGAGATAAAATAAAAATTAAAATGATGACCCCTGCTGAGGGAGAGTATCTTGTCAAGCTGGCGAGAAGAGCCATAAATTCAAGGTTTTCTGGTGAGGAAGTAAGCAGAATTTCCTCTCAACGGTTTAGACAAAAATCTGGCGTTTTTGTCTCGCTTCATAAAAGAGGCGAACTTAGAGGCTGCATTGGCTTTCCTGAAGCAATTTACCATCTAGAGGACGCGATTGTGAAGGCAGCAATCGCTGCTGCATTTGAAGACCCACGGTTCCCTCCATTATCACGCGAAGAGTTGCCTCTGATTCAAATAGAGATCTCAATTCTAACAAAACCAAAATTAATATCCGTAAATGAACCAAAGGAGTATTTATCAAACATTAAGATTGGACGGGACGGCTTAATAATAAAAAGTAAATTCGGCTCTGGGCTGCTTCTTCCCCAAGTGGCTTTAGAGTACAACTGGACTGTACGCGAGTTTTTGAATAATTTATGCAGAAAAGCGATGCTCCCTGCAAATGCGTGGGAAACAAAAGAGATAAAGATTTACTCATTCCAAGCCCAGATATTTGCCGAACAAGGAAATAAGGTTGTGGAATTAAGCAATCCTTTTAAATGACCGTCTTTCTTATTTGAGATAAAATAAGACAGATTAATTTAAAGCGAGATAAAATAAGTCAACAAGAGATATAAATAAGTGACAAAGATGCCTAAAAGGATGAACGAATTTGAAAAAACATTTGAGTCTTACAGAAAAAAAATAAACACGCAACTTGAGAAATATCTTAAAGAAAAAATCAGAAAAAGTAGAAATGTATCAGAAGAAGTTGAAGAGGTTATAGAATCTTTAAGAGAATTTACTTTAAGAGGCGGAAAGCGTATCAGACCGATGCTTGTTATCTCCGGCTATAAGGCGTGTGGCGGACAGAACGAAAAGGCGATTATAGAAGCTTCAGTTGCAGTCGAGCTTATGGAGTCCTTCCTTCTTATACATGATGATATAATCGATAAAGATGACATAAGGCGAGGCGGTCCGGCGCTTCATATACAATTATCTAAACTTCTAGAAGAAAAAAAGAATGGCGAAAAAAAGGAGGTACTTAGCCATGCAACTGGGCTGCATGTGCTGCATGCAGACAAAGAGCACTATGGCAGGAGTATGGGAATGCTTGCCGGCGACATTGCTGCAATTCTTGGATGCGATGCACTTCTAAAAAGCAGTTTTCCAGCAGAACAGAGGCTTGCGGCTGCAGAGATTTTTAATAGCACTGTTGTTGACACATGCTTTGGACAGATACTTGACATCAATTCCGCATCTAATATAAATATTAATAATATAGAGATTAGTATTAAAAGCATTAAAAAGATTCATAAAATGAAGACTGCAATATACACGGCTTATGCACCATTGTTAATTGGTGCGGTGCTCGCAGATGCAACACCATTACAAAAAAGTGTATTAAGAAACTATGCAATACCTTTTGGAATGGCTTTTCAGATACAGGACGATATAATTGGGCTTTTTGGGGACGCTTTGAAAATTGGGAAACCAGCAGGATCTGATTTTAGGGAAGGAAAGATTACACTATTAACACTGAAAGCAATTGAAAATGCAACGAGAGGGGAGAAGAAAGAAATCTTAAATGCGCTTGGCAGAGGCTGGCTTAAAGAGTACGAACTTGAAAGGATAAAAGATATTGTAATAAGAACAGGCTCGCTTGAATACTCGCAGAAGATTTCTAGAAAACTTTGCAAACAGGCTGTTGCTGCGCTTGATAAGACCGAGCTTGACAAGAGTGAAGTTGTTTTTCTAAAACAGCTTGCAGAGTATATTGTTAATAGAGAGAAGTGATTATTATAGAGGAGCCAAAAGAGATAGGAACTATGAAACTTCATTTAAAATAAATTTAAAAAGACATATAGTATTCCAAAAAATAATATGAAGATAGGTGTCATTGGTCTTGGTGCAATGGGTAAAACGCTAGCTATGCGCTTAATTGATAGGGGTTTCTCTCTTGTCGTCTGGAACAGAACCATTTCAAAAACTCAAGGGCTAAAGGCAGAGGTTGCAAAAAGCCCGATGGAGCTAGGCAAAAAATGTGATATTATAATAATTAATGTTTTTGACAGCAAGGCTGTTGAGGATGTCCTATTAGCACATGACGGAGTTTGCAATTCACTTTGCAGAGGAAAAATTGTGATTGACACAACAACCAACCATTTTGCCGAGGTTCTTAAATTTCACGAGGAAGTAAGAAAAAGAGGGGCATCTTACCTTGAGTCTCCTGTTCTTGGGAGCGTAATACCCGCGTCGCAGGGCATACTTACTATACTTGTAAGCGGAGAGAAAGAGGCGTTTGAAGAAGCAAAGCACATCTTAGAAAATCTCGGAAACAATATATTTTATCTTGAAGAACCTGGACTTGCAACAAAAATGAAGCTTGTAAATAACCTATGCCTTGGAGTTTTTATGGCTACAATAGCAGAAGCTGTGTCTATTGGTGAAGCTTGCGGAATTCAAAAACAGAGGGTCATAGAGATTCTTACAAGAGGAGCAGGAAACTCAATGGTGCTATCTGCCAAAAAGGATAAGATTCTTAAGAATGATTTCAGTCCGCATTTTTCCGTCGCTGCAATCACAAAAGACCTAAGATACTTGCAGGATATGGCCAGTAGTGTTAAAAAGAGAAGCATAATGGCGCAAGCTGCAGAAAAAATTTATAGTAAAGCACCTTCAGAGGAAGATTTATCCGCTGTTTACAAGGCCGTGTAAAGGTGGTATAAGAATTTCACTTGCGTGTTTTAAGGCATGCAACCAAAAAGAAGATTATGTTAATGAAAAAGACTATGTTAATAGATTATTTCTTTACTTTAATAGATTTTATATGAAAAAATATGAGCAAGTTATTAATTCTTATTTTTATTAATAAATTAATTAATAAAACTCTATTTTTCCATCATTATATATTCCCTTTTTAAGCTCAACTGGACGCCAATCATCAACAACTAAATCTGCATTAAGCCATTCGGCAAGCTCCTTTGAGTTACCTATTGTTGCAGATAATGCAATAAGTTGCGCATTTGGAAGCAGTCTTCTCAGAAGAGTAATAAGAATTTCAAGAGTTGGTCCTCTGTTAGGATCATTGATTAGATGTATTTCATCAACCACTATTGCACCAACATGCTGTAACCAATGAGCTTGGTGTCTTATCAATGAGTCCAGCTTCTCACTTGTTATAACTATCAAATCAAATTCTGATAGGTATGATTCGTTCTTGTCTATATCTCCAATGCTTAATGCTACTTTTGCATCTTTATACCTTGTTGAAAAATCTTTGTATTTTTCAGCCGCAAGCGCCTTTAATGGAACTATGTACACTGCTTTTTTTCCATTGTACACAGACTGCATTGCTGCTATTTCTCCTATTAATGTTTTACCTGAGGCAGTTGGGGTGCATACGAGAAGATTATTTCCAGATGTCAATCCTTTTTTTATTGCCTTCTCTTGGGCTGGCCTCAGCTCTGATATTTCAGTTGCAAGTGCCTGAAAAAGTTTTGGATGTATTAAAGATTTAATATCATTTATTCTCATAAGAAGGTTAAATTTTATGAAACTTAAATATTTTCTTCCTGTTTTTAGCCTTGCTATTATTCTCTTTTTTAATACTTTTATTATAAAGTCTTATCATTATCATCAGACTCATTGTCCAGCCCCACCCTACCCTCATCCTCCACCGGCTTGTTGCCTGATTTTCTAAAAATTAGGTATATAAAGAAGAGGCATGATACTGATACAAGTCCTAAGAATCCATAGTCTATTTCTATCCTTTTACTCGGAAGAACCACCAATTCCAATCTGGCAGCACCTTCAAAACCACACTCCTTGCCGCCGTATGCAGCACTATTTGCCAAAAAATCAATAGTATATTTTCCAGCACCAAGACCTGAGACTTCCGCGATGTAGCCAGTACTCTCACCAACATAATCCATATTTTTAGTAAGAATAATCCCTCTTTCTTCCTCACGGAACAAGGCGATTACATTTGCAGGAGGACTGCACAATCCATTGCTTGATGAACCCGGAAGAAAGTTTTCATTGAATGAAGACTTTATTTTTGCAGTGAGTATAATGCTTTCATTTTCAGATACCACACTTCTGCTAAGCCGCGGATAAACTTCAAGCCCCTTAACCTTAAATCTTGCTTCGTTATAAATGCTCCCAAATATTTTAGATATACTTGTTTCGTTTGACTGACTGTAAAGATATCTCCCGCATTTTGTGCTGCTTCTTGAGATTTCAACTATATGTTTAAGTATCTGCTCGCCGCGTGAGCCAGGATAAATTTCATCACCATAACCAACCGCAAAGACACATATCCCATCTTCAACCATGTTTCTTATCTCTTGGTAAATAGAGTCTGGCGCGCCTTCATCCCATGGCTCACCATCGCTAAATAGGATTACTACCTTATTGGTGCTATTAGTATTCTCATAGCCCTGGGCCGCCTTTCTCAATGCTGGTATGTAGCGTGTTGAACCAATAGATACAATTCTATCAATCTGGCTTAATATGATTGGTGACTGATCGGTAAATTCATTCAGGACAATTGCAGAATCGCTAAAACTTATTATTGATATTCTGTCTAGAGGACTCATAAATGAAATAAGCCGTTTTGTGGCATTTTTTACAGCTTCAAGCTTGTCTCCAACCATGCTTTCAGAATGGTCTATTAGAAGAGTTATGTCTACAGTTTCATTATATGGAAAAAGAAACCCTGGCTCAAACCACGCCTCTTTGTCAAGCATTATCCCACGAAACCCTGAAAAATTGTCATAATACAAGTAGTTTCCACCCACATCAAATGTGAAATTAAAAGACCCGCCGGGCTCTATAACCCCACTTGAAAAAAATAAACCGCTATTGCTCACTGCGCTGGTGACACTATGATTTTGCCTACCAATATTTTTCCAAACAACGGTTGTTCCTGGGCTTATGTTAAGGTCTTTTGGAATAAACTCAAAATCAGTGATATAAACCTCAACAATTTTGTTTTTGGTGTCAGCTGACAGGTATGTTGATATTATCTCGCAGTCTTCTGCTTGGCAAGCATGAAAGTCGGTAGATGGCTCTATTTCAAGCATACCCAGCTCTTTTGTTACTTTGATACTGCAGTTACTTTCGTGCACATTCGGGAGGGCATCAAGTAGCAAATTGTATGTACCTGGCTCTAGACCTAAAAGTCTCAGTTGGTACCTGTTGGATTGCGCGTCATAGTCAAGAGTATAGCGAGTGGTTAGCCCTCCTTTTACAGACCGTAGAGATATGCTTAGCGGATTATTGCAGATAGATGGTACAGAAAAATTAAGTGGCATAACATCCAGAAACAAAGCTTCTTTGCTTGTTAATTTATAGCTATTCAGATTGGCAACAAGCTCTATAGGTTCCTTCTCTGCTTTTGATTCTAGGTATGCCTGTTCAAAACTTTCTGTAAGCACACCAATGTCCTTAGGGGAATAGTAGTACTTTCCGCATCCTGTAAGATTGAATGATATTTCAGCCATTCTAGAAAGGATAGACTCTGCTGTGCTTCCCGCACGAATATCCTGTCCAAATCCGATTGTATTTATGCAAACGCCCGTACTTGCAAGAAGCGAAACTGCCCTGTAAATGCTATCGGGTCTGCCTTGATCAAACGGCTCGCCGTCACTTACAAAGATTATTATCTGCTTTGCATCCTTGTCAGCATAGAATAAATTATTGTAATATGCAGTGTCTAGTGCAGGCACATATGATGTTCCTTCCCCGAGGGTTATTTTATTTATATCATTTATTATTTTTTCTTTGTCGGCTGTAAATTGACTGACAACCTCTGAATTGTTGTCGAATTGTATAAGCGATATACGGTCCCCCTCTCTAATCTGCCTTATGAGTAAGCCAAGCGCCATCTTCGCCTGTGCCATCTTGTCCTTCTCCATGGATTTTGAGCGGTCAAGAATTAAGGTGATATCATTAACCTTTGTGCTACCAGACCCATCTTTTTCTCCATCAGTTTTATATAAAATCCGTGTAAAATCGCTACATGACATATCACAATAGGAATGTATACTTTCTTTTAAGTATGCTGAGGCCTGGCAGGATGTGACAAAACCATAACATTTGTCAGGTGTTTTGATGCCATAGCAACTGCAGACTTGACCTTCATTATGAACATTCTTTGGGTAAAGAAGAAAAAACAAAACTCCAAAAAATAAAAACAATATAACAATCTTGCTTCCTGCACTTGTTTTTCTGTACTTGCTTTCAAGATAAACTTTGTCAATAATATATATGACTATCAATATGGGGGTTAGTATGAATGGTAGCAAAGTCATCCAAATTCTGGAGTCATCTTTACCACTTTCTGTCTTAGTTACGGTTTCAGAGATGGGCAGAAGAGTTAACTCGTCAATACAATCCTCATGGGCAATTCCGTCCGCCTCAAATACAATTTTTGTATCCTCTATAAGTGAGTCAAAATTCCAGAGCACAATCGGGTCGTCAGAAATGACCCTAAAATTAGTGTTATGAAAGTACAGCTTGTTAAGTCTTAACGCCATGCACTTAGGTATGCTAAGTATTATTTGTGTCTTGCCAAGACTTTCTTTTGGAGTAACGCCTAAATTAACAGAGGTTTTTCCGTCTTGATATGAAACTTCCCGTTTAACCTCTACAGCATTGCGTGACGACTTTGCTTTATCTATAAGGTATTCAATGTCTTCGCTACTTGGTTTATCAAAAACAACCTCTGTTCTTACCGAATTAATATCAAATGAGCGCCGAGGCAGCTTAAAGCTGTAGCTAAATGCAATTATTTCATCTGGTTTTACCTCAGGAAAATGAAATTCAAGAATCAACGGAGACTCCTGAACGATTGAAAAAGAGTGGTCACTTTGAAACTCGGGCAGGTCCTCAAAACTAATTTTAAAATACTGTCTTACCTTAGCGTTTTTAAGATTAATTGGTTTTGTATTTCTCACTACATAAGCGACCTCAAATAAGTCTCCTTTTGGGGTGGCCTGGCCGACAATCTTGAACTTTTCTTCTGAAATAATAAACTCCATCAGTTTTTTAATATCCTTGTCATCTGGCATGACAATCTTTTTCTTTGTTTCTACATCTGGAATAAGTTGTGGTTTAAAATCAACAAAAAAATCTATGCTGTTTTCCTGCGCTTCATATTTTCCAAGAAACCGCTCGCATTTTATTGTAAGGATATTTCTACCTGATTGTGCGGAAATCATGAAATCATGCGATTCAATTTCAATTTCGTCGCCGAGATTTAGACTGTATCTACAAAACGAATCTATGTTTGTAGAAAAGTTTACTCTAATACGGCTTTCATTATACACCTTGCGTGAAGGGCTATTAATGTCTATCCTAAGAGATAGGCTTGAAGTATCGTTGTATACTCTCTGAAAGATCTCACCAAGTGAGTCTCTGTTTTCGAATGTGCTATAATACCCCCCGCAGCCATTCCGGTGCTTTGACAGAAGACCCATATTTTTCAAAATTGTTTCTGCATGCCCCTCTTGAATATGATGACCTACTGAGTAAAAGCACGCTCCCTGCTCCAAAACTTCTGTGACTTTCTCGTAGATTACTGACTCTTCTGTGGCGTCTTTTGGCTCGCCGTCGCTCAAAAAGATAATTTTAGCCGGCCTTGATTTGTCTAGAGACGCAACTGCAAAAAATGCGTCTGTTAGTGGAGGTATATACTCAGTTGACTTACCAGGAGTAATACCGCTTATTTTATCCTTCAGAATAGCCTTATTTGATGTAAACCCTTGGATAACATTGCTTTTGTTGTCAAATGCTATTATGGACATGCGATCTGTGTCAGACATCTCATCAACAAGCATCTCTGCGGCGTGCTTTGCCTCAAAAAGCCTTTCGCCCATCATGGAAGAGCTCTTGTCTATTAAAAGTATTAAATCGATGCCTGCCAATGTGCCTGCCTTTTCATCCACCGCGGCCTGCTGCTGCATAGAAACTATTGTGCAATTAGAAAGAGGCCCGAAACACAGGTTTTTAGTCTTGAAATACAAACAATTGCAGGTTTTTAGGCTTGTACCCTCAATGGCATACAACTGTCTTGGGAAAAAAAAGGTTGCAAACAGAATAAGAATTGCTATACCAGCCCCAACTATAATCTTTAAGTTCATTTTCTATTAATCATATTAATTATCAGTAAGTAAGTATTAATTATTAAGTATTAATGATTAATAAGTGAAATCCGCTGTCACCTCATAATCATCTTGTTTGTAGTTTCATAGATAACTGCAGATTGTTAAAGATGGTTTTTAACATGAATCTCAGTTTGCCGCCCATTTTTTATCCCCTCTTTATTTATCTTTAACACCTCTAACAGCCCCTCCTTGATTTATTTTTATTCTTTATTTATTCAATTTTTAAAAACTAAATTTTAAAGCTAAACAAACATTTAAAGCTTAGAGTTCAACTTTTTTAACCAACTTAAGCCATCTTCAGACTCCTATTTATTAAGTATATAAAATTTTTCCAAACAGCCTAACGCAAGGCCGACCGAGGTTCTTGAAGTATAGGTGCAGAATTTTTGCAGAACAAGAAGCTAGGAAACTACAACATAATCATCATCGGTACTTCATTGCAGTCGGGAAATTTGCTGCATTTTATGCAGTCGCCCCACACCTTCTGAGGAAGCTCAGACTTTGGAACCTCTTTAAATCCAAGTTTGCTAAAGAAAAGCGGTACATAAGTCAAACAGAACACTTTTTGTATTCCAAGCTTTTTCGCATCGGCAAGGCATTTTTTAACAAGCGCAGTTCCAATGCCCTTTGCTTGGTATTTTGAATCGATTGCAAGACTCCTTACCTCTGCAAGGTCATCCCATACAATATGAAGGGAACAGCAACCAACAACATCTCCATTCTTTCTCACAATATAGAAGTCGCGCAAGTTCTCAAAAATGTCATGTAGTGATCTAGGAAGCAAAAGCTGCCGTGAGGCATGGACATCAATAAGCCATTTTATTTTTTTTGCGTCTTTAATTGTTGCTCTTTGTAGTCTGTATTTAATCATAGAACATCGATTTTTATAGTTCTTTTATAAAGTTTTTTGTTATTAACCTTTTATTATTGGGACTGCGATTTATTTTAAGGCTTTTGTAATACTCTTTGTAATCCAATAAGCCTGGCGTTTGAAAACTCCTCAATCCGCAAAAGCTGATTGTACTTTGCAGTTCTCTCCCCCCTACAAGGCGCGCCAAGCTTTATCTGCCCGCAGCCAAGACCAACTGCAAGATCCGATATAAACGCGTCTTCGGTCTCTCCGCTTCTGTGGCTTACCATAACCTTCCAGCCTGCTTTTTTTGCAATTCCTGCTGCTTTAACAGCCTCGGTTAAAGTTCCAATCTGGTTCACTTTAAGAAGAAGTGCATTGCATAATCGCTTTTGCACCGCGATGCTTATTCGACTCGGATTTGTTACAAGCAAATCATCGCCCACGACTTGTATCTTTGATTTTTTTGTGAAAGCATTATATGATGTAAAGTCATCTTGATCAAAAGGGTCTTCAAAAGAAATAATCTTGTATGATTTAACGAGGTCAAGATAGTACTCAATGAGCTGCTCTGATGTAAACTGCCTGTGCAAAAGATACAGACCATTCTGGTTGTAAAACTCAGATGCTGCAGCATCCAAGGCAATTCTAATCTCCTTTTTATAGCCCGCTTGCTCAATTGAGGCCTCTAGAACAAAAAGCGCTTCTTCTGCTTTCTCAACGGGGATTACAAATCCGCCTTCATCTCCAACATTGGTATACTGGACTCCGTATCTTTTTTTAATTACCTCTTTAAGCAGGTGATATGTCTCTGAAACCATCTCCGCTGCGTGCGAGAATCTTTTTGCACCAATAGGGCATATAATAAACTCCTGCATTTTAAGCCTTGTTCCTGCATGCTTGCCTCCATTGATAACATTTGCAAACGGCAGCGGCATGAGTGGTTTTGAATTGCTTATTTTTGATATATATTCGTACAAGGGGATATGATTCTCCAAGGCACAAAGTCTTGCAACAGCCATGCTAACACCAAGTATGGCATTTGCCCCAAGCCGAGATTTGTTTTCTGTTCCGTCTAAAGAGAGTAAGGCATGGTCTATTCTCTCCTGGTCAATCTGCATGCCCTTAAGACGGCGAGAGATTAATGCAACATTTTCAACTGCACACTGCACGCCCTTTCCGAAATACCGTTTTTTTCCGTCACGAAGTTCTATAGCTTCATACTTGCCAGTTGATGTCCCACTTGGCACTATTGCGCTTGCCCTATATTTTGCTGAAAATGCTTCAACCTCAAGAGTAGGATTCCCCCTTGAATCGAGCACCTCTCTTGCCAAAAGTTTAACGAGTCTTGCGATATTATCCACCTTAGGGTATATATCCTATTATTTTTATTAACGATTAAATTTTTATTATTCACTATTTAGGAGGTTTTAATATTTTTCTGTAAGTACTGGCTCTTATAATCCTTCCACAATGAAAGCATTTGATAGTTATAATCTTATTATTTATCCTTATCCTGCAATTTTTTCCAGGCAGCAGATAACTGTTGCATCGCCTACAATAGCTTTTCCTGTACGCCTCAGGAAGTTTCACTTTATGTTTCATAGAAATGCGTCTAGCTAGAAAAACATATCTCCTTGAAATTTGTGGGTTCGCATTTTTTGCAAGAGTAAATAAGTGCTTGATACCTTCCAAGGCAAGCTTTTTATGCTCCTTTTTCATCCTCTGCCTTTTATTCATACAGGTATGAATTTACATTTATGTTTATAAGGTTTCGCAATATTTTTATACATTTTTAAAGTTTGTTTGACAATGCTAAGGTTCCTAAAGGGGTTGTTTGCACGGCCAGAGGAGATAGTATATATCAAATTTACAGAGCTAGGGCAATGGTTTGACAAGATAGCCATGGAAGAGATTGAAAAGATTTCTTCCTTACTAAATCCACTGACTTCTAAATATAAATCACTGATTAATGAAACAAATAGAATGCTTGATGCGCTTGAGAACGCAAACCTAAAGAACCAGGAAATAGCCGAAAGGGCAAAACAGCTTATGGAGGGAAACAGAAAAACATATATAAAGAGGACACGCGACTTTCTAATTTCTGTTAACAGAGAGTTGAAAATAGAGGACATAGATGAATTTCATAAGGAATTCCAAGAAAAGATTATGCTATTAAATCAAAGCACAACAAAAAGCTACTATGTTCTTCAAGAGTTTTTTGCTCATGAGTCTAGAGAGATAGCATTAAGAATAAAAAACCTTGAGGAGCAGATAAACTCTGCAAAAGAAGCCGTTCAAAAATCAGCTTATCATAAGATACTAGAGATTAGAAAGAGTATAGAGAACTACAATGAAAAAGCACGCATGAAACGCAGCCTTCTTGCCGAGGAAGCACAACTCAAAAAAGAGCTTGCGGATGAAGAGTCTGCCACTAAAAGAATAGAAGAAGAGCTTGAGAAAATAACAAAGGCCGATGCGTATTCTGCATATAGCCAGCTAATCAACAGAAAGAATGAGATAACAAAGGAGATTCTAAGCCTCAAAGAAGAGATAAATACGATTATCCAAGGAATTGAGCCCTTGCTGAGGCATTTAAACAAAAACAGCTCTGCAGATATTATTGAACTTTATTTAGCTGAACCATATAAGGCGTTTTGCGAAGACAAAAACCTTGAGATTGCCTCATTCGGAGAAGTCTTAGATGATATAATTGAAAGTGAAAGAATCAACCTCTCAGAAAAAAGGATTGAACGCGCAAAAACAGCACTTACAAAACTTAAGAACTTAGGTGAAATGGCAGAAAAAAACAGAGCCCTAGCGTCTGAGCTGCATGATGTTGAGGAGAAGATAATTGCAAATCCGGCAATGCAGGATTATACAGACGCAGATTATAAGTTAAACCATATGCTCCAAAAAATTGAGAGGATAAATAGGGAAATTGAAGAACTAAAAAGGAGCAGCGAAAAAATAAATCTTCAGCTTGAAAAGGAAAGGCTTCGTGAGAAGATTAGTGCATTTATAGGCAAGAAGGTAATCTTTGAATGAATTCTTAATATGAATTTTATAGTGGACAATAATATAATCAATAATATAATCTACTATAATAGGTTGTTATAATATTATTAATAGGTTGTCTTTTATAGGATTTTATAGGGTTTATTTCAGACTTTTTTTTGGTTTTTTTGTATGCGACCAATTGCATCAACCATTAGTTTTATCTCTTTTCTGATGGTCTTAATTTGCTCATTTGTAGCAATATTTTCGCTCATCTTAAACAGACTATCTGTATCTCGGCTGAGCTTTCTTATTGAACCCTCGTAAGACTCAAGCTTTTTTAAGGTTTCTTGCATTTTTTTTGCCATTTCTTCCCGCAATTTTTTATCCTCAAACAGAAGGGTCTTGCTCATGTCATTCAGCCGCTCACTAATTTTTTGTAGGTCTTCCCTTAGAACCATTGTTCCCTTAATATTCAAAATTTCAGTTTCAATGCGCTCAATTCTTTCTGGGTCAATCTTTGATGCCCTGTCAGAAACATCCATGACTTCTTCCCTGAGTTTTTGAATGCTTTGATTAAGGTCCTTGAATTTTGTCTTTATGTCTTTTGCAACCGATGAAACTGCATCCTCCATCTCTTCTTTGCTTGCAAAAGTTTTTTCAACATCATCAACATAAAAGCTTTGCTCTTCAATTTCAGTAAGCCGCTTATCTAGAAAAAGAAAGTCCTCATTTATTTTGTTAAATAATTCTTTTAGCTCTTTTCTCGGAACATGTTTCTCTCTTAAGTCCTCTATCTTATGTCTAAGTATTTTAATCTCCTTAATTTCTCCCATCGCTTTTTCGCGTTTGTCCACTATTGCGCTTAGCCTATCAATTCTTTCATTTATTCTAAAAAGATGCTTATCTACTACGTTTTTATTATATACACTCTTTTGAAGCTGAAGAATCAGCCTATCAAGCTGTGTTACCATATCTTTTGAGGCAGCATCGCGCCTTGCATCATTTATATCGTTTCTTAGACTTTGAATATTATCGTTCGCAGCTTCAATCCGCTGGCTGAGAGAATTTATATCCGATTTTATCCTTGCAAAAGCATCACGCAATAGCTCATCTTGCTGCAATTATGCCACCCCCAAATCTATTTTGAAAAGGTAACTCGGGGGTTTTTATAAACTTTTCGGTAGTTACAAAAGAGATTACGTCAGCTTAATATTAGTCTAAAATTGAGTAGCATTTTGAATTAGGTTTATATTTTAGAAGGCCAATTGCGAAGTAAAGCATATTTGCAATAACAGAATTACAATAAATAAGTCCCATTTTCTTATCAAAACTGTCTAAGTCTAGACAAATTTAGAGCGGTTTTCCTGCAATGCCTTTATTGCTGGAAGTACTTTTCCTTCTAATAACTCAAGGCTCGCTCCGCCTCCTGTTGAAACATGAGAAATCTTATCTGTTAAGCCAAGATTTCCAATGGCAGCTGCGCTATCTCCACCACCTATTATAACAACTGCTTTTAGCTTGCTAAGACAAATCGCGATTTCATTCGTCCCTTTTGCAAATCTCCTTATTTCAAACATCCCAAGAGGGCCATTCCATAAGACTGTTGCTGCATTTGAGAGATGCTTTTTAAAAAGCTCTATGCTCTTAGGTCCAATATCAAGACCGTAATAATCCTGCCTTATATTATCAGGGCTGGTCGTCTCGCTTGGAGAGGTTTCATCTTTCGCAGCAGCAGAAACTATGTCCACTGGAAGCACTATCTTAGAGCTAGCAAGAAGTTTTCTCGCAATCGGAATACAATCTTCTTCATAAAGGCTTTTTCCAACATTAATTCCTTGCGCTTTGTAGAAAGTAAATATCATCGCCCCACCCAATAACAGCTTATCTACCTTCTCAATCAGGTTATTTATAACAGGAAGCTTGTCACTTACTTTTGCCCCACCTAATATAGCCACAAACGGCCTTTTAGGATTTTCAACCGCGCCTTTCAGCATTGCAATCTCCTTCTCAAGAAGAAGCCCTGCACACGCCGGAAGAAACTCTGTTATTGCAACCACGCTTGCATGTGCTCTGTGCGATGCGCCAAAAGCGTCATTAACAAAAACATCTCCGTATGTTGCCAGCTTTTTTGCAAACTCAGGGTCATTTGCCTCTTCCTCAGGATAAAATCTTAAGTTTTCAAGCATAACTATTTTTGTATCTGGAATGTTTTCGGACAGGCAGTCTTCGACAAAACCTACAGGCATATCAAGCAATCTGCTTAATTGCTCGCTTACAGGAAGCAATGAAAACTCCTTGTTTTTTTTTCCATCTGGCCTACCAAGATGCGATATCAGAATTATCCTTTTAGCTCGCTTAAAAACATACAAAATAGTAGGCAGTGCTTGCCGTATCCTCATGTCATCAATAATCTTACCGTTTTTTAGGGGAACATTAAAATCCACTCTAATAAGAACACTCTTTCCTGAAAAACCTATATCACTTAGAGTACGAAAAGAATTACTACCCATTATATCTTCCTATTTTTTGTTTTGTTGTGGACATTTATTAGTAATTAATTAGTAATTATCAAGTTAAATCGTTAAAGTGCGCTCAAACACTTTTTTATTGCTAATCTTCCTTTAATATACCCCCAATCGTGAGCTTATTAGAGTACACTCTTGAATATCTATTAAAGCGGTTTTTGTATCTAACGCTTGCAGAGGGCATTATAAACGGCCCAATGATTTTTAATTTACTTACAACATCATAGGTAATAATTCTCTCTTCAAAAGGCTCTAGGCTTCCAATTTCCCATTTTATAACCACTCCGTTCTTCTGATGCTTTATTACCCTTGTAGGCTGAAGAGTCCCTGATGTAAATTCCTTTTCCGGATCAATTATGTTTGGGAGGCGGTCTATCAAAGTAACCTCGTCTATAACCTTATTTGTGCGGTTTTTTACATGGAGAATTATTTTCACATCTGAAAATCCTTCTTCTAAAAGCGCTTTTGATGGTTTTATGTTTCGTGAGGTCTTTCTTACTACAACAGGACTTCTAAAGTAGTAATATATAAAGACCATAACTAAAACAAGTATAAAAAACACAAAAATTGGTCTGTAATTCTGAACGATGACCACCTGTTTTGACTCCTCAGGCCCAAGCTCAATTTCCCATACAAAGTACCTAGTACCCTGCTCTTTTATGTTTGTGGCCTTTGGGGTTGAAGATGAAAACATCTGTTCAATCAGGCTTGTCCGGAGTTTTAACACATCCTTTCTTGGAACATTACCATCGTTAAAATAAGTTATTCTTTCCTCCCGCTTCAAAAAACCTTCTTTAACATTTGAGTCTGTTACAAGTGAAGAATATGCAACAATTTCAATTGATTTTGTTATTGGGTCGTACTGCTTGTTTTTTGAGGGAATAGATGCATTAATGGTTATTATATCTGTGGTAGGAGACTGCCTTGGATTATACCCCAAAGTAAAGGTTAGCTTTTTCTTTTCTAATGGACCAAGTTTTACCTCCTTCCTGACTTCATCATTTAGGTCATTTAACCTGCTATCAACCTGAATAACCATATCAGTTATATTAAGAGGATTTCTGTTTTCCAGGGATATCGTCATTATTGAGGCTTCTCGTGGGTCTATTTTTGTAGGCGCATCTACAATAAAAGTTACAACGGGAAGGTAACTTCTATCGAATATGCTTGTAGGATCCTTAACAAACACTTGAAGCCCAACATTTTTTGTTACTTTATTAGTCTCAGATATAATAGTAACCAAAAGATTATACTGCCCATAATTAATCCGAGGTGTTGTCGGCTTCACAAGAACTCGTGTAGGCACTTTTGTTTTTCCCTCAACTGGAAATTTTATCATCCTTGAATCAGGCCGTACTTCAAAGCTCCATCTAGGGTCATCGGTAAAGATAATTCTATAATAATCTGTAAAATTAAGATTGTTTGTGATATAAAGGTCATACTTAGCAGGCTCCTCTGGAACTGTAGAAAATAAACTTCCTTGCAAAGTATCTATTTCGATTAAAAAATCATCTGTTGACTCTATTGAAGGATTAGATTGTGCTAAAACTGCTTTAATTGCAATAAGATTTACTGCAAGCACAATAGACAAAAACGATAAAAGTAAATGTCTCTTCATAATGGGAACACCTGGCTTTTATTGAACTTTTACTGAAACACTAAGATATATATAGTTTTCGGTTTAGACGGGCTGCGTTCAAAAAGTCGTAAAGGCTGGCTGAAATGTTGTGTGCGATAGCCCGACAATACATTTCGGCTTTTTGTGCTTTGAGATTTACTGAGCTTACGCTAGCGCAGAACTTACGTTTTATGGCAGACAG